>JAHBUE010000002.1 GCA_019638235.1 Cyclobacteriaceae bacterium
TGGCGCGGTAGCTCAGGTGGTTAGAGCGTTGGATTCATAACCCAAAGGTCGGGGGTTCAACTCCCCCCCGCGCTACAAAAAGCCCTGTTCCTGTTTTGGGACAGGGTTTTGTTTTAAAACTCAATCTAAGCACGTATGCTGCCCAACATTAACCCCACTAATACAACAGCCTGGCGCAACCTGGAAATGCACTTCCTGACCATGCAGGCGCAACACATGACTGAACTGTTCCAGGATGACCCGGAGCGTTTTCGCAGATTTAGCCTCACTTTTGAAAACATTCTCGTTGATTTCTCCAAGAATATCATCGTGCCCGAAACGCTTCAGCTTTTGCTTGACCTGGCACGCGAAACGGAATTGCCTGTAGCCATTGAAGCCATGTTTAAGGGGCTATCTATTAATCAAACTGAAAACAGACCCGTGTTGCACGTAGCCCTGCGCAACCGCTCAAACACGCCCATATTGGTTGACGGACAGGACGTAATGCCCGAAGTGAACCGGGTGCTGAGCCAGGTAGAACAGTTTTCGACTGCGTTGCTGAATGGCGAGTGGAAAGGCTATACCGGCAAGCCTATTACGGATATCGTGAACATCGGCATTGGCGGCTCCGACCTTGGGCCTCTCATGGTTACGGAAGCGCTCCGCCCCTACTGGAAAAACATTACACCTCACTTTGTATCGAACGTTGACGGTACACACATTGCCGAAACACTGAAACGTGTTAATCCGGAAACCACGTTGTTCATTATTGCTTCCAAAACATTTACCACACAAGAAACCATGACCAATGCCGAAACTGCACGAAGTTGGTTTCTTGAAAAAACGAACTATGCAGGAGAAGTAGCCAAACATTTTGTTGCGGTATCTACCAATCAAAAAGCGGTAACAGCTTTCGGTATCGACCCGGCCAATATGTTTGTGTTTTGGGATTGGGTAGGCGGCCGTTATTCGTTGTGGTCATCAATCGGGCTTTCCATTGCCTGTACTATCGGGTTTGAAAATTTTACAAAACTATTAGATGGCGCACACGCGATGGATAATCATTTCCGTAACGAACCATTCGATAAAAATATTCCGGTTATACTCGCGCTTCTCGGCATCTGGTACAACAACTTTTTCGGAGCGGCATCAGAAGCCATACTTCCGTACGACCAATACCTGCACCGGTTTGCCGCTTACTTCCAGCAAGGAAATATGGAAAGCAATGGCAAGTCGGTTGACCGCGAAGGGCAGCCGGTACTTTACCAAACGGGGCCTATCATCTGGGGCGAGCCGGGCACAAACGGACAGCACGCATTTTATCAACTCATTCACCAGGGCACAAAACTCATCCCGTGCGATTTCATCGCACCCGCAAAAAACCACAACCCCGTTGGCGACCATCACGATAAACTGTTGGCGAATTTCTTTGCCCAAACAGAAGCGTTGATGCGCGGCAAAACACCGGAAGAAGCAGAAGCCGAATTAACGGCAGCCGGTATAACGCGCGAACAGCTAAAATTTCACTTACCTTACCGTGTGTTTGAAGGCAACAAGCCTACCAACAGCATACTGGTTGATGCAGTAACACCCCATACCCTCGGCAGCCTGATAGCACTATACGAACATAAAATTTTTGTGCAGGGCGTTATCTGGAACATTTTCAGTTTTGACCAATGGGGTGTTGAATTGGGCAAAGCCTTAGCTAAAAAAATACTGCCCGAATTGAGCAACGCTGATGAAGTTAACACGCACGATTCATCAACAAACGGCCTCATAAACCATTTCAAACGATTGAAATTCCAATAATACATCGGGTTGAAATAAATCAATCTGAACTGCTATTTTTGGATGATTTAGCAATTCAATGTCATCAACAATTCAACGAATAGGCGTCTTCACATCAGGCGGAGATGCCCCCGGAATGAACGCTGCCATACGCGCAGTTGTGCGTACAGCCATCTTCCATAAAAAAGAAGTTTTTGGTATCACACGCGGATACGAAGGCATGATTGAAGGCGACTTCGTAAAACTCGGAGCACGCTCGGTAGGTAATATCCTGCAACGTGGCGGCACTGTTTTAAAAACCGCCAGAAGTGAAGAGTTCAAAACACCGGAAGGCCGCAAAAAGGCATACGACCAACTCAGTAAAGAAGGTATTAACGCCCTGATTGCCATTGGTGGCGATGGTACGTTTACCGGGCTTCACAAATTTTGCCAGGAATACCAGCTTCCTTCACTATGTATTCCGGGTACGATTGATAACGACATTGCCGGAACCGATTATACTATTGGATTTGATACCGCAACCAATACAGCCGTTGACGCGATTGATAAAATCAGGGATACGGCTCTTTCACACAACCGGTTGTTCTTCATCGAAGTAATGGGGCGAAATTCGGGATACATTGCACTTTACAGCGGCATTGCCGGTGGCGCAGGCGCCATCATCATTCCTGAAAGCGAAACCTCGTTTGATAAAGTATATGAATTGCTTACTGCCGGAGAAATTACCAACAAGCGTTCAAACCTTGTAGTGATTGCAGAAGGCTCGAAAGTTGGCAGCGCTGATGAAATTGCGCGCAAAGTTGCCGAACGCACCGACTATTTCGATATAAAAGTAACCGTACTCGGTCACCTGCAACGTGGCGGTTCCCCTACTTACTTCGACCGCGTTCTTGCCAGCAAACTTGGTGTGGCTGCTGTAGAAGGCATATTGAATGGCCAGTCGGATGCGATGGTTGGCGTGCGGGATAATAAAATAGTGTATAACCTGTTCGACTCGGTTATGAACAGGCGTCATGAAATTGACTTAGACATGATTCGTATCGCTAAAATTCTATCTATCTGATGAAGGAAGTAACCGTAGGTATCGACATTGGCGGAACCAACACTAAATTTGGTGTGGTTGACCGTGCCGGGAATGTATTGTTTCACGACAGTATTAAAACACAGCAACACGAAGAGTTTTCTGATTTGATTAATGACCTTGTAAAGGCAATACGCGATGCCATTGCCGGACTTGACGGTTCGTATAACCTTGTGGGTATTGGCGTGGGCGCTGCCAATGGCAACTACTACAAAGGCACCATTGAACATGCCACTAACTTAAAGTGGAAGGGCATTATACCATTAGCCGAAATGTTATCAAAACCGTTGGGCGTGCCGGTGCTGGTTACCAACGATGCCAATGCTGCCGCAGTCGGTGAGATGGTTTATGGCGCTGCCCGCAACATGAAAGACTTTATTGTTATAACACTTGGCACCGGGTTGGGAAGCGGAATAGTTTCTAACGGAAAATTAGTTAACGGAAAACACGGCATTGCCGGTGAGCTTGGCCACACCACCGTAAACTATGCCGGGCGGTATTGCAATTGCGGCAAGCGCGGTTGTCTTGAAACCTACGTTTCGGCAACGGGCATTAAACGTTCGGTATATAAATTATTAGCCGACCACTTAGAGCCCAGCGAGCTGCGCGGAATAAGTTTTGATGACTTGAACACAAAAATGATAACCGAAGCCGCCATCCGTGGTGATATTATAGCCCGCGAAGCTTTTGAATATTCAGGGAGAATATTAGGTACCAAACTTGCCGAAACCGTAGCCCATACCGACCCGGAAGCTATCTTTTTATTTGGCGGACTTTCCCTTGCCGGTGATTTGATTTTCAAACCCACCATCAAGCACATGGAAGTAAACCTGATGCCGCTGTTTCGTGGAAAAGTAAAAATACTTCCCTCCGGTTTGCAAAACCAGGCAGCGCCCATCTTAGGTGCAAGTAGCTTGGTGTGGAATCACCTCGAAGAAAAAAATCAAATTTCTATCTGACCACCCTTCCTATGGCATCTCCTGTTCACACCACCCTCATCATGCAGCAAAACGCCCAGCGAATGACGGGCGCATTTATAAAGATTGAAGAAGCCGATTTCAGAAAAATATTGAACGAGAACAAGGGGCTATTGGTGATACAATCTAAAACCGGGGTTATTTCAAAATCGCATCTCTACCTCACATCCTACAAAGGATTTGTGCTATACGCTAAAAGCAAGCAACCCATTCATATCCCTGAAGGGCATGAAGTAATTCAGGTTGCGAACGTTTCGTTGCCTATGATGTAAATTCAATTCGCCACCTTCACGTTAAGGTTTTCACCCAGTTTCTTAAACTGGCTTTTCCAATCAGGCTTTAGCGTGTTGGAGTCGTTGCTGCCTTGCGAAATCTCAAAATATAAATTCTGGCTTTTATACAGTATCGGCTCAAGCTTAAACTGTTGCAGTAAAGGAAATACGCGGTTTAACCGCTCGATGCGTTTTACATTGCTGCGCTCGGCACTTATTCTTCGTAATTCTTTAAAGATACTTTCACCTGCCAGGCGTTCCACCGTATCGGGGTCTTCAATGTTTAGCTCCCACTTTGCCATTTCACCAATAATGCGTTCAAGGTCTTTTACGTTGATTCGCTCCGGTTGGAAACAATTAACCAAATCAGCATTTAACACATACTCGAACGTAGCGGTATAAGCGCGGGGAATAGGAATATCATTATTCGACAACGCATTTACCAACGGGTAATCGCGGTTATAAATTCTTCGGAAGGATTCTTCCAGTTCGCGCATACTTTGTGTGGTAATCATATCGAGCACCTTACGCTTTTCATCTTTAAACAAATGCCAAAGTGTGTAGCGATCATCGCCAAAGAAAGTCTGCATGGTAGAAATAACATCGCCAAGGCGGCTTTCATCAAATGCCGTAACCACCCTAAACTTCATACTTTCAAAATCTTCAGGCGGCATATCTAATTTCAGGTTGCCTATAATATTATGCTTGCCCATATACACCACCGCAAAGGCCATGCGCCTTTCTGAACGGGTAACGTTTGATTGCACACGGGTTATGCCCAATGAAAGCCGTTGCTCCCCTGCCTCTTTGCGCAAAAAGAATTCGGTAGAGGTAGTGTAGTTAAAGACCGGTGTGTTCTCCGGGTCTTCTTCAAACAACGAAGCCACTGCATAGTGCATGCCCACGCGTTCAAGATTGGTTTTGGAAGCAAGCACATGCCGCCTGTACACGTTCGCTGCGTTTTCGAGTGTTGGTACATTGCTTGGCGCCTGCGCCAGGCGACTGATAAATTCTTCTTCAAGATTTTCTCCGGCAGTTTTATGCAACAACTGTATAGCCCGGCAGGCATACTGTAAAATCTGCACCGTTTCAATACCCGAAACTTCATCGAAAAACCAACCACAACTTGTGTACATCAACAAGGAATTACGCTGCATTTCCAATAAGCGGAACACCGCGTTTTGCTCCACCACTTTACTACAATGGTCTTTTAAAAACCTGCGAATGGTAACATCATTCCGTTTCAGGATAACGTTAATGTATTCATCGCGGGCTTTCCAGGGGTCTTTCAGTATTGCAGAGGCTTCTTGTTCATAAATTGCTGTCAGCTTATCGCGAAGCCAATCCAATGCTTCGCGTAATGGCTGCCTCCATTTTTGATTCCAATACGCATTACCCCCCGAATTACACCCGCAATCGCTACGCCAGCGTTCAACACCATGCACACAACTCCACGAACTGTTTTCGTGTATCTGCGCTTCATACATGGGCGGAAACTTTTTCAGGAACTGCGCATAATTCATTAAATGATTGTGCTTGAGCCGATAAATGTGGTCTAAGCAAAATGCCAATGCCATATCGCCATGCTTATGATGATGACCATACGATTCGCCATCGGTTGCAATGTTTACCAATTGCGGTTCGGGGTCATTCTCATCAAAACCATTTCTTAGCGCTTCCGAAAATTTCTCTCCGTCATTCAGCAAACCATTAAACGCAACACCTTGCGAAATTTCTCCATCGTAAAAAAATACAGCAATACTTCTTCCCGAAGGAAGGTTTATCTGATATGCTTTTCGCGGATTGATACCGGTGTTGGTAAGCTCCGTCCATGTTTCATCGCCAATTCTGCGAGCAGCCTTTGCCTGACGGGGTGCGAGGATAGTAAACTTGATGTTATAGTCAACCAGCGCTTCGAGTGTTTCGGTATCAACAGCGGTTTCGGCAAGCCACATACCTTCAGGCATGCGTCCAAACCGATATTCAAAATCGCGTATGCCCCATAAAATTTGTGTGCGCTTATCGCGATTGTTTGCCAGCGGCATAATCATGTGATTATACACCTGGGCTAATGCAGAACCATGTCCGTCAAAAATTTTCTGACTCTCCTTATCCGCTTCCAGAATGGCGGCATACGTTTCGGGGTCGTTGTCCTCCATCCACGAAAGTAAGGTTGCCCCAAAATTAAAACTGATGCGGCTGTAATTATTAACAATGTTTTTGATTACTCCGTTTTCAAGAATACGCGAAGCCGCGTTTGGCGCATAACATTCGGCAGAAATGCGTTCATTCCAATCGTGATACGGGTGAGCCGAGTCCTGAACTTCAATTACTTCAAGCCAGGCATTTTCGCGTGGCGGCTGATAAAAATGACCGTGAATACAAATGTACTTCTCCATTAAACTCTAAAGGCTACTGCAAACGTTGTGTATTTTAATTACGAACCGATTTCAAACTCCGTTTCTTCCTGTTCTAATTTGATTATGGTAATGCCAAGCGGGGGCAACGAGAGGTTAACTGAATTATTGTGGTTATGATACTTGATTGGTGACGTAACCAACTTACCCTGATTCAAGACTCCGCTTCCACCGTATTGTAATTCGTCTGAATTAAAAATCTCCTTCCACTGACCGCGATACGGCACACCAACACGGTATTGCTGTAATGTTTGCGGTGTGAAATTACAAACTACCAGCAACAGGTCTTCTTTCTGTTCAGCTTTGCGCTGATAAACAATAACGCTGTTTTGCTGGTCGGAATAATCAACCCATTCAAAGCCGCGGTCTTCAAATGCGTATTGATACAAGGCAGCTTCTTGTTTATACAAGGCGTTCAAATCTTTTACTAAAGTCTGCACACCTTTATGCGGTGCATACTGAAGTAAGTGCCAATCAAGACTCTGGTCGTGGTTCCACTCGGAAGTTTGCCCGAACTCGCCTCCCATAAACAACAATTTTGTTCCCGGATGCGTGTACATATATCCAAACAACAATCTTAGGTTAGCAAACCGTTGCCATTCATCTCCGGGCATCCGGCCAATGAGCGAGCCTTTACCGTGTACTACCTCATCATGCGACAACGGAAGCATGAAGTTTTCCGTAAAGGCATACATAATGCTAAAGGTGATTTCGTTCTGATGATACTTGCGATGAACGGAATCGTGTTTAAAATATTTCAGCGTGTCGTGCATCCAGCCCATCATCCACTTCTGACCAAAGCCCAAACCACCTAAATAGGTAGGGCGCGAAACTGCCGGCCATGCTGTTGACTCTTCGGCAATGGTAATCACATCAGGAAACTGACTGTATGCCTGTTCATTAAACTCTTTCAGAAATACAATCGACTCAATATTTTCCCTGCCGCCATATTGATTCGGTATCCACTCCCCTTCTTTCCTCGAATAATCCAGGTACAACATACTCGCAACTGCATCTACACGCAAGCCGTCAATATGAAAACGGTCGAGCCAATACATGGCGTTGCTTATCAATATTGAGCGCACTTCGTTTCGACCGTAATTAAAAATGTAGCTCTTCCAATCCGGGTGAAAGCCTTTGCGCGGGTCTTCATGTTCGTACAAGTGTGTGCCATCAAATTTATACAGGCCATATTCATCGCCCGGAAAATGAGAAGGAACCCAATCGAGTATAATACCAATACCAGCCTGGTGAAGGCAATCTACCAGGTACATAAAATCTTCGGGTGCACCGTACCGGCTTGAAGGAGCGTAATACCCTGTTACCTGATAACCCCACGAGCCAAAAAACGGGTGTTCCATAACGGGCAGAAATTCAACATGGGTGAAGCCCATCTCCTGAACATACTCTACCAACTCTTTTGCAAGCTCACCATAACGTAATGAACGATTACCCTCCTCATGCTTTCTTCGCCACGAACCCATGTGCAGTTCATATACAGAATATGGTTTTGGTTTTCCTGCTCCTGCCTTTCGCTTGTCGAGCCATTTATTATCCTTCCATTTGTAGTTGGTTTCCCAAACAATAGAAGCTGTTTTAGGCGGCACTTCCGAAAACAACGCAAACGGGTCGGCCTTTTCAAGGTAGTCGCCCGTGTTGGAGTGAATGGCATACTTGTATGCTTCACCTTTTTTTATGTCGGTAAAAAACCCTTCCCATATTCCTGACTCATCCCAACGCGGTTGCAACGCATGTTTTCCATTACTCCAATGGTTGAAATTACCAATCACCGAAACAGCTCGCGCATTTGGCGCCCACACGGCAAAGTAAGTTCCTTTCTTTCCGTTCATTGTTGTGAGATGAGAACCCATTTTCTCATACAACTTAAAATGCTTACCGGTTTTGAAAAGGTGAATATCAAAATCGGTGAGCAAGCTGTTCCCTTCTGGTGTGCTATCGGTTTTACTTTTGGCTGATGCTTTTCTTTTTCCCATGCTATTTATTTTAGTCGATGGTTACCATAATTTTGCCACTAAGGCACAAAAAGATTTTTAATCTCTCTAACTGTATATAAACTCCTTCACTTTTTAATCTTCTTCTTTTGCTTCTCTCTTTCCTTAGCTTCCTGATAGCGGCTTAACTGATACAAAATACCCCGAAGCGGAATGACTACCCAATCGGGACGGCCATTGAGTTCGTAACCCAGTTCGTAAATCGCTTTCTCAAGAAGAAAGATGCGAATAAGAATTTCGTTTTCATCCGATAGTTCCTTGCCAAGCCCCATTCGTTCAAGATAAGCACCGAGATAGAACCGGCTTACATAGTGCTGCCACTGTTCAGCCCATTGTTCGAGAAACTCCATATCGCGGGCACGATAATTTTCGTTCAGCAAAATTTTTCCAAAAGCGGCATACTGAAAAGAACGCATCATTCCGGCAACATCTTTCAGCGGGTTTTTCTTTAACCGTCTTTCGCTGAATGAAAAACCGGGTTCACCTTCAAAATCAATAATTGTAAAATCCTTACCGGTAAACAATACCTGCCCCAGGTGATAGTCGCCATGAATGCGTGTTTTTATTGCAGTAATGCGTGCTTCGTAAATTTCTTTGAAGCAATTCAACACTTCGTTTTCCAGCCCAAGAGTTTTCTTGCCCATCTCGCGTATTTCCGGAGCAAGTTTTGGCAGCGATTCTTCCAACAAATTAAACCTGTCGCGCACTAATTTGCGCAGCGAAGAATATAATGAACGTTGATAGTTAGCCGTAAAATATTCCGGGGCAAAGGAAGGGTTACTGCTGTCGGATGCTAATGCAAGGTGCATTTCGGCAGTACGCTGCCCCATACGTGCCACGCGTTCATAAAAACCTCTCCCGATAAATTCCTGAATTAATTCAGGCGCTTCTTCAAACGCAATGCTTGCCTTGTTAATCATGCCTGGCAATTTCTCCTTACGCGCTTTGGTGATTACCCGCTCAAAAAAACGCCCGACAGAATCCGTTGTCATTGCCCAGGCATCGCCCTGGTTTTCTACTTTTTCCTGCAACAACCCAAACACCATTACTTTACCTTCCGCATCGGCAAACTCTACACTGCCTGTATATTTCGGGCTGTTACCAAAGCTGGTGTGTTCGGAAAGGAAACGGATTATTTCCAGTTCAGGATTGATTTCACGTTCAAGCTTCCTGTAAAACTTGAAGAAATACTTATCGTTATATACAATAGCGGTGTTGCTTGTATCGGCTTTCAACACTTTTGAGTCAATATCACCATCAATACTAATCTTATTAAACACACTGGAGTTAAATTCAAGCACGCCATCATCAAGTTTGATGCGTGAACGTTTGTCCATATTCATCAACAGGAAATCGCGGAACTGCTTATCGTAGCTGCTATCTATTACAAATCCTGCTTCATCCTGAATTACGGCACGGCACACCACACTTTGCACTTGATACTCTACGCGCTCCATAACCGTATCGGACGGGGCAAACATAAGCGGAAGAAAGTAAAGTTCAGGCAATCGCTGCACGTAGTGAACTTCAACAACCATCAGATAATGGGTTTGTCCGTTCACCTTTACAGGGATAATTTTTTCAATAGCCATTTTACTGATGGCTTTTGCCTTACCACCAAACCAGCGACACTTTTTCATAAAGGGCGGCAATATCTTGCGTTCAAACTGGCGCTTTTCGTTATAGGAATTAAAGACTTTTTCCCACGAAAGTTCTGTTGAGAACAACGGCAACTCGCCACCCGACTCAGCCTTTGTGCGCTTCTCTGCCGTATCAAGCTGAAGCCAGTAATAACCGTAAGGGCCAATGGTAATGGAGTATTGCCCTTCGCCCACATTCATAAAACGGTTCTGGCTGAATACTTCGGTTACATCGCAATCTTTAAACTCCGCAAGGTTTAATGTTGTAACCTGAGAAAACTGCGAAAGGTTAGCCACCAAAATAATTTGCTGTTTATCGTGCGAGCGCAAAAAACACAACACTTTATTATTTGTGCTGTCGATAAACTTCATATCTCCCCTACCGAAAACACTCAGGCGTTTGCGCATGGCTACTACCTGGCGCAGCCACCAGAGTAACGATGAAGTATTATCATCCTGCGTAGCCACGTTAACGGATTCGTAGCGATAAACCGGGTCGGTGATTACCGGCAAGTAAAGTTGTTGCGGGTTAGCGTTAGAAAAACCGGCATTCAGGTTCATGTTCCACTGCATAGGCGTTCGCACCCCGAAGCGGTCGCCTAAGTAAACGTTATCACCCATTCCGATTTCATCGCCATAGTATAACACCGGTGTGCCCGGCAACGAAAACAAAATCGTGTACAGTAATTCAATCTTTCTTCTGTCATTTTTTAACAAGGGCGCCAATCGCCTGCGGATACCTGCATTGTATTTTGTGTGCGGGTCTGTGGCATACGCTTTAAGCAGATAATCCTTTTCTTCTTCGGTAACCATTTCAAGCCCAAGTTCATCGTGGTTGCGCAAAAACAAAGCCCATTGGCAATTTGGCGGAGTAACCGGGGTTTGCTCTAATATATCTACAATGGGATAACTGTCTTCCGTGCGCAGGCCGAGAAACAATCGCGGCATTAACGGGTAATTAAAATTCATGTGGCACTCCTGCCCGTTGCCGAAGTACGCAGCGGCATCTTCGGGCCACAGGTTTGCTTCCGCCATCAACACCCTGTCTTTATAATGTTTGTCGATATGCGCGCGTATGCGTTTTAAAAAGGCATGTGTTTGCGGAAGGTTTTCACAACTTGTTCCTTCTTCTTCAAACAGAAACGGAACGGACGCCAGGCGAAATCCATCAACACCAAGTTTCATCCAGAAGTCGATAATCTTAATCATCTCCATCTGCACTTCGGGGTTATCGTAATTCAACTCTGGTTGATGCCGGTAAAATCGATGCCAGTAGTAGTCTTTTGCTTCATTATCCCACGACCAGTTCGATGCTTCATCGCTCTGAACAATCAACCGCGCTTCTTTATATTTATCAGGTGTATTACTCCACACATAAAATTCGCGATAGCGCGACCCGGCTTTGGCTTTTCGCGCACGTTTAAACCAGGGGTGCTGGTCGGACGTATGATTAAGGGCAAACTCCGTTACTACCTTAATGCCCCGTGCATGTGCTTCTTTTAAAAAGATTTTGAAATCGGCCAGCGTACCGAAATCAGGATGCACATCGTAATGGTCGGTTACGTCATAGCCATCATCTTTTAATGGCGAAGGATAAAACGGCAATAACCATAATGCCGTTACACCTAAATCTTCCAGGTAATCAAGTTTTTCTATCAACCCGTTAAAGTCTCCAATACCATCGCCATTACTATCGTAAAAAGCGCGCACAGACAATTCATAAAAGATTGCATCTTTAAACCAGGTTGGGTCATATTTTTTTGATGCTGCGCTCATTTCACATTTGAGATTCGTGGATTTCTACTTTAAATAGGTGAAAGGGAATTTTATGCGGATTCAACTCAACATAATTCCATTCCTGTGTCCAGGTGTATTGTTCGTCCGTTATCAAATCATGCACTTTAATGTTGATATACCCGTTCACCTTTAAAATATGTAACGGCAATTGCAAATATCCCCGATGTGTGTTATGCTGGTCGAGGTTAACCACAATCAATATAATATCCCTACGGTCGTCCGTATATTTCAAATACGCTAATAAAGATGCATCTTCAATATGACAAAAATGAATGTTCCAGGTTGACTGAAGGGCAGGGTGTTGTTTACGTGCTTTGTTGATTAAAGAAATAATATCGGTCATCCGGTTAACGCGCTTCCAATCGTATTGCTTGATTTCAAATTTTTCTGAATCAAAGTACTCTTCCTTTCCGGGGATAGGATTATTTTCATAAAATTCATACGGTGGCCCGTAAATACCATAGTTGGAAGATAACGTTGCCGCAAGCGCAAGGCGAATGATAAACATATTCTCGCCCTGATGCTGCAAATGATACGGCAATATATCGGGTGTGTTTGGCCAAAAGTTAGGGCGGAAATAATTACGCGAAGGGCCGTGCACAAGTTCATTCATATACTCCATTAATTCCTGTTTGGAAACCCGCCAGGTAAAGTATGTGTACGATTGTGTAAATCCTGATTTACCAAGCGATGACATGATTTTCGAGCGGGTGAACGCTTCCGACAGAAAAATTATATCCGGGTGTTGCTTATGCACTTCACCGATAACCCACTCCCAAAACGGAATTGGTTTGGTGTGGGGATTATCTACCCTGAAAATTGTTACGCCCTGTTCTATCCAAAAAAGAATAACTGATTTTAACTCTTCCCACAACTCACGCCACAATTCACATTCAAAATTGAAAGGATAAATATCCTGATATTTTTTAGGCGGATTCTCGGCATACTGTATGGAACCATCAGGCCGTTGCTTAAACCAGTCGGGGTGTTGTTTTACATACGGATGGTCGGGTGCACATTGAAAGGCAAGGTCAAGCGCAATATCAATCTTTAATTTTTTCGCTTCCGCGATTACGTGTTTATAATCTTCCAGGGTTCCTAATTCGGGGTGAATTGATTTGTGTCCCCCCTCATCGCTACCGATAGCCCAGGGCGAGCCGGGTTCCTCCTCAACTGCACGAACGTTATTGTTCTTTCCTTTCCTGTTAATCTTACCGATAGGATGAACAGGCGGCAGGTACAACACATCAAAGCCCATAGCCGAAATACGGGGCAATAATTTTACAACGTCTTTAAACGTGCCATGCTTACCGTTAGCGGACGCAGACCGGGGAAAAAGTTCATACCATGTACTGAACATCGCCCGGCTTGATTCTACAACAACCGAAAGTTCGCGCGCAAAGCGGCTTTCATGTTTACGAAGCGGATGCGTTTGAACAAGCTGCGCAAACTCATCTGATTGAACAAAAGCTACGTTATCATGGTACTTCTTCTCATCGCGAAAGCCTTTTGCATAGTTCAGCAGTTCCTTGTTCTTTCCGGCAGCGAGTTCATCCAGCAGCAGGGCGCCTTCCTGAAACTCAAGTTTCACATCAAGCATGGCCGATATTTTTTTCAGGATGCCGTCATGCCATGTTTCAAAATGGTCAATCCACGCTTCAACCGTAAAGCTGTAAGGTTTTTTTTCTGTTGTATGAAATGACGCCCCCCAACTGTCGTTACCAATGTGAGTCATTGGCACACGCTGCCATGTTTTGCTGCCTGTTGTTTTATAAAGCACATCGGCACGGATATGGTCGTGGCCATCGGCAAAAATATCGGCTGTAACATCAACCCGTTCGCCTACGGTGCGCCTCGCAGGATAGCGACCGCCATCAATATCCGGTTGAGCATTTTCAATAACTACACGCACCTGTCCTTCTGTTATCATATACTAATTCTATTCTATCTCAAATATAAAAGCGCCATAAGCAGGTAACTCAACCTGCACTGCATTCTCTATTACTGTAAGTTCGTCACCTTGCCACAGCATATCTTTTAAGGAGTATGTTTTACCAACATCAAGCGAAAGCTTTGCAGCGATTTCCTGCGGAACAGAAACGTTAATCTTTCGGGGTGTTGCATTGAAGCCTGCCACAATCAGCAACCGCTTACCGGACGTGTAGCGCACACAGGCAAAAACATCATCACCAAAATTTTTATTTTCAATATTGAATGCGGTAATATCTTCATACTCACCTTCCACAATGGCTTCATGCTTTGCCGAAAGAGTTAACAACGTGGAATAAAAATTTCGCAAACGCTGTTGGTCTTCACTTAACAGCGCACCATCAAACGCTCCGCCATTCATCCATTTCTGGTGTTCGGGCACACCCCAATAATCAAATATAGTAGTGCGTCCATCATCACCCTGAAATCCTTCCGTTCCTTCTCCCGGCTCGCCTACTTCCTGTCCGAAGTAAATCATTACAGGCCCTCTGTCAACCGTTGCGCTGATTACCATTGCCGGTGCTGCCTTCCAGGGGTTGCCTGCAAAAAATCGCGAAGCAATGCGCTGTTCATCGTGGTTTTCAAGAAAGTGAAGCATGTTGGCATTAATACCGTTCAATCGTTGCTGAATAGCCGCAATGTCTTTGGTGCTGCGCTCTTTGTTAATCAGCAGGCGCAGAGTATCGTACAACAACACTTTATCATACAGGTAATCAAACCTGCCTTGCTCAATGTAATTTCGGTACGCATCAGGATTATAAATTTCGGCAATAAAAATAATTTCCGGGTTTACCGCTTTCACTTGCGGAATTACCCAATGCCAAAACTCTACGGGAACCATCTCGGCCATATCGCAACGGAAGCCATCTACTTTTTTACCTGCCCAGTACACTAAAATATCTTTCATCTTAACCCACGTATCGGGCACGGGGTCAAAATGTTTTGTTCTTCCGTTTTCAATATCAACTCCGTAGTTAAGTTTTATGGTTTCAAACCATTCATCTATACCGGGCGTTGCTGTAAACTGGTCGTTGCCGGTTACTTTGGCCGGTGTTTCGTCAAACTTTCCGTCTTTCGTAGGAAATTCATGTCCTTCGCCCAGCGCAACATAATCTGCCGGAACCTGAAACGACTGCCCCGGCAAATAGTAAAAGTTGTTACCTGGTTTAAACCGAACGGTATTATCATCAAACTCGCCCAAATCAATTACGCCTTTAGGTTTTGCATCCGATTTGTACGCCCGCGCAACGTGATTGGGCACAAAATCAATCAACACGCTCATACCGTGCTTATGGGTGCGCTCAATCAACGCTTCAAATTCTTTCATCCTGTCGGGAATGTTATTCGCCAGGTCAGGATTTACATCGTAGTAATCTTTAATAGCATAAGGCGACCCTGCCCTGCCTTTCACCACATCGGCATCGTCAAGGGGTATACCATACCGGGTATAATCCGTAATTACGCCATGTTCAATTACGCCCGTGTACCAAACATGGGTAATGCCCATTTCTTTTATCGCCTGCAATGCCTTGTCGTTTATATCGGCAAATTTCCCGACACCGTTTTCCCCCAGGGTTCCGTAAGGCTTGTTCAGGGTTTGCTTGTTTCCAAAAAGGCGTGTCATTACCTGGTAAATAATTACCTTCCGGGAGTCCGTCTTCATAGCTGGAACAGCAGGGATTTGTTCTTTCTGCCTGCCACAGGAAATAACAACAATTGCGACTAAAATAAGAGTAATTCTGAGCATTCTGAAAGATAAGGAATGATTGGTTGTGGCAATTATTCCGCCCTGCAAAATTTCATGCAAACGATTGCAGTTATTTCTTACCGAAAACCAGAAATCACCTTCATTTACCTTCAAAAAAATATTT
Source organism: Cyclobacteriaceae bacterium (assembly GCA_019638235.1). Lineage (GTDB taxonomy): Bacteria > Bacteroidota > Bacteroidia > Cytophagales > Cyclobacteriaceae > UBA2336. Next base: position 15,824 of record JAHBUE010000002.1, read on the forward strand.
TTAAACAAACTGTTCCTTTATATTTACTTGTTTCGCAAATCTAAACCGCTATGTATTTGAACGTTAAAGCTGTACAGGAAAACACCTATGATGCCATTGTTGTCGGAACCGGCATAAGTGGCGGATGGGCCGCTAAAGAACTCACCGAGAATGGATTAAAAACATTAGTGCTGGAGCGCGGCCGCGATGTTCAGCACCCGAATTACCCGACAGCCACCAAAGAGCCGTGGGAGCTTCCTTACGGAGACCGCCCCACTGCCGAAGACCTTGAGAAACAGGGCGTTCAAAACAGAACGGGGTACACCATCCGGCAATCTACCAAGCACTGGTTTGTTAACGACCTTGAAAATCCATACTACGAAAAAGAAGGAAAACGCTTCGACTGGATGCGCGGCTACCATGTGGGCGGCCGGTCGATTATGTGGGGACGGCAAAGCTACCGCTTCAGCGAAATCGACTTTGAAGCCAATGCCAAAGATGGTGTTGGTGTAGATTGGCCTGTTCGGTATAAAGATCTCGCGCCCTGGTACGACCATGTTGAAACGTTTGTTGGTATAAGCGGCCAAGCCGAAGGATTGCCACAGCTTCCCGACAGCAAATTCATTGAGCCGATGGAGTTGAATTGCGTTGAGAAGGAACTGAAAAAATCGATGATGGATAAGTTCGGACGAACCTTAACCATTGGCCGTGTAGCAAACCTTGCAGGCCCGTTGGCACATAATAAAAGTCCGCAGCGCGGCACCTGCCAATACCGGAACCTGTGCAGCAGGGGTTGTCCGTATGGCGCGTATTTCAGCAGCAACTCCGCTACCCTTCCGGCAGCAGCAGCCACCGGCAACATGACCTTGCGCGCCAACTCTATTGTATACGAGTTGATTTACGATGAACAAAAAGGAAAGGCAACCGGTGTAAAAGTGCTGGATGCCGAAACTGGCGAGCAACATGAGTTTTACGCACGGGTTATTTTCCTGTGCGCTTCCACGATGGGCTCGACCTATATTATGCTCAACTCAATTTCAAACCGGTTCCCCAACGGTTTTGGCAACGACAGTGGCGAGTTGGGTTGCAACATCATGGATCACCACCTTGGTTCAGGCGCAAGTGCTCAAGTGGAAGGCTTTGACGATGTTTATTACTTTGGAAGAAGGGCTAACGGCATTTACATTCCGCGCTACCGTAACATTGGCAACGACAAGCGCGATTACCTGCGCGGGTTTGGTTACCAGGGTGGCGCAAGCCGGCAGGGCTGGTGGCGACTGGTGAGTGAAGCCAGCATTGGCGCTGATTTGAAAGAAGCCGCTACCACGCCCGGCAAATGGAGCTTTGGCATGACAGGCTTTGGAGAAATTCTGCCCGACCACAGCAACCGTGTTACCATTAACCCCGATAAGAAAGACAAGTACGGGCTGCCCACCCTGCTGTTCGACACCGAGTTTAAGGAGAACGACTTCAAAATGCGCAAAGACATAGCTGCCGATGCTGCCGAAATGTTAGATGCTGCCGGCTTTAAAAATGTGCACACGTTTGATAACCCCAACTCGCACGGCATTGGTCTGGGCATACACGAAATGGGTACTGCACGAATGGGCAAAGACCCGAAAACCTCGGTATTAAACAAATGGAACCAGGTGCATGCCTGCAAAAATGTTTTTGTTACCGATGGTTCGTTTATGACGTCCGCATCATGTGTAAATCCATCATTAACCTATATGGCGTTTACCGCACGCGCTGTAAACCATGCCGTTGAAGAAATGAAAAAACAAAACCTGTAAGCTGCCTTTATTATGAACAGACGAGAAGTAATTAAACGTACCGCCATCCTGATGGGAGGCGTTGTTTCGGCTCCTACCATCATGGCTATACTGAAAGGCTGTAAAGCCACTCCCGGTATAGCATGGCAGCCTAAATATTTTACACAAGCGCAAGCTTATGTAGTTACAGAAGTTGCCGAAATCATAATACCCAAAACCGATACCCCAGGCGCCAAAGATGCAGGCGTGCCTGCCTTTATTGAAGAGTTGATTTTTGAAGTATATAACGAAACCGACCGCACCAAATTTGTAACCGCATTAGATGATTTCACTACGTCAACCAATTTTCACAATCTATCTGCCGAAGAGCAAAAAAACGTAGTTATTGAAGCTCACACAAAAGCCATTAACGAAAAAGCGCAAGAGCGGCCTTTTATACTGCGTATGAAAGAACTCACCATGTCGGGCTTCTTCTCCAGCCAACCGGGAGCTACTGAAGTATTACGTTACGAAGCCGTGCCGGGGCGTTACGAAGGCTGCATACCCTTTGAAGATATTGGAAAGGCGTGGGCGATGTGATTCATCAAAATAATATTCTTACTACCATCTTACGCAGTTTACTGGTAAGGACACCGACAAAGGCTTGATAAGACCTGATTTATTTCACTAACACAGGTAAAGCAAATAAAATAGTTCCGATAATGAAAATTATGGTCAGGATGTGAATTACATAGTGATTTGCTTTGAAAAAAATGAATTACTGAACAGTTCTTATCAACCAAAATAAAGAACAGCCTAACAAAAATACATTGCCCAATTTTGTGCTTATCAACTCGGTAGGAAATGCGAAACAGAGAACTGCGACAAATAAAAAATAATAAATGATTTGAACATTCAGGATTTGCATAATTCCCCTGTTGGCAAAAATCAATTTTTTCAAATCATCATTCCATTTGAACACTTTCCAAAAACTAATATGAAACAGAGCAAATGCTAAATTGTAAAATCCACATATATAAATCACTAATGTCATAATCTTATGCTTATTCTCTATTAAAGGTGTCGTCCGTCTATCCCATCAACGCTACTCTCACACTGGCACAAGCGTCCGCCTGTGCCATAATCTTTAACTTTTAAATTTGGTGTGAATATTAGCTTTTATAGTACGATCATAAAGTTAAACACAAATCATCTTGTTGCAACAAAAGTTGGATTATATTCATGGTAATCCGGCAGTGGCGGTTTAGAAGTGCAAGAGATTATGCTGGTAAAAAAGGATTGTTTGAAATATATTTTATTGGATAGGAGGCACAAGCGGACGCTTGCGCCAGTAAGGGTTGTTTATTAACGTAAGTGTACACTTTTAGAAAGCGGCACAGACTTGCGGTATATACAGGAACTTTTAGGGCACAATAGCAGTCGAACTACCGAAATATACACCCATGTAAGCACCAAAAGTCTTCAAAACATTAAAAACCCTTTTGATGATTTGTGACAGAAAAAACTATTTTTGTTACCAAAATAAGCCTTACACTTATGGCGCAAAGCCAACATAAAGCGGTTGGATTGGCGCAGTTTTGTGAGGGGTATAAACGAGTTACCGGCAAGTGTAACAGACTACAATGCTAACATTAAACGGACGACCAAAATTTGAACATTAACACAAGAGCAAACCATTTTGAAAAGTGGTCAAAACATAGACCTTATTATTAACGGACAACGAGCCCTCGACACGTTGACCAACCTATGTTTTTTATTTTTTTTCCAACACACCCGAACGAAAAAATTTATACCTTTGCAGACAGATAATATATGACAAGACAAATTTCCATAATGCTGATAGTGATGCTTGGTTTCTTTTTGACACCAACGCTGACTTACGCTTGTGGCAAATCTCACACACAAACTGAAAAATCTTGTTGCGACAAAAAAACTTCACAGACAGACAAAAATGACTGTTGCAAAAATAAAAATTCGCATAACCAAAAAGACAATGACGATTGTGGTGGCAAATGCGGACATTCATCTTGCCATTGCCCTACAGTTAGTTTTAGTTTTATTCCTTCTACACCTGAACTCAAATACAACTTATTAGTTGTTGCTCAAAAACAATTCTTTCTTTATTCAGACCCATACATTTCTTCGGGTTATCACTCCATTTGGCAACCGCCTAAAATAAGCTAATTTCTTACCTTGACAGCCATAGCTGTGTCCTATTGAAAGCGATTTAAAGGCTTTCAAAGTTTAAGTAATTTAGTAATCTAAAATTTTAAAAAATGAAATCATTAAAATATATAATGACTGCATTGGTAATGTTGTCATTCGGAATGAGCAACGCTCAAATCAAAAACGCCAAAACCGAAACCGTAAAAATTTACGGCAATTGCGGAATGTGTGAAACCACCATAGAAAATGCAGGAAATGTAAAGAAAGTAGCCCAAGTGGATTGGAACAAAGACACAAAAATGGCTACCATTACCTACGATGCAAAAAAGACCAATCAGAACGAAATCCTGAAACGTATTGCTTTAGCTGGCTATGACAGTGATAAATTCCTTGCTCCTGACGATGTTTATGCAAAGTTGCCTGAATGTTGCCTGTACGAACGGGTGAACAAACCTGTCGCAAAAACAGAACCGAAAACGGAAACACACGACCATTCAAGTCATACGGCATCTACAGAAATGCAGGAAGCAAACCAACTGACATCTGTTTTTAACAACTATTTTTCGGTAAAAGATGCATTGGTAAAATCTGACGGAAACACCACTTCCACTAAAGCAAAAGACTTGCTGACGGCTCTTGGTGCGGTGCAAATGAATAAGCTTTCTAACGAGGAACATACGGTTTGGATGAAAGTAATGAAAGACCTTGCCTTTGATGCAGAACACATTGCTGAAACCAAAGATGTGGCACATCAGCGAGACCATTTTATGAGCCTTTCAAAAAATATGTACGAACTGATAAAAGTTTCAAAACAGGAAACGCCTGTTTATTATCAACATTGCCCAATGGCGAACAAAGGCAAGGGAGCAAATTGGTTGAGCAAAGAAAATGCGATTAAAAACCCCTATTACGGTTCACAAATGCTAACTTGTGGTAGTACAGTTGAAACTATAAAATAACCAAAGAAGCAATGAAGTGATAAAATCCATCTTCATTGCTTTTCAAAACTAAAATAGTATGAAAAAATATACTTGTCCGATGCACCCGCAGGTGATGAAGGACGAACCGGGGAAATGTCCGCTTTGCGGAATGGATTTAGTTCCGATGGGAGGAGCAAAAAAAGAAGCTCACAGCCATCACGGACACCATCAACATCACGACCACAAAGAACATTCGCATCATAGTGAAAATCATAATCAGCATTCCGATAGTGGCTATGACAAACACGAAGGACATCATACCCACGATTTTCTCAAACGCTTTTGGATAAGCTTAATCATTACCGTGCCTATTTTGCTGTTATCTGAAATGATACAGGAATGGTTTGGTTTCACGGTTGTTTTTCCAGGAGATAAATATGTATTGCTGGTATTGGGAACTATTATGTATATCTATGGCGGAATGCCATTTCTGAAAGGAATGGTAGGCGAAATTAAAGCCAAAGCCATCGGAATGATGACACTGGTAGCAATCGCTATTTCAGTCGCTTACATCTATTCAGTTGCCGTTGTTTTTGGATTGCCCGGTATGGACTTCTTTTGGGAACTGGCAACCCTTATCGTGATTATGCTTTTGGGACATTGGCTGGAAATGCGTTCTACTATGGCAGCTTCAAAAGCATTGCAGTCATTGGTGGCACTTTTACCAAACGATGTTACGGTGGAGCGAAATGGTGAAGCCATAAAAATAAAACTCGAAGACCTAAAAAACGGTGAAACCATTATCATCAAACCCGGTGAAAAAATTCCTGCCGATGGAACGATTGTTGATGGCGTTTCGTACGTAAACGAAAGTATGCTCACAGGCGAAAGTGTTCCGGTAAAAAAAGAAAAGGACGGAAAAGTAATTGCAGGTTCTATCAATGGCGAAGGTGCGTTAAGAGTTACGGCAACGGGAGTAGGAAAAGACAGTTATCTGAATAAGGTTATTAATTTAGTTCAGGATGCACAGGCAGCAAAATCGAATACGCAAAACCTTGCCGATAAAGTAGCTAAATGGCTTACTTACATTGCCATTGCAGTAGGCGTAATCACGTTTATTTATTGGTTTGGCAGTAGCGGAGATATTGCTTTTGCTTTGGAAAGAATGGTTACGGTAATGGTTACGGCTTGTCCACACGCTTTGGGTGTGGCTATTCCGTTGGTGGTTGCCATTTCTACAACGCTTTCGGCAACCAATGGTTTGCTCATCCGCAACCGTACCGCTTTTGAAACCACACGAAAACTATCCACGATAATTTTTGACAAAACAGGAACGCTAACCCAAGGTTCTCACGCTGTGGAAAAGGTTATTCCACTGACCGATAAATATGCTGCCGATGAAATGATACAGTATGCAGCAGCCGTTCAGCAATATTCCGAACACCACATTGCGAAAGGTATTTTAAAAACGTTGAAAGAAAGAAACCTTGAACTATGGAAGTCGGAGAATTTCAGTTATATGGCTGGTATAGGTGTAAAAGCAGTAGTACACGGAAAAGAAGTTGTAGCGGCAGGACCTAATTATTTCAAACAAAACAATCTTACAGAGCCTGAAACACCAAAAGAAATCAATCAAAGCATTGAAACAGTCAATTATGTTTTTATTGACGGTGAAGTTATCGGCATTATTACCTTGGCAGACAGTATCCGTGAGGGTTCGCAAGAAGCCATTGACCAGTTAAGACAGATGAATATCAAATCCATTCTACTTACAGGCGACAATGAAAAAATTGCGGCAGCCGTATCTCTACAATTAGGAATGGACGGTTATATCGCCAATGTATTGCCTCACGAAAAGCAGGAAAAAATAAAGGAATATCAAGCCAAAGGGGAAGTGGTTGCGATGACCGGAGATGGCGTGAATGATGCACCTGCACTGGCACAGGCAGATGTCGGTATTGCGGTAGGTTCAGGTACGGATGTAGCAGCCGAAACAGCCGATATTATTTTGGTAAACAGCGACCCAAGAGATGTAGTAAAAATGATTGACTTCGGTAAACGGACATATAAAAAAATGGTTCAAAATCTGCTTTGGGCAGTTGGTTACAATGTGATTGCCATTCCACTTGCAGCAGGTGTGCTTTATCCGAATTTCGTTTTAAGTCCTGCAATGGGTGCGGTTTTGATGAGCGTAAGTACAATTGTGGTTGCGATTAATGCAAGCCTTTTAAAAATTAATAAATGAAATGAGCCATAAAATTTTTCGAGTAATTTATTCTAACTGCGATGAAAAATTTTATGACGAATTACATGTGACAAAAAACAATGAAATTAACACATGAAAATTCTGAAATGGATATACAAAGTATTTTTCAAAAAAAGCTGTTGCCGATAGCACTGATGCTCCTAGCAACAACTTCTCTTTTCGCACAGAAAGTAGTGCGATACGATTTGTATGTAAAAGACACATTGGTAAACTTTGCCGGAAAAGAAAAAAGAGCCATTGCAGTAAACGGTCAAATTCCGATGCCAACACTCACTTTTACAGAGGGCGATACTGCTGAAATTGTGGTACACAACCAGCTAAAAGAAAGTACATCACTACATTGGCACGGAGTATTTTTGCCCAATAAAGAAGATGGTGTGCCTTGGCTTACACAAAAACCTATTGAACCCGGTACAACTTACACGTATCGTTTTCCAATCATCCAAAACGGGACACATTGGTATCATTCCCATTCGGGTTTGCAAGAACAAATTGGAATGTATGGCAATTTTGTGATGCTAAAAAAGCAAAACGACCCAACTTTTAGAAAAGGCATCGATGATTTACCAACCGTTCCCCTGATGATAAGCGAGTGGACAAATTATAATCCCAATAACATCAATCGAATGTTGCACAATGCCAACGATTGGGCAGCCATTAAAAAAAATGCAACACAGTCATACGCAGAAGCTATTCGGGAAGGACATTTTAAAACAAAAATCAGGAACGAATGGAAACGGATGTTGGCGATGGACGTAAGTGATGTGTATTATGATAAAATTCTACTCAACGGAAATCACACAACCGATTTAAAAACGGTTGACGGAAAAACCTTGAAAGCAGGTGATAAAGTAAGATTAAGAGTTTCAAACGGTGGAGCTTCGTCCTATTTTTGGTTGCGGTATGCAGGCGGTAAAATTACCGTAGTTGCCAATGACGGCAATGATGTAGAACCTGTTGAAGTGGACAGGTTGATTATTGCGGTTTCTGAAACTTATGATATTGTTGTTACCATTCCTGATGACGGTGTTGCTTACGAATTTTTGGCAACCACCGAAGACAGAACACAATCTGCAAGCTATTTTATTGGAAACGGCATCAAGCAATTAATTTCCCCACTTCCAACATTGAAATATTTTGAAGGGATGAAAATGATGAACGATATGATGAAAATGAATGGCGATCTGGACGATATGGGAATGAAAATGAGCCTGAACCAAATGGATATGAACGTGGTAATGTATCCCGAAATAACAGGAGAAGCGAAGCAAAAACAAAAGCACGACCATAGTCAGCACAATATGGACAACGACCCAAACCGCTACAATGCCAACGAATTAGGAGAAATAAAGACCCTGAATTATGCAATGTTGCAATCGCCACATAATACAGAACTTCCTAAAGATGCTCCGGTGAAAGAATTGAAATTTACGCTTACCGGAAATATGAACCGCTATGTGTGGAGTATGGATAATAGAATACTTTCGGAAGTGGATAAAATTCCTGTGAAGAAAGGAGAAATTCTACGCATCACGATATACAATAACTCTATGATGCGACATCCGATGCACTTGCACGGTTTTGATTTTAGAGTAATCAATGGTAAAGGCGAAAATGCTCCTCTCAAAAATGTATTGGATATTATGCCAATGGAAACCGATACCATCGAGTTTTTGGCAAATGAAGAAGGCGATTGGTTTTTTCACTGCCATATCTTATACCATATGATGGGCGGAATGAATAGAGTTTTTGCAGTTGATGACTATCAAAATCCACACTTACCCAACAAGAAACAAGCCTACAATAAATTGCAAAGAGAAAGTAATATGCTGCACTTTATGATTGAAAATGATTTTGCAACCAATGGGAACGATGGTGAAGCAATGGTTCAAAATGCAAGATGGAGTTTGGGTACAGAATGGCGGTTGGGCTATAATGATATGCACGGCTACGAAGTAGAAACGCATTTGGGACGATACATCGGCAAAATGCAATGGTTTATGCCGTTTATTGGTTTTGATTACCGATACCGAAAAATGGGAATGGACGAACACGAAACAAACTTATTCAGACAAAAGAATGAAAAAGATACACGCAGAGCTGTTAGTTTAGGTTTTATGTACACCCTGCCAATGCTCGTTAACTTTCAGGCAGAAGTATATCACGATGGAATTGTCCGATTGTCTTTGATGCGTGAAGACATTCCGATTTCAAAAAGAATAAGAGCAGGTTTTATGGTCAATACCGATTTTGAATATATGGCTGAACTAAAATACATTATCAATAAAAATATGGGAATACGAACACATTATGACAGCGATATGGGATTTGGAGTTGGACTATCATTGAATTATTAAAACCCATCAATTGCAAGCACATTGCCAAAGCCACACAAGCCAACGCTCAAACCAAAGCTTTGGCAAAGAGCTTGCAAAGCCGACTCAAGACAAAATTGTTTTAAAAAAATTCCCGACCCTTCAAAAAAAATTAAAAAACGTAACACACAACCGACCCGACAATGACACAAAAAACTCAATACTGACAATGGTTTGCAAAGACTGGCAGACAGAACACCAGCCGGTAACAAGGGTTTGGCGTAATGGCGGGCGAAGTGCTTCGTATGAAAGTTTTTGCTAAATTTGAACTTTGGTGCTTCGATTGAAGCGTAGTGCTAAAATGCCGCCACTACGCCAAGCCGCAAAACGTTATGCGTCACCCTATCTGACCGCAAGTCCAGACTTCAACCGACAACAAAATTGAAAAAAATAACAAAAAAACATTGATAGTCAAAAACAATATCGTAATATTGCAATATAAAAATTGAATAAGCAATGGGAGCAACAAAAACAGAGCATTTTACAGACCGACAAAACCAAATTGCGACAATTGCCAAAGCATTGGGACATCCTGCGAGAATTGCAATTATTGAATATCTGATGAAAGTAAACGAATGTATTTGTGGCGACATTGTGAACGAACTTCCTTTGGCTCAACCGACTGTTTCGCAACATTTGAAAGAATTAAAAAATGCTGGTATTATAAAAGGAAACATCGAAGGAAATTCAATTTGCTATTGTATTGACGAAAAAACAATCGATATTCTAAATTCTTATTTCTCAATTATTGTACAAACCGTTACAAAAGCCAAATGCTGTTAAGCATTTTTTTGACATTATATATCGTAATATTGCATTAAACAAATAAACTAAAAATAAGATGAAATTATCAAGCGTAAAGCAGATTTTACCGACATTGGAAAATATTGAATTCCAACTCGAAACCGGAACTTTTGTTCCCGAACATTTTCACGTAACAGAAGTGGGAATGATTACCAAAAACTTCATTGATTGTGGAGGTGTAATCCGTACAGAAAAAGTGGTAAACTTTCAGTTATGGAACGCAAATGATTATGAACACCGTTTAAAACCAAACAAATTGCTCAACATCATCAAACTTTCGGAAGAAAAATTAGGTATCGAAGATTTGGAAATTGAAGTGGAATACCAAAGCGACACTATTGGGAAATATGATTTAGAATTTAATGGAAAAACCTTTTTACTGAAAAGTAAAACAACGGCTTGTTTGGCACAAGACGCTTGCGGAATTCCGACAGAAAAGCAAAACGTTCAAACCTCTTCTTCTTGTACACCTAATAGCGGTTGTTGTTAAAAATATGCAAGTACGATTAAAATTTTTAGACCGTTATCTTACACTTTGGATTTTCTTGGCAATGGCAATCGGTGTTGGTTTGGGATATTTTTTTCCAAGTATTCCCGACAGTATTAACTTGGTTTCTGTAGGGACAACCAATATTCCTTTGGCAATTGGTTTGATTTTAATGATGTATCCGCCATTAGCAAAAGTGGATTATTCCTTATTACCCAAAGCATTAAAAGATAAAAAAGTAATTGGAATATCTCTATTTCTTAATTGGTTTGTTGGTACAATACTGATGTTCGGATTAGCCGTTTTGTTTTTACGAAACGAACCCGATTATATGACAGGCTTAATACTGATAGGTTTGGCAAGATGTATAGCAATGGTAATTGTTTGGAGTGATTTGGCAAAAGCAAACAGAGAATACACAGCTATGTTAGTTGCATTAAACAGCATCTTCCAGGTACTTTCTTATAGCTTCTTAGTTTGGTTGTTTATTAATGTATTACCGAGCAAGTTAGGATTAGCAAATTTCAATGTAAGTGTGTCAATGAAAGATGTTACAGAAAGCGTATTGATATACTTAGGTATTCCATTCTTAGCAGGTTTTTTAAGTCGATATTTTTTGGTAAAATCAAAAGGTATAGAATGGTATAACAGAAAATTTGTACCTACAATTTCACCCATTACATTATATGCTTTACTATTTACTATAGTATTAATGTTCAGCTTAAAAGGTAATAAAATTGTGGAATTGCCATTTGATGTTTTAAAAATAGCCGTTCCGCTTGTAATTTATTTTATACTAATGTTTTTCGTGAGTTTCTTTATCAATATGGCGTTAAAAATACCTTATGATAAAAATGCTTCAATATCATTTACCGCCACAGGAAATAATTTTGAATTAGCTATTGCCGTTGCAATCGCTGTTTTCGGCATAAATTCTCCGCAAGCATTTGTCGGTGTTATTGGTCCTTTGGTAGAGGTTCCCGTTTTAATATTGTTAGTAAAAATCAGCTTATTTCTCAAACAAAATATTACTCAAAATGAAAAAGAAAATTTTAGTGCTTTGCACAGGAAACAGTTGTAGAAGTCAAATCGCAGAAGGATATTTAAGACATTTCGCAGGACAAAAAGCAGAAATTTATAGTGCCGGTGTGGAAACTCACGGTGTAAATCCCAAAGCAATTACAACAATGAAAGATGACGGAATTGACATTTCAAATCATACCTCAAACAACATTGACGAATATCGAAATATAGATTTTGAATTCGTAATTACGGTTTGTGACAACGCCAAAGAACGCTGTCCATTCTTCCCTACCAAAGCTCAAAAATTTCATTACAATTTTCCTGACCCAGCAAAAGCGACAGGAACGGACGAGGAAGTGAAAGAACAGTTTCGACAAGTTCGACAAATGATAAAAGATTACTGCAAAACGTTTGTCGAACAAAATTTGTAACTTGCTAAACAAAAAGGGCGAACGCATAACAGCGGTTTTGCAAGATTGCGGAGTTAGTGCTTAAATTAAGGTTTTTGCATATCTTTGAACTTTAGTGCTTAACCGAAAGTTTCGGCTTCGTTAGTCCGCAACCTCGCAAAGCCGCAACCCGTTAGTGGCAAGCTTATAAAGACAGAATTGAATTATGGAAAAATTTTTAGAAAAACTATTTGACATTAATAAAATCCCGACAAAGTTAATCATTGTGATTTTGCTAAGTTCTGCTTTGATTTTATTTGTTCCTCAACAGTTTTTGACTAAACTAAATCTTGACGGCTTTCTTCATGACTATGGAAAATTTATTGGTATCTCTTTTATTGTAAGCTCTGGTTTTACACTAATTGCTTTATGGACTTATGTTACAAGACTTATAAGCAGACGCAGACTCTCAAAAAAAATTAAGGAAAGTATTATTAAAGACATCAACTATCTCGACTTCCATGAAAAAGCTTTGTTAAGAGAGTTTTTTATTAATGGAAAACATACATTACAATTGCCTTTTGACAATGACACGGTCGTAGGCTTAGTGAACAAGCATATAATTTATCAAGCTTCCAGCACAGGATTTACTTATTTGCATGGTGCTTATTTTCCTTATACAATTTCTGACATTGCTAATAAACACTTGACAAACAAAATTCTTGAATTACCCGAAAATCCGACTGAGGAGGAAAAACGGAAAATTTTAGACAGCAGACCAAATTGGGCTAAGGAGCGTAGTCGAATGGACGACTTGTTTAACTCAAGATGGTAAAGCCAGCCACTAACACGGGTTTTGCGTCAGGCGGGCTGACGTGCAAACTTGGAGCTTTGTGCTTCTAATGAACTTTTGTAATAAATTGAAACTTTGTGCTCCGAAACCCGCCCGAACGCAAAGCCCGAAACCGTTAGCACACATAATAAAAGACGACCAGAATGTATCTAATTGACAAAGAAAAAAATAGAATATCCAAACTGAAACAAATGACTTTTTCCGAACTGAAATTTAGGGAAAGAGAACATTTACAGGAATGGATTGCTAACAACCCAAACTCACTTGGAGAAGAGCTTCTTATCATTCAAAAAGAGTTTAGCGGATTTAACGAGACAAATGAAAGACTTGACTTACTTGCATTAGACAAGCTTGGTAATCTTGTAATCATCGAAAACAAACTTGACGACTCGGGCAAAGACGTTACTTGGCAAGTAATTAAATACGCTTCCTATTGTGCAAGTTTGACAAAGCAGGACATCTTAAAAATTTACCAAGACTTTTTAGGCTCTAAAGCTGACGCACAGGAAATGATTTCGGAATTTTTCGACAATAGGGATATTTCTGAAATTGTGCTTAATCAAGGCTTAAACTCGCAAAGATTAATGTTGGTAGCCGCAAACTTCCGAAAAGAAGTTACATCTACCGTTTTATGGTTAATGAACTTCAAAATAAGGTTGCAATGCTTTAAAGTGACACCTTTTGCTTTTGGAGAACAACTTTTCCTTAATGTAGAACAAATACTACCAACCAAAGACACAGAAGATTTTGCAATTAGCATAGCGACAAAAGCTCAGGAAGAAATTGAAGTCCAAGAATCTTTAAAAAACAGACATCTTGTAAGACTGAAATTTTGGGAACAATTCATCAACGCAAGTAATCAAGTAAATCAACTTTTTGCAAATAACTCACCATCAAAAGAAAGTTGGATAGGCAAAGGCATCGGAATGAGTGGTGTAAACATTAACCTTGCAATGAGTAATAACTATTGCAGAAGTGAGATAATTTTTAATCGTGGTAGCCAAGAAGAAAATAAAGAACTTTTTGACTTCATCTACCAAATGAAAGATAAAATAGAAAGTGATTTTGGCGGGCCTTTGACTTGGGAGCGTATGGACGACAAAATAACTTGCAGAATTAAATCCCAACTTGACGGTGTGAGTTATTTTGAAGAAAGCGATTGGAAAAAAATGAACGAATTTCTAATTGACGTTTCAGTTCGGATGGAAAAAGCATTTAAAGAACCGATTAAAAAACTGAATAACTATTGGAAAAACAAATAATTACGTGTGCTAACAGGCGTTTGGCTCAATGGCGGGTGACGTGGTTAATTGAACATTCTACCTCGCATCAACACTTGTGGTGTATTGACAGTTTTGTGCTCCGAAATCCGCCACTGCGCCAAGCGCCAAAACGTTATATGCAAGTTGAAAAATCACTCGAATGGAAAAAGGTGTTTTCGAAAAAAGTTTTATAGAAAAGCTAGATAAAAACTTTCCAGAATTAAGTAAATATTTTGAATTTAATCTGGAAATTTTCTGTGAGTTTAACACATTAATATTTGAGATAAACAAATGCTTAATTCTCGAATTTCACAGAGCTACAATAACGTTGACAAACAACTTACTAGAGCGACTTTTAAAACTTGCATTAATTAATAATGAGACAGGAATCGGACCGATACCGATTGAAAAATGGAATGAAGTATTCAAAGAACCAAATAGAAAATATGGCTCAATCCCTTTAGGAAATTCAATAGAAAAATGCAAAAAACTTGGACTTCTATCTGAACAAGAAAAACACTTTCTATTCAATATAATTCGTGAATTAATGCGAAATGGATTCTCACACGCTGATTCAAGTAAAATCCTTGCTGATTTACCTGACAATTCACCAATGTTTCAAGGAAGTTTGACAAATCCAAATGCGGATTTAAAAGAAGTCGGGATAAATCAAAAAATCATACCGACTTTTCAAGCTTTACAAATGGAGAATTTTGCTAAAGAAAATGCTAAAGATTATTTTGATTTCGTTTTCCATTTAATTTTTCGAATTGAAGAACGTTTAAAAGAAAAACAGAAATAAAACCTGCATATAACACCGGCTATAGTTCATTGCTTCTGACTTTCCTCTCGGAAAGTTCTCGCAAATTTGCTATCTTCGGTTTACGGCGGAAAATCCTCGCGGATTTTCACGCAACGAAACCATAGCCAAACACGTTGTGTGCCATTATATAAAGACCGTTGACAAATGAGTATAGAGAAACAAATAAACCAAGCAGAGACAAATCTGCAAAGAAAATTAGATTGGGTTGGACGACATGACAGCAGAACAACTTTTGTTGCAGGAATCTTAATTGCAATGCTTGGAGTTTTAGCTTCTTCAAGTTCTAAAGTTGAAGAATGGACAATATTTGCATATGTAGTTTTTGGAGTAACCGGAGTGACTTTAGCTGCTGGACTCTATTTCATTTATAAATGCCAATTTCCACAAACAGAGTCTTCAAATAATTCATTAAATTATTTCGGGACAATTGCTGAAATGAAATTTGATGATTTCAAAAAGAAAACTCTAGGCTCATCGGACAAAGATTATTTGGAAGATATTCTATATCAAATCCATAGAAATTCTGTGATTCTAAAACTAAAATTCCAGTATCTTAAATTAGCTTTAGTAATGTTGAGTATTTCAATTCTTCCATGGTTGGCATCAATTTATCTTTCCAACGAATACTTGAAATAATGGCAATATTAGATACTCTAGAAAGTGAAGTAAACTCAATTCTAAGCATAAGTTGGAATGAAAGAAATGGAACTGTCATTCCAGAGACAACAGACGTAGCGCTAAAAGATGGTGCTGTAAAAATTGAAGCGACATTTCTTTATGCGGACTTGGCTGGTTCTTCGTTATTGGCAAAAACTTGTCCATGGCAGACGACAGCTAAAATCATTAGAACTTATCTTGACACAGCTGTAAGACTAATTCGACATCATAATGGTGAAGTAAGAAGTTTTGATGGTGATAGAGTTATGGGAATTTTTAAGGGTCTCTATCCTAATACTTCGGCTGTGACATGTGCGAGAAATATAGACTGGGTTGTAACTAACATTATAAACCCTAAAGCAACAGAAAAATTTAAATCAATTAGAGATAACGACATAAAAATCAAGCATTGTGTTGGTGTAGACACTAGTGAAGCACGAGCCGTTCGATCAGGAATTAGAAACTATAATGACTTGATTTGGATTGGTAAAGCTCCAGCGTTTGCAGCAAAATTATCAGACATTCGAGATTATCCCTATGAAGTTTATATTTCGAAAGAATGTTACAATAAACTTGCTGCGAGTGCTAAGAAAAATGGAACCGAAGACGTTTGGACTGCTAAAGATGTGGTTATAAGTGGACAAACTCATACAGTTTATAGGTCTAAAACACTATTAAAACCATGAGAATAACGGCACACAACAGGCGTTTGGCTCAATGGCGGGTGAAGTGGTTAATTGAACATTCTACCTCGCATCAACTTTTGTGGTATATTGACAGTTTTGTGCTCCGAAATCCGCCACTGCGCCAAGCGCCAAAACGTTAGCCACAAGTGTACACCGACACCGCAAACAGACAGTCCAAAACTCACACTGGCGCAAGCGTCCGCTTGTGCCATAATCTTTAACTTTTAAATTTGGTGTGAATATTAGCTTTTATAGTACAATCATAAAGTTAAACACAAATCATCTTGTTGCACCAAAAGTTGGATTATGTACATGGTAATCCAGTAGTGGCGGTTTAGAAGTGCAAGAGATTATGCTGGTAAAAAAAGGATTGTTTGAAATATATTTTATTGGATTAAGCATTTTCAGAAATCAGTTTCATTAGAGAAGCCTGAAGTAATACACAGCTATAATTTTACTGTTATCCACATACTCAGTATTGTTCTCTATTGCCATATCAAAACTACTCAATACTAATTGTTTTAAACTTTCAAATCACTCACTGAGTCAACTACACGGTAATTCACATGGTCGATTGCTTCAAAGTGCTTTTCTGCACAGGCTATTTTCAATTGCTCGCTATCCCGTAACAAGGTGCGATCTTTCATTGCTTTCGGGTCTTTAGTTTCTGCTACGAAGTAGATTTTGGTTTCTTCACCGTCTTCTTTTTTTATCAAAGCCCAATCGGGGTTGTAAGGACCTATTGGAGTTTTGACCACAAAGGTTCCCGGAAGCTTCACATAGAAAAGAATATCATCCCTGCTTTCACAATCTTCTGCAAACTTGCGTTCCGGTGAACTCAGCGAATCAATGGCCACATAGTTGTAAAGCGTTTTTGCCTGCTTCTTAACCTCTATCAGATTTTCCAGATATTGCTCAATTTCTGCGGCTTCAAACAATTTCATTTCATAGGCCTGTCCGGCAATCTTCTCGTACTGAATGCCCTTGATTTTAATTCGGTCAAATTCATGTTTGATGATACGCACCACGCTATCCATGAATAGTTGAGGGTTATGGAAGATTTCGCCCAGGCGTTTAGAGTGCAAAACTATTCGGGTAATAGTAGCACGCGTAAGCTCTGTTTTGGATTGGATATAGGTGATAAAATCAGGAATGTCGTAATTGGTTTCTTTTACCATCTTCTCTTTTGAGCCTTTCTGCTCTCCGCCCAATTCAATCAGTTTGCCCCGGGCATCCCTAACGAACTTTGCCGCATTCTTTTCACGATAGACTACTGGCCGCTCGATAGTGGGCATGGTTTGTAATGCAGCCACACAATTTGTAATAAGTGCTTCGGTGCTATAATTAACTTTGTATTCTGTTTTGGCTCTGATTTTCTCCCATAGCTCAAGGAAGAGAGAATCCTCCATCCATTTGTCTTTGAGTTTTATACTGGCTCTTGCTCGGGCATTTTTGATACGGCCTTCAAACTTCACACCACAATCTTCCTCTATTTCCTTTTGCAGGGCTTTGGAGAATGATTCATAGGCTTCATTGGCAACGATAGTTAGTCTATTGATAGCGCGGTCAGGGTTTCTCGCCCCGGTTTGGTCAACGCATAAGCGGAGACCTCTGCCAATTTCCTGTCGTTTTTTTATATCAGACCTGGTTTCGTTGAGTGTACAGATTTGGAATACATTAGGGTTGTCCCATCCCTCGCGCAAAGCGGAGTGACTAAAAATGAAACGCAGCGGTATTTTTTCATCCAATAACCTTTCCTTATCGCGCATGATTAGGTTATAAGTATCGTCATCCGCCTTTGTAGCTCTGGTTTCTTTAGTGTCTTTGTATTTCCCTGCCTTATCCTGGCTGAAATAACCATCATGTACCTCCGATGCTTTGAAACTCAACAAACCTCTGTAAGCTGGCATGTTCTGCCATTTGGTATAGCTTTCTTCAAACCACTCGGCAAATTTTCCACGAATTGTGTTTCCCGCATCATCATATCCCCGATAGTTAGCCACACGGTCGATAAAGAATATAGAAAGCACTTTAATCCCTTTGCCTTGCAATTCTTTTTCCTTCCTGAAGTGATTCTCTACCGTGGCACCTATCATTTCCTTGAGTATCTGATTGGTAAGGCCGCCAACAGCTTCCCCGTAGCAGACAACCTGACCACTTGAAAACTTTATGAACTGGTTGTCGGCATCAATCTCGTTGATTACATAACCGTCTTTGTAAATATCCCAATGCTTAGAAAGTTTGTACAAATCATCACCAATCTTTGCCGAAACCTGTTTTTTCTGTACACCTCCTTTTTCATTAAGGAAAATGGATACTTTGGCCGTAACAGATTTTTTGGCCAAACGGAAACCATCCACGCTAATGAAAGCTCCTGAACTGTCGTTTCTGGCCACAACGGAATCTACTTCAATCTGCTTAACCAAGCCCAGATCATAGGCCTTTACCGGGTCAAGCTTATACACAAGGTTGTAGGTATTCTTGTGAGTGGCTGAATACCTGAGCGTGAATAAGGGATTGAGGTTGGCGATAGCCCGCTTCCGAATATCGGTTTCCATATTCTGCGGTTCGTCAATTATCACAATCGGGTTTGATTTCTGAATGTACTCAATCGGTTTAATGCCCGATTCCCTTACCTGGTTGATAACGTTGGCATCTTTGGTGAAGGAATCAATATTGATTACGAGTATCTGAATGGCATTGCTCTTGGCAAAATTGCCTAAATCGGTTAATCTGCCAGAATCATAAACTTTGTATTCTGAAGGTTGATTTTCATAGATCTCCTGAAAGTGGTCGAAGGTGATTTGCAGTGATTTGATAACCCCTTCGCGAATAGCCACAGAAGGAACCACAATTACAAATTTCCTGAAACCATAAACTTTGTTGAGTTCATAGATAGAACGCAGGTATACATAGGTTTTTCCTGTTCCGGTTTCCATCTCTACAGAATAGTTAGCAAACCCGGTTACTGTTGTTTTTCCTTCCTGCACATCCTTCACTGAAGCATCTTCATTATACCATAGTTTTTCTACTTCGGAAGAAATTTCATCTTCCCGCAATTCATTCTTTCGCTGAACCTTGCTGAGATTGACAAGTAATTCTTCTTCTGTAAGAGCAAGACTGTTACCCACTCCGGCTTCCGTAAATTTGATACTACCGGTATTGCCATCATCCTTCGAAAACTCAAAAGCTGAATTGCTCATAGGCTGTCCATCAAACAAGTCAACGACTGATTGGATAGCCTGTAATTGGTATTCCTGGTTTTTATCAAATTTAAACCTCATAGCTAAAGTCTTTGATAGCCTAATTGCCCGATAGCATCTATAACTTGTGGCACATCGAGAGCATTGCTTAGGTAAATAACGCGGTATGTACTCCTAACTGCAAAAGAATCATCATCCCAAGGTGTTAAGGGTACATTTACTCCTTGATCTACCATCGTATCCCAAGTTGAGCCACCTACAAGAGAAAAAGTGACTGTTTGTGCAGTAAGTAAATCGGCTTTCTGCGTATCGAACAACACAGCGAGATAGAGGTTCTTTTGCACTTCACCTGGCTTTATACTATTTGAATAAGGGCCAATGTTCTTAAAATTTGCATTAGTATTACATAAGGCAAACTTCACTCCTTTCCGAGGAAATGATGAGCGCACTTCAATACGATGACCTCGATTTAACTGAATATCAATTTGAATTGAGGCATTTGTAAAAGGAGTTGGCGAGGCAATAGTATTGAATGTTGCATTAATATATTGTTCCCAACCGGATTCTGCACACAAACCACCAAAAGAATCGATTCTTCTTCTTTGAAGCGTTCTTTCAACTTGTGCATTATTTGCAGCCCCTGTACTTACAAGGCGAGCTAATTGATCTGCTCGTTCAAGGATTGACTTGTACTCGGGCGTACCGCGTACTAAAGTACATTGAATGATACTAAATGAGCGCGTAGAATATCTTGTGTTCGGGGGAACCTGGCACTTAATCGTATTTGGTGTAAGATTCATTCTTCCGGGCTTTCTAAATTGATTTCAATTCTATTCCATTTTCCTGAAGCTTTAAGATTATGTTCGTTTTAATGCAATCCTCATTAGTAAAGGAGCTATCAAGGCAAACAAACTGACTGGGCTTAATTGATACTATCAATTCTTTAACTACAGTATCTGTAACTTGACTAAAACAAAAAGCAAGGCTTGGTTTCTTAACATAATAGATTGTTGAATTTTCAAACTCTTTTATGTTGACTTTGGAGGAGAGGCTTAACCCATTTTTTATCATCAATTCCCAAAGGAATTTCACTTCTACTATATTGTCATCATGCGAATTTCCAAATAGTTCAACCTGGGCTTTTAATTCGTCTTCATTCGTGATTTGATCACTCTTCCAGACTTTAAAATTTGAACGAGATAATTTAAAAAATCTAAATCCCTGTACTCTCCTTTTATCAAATTGTAATCGTGGCTCACCACTTTCTCCAACTTGCTTAATAACATTTGCTAATCTCTTTCTTGTTATTTCTGAAATATACTTATACCCTGCTTTGTAAGCTTCAGTATTTTGCTCGATCTTTTCAGGCATTTGAATAAGTATGAATTTTCGATTTCCGCCTGTTTCCTTATTCAATTCAATGACCGCTTGACCCGTTGACCCGGAGCCGGCAAAAAAATCAAGTATTATTTCGCCTTTATCATTAGAGGAGGCAAGATTTATAAGCGTTTTAAGTAATTCAACAGGTTTTGGATTATTGAAAATATTAGCGTTGCCCAACACCTCAGTTAACGTTTGTTTACCCTGACTATTACGAGCTTCATTGAGAAAAAGTGAACGGGGTACTTTTTCCTTCTTCTCACCATCTGAACTATTCAAGTAAAGTTTATACTCAACAACCCATCTATCTTTATCATCTTTCCGAATAATTACCTTATCCTCTTTCAGTGCTTCAAGAAATGAATTCTCTTCCCATTTCCATTCATTGAAAATTTCCGTACCGTCTGGACACCTGATAGCATATTGGAGGCCAGGTCGAGGATCATCAGGGCGCATCCTTAAAAAGGATTTTGTTTTATAAGGCCCTAAAGTAGCAAAATGCCTGTCTTTATGTTTATACTGAGCTATATCCTTTTGAGAAAGAGGCATTCTGAGTTTATCAATCGAAGAAATATTCTTTGCATAGCACAAAATAAATTCATGATCAACTGCGAAGTATTTGGAATCATTTCCGCCACCTGCATGGCGTTGCCATACTATTTCCTGAATGTAGTTTTCTTCACCAAAAACTTCATTCATTAAAAGTCTAAGGTTTGCTATTTCATTGTCGTCAATATGCACGAAAATAATTCCATCATCTCTTAGGAGGTTTCTCGCTAAAAACATTCTTGAAAGCATCATGGAAAGCCAATTCGAATGAAATTGACCATTCTCTTTTCTGTTGGGGCGAAATAAACCCTCTTTCATTAAATGACCTTCTTCGTTTTTATCCCCAACTCTGCGAGCATATTCTTCTTTTGTTTCAGAAAATTTATCTGGGTAAATGAAGCTATCTGAACCAGTGTTATATGGAGGGTCAACGCAAATAACTTTTACTTTTCCATAGTAGGATTTCTGTATGACCTTTAAAACATCCAGGTTTTCACCTTCAATAAGAATATTTTCAGCATCCTCCCAGTTTATCGATTCTGAGGGAGATGGAGCTAATGTTGAGGTGGTCGGGTTTTGTAAAATTTTGTAAGCATCTGTTTTTCCAGCCCAACTCATCTGATACCTTTCGGCATCGGTATTGATATGTTCACCCAATATCTGCTTGAGTTGCTCCACATTGATTTTACCCTCCGTAAAGGCGCCCGGAATGACTTCCTTCAGCTTAGAAATAATATCTTTCGTAACATTCAAAGATTTGCCATTCATGCTCAATTACTTCTTAGTTTCTCCATTCTGTTTCTCTTGTCTTTTTAAAGCGTATCGCCAGGAGCAATACAAAAACACAATAAGAACAACTACACAGAAGAATACCTTAGCAACGGGAGAGAAAAGAAAATCGTAAGATTCGGGGTTGGCTGATTGATTCATTTCAGCAAACAGGAAATAACACCAGGCACTTAGGCCAACCAGCAATACAACCAACACCTTAGCAAAATATAATTCAAAAATTGCCATTACAGAAAGTATCGCCATTATACCAAAAAGCAAAACCCATTGCCACGCATCGCTTACCTGCGTATGTGTGGCCGCCAACACAACAAACAGTATGGCAAGAAGAGTATTAACAACACGCATGACGAGATTACAATAAGGATTTGGTATGATTACTTGCGCTCCTCGCCATCGAGCGAAAGAACATAAATCGCCATCTTTTCCGCATCTTCCTGCGATAAATCCGGGTGAGCGTTCATCGGCACTTCACCCCATACGCCTGTACCGCCTTCAATAATGCGCTTGGCCAACAGCTTAATGTTCGCATCGGTAAACTCATATTTCTCCGCTACCTCTTTATGTGCAGGGCCAATGATTTTATTGGTTGCATGATGACAGGTTTTGCAATCCGATTCATCTACCAGCATTTTCCCGATAGCCACTAATTGATTGGTGGATAATTGCACCGGCTCATCCTGACCGGAAGTTTCCTGTTTACCACCACATGACATTAAAAAAACGACCAACAAGGTCGCAACACTTAATTTATTAATCATAGTCCTAATATTTTTTTGTTTAATTTAGTATCTGTTCCTGCCGAAGCAAAATCGTCAAATGCTTTTTCTGTTACCTGTATGATATGATTTTTAATGAACGGTGCGCCCTCGCGTGCGCCTTGTTCCGGGTGTTTGATGCAGCACTCCCACTCCAGCACCGCCCATCCGTCATAATCATACTGCGCTAATTTGGAAAAGATACTTTTGAAATCAACCTGACCATCGCCTAACGACCGGAAACGACCGGGGCGGTCAATCCAATCCTGGAAACCTCCGTAAACGCCACTCTTACCGGTGGCATTAAATTCTGCATCTTTAACATGAAACATTTTTATGTAAGGATGGTAGAAATCGATGTACTGTAAATAGTTAAGCTGCTGCAATACAAAGTGGCTTGGATCGTATAGGATATTTACTCTCGGATGATTTCCGGTTTCTTTCAGGAAACGTTCAAAGGTTACGCCATCGTGTAAATCTTCTCCAGGGTGAATTTCATAGCACACATCAACATTGGCTTTATCAAAGGCATTTAATATCGGGATCCATCGCTTTGCCAACTCTTTAAAGCCGGTATCGGCCAACCCTGCCGGGCGCTGTGGCCAGGGATAAACCGTATGCCACAACAACGCCCCCGAAAAAGTAGCGTGGGCTGTCAGCCCAAAGTTTTTACTTGCCTTCGCAGCAAGTTTAAGCTGCTCCACTGCCCAGGCTGTGCGGTCTTTATAATTGCCTCTTAATTTTTTTGGCGCAAAGCCATCGAACATCACATCATAGGCAGGATGCACCGCCACAAGCTGACCCTGAAGGTGAGTGCTTAACTCAGTTATCTGAACACCACAATCTTCAATCATTTCGCGATACTCATCTGCATAAGTCTTACTCTCTGCAACCCGTTTTAAATCAATACAGCGTTCATCCCACGTGGGTATCTGCACACCTTTATACCCTAACGATGCTGCCCATTTACAAATCGACCGCATATCATCAAACGGGGGTTCATCACTCAAAAACTGCGCAAGAAAAATTGCGGGGCCTTTTATCGTTTTCATTAACTCTATTTGTTTTTAAGAAACAGTGTAAACTAACTTAAATCTTAACCCACTTCTGTTTTCGTTCTGATGATTTGATTGCAGCCTCAATAAAGGCCATGCCTTTCACACCATCATCTACACCAGGGAAGTCGTATTTTGTTAAATCGATTTTCTTGCCAGGCTTGTAGGCACGAACTGCTTTTGCAAAAGCAACGTAAATATTGGCAAAGGCTTCAATATATCCTTCGGGATGACCGGAAGGCGCCCGTGTATTCAGTTTCGATATATCGGAAGTATAGGGCATACCAGTCCGGTATATTTCTTTTGCCTTATCAGGCCACTTCAACAACAACGTATTGGGTTCTTCCTGTCGCCATTCCATTCCGCCTTTTTCGCCATACACCCGGATAGATAAATTGTTTTCTTCTCCGGCTGCAACCTGCGTAGCCAGTAACGTTCCATGTGCGCCATTATCGAAATGAACAAACATCATATCATCATCATCCAGTAACCTGCCCGGCACTACCGAATGTAACTCTGCACAAAGTTCGGTGATGGATAATCCGGTTACATACTCGGCAAGGTTGGCGGCATGTGTACCAATATCACCCAGGGCACCGCCTAAACCGGATTTCTTCGGGTCTGATCGCCAGCTTGCCTGCTTCTGCCCTGTTTTTTCTATCGCGGCATGTAGCCAGCCCTGTATGTATTCAACATATACTTTTCTAATCTTACCCAACTTACCCGACATGATTACTTTTCGTGCCTCTTTAATCATGGGGTAGCCGGTATAGGTATGCGTGAGCGCAAACACAAGCCCCGATTTATCAACAGTTTTCTTCAATCGTTTTGCTTCATCTGCGGTAAGCGTCATGGGCTTATCGAGAATGACATGAAAACCGTTTTCCAATGCGGCTTTTGCCGGGCCGAAATGAAGATGATTAGGCGTTACAATGGAAACAAAATCCATGCGTTCATCAGCCGGCAGTTTCTTTTCTCCGGCAATCATTTCTTCATAACTTGAATAAATACGTGTTGGATTGAGGTAAAGCGAATCGCCCGTGGCTTTTGATTTTTTAGGGTCGCTGCTGAACACGCCACATACCAATTCGATTTGTCCGTCCATGTCTGCGGCCTTACGATGCACTGCCCCGATAAAGCCATCGAGGCCCCCGCCTACCATGCCCATACGTAATTTTCTATGCACAATTGTTTTGTTTTGGTGAACGGGCAATATATCCAAAAGATTGTAAAACAAATACCCCTTCATCAAACATTTGAAATATGTAAACGGGTTTGCGCAATTGATTTATTCGTGCAATTTTAGGGACTTCAATCCTATACCAACCATGAGCACTACACAATCTAACCTGCAACTCCGACTCAGCGTCATGATGTTCTTCCAGTTTTTCATCTGGGGGGGCTTTTTTGTTACTATGGGCAGCTACCTGCTGGAAGTATTTAAAGGCGCTGACGGCATTAACTCTATAATCGGGAGCGCTTATGCTACGCACAACTGGGCAGGGTTGCTCGCCCCGTTGTTTGTAGGCTTAATAGCCGACCGCTACATTAATGCCGAACGGGTAAATTCCTTTTGTCACTTGGTTGGTGGTGCATTATTATGGTATGCAGCCGGTGTTACCGACCCCGGAACATTTATCTGGGTGATGTTTGCCTACTTTATGCTGTTTATGCCCACGCTTGCGTTGGTTAATGCCATTTCGTTTGCCAACATTGAAAATCCCGATAAACAATTTCCCGGTATTCGCGTGTGGGGAACCATCGGCTGGATTGTGGCCGGCCTTGTGGTAGCGCAAACGGTGTTGGGCTGGATTGACATACCGCTTATTAAAGCGATAACCGGTGTTGAAAATGCGCAGGCTACCAACATACCGCTTAAAATGTGCGCAATCATGTCGCTTATATATGGTGTGTACAGCTTTACACTTCCGGCAACTCCGCCACAAGCAAAGGGACAGGCGTTTAGTTTCAGTAAAGCGCTTGGCTTAGACGCCATTAAACTGATGACTCAACGAAACTTTGGCATTTTTGCGTTGTGTAGTTTCCTGATTTGCATTCCCCTCGCCTTTTATTACGCCCGCACCAACGATTTCATTTCGGCTATGGCATTCGGGCAGGAGTCGGCTTCGTTTATGACCATCGGGCAGATAAGCGAGGTTTTGTTTATGCTGTTGGTTCCGTTCTTCTTATTACGATTGGGTGTTAAGTGGATGTTGCTGGTGGGCATGTTAGCATGGACACTCCGCTACTTTCTGTTTGCAAGTTTTCCTGAATCGCCTGCACTACTTGTTGCGGGCATTGCCCTGCATGGAATTTGTTACGATTTCTTTTTCGTAACCGGCCAGTTGTATGTAGATAGAAAAGCGCCAAAAGATATTCGCGCCAGTGCGCAAGGTTTGTTTGCGTTGCTAACGTATGGTGCGGGTATGCTTATCGGCAATTACATATTGGGTTGGTGGGGCGATAACATTAACCTTGATGGTTCATCGCAAGCCGGTTGGCTTGACGGAGCATTTATGTTCTGGATTATGCCTTCTGCATTGGCATTAGGTGTGGCCATCTTGTTTCTGATAACTTTCCGTGAAAAGAAGGAAGTGTAAGATTATATCCTTTCTATGTGGACACAGAACAAGGAGTTGGGGTTAGAGTTTCATTAGAAAAGACACCTTTGTATTTATCAGAAAGCTTAGGCTTGGCTATATCAATATTCTCTTTTAATACTTTAATCAGGCGTAACTCTTCCAACTCACACAAAAGCTTTACCGCCTTTTGGTTGGTTAATTGTATAAGCTATCGTGCCTTTCATCTTTCTGTGCCTTTGATACACAGGAAACTTAACAAAAAACCATTCATAAAAATAAACCGAATAATAATTCAATATTGTCCGGTACGCAACAAAACTAACGTACAGGCTTCGGTTGTGTCAATGCCTTTTTCGTTTGCTAATTTTTCAAACACAGGGTTTTCCGTTCCTGGATTAAAAATTATTCTGTTGGGTTTCAATCCCAGAATATAGTCGTACCATTCGGGTTGATGACGCGGGCCAATGTAAAGCGTAACCGTATCAACATCATCAATCGCGGGCTTGGCGCGAATATCAAGTATTTCTTTTCCAAACACGATACCCTTTTTAATACCGACAGGCACAAAATCCTGATTATTTTCTGTAAGCATTTCGGCAGCCAAATAAGCATACCGCGAAGGGTCAGGTGTTGCACCGATAATAACTGTTTTCATTTTCTATGTTTTACTCCAATCATTAAACAAACAGCCTCCGCACATCGTTCACCGTCCATAGCCGCAGATACAATTCCTCCGGCATAGCCTGCACCCTCTCCGCACGGAAACAAACCTTTTACTTGCGGATGCTCAAGCGTTTCGCGGTGGCGGGGAATGCGAACCGGTGATGAGGTGCGGCTTTCAACACCCACTACCTGCGCTTCGTTTGTAAGATAACTCTTCATCTTTGACCCGAAATTTTTAAAGCCCTGCCGCAGCGATTCAGCAATAAACTTTGGTAACACTTCTTTCAAATCAACTGATTTCAATCCGGGTTGATATGAGGTATCAAGCAACGAAGCGGAAAACTTCGACTCAACAAAATCAACCAGCCGTTGAGCCGGGGCCATCTGTGTTCCTCCGGCTACGCTGCAAGCTCGCTGTTCAATTTCCGCCTGAAAGTGCATCCCCGCCAGGGGGCCGAATTGTGAATAGGGTTTGAAATCTTCTTCGCTCACCGAAACAACAATACCGGAATTGGCAAAACGTGAATCCCGCCTTGACGGACTCATGCCGTTTACCACAACTTCACCGGGCGCTGTTGCAGCCGGAACGATAAACCCGCCCGGGCACATACAAAATGAAAACACACCACGCTGCTGCCCGTTAACAGTTGCCTGATGCACCAATGCGTAAGACGAAGCGGGTAAGTATGGCCCACGATTAACGGGGCAATGATATTGAATCCGGTCGATTAGCTGCTGGGCGTGCTCTACCCGCAACCCTAAAGCAAAAGGCTTTTGCTCAATCAGAATTTTATGCACATGGAGCAGTTCAAAAATATCGCGGGCTGAATGACCGGTTGCCAGGATTACGGCATCACCGGAAAATATTTCACCGGAAAGAGTTTTAACACCTTTAAGTTGATTGTCCGTTATTACAAAATCTGTAACCCGTGTGTTGAAATGAATTTCTCCGCCCGCTCCCAAAATACTTTTCCTGATTTCTTCGATTAACTTCGGCAACTTGTTTGTTCCGATATGCGGATGCGCATCAAAAAGAATTTCTTCCTTTGCACCGTGCGCAACCAATATTTCCATAATACGCGCAACATCGCCACGTTTTTTTGAGCGGGTGTAAAGTTTTCCATCCGAATAGGTTCCGGATCCCCCTTCGCCAAAACAATAATTTGAGTCGGGATTAACGATATGCTCTTTATTAATCGCAGCGAGGTCGCGCCTGCGTGCGCGCACGTCAGCGCCACGCTCAAGTATTACAGGCTTAATACCATGTTCAATCAGCCGTAAGGCGGCAAATAAACCCGCAGGCCCTGAGCCGACAATCACAACGCTACGCGCGTTTTGTACATCCGGGTAATTGCGCGTATAGGTTATCAACGGCTTTTTGTGTGAAGACGAAAACACTTCGCATTGCACGCGCACTACTATTTTTTTTCCGCGCGCGTCAACAGAACGCTTAACGGGTCGCACCCAATAGTCGCCATCCTGCTGTAAGCCAAGTTTTTCATACAAAGAAGTTTGAAAACGGGCATCATCAAATGCCTCTTCGGGCGAAAGAATAATTTCCTGTAATGACATAACGGAAGGGAGTTAACCTTCAATGGCGCAAATATACTACAAGCCATCTCAAAAATCATATAGAACAAATTTGTCATTCCGGGCTTGACCCGGAATCTGTTTTTTTTTGGCTTTTTTACGGGATCGCGGATCAAGTCCGCGATGACAACCTGATTTTTGAGATGGCTTGTACTACGTTCATTATTTAGGCAACATGGATTGATAGACTGTTTATGTCTAACATAACAATGTTTAAACCACGTAGTACATAGTAGCTACCGATACGGAAATACATTGCCTATGTTAAGCCCGAATGTAAACGTGGTAATAAGTTTATCCTGGTCAACATTCTGAAAATAGCTGGCGCTCATCTCGTCAACAACAACAGTACGATACCCGATACCGGCAGCGCCATAAAGGTCAATGGTAAATCCGCTGGCGTTGCTGCGCTGAATGATGCGGTAGCCCAACATAACACCATACTCAATACGCTGGTCGGGGGCTGTAACCGTGATGATGCTTTCGGGGGTTGCATTAAAGATTACATTGGTAAAGTGCCCAAGGTTGGTAAACCGTACCTGATGACCGAAATACCACATTCCGGCTTTTACAGGATTATAAAATTTTTGTTTTATAGAAATGCTGTAACCCCGCTCGAATAATTTATAGGGTGTTACTTTTTCGTCTGCTTCAAAAAACGGGTTGCGGATGCCGATAAACTCGAAGGAATGCCCAAGTCTTTCCTGCGAATAAAATTCAACGGCCATCGGGAAACGGCCGGCAAACATCAGCACCGGGTTTCCTTCTACAATAACACCTTTATACTCATTAACGCGCGGCACAAAATAAGGAAACGTGTTGCCGGTAGCGGGCTTTGCTTTCTGGTTGCGTTCTGCCAATTCGGTAATCTCTTTTGCAAGGTTGGGTTGGTTGTTATAGTACGGTTTGTAGTAACCCGATAGTGTTCCATCACGTTCATACAACTCCCACGTGCCAATTCGTTTATCGCCATCTATTTCACCGCGTGTTTGCAGCGAGCCATCCGGGTAATAACCAAAATAAGTTCCTTTGCCATTTTGAAATTCGCACTCCCCTTCTTTCTTTCCATCTTCATAAAAATACTCCCACTTGCCTTCGCGCATATCTTCTTTCATGGCGCCTTTCGATTTCAGCTTGCCGCTGATATAATACTCGCGATATTCACCGGAGCCTTTATCGTAGGTTATTTCACTAAGCAATTTTCCGTTTGAAGAAAATGAACTCCAATACCCGTTTTTCTGTCCGCCTAAATATTCTCCTGATGAACTTATTGTTCCATCTTCAAAATAGTATTCCCATTTTCCAACAGGCGCATCATGTTCATAAGTTCCACGTACTGCCAACTTACCCGATTCAAAATAGGTTAACCATTCACCGTGCTTCTTGCCGTTTTCGTAATCGCCTTCAACCTGTAACGTGCCGGAAGTTTCGTCATAAAAACGCCAATGCCCTACATTGCGCACACCCGATTTAGGACCTTCGGCAGCTACCTTGCCGGAATGATAGTATTCGGTGTAGCGGCCATAATCATCCTTGTAATCTATTTCGCCTTTTTGAATACCATCTTCGTAAAACGAAATCCATAACCCTGTACGCTTGTTGTTTACATAAGCTCCTGTTTCTTTTATCTCTCCGTTTTCGTAATAGGCTTTCCATTCGCCTTCGCGCGCTTTTCCATTCACGGTGCCTTCCATGCTTTTCTGCCCGCTTTCATAAAAATATTCCCACAAGCCGTAGTTGGAATTTTGCCGCAAGGCTCCGCGCATTTTCAGGTTTCCCGATTCAAAGTAAAACTCCCATATTCCGGTTGTTTCGTTGTTAGTAAAATATCCTTTCGATTCCATGTTCCCGTTAAGGAAATACGAAACATAACGACCGTGCAGAATATTCCTGATAGTATCTTTAACCTGGTACACTTCCTTGATGTAACGCTTTTCGCGGTCGTGATAGATTTGCCGGGTAAAAACCTGCGCATAGGTTTGAACCGAAAGAATAACGAAACCGATGAGGGCTAATCTTTTCATCTTTAAAAGACTACCGAAAGATACGATAAGAAATTTAAGATTTTAGATTCGCAACTGCTACTTACGGATGAAGGCAGCCTTACCCCACTCTGCCTTTTCGGTTTCGTTCCAAAGTTCAGGAAAGAAGATTATGCGCTGGAAGCGGGGCGGAAGATATTTCTGCCAATTTGTGCCCCCGGTGGCTTTAATATCTTCCGGGTCTTTTTCAAGGTAATGCGCAGCCGACTTCATGTGCGCCAACGGCCACAGCACATTTGCGAGTGTATCAAACTCCCGCAACCGCGTAATTACACGCTGGTTTCCTTCAAAATGTTTTTTGTAAAGATGATACAGGTTTCGGTTTGTAAGGGATAAGCTCAACTCACTAAATTCATCTAAATATTTTTTCTCGAATTGCTGAAGTGTAAGGGTTTTCTTGCCGGTGGCTAATTCAGTAGCTCCGCTTCGCCAATACAATCGTTCAAAAACCGGGTCAATATTTTTCGGGTCGGTAATGTACTGCCTGTCTTTTTCGGCAACGAGGTTTATAGGGTCAGTGGCATAAAATTCAATTACTCTATATTGTGCCGATTGAAATCCGCTTGCCGGGAGCAACGACATACGGAATTTCAAAAACTGTTCGCGCTCCATTCCCTTAACCATAATATCGAATGAATTTTCCAGGTGATTGAAATACCGGTTCACCCGGTCTAACCGTTCAATAAAAAATTTCTCGTCCGGGTTTTCTGCCGAGGTGATTTGCTCCAGTTCAAGAATTACCAACCTGAAATAAAGCTCGGTTATCTGATGATAGATAATAAAAATATGCTCGTCCGGGAAACTGGTTTTCGGGTTTTGCAAGCTCAACAGCGTATCAAGGTGAATGTAATCCCAATAGGTGAGGTAATCGGAATACAGCAATCCGTCTAAGTAAGACGATAAGTCCTGCCCCATTACGTCATACTTTTCCTGGAGCTTTTTAAGTTGGGTCAGTAATTCGGGGTTAATTTTCTGTTCGTCCATAATACTACGGATTTAAAAACGCTTTACTAAATTGCACGCTAATTAAACAAAATCTTATGGCTCAGGAGCAAAAAGCAGCAAAATCAATGAAACAAGACGTGTTTGAACACCCGGATTTTTATGCAATTGACAGTCTGCTTACCGAAGAACACAAACTCATCAGAAGCTCCATCCGCGATTTTGTAAAAAAGGAAATCAGCCCCTACATTGAAGACTGGGCACAACGTGCACATTTTCCTTATGAAATAGTAAAGAAGTTTGGCGATATAGGCGCCTTTGGGCCAACTATACCAACCGAGTATGGCGGTGGCGGATTAGACTATATTTCGTATGGGTTGATTATGCAGGAGATTGAACGCGGAGATTCAGGTATGCGCTCTACGGCCTCAGTGCAGGGGTCATTGGTTATGTACCCTATTTATAAATTCGGAAGTGAAGAACAACGCAAAAAATACCTGCCCAAACTTGGGTCGGGCGAGTGGCTGGGTTGTTTCGGCCTTACCGAACCCGACCATGGCTCGAACCCCTCCGGGATGGTTACTAATTTTAAAGATATGGGCGACCATTATTTATTGAATGGTGCCAAGATGTGGATATCCAATTCGCCCAAAGCCGATGTAGCCGTAGTATGGGCCAAGAACGAAGAAGGCCGTATTCACGGCTTGATAGTGGAACGCGGTATGGAAGGTTTTTCTACCCCCGAAACACATGGCAAATGGTCGTTGCGTGCGAGCACAACCGGTGAACTTGTTTTTGATAATGTTAAAGTTCCAAAAGAAAATTTACTGCCCGGCAAAAGCGGGTTGGGCGCACCCATGATGTGCCTTGACTCGGCACGTTACGGCATTGCCTGGGGCGCTGTTGGCGCGGCTATGGATTGCTATGATTCTGCAAGACGTTATGCGTTGGAGCGCATTCAGTTCGGAAAGCCTATTGCATCGTTTCAGTTAGTACAAAAGAAACTGGCAGAAATGCTTACCGAAATCACCAAGGCGCAACTGCTAAACTGGCGACTTGGCACATTAATGAATGAGGGTAAAGCGACCACTGCACAAATCTCGCTTGCGAAGAGAAACAATATTGAAATTGCCCTTGAGATAGCCCGTGAAGCACGGCAAATTCACGGTGGCATGGGCATCACCGGTGAATACCCCATTATGCGCCACATGGCCAACCTTGAGTCGGTAGTAACGTACGAGGGCACACACGACATACACCTGCTGATTCTGGGTAAGGAGATTACAGGAATACAGGCGTTTGTTTAATGCTTGTGCTTAAATATCCTTTAATCAGGGTTACATAACTATCTAAAAATCAGCCTTACAAGATGTTTGAAATGCTCAAAATCAGAGCTTTCGTTTGCCCTATATTTCATCGTACTACTCAATAATAATTAATACCTGTTAGCTGATTTCTATTTGCATCGGTTCGCAACTGATTGCATAAATTTTTCTTCCGAAAACGTTTGTCCTCCTTTTTTGAGCCATTTACCCCCCTTCTGATACTTGCCGATAGTTGACCTTACCGACAGATTAAAATGAAAAACAGGGTTAAGGATGTATGGACACCATGCGTACTAAATTCAGAAAGTTGCTTCGTAATGAACGCTTCCTAAAGCGCCTCGAAATAGGCATTGGAATTTTTGCGCTGGTGTTCATCCTTATTCTGCTTCGCATTTTTTTCTACTAAACCTTAACACCCTAAACCCATCATTATGAGAAAATTGTTTTTACTGAAAAACAAACTGCGGATAGCCGGCCTGTTGGCGTGCCTGTTGTTTGCAGGGTCACAGGCCATAGCTCAGACTGCTATCGTCAGTGGAGTTGTAAAAGACCCATCCGGAGAAGGGATGCCCGCTGTTAACGTTCTGATTAAAGGATCATTAACAGGTGTTACTACGGATCCTACCGGTAAGTTCAGCATTGAGGCGTCACCCCAGGACATACTGGTATTCTCCTTCATCGGGTACAGCACGCAAGAGGTGAAAGTCGGTAACCAAACCGTACTAAACATTACCATGCAGGAAGACATAACCTCGCTTCAGGAAGTTGTGGTGATCGGGTACGGTGCTCAGAAAAAGAGCGACCTTACCGGTGCTGTCTCTATTATATCTGGCAATGAACTCAGAAATACGGTTACTGCCAGTGTTGACCAGGCTTTGCAAGGCCGTGTTGCGGGGGTGCAGGTAACCCAAAATTCCGGGCAACCTGGTGGCGCTGTTTCCATCCGCATACGCGGAACAACCTCACTCACTCAAAGCAGCGAACCGCTGTATGTAATTGATGGTGTGCGTATGGGCGGCAATGCCGCTGGCATTACCGGTTTCGACTGGCAGGGTGGTTCGGGCGGACAACAGGGCGCCAGTGTAAACCCGTTGGCAACGCTTAACCCGAATGACATTGAAAGCATTAACGTTCTTAAAGATGCATCCGCATCAGCTATATACGGCTCGCAGGCGGCAAACGGTGTGATAATCATCACTACCAAACGCGGCAAACGAAACGAGGCTACGGTAAGCTATGACGGCTTCTATGCCATGCAGGATGTCTATAAAACTTTTGACATGATGAACCTGCGTCAGTATGCAGATTATAATACCGAGGTGGCGCGGGAGATATTTCAGGATGAAGACCCGCGTTTTGCCGACCCCAGCATACTTGGTAAAGGTACGGATTGGCAGGCGGCAATTTTCCAGCCTGCACCCATGCAAAGCCATACCATTAGCATATCGGGCGGAACAGATGCTACCAACTACTTAATATCCGCTGGCTACTTCTCGCAAGAAGGGATAATAATCGGCTCGAACTTTAACCGCTTTAATTTACGCGCCAATGTAGATACCCAGATAAAGGACTGGATGCGTGTAGGTACCAGTCTTGCGCTTTCGCGGAAAGATGAAAGAATAACCTTGCAGGATGGTGGTGATGGTGTGATCTCGCAGGCTGCCCAAATGGCTCCGCACATCCCGGTAAAAAATTTCGATGGCACCTACGCAGGCCCCGATCAGGCCAACCAATCGGCCAACATAGGCTCCAACCCGGTGGCCCTTGCTTTGCTCCGTAACAATACCGTGCTGGCTAACCAGATGATAACCAAC
This sequence comes from Cyclobacteriaceae bacterium, assembly GCA_019638235.1. Taxonomy (GTDB): domain Bacteria; phylum Bacteroidota; class Bacteroidia; order Cytophagales; family Cyclobacteriaceae; genus UBA2336. The sequence continues at coordinate 50,978 of JAHBUE010000002.1, forward strand.
CTGTATGCCGAATTTAATATCATTAAAGAATTAAAGTTCCGCTCTGAGATATCGGTAAACTATAATAACAATGTGAATATGTCATTTCAACCCACCTACGAGTGGGGACAAATCAAAAACATTACAAGCCGGTTGAGTAATTCCTTAGGTCAGAGTTTCTTCTGGAGCTGGACAAATTATGCAACCTATTCTAAAACCTTCGGCAGCCATGAGATTACAGCGATGGCCGGTACCGAAGCGCTGAAGAGCACATGGGATGGCTTTACTGCTTTTAAAATTGATGTACCTAACGACATTCCCGTAATGAACCAGGGCGTGGTGGCTACCCAATTGAACGATGGGTACAAAGGCTGGAACTCATTAGCCTCGTATATGGCCAGGGTTAATTATTCATTTTCCGATCGCTACCTGTTAACGGCCACCATACGCAGAGACGGCTCATCGCGATTCGGCCCGGGCAACCGTTGGGGGTGGTTCCCGTCTGTTTCTGCGGGATGGAAACTATCAGGAGAAAATTTCCTTTCGCAGGTTGATGCCGTTAGCAGCTTAAAATTAAGAGCAGGCTGGGGCCTGGTGGGTAACCAGGAAATTGGTGAGTATCGTTTTGGCTCATCGCTGGCTACTGAAATTACATATTTCGGCACAGGTGTTCGCAACAATGCCTATTCCAATCCACTGCTAAAGTGGGAGTCAACCGAAATGCTTAACGTAGGTGTCGATCTGGAATTATTTGGCGGTCGCGTAGAATTTGCCGGTGAGATTTACAAGAAGCTTACTAATGACCTGTTACTAACTGTTACCCTGCCAGCCACCTTTGGTACACGGGTACAAGGCCCTTCTGCCAACGTGGGCAGCATGGAAAACAAAGGTGTTGAGCTTTCGCTTAACACCGTGAATATCGACAAGGGTAAATTGAAATGGACAACCAACGCTAACGTTACCATAAACCGTAATAAGGTAACGAAGTTGGCCGGGGCAGACCTCACCCGTAACCTCTACTGGTATACAGGCTTTGAAACAGCTTCGCGCACAACGGTAGGTCGCCCCGTTGGCATGTTCTATGGCTATATAATGGAAGGCATCTTTACGTCAAAAGAAGAAATCGCAAATCATGCCGTACAAATACCCAATTCAGCAGAGCCGGGTACAAACCTGATTGATCGCTCCACAGGGTTATGGTTGGGCGATGTGAAATGGAAAGACATCAGCGGCCCGGACGGTGTACCGGACGGAATTATTGATGCGCACGATCAAACCTTTATTGGCGACCCGAACCCCGACTGGACGTTTGGTTTCAATAACTCGGTAAGCTATGGGCCTTTCTCATTAGATGTGTACCTGATCGGCTCCATAGGCGGAGAAATTCTGAACTATTCAAGAGCGCGTAACGAACAAATGTATTACCGGTTCGATAACCAGTCTGCTTCAGTAGTTAATCGTGCCCGTACCGAGCTGATTAACCCGGAATTCGGAGACCCCAGGAGTATTGATGATGTGCGCCTGATAAATCCCAACACCAACATGCCAAGGTTTCGTAACGGTACGGAAAACGGAAACTTCTACATGTCAACACGATGGCTTGAAGATGCCACGTATGTGCGGATTCAAAACATAAAACTGACATACTCCTTACCGACTTCGCTTATACAAAAAGCAAAAATGTCGCGTGCGGTGGTGTACGGCAACATTCAAAACATAGCCACTTTTACTAAATATTCCGGGCTTGATCCCCAGATCGGGGCCTTCAATCAAAGCGCTTTGCAGCAAAACGTGGATATGGGCCGCTACCCGGCACCTCGTGTATATACATTGGGCATAAACGTTGTTTTTTAACATTGATAAGCTGAATGATTATGAAAAAGATATATAAATACTTAATGATAACTGCGTTAACGTTTTCGTTCACCGCATGTTCGGATCAATTCCTGGAATATGTTCCCCAGGATCAGGCTACTGTAAACGGCTGGTATCGTAATGCAACTGAAATCCGGCAGGCTACAGCCGCCATGTACGGACGACCCTGGTGGGAATTTACAGATGTATTTCAATGGTGCGCTGGCGACTTGTTGGCTGGCGATATGTACCACACCTGGGAAGCTGAAGGCGAGTTTTTCAAGAACAGCTATGGCGCTAACAACCGCCACATCTTAGACGGATGGAGAGGATTGTACAATGTAATATCTTATGCCAACCTGATCATTGACGATATGCCTGCCATAGCGGGCGGGTATAACGTAAGCCAGGAAGTAATCAATGCCGGCCTGGCCGAAGCAAGGTTTTTCCGTGGAGTGTCCTATTTTCTGTTAGCAGAATATTGGGGCGAAGTGCCCATCGTTGAAAACCCGGCAGTAAAAGTAGCGGCTAATGATCTGCAACTGTCTAAACATACCGAGAGCAGTGTGTATGAGTTTGTTCGCAGAGACCTGGTATTCGCAGCAGAAAATCTGCCCTCTACCGATGAAGCCGGACGGGTAACTTCATGGGCTGCCAAAGGCATGTTGGCCAAGTTGCACCTTACACTCGCCCAGCGCGGAGCATCAGGCGATTTTACAGTAGCGGCAAACTATGCCAGAGATGTTATCAATAACAGCGGACGCACGTTGTTCAACAATTATGAAGATATGTTTAAGGTGACCAATGAACATAACCCTGAAATACTCTGGGCTATTCAGTGTATCAACAACGGTTGGGGTACAGGCAGCAGTCGCCAGGCACGTTTTGCTCGCCACACCGCTGTTACCGGTGACGGCACAGCATGGGGAGGCGGCAAAGGCCCTACAGTAAGTTTTATTAACAATTTGCTTGATAATGCCGGCACAGCTACTGACAAGCGTCAAAGGGCGATCTACATGCAACAGGGCGATACCTATAATTACTTAGCTACTCAAAATGGTGGCTATACGTACTCCATCGTATTTCGCGATGCAGATGGTGTTGAGCTGAATGGCTCCGACCCTACACTCACGGCTGTTAAGAAACACGTCATCGGGAACGCTGACGATAACGGAGGCTATACCATTACTAACCAGGACTCGCCCCTTGACATATACATGCTGCGCCTGGCAGATGTTTACCTGTTGTTAGCCGAAGCCGAGTTGGGTACCGGAACTACACTTGGCGCAGGTGCAGGCTTAGATGCTCTTAATGCAGTGCGACAGCGAGCCGGACTTGACGCAAGGGGATCAGCTACATATCAAGACATCTTCAATGAACGCAGGGTAGAGTTTGGATTTGAATCGCAAAGCTGGATCGATGTGAAGCGCAGGTACTACCGCGACCCAGCCGGTACAATCGCTTATCTGAATAGTCAAAGCCGCGCTGTACGGTATTATAACTTGCTAACAGGCCTTGACCAGACTGCCCAGGAAAATGACCCGAATGGTTATGCATTGGTTTATTCCGGTTCAGATGGTACCAGCAACCCTCCCGGAGGATACCCCTACATAGGTACCCGCCCTACCGGTGAAGTCTATAGCGAGTCGGTTAATGCATTTACCACCGACCGTATGAGATTACCCATCCCTACGGCCGAGATTATTGTGAACCATAAGTTGGGTGAAGAGGCTGTAGAATACGTGTTCAATTAACTTAACGAACGAAGATGAAACTATCAAGACATATACGCTACATACTCGTGACCTGCGTGGCCATGAGTGTACTGTTCTTTTCCGCCTGCGAAGATGAAGATGGAATACACATCGAATCGCCAGACGGGCCTCCCGTTATTAATTATATACGGGTAACGAACCCGGCCTCTGCCGACTCGCTGTTGGTGAGAGCGCCATTGGGTACAACCATTGCTATTATGGGAAAAAACCTGGGTGGTACGCGCGAGGTATGGTTTAACGATCGACAGGCGATTATAAATCCAACCTGGGTAACCAACCGATCAATTATAGTTGCCGTGCCTAACCAGGCTCCGCTATTAGCAACCGATGAACTTTACTTAGTCAATGCTAATGGAGAAACACTCCCCTATCCTTTTGAAGTTACTATACCGCCTCCGCTTATTGTGAGTGCGCGCAACGAATGGCCTCAGCGTGAATCAGGCGAAAAGTTGGTCATCCATGGAAATTATTTCTTTGATGTGGATGGTGAAGTGCCCGTGATTGTAACATTTACCGGGGGAGTAGAAGCTACGGCTACGGTAATAAGCCAGACCTTGCTGGAAGTAGAAGTGCCCGATAACGCTGAAGAAGGCCCGATAACAGTTAAAACCAACTTTGGCGAAGTAGAATCTACTTTCCATCTGTATGATTCCAGGAACATCATCTTAGACTTTGATAATGTGAGAGGAAACGCATGGCGAATAGGGTTGGTAGAAAGTGGTGATGGCGGAATTGATGGCGCCTACAATGTGTTCAGGGCAGGCGTTAATGCCAATGAAAGAAATGAAGGGCCTGGGGCGCCTGCCGAATCGGGTTACTTGTTTGAGTTTTGGGGAGGAAATGCAGGTCGTACCGAAAATTTCTATCCGTTGTATCCTAACTCCTACAAAGATTACGTGCTGAAATTTGAAGCTAAGGTAAAGAAATGGTATGGCGGTTATCTGAACATCTGCTTGTCATCGCCTACACATGCCGGCAACAACCAGGAAATCTGGAGTAACACCTATAACCCGCGTGCCATTTGGGGGCCCTGGGATGCAGCCGGTGCAGAATTTTCTACCGATGATGGCTGGATTACCGTAGTGATTCCGCTTACTGAATTTCAATACTTTATGGGTACCAGTAACGATGAGGTTGTTTACACCGGTGGCCAGGTATTTAATGAGGCGAATGCCGGTACCATCAGCATGTGGCTATTAGGCTCTCCGCAAAGCGATGGCCGCGAAGTAGAATTTTATATTGATAACATCCGATTTGTTGAACCTTGACAAAACCAGAAAAAAAATGAAAACCATACTGAAGCATAAAATCAAGGCCTTCTTCGCCCTGTTGTTCATACTAACGGGTATGACGTTTATAACAGCTTGCGAGGAAGAAGAAACATTAAGCGAAGTGATGCTGCTGAGTTTCGGGCCATCGGGTGTGCATCATGGCGATGAGATTACTTTCTTCGGGCAAAACCTCGATAAGGTAACAGCTATTGTATTCAAGCCTGCCGTAGAAGTACCGAAGAGTGCATTTAATTCTTCTTCCAAAGAGAGGATAAACGTAACCGTGCCCCAGGCTGCCGAGGCCGGATTGGTAATATTGAAAACACCTAAGGGCGATATTGAATCGAAAACGATTCTCAACTTTGAAGTACCCGTTGTGCTTTCCAGCATTACACCGGCAGAAGCAAAACCCGGAACGAACATCACCATCACCGGTGAAAAGATAAACTGGATTGAGCAGGTAACGTTTACCAACGATGTAATTGTAACAAAGGATAACTTTGTGAGCCGATCGGAAACACAAGCCGTTATTACCGTACCCTTTGGGGCACAAACCGGTTTCCTTATATTTTCTACCGGAGGAACAGAACCGTTAACCTTTGGTTCGGAAGATCAGTTGATCGTAACAATGCCCACTGTTAGCGGCATTGCTCCCACTTCCATAAAGCATACGGAAAACCTGACTATAACCGGTACTAATCTCGACCTGATCACCGCAGTTGTTTTTGAAGGAGGCGACATGGTTTCCAGGGCCGGCTTTGTGAGTCAGACGGAAACTACAATCGTTGTCAGTGTTCCGGCAACAACCGTTAAAGGCAAGCTCACCTTAATGCAGGCATCACCCATAGATGTTGTTACCAACGATGAACTGACGATCATTCTGCCGATAGGTACTGCCATTACGCCTGCCATTGCTGTACCCGCAGTAGATAATGTAACCATTACAGGAACAGACCTCGATCTCGTAGCTGAACTTTCTCTTTCAGGTTCAGGAACGATAGCCGCTGCCTCGTTTTTAACCCACACCTCAACCGGAATTTCCTTTGCATTACCTGAAGACGCAAAATCAGGCGCAATCGGATATACAACGGTGCACGGATTTTCGGGATTGCTTGGTGTAACCTTGCGCGTGCCGGCTCCCGGCCCTGCTCCGCTTGCCATTACGCTGTATGACGAAACCATTGCTCCCGGTGGCGACAACTGGAGTTGGAACGGAACTTCAGATGTAGCCAGTGGCGAGCAGTTTTATTCGGGCGATGTTTCCTGGAAATTCACATCTACTGATGGAGGCGGACTTTCTGCCGGAGGCATTACAGCAATTGATGCCAGTAGTCAGGGGTCATTTATTTTTGCCCTGTATGGAGGCGACTTATCAGGACAAAGCAAAGTTGATGTAGCCGTTATCCTCAACGATAACTGGAGTGATTACAATTCGGTTAAATTAGTGCCAGGCGTATGGACGGAGTACGAAATACCGTTGACTAATTTCCCGACTACTAATCTTGCGCAGATCACCAGGTTTGCATTTAAGGTAGAGGGGATATCTAATTCAACCATTTATGCCGATTATGTAGGCTTTGATGCAAAAACTACACCTCCGCCTTTGAGTATTGTGGTGTTTGATGATGTTATTGCCGATGGACTTGAGCCAGGAGGCTGGGGTTCAGGCTATACGAACTTCGCCAGCACGGAAGTGTACCGCAGGGGCGCGAACCCTCACGCCATCAAAGTAAATTTCCCTGGCGGATGGGGTGGCGGTGGCCAGTTAGTGGTGCCGTCAGATGGTTCCAATATATCGTTGGCCGGCATGACCAAGTTTGCATTCTCGGTATATGGCGGTGAAGGCTCCGATGGCAAACAGATACAGGTTAACCTTAAAGTGGACGCTGATAATCCTAAAACGGTTACGTTGCAAGAGGGTAAATGGGTTGATGTGGAAATACCCATCACCGACTTTGCTGCCATCACAGAGTTCAGGGAAATCTGGTTCCAGGATAGAGGCGATGCCGTTACCGTGTATATTGACAATATCGGGTTCAGACCATAATTGAAACGATAGCTTAAAAAATCCCCCGGCTCACCGGCCGGAGGATTTTTTTTGCCATTGAATGAGGCCTCTTCGTAATACTTTAACATTGCAAAAAATGTATATCTTAACAGTGGCATTGGATTTATAAAAACCTGATTTTGCAATGACAACCCTATCCACATTCATGAAGTTTGCATGGTATTGCATTTTGCTCCTTACATCAGCAGGTATGTATGCACAAGTGGATACGGACGTTACCGAAAAAACAGCCACACTTTACAACAACCTGAAGATCGTACAGAACAGTAATTACTTTTTATTCGGGCAGGAATTTTTCAACAGCTTCCGGTACAATTCGGGTAGTGCGCATGGCAATAAAGATTATGCCGATGCACATGCAGTAACAGGTGCGTACCCTACCGTGTTAGGATCTGATTTTCATTACTACCTCGATAAAAGCGCTACGGAAAGAGGCTACCACACCGAAGCAGTGAAGTGGGCCTATCAGCAAGGTTTTGTTATCACATTCGATTGGCACATCAGTGCCCGGAATACATCGTCATATCAATGTAGCGGATCGCCTGCTAACTTAGCTAAAAACATTGCCAATCAAAACGATACCAACGGTGACCTTACCTGGTTTTATGGCGAGTTGGATAAAATAATCGCCATCATTAACAACGACCTGGTAGTTGATGATGAGCGTATCCCGATTGTCTTCCGTCCGTTCCATGAAATGAACGGCAACTGGTTTTGGTGGGGCGCCAACTGTTCGGGTTTTAATGCCGCTGACTACAAAAAATTATATCAGCTTACCGCAGATTACATAAAAGAACGAACTACAAGTGTATTGTTTTGCTGGTCGCCCAACAGCCCGGTTACCAGCACTGTTATGACCAACTATTATCCGGGCGATGATTATGTGGATATACTTGGGTTGGATATGTACGAAGTTACGGCCTCTCCTTTTCGTCAGTACATGGGGCTTTTGGTTGATTATGCACAACAGCACAACAAGGTAGCTGTATTGGCAGAAACCGGCTACCGCAACGATACCGGAAATGGTGAAACTGCCGCCCGATACTGGAACGAAACCGTGTTGCCGGCCATTGTAAACGATCCTTCCGGCAAGTCGCTTAAAATTGCGTGGGCGCTCACCTGGATAAATTCAAGTTGGTCGCACCCGTATGTGCCGCATGCAACCAGTACAACTGCTGCCAAACAAAGTTTTATCAATTTCAAAAACTCAACGCATGTTGTGTTAAGCGATAAAGCGCACAATATGTACGAACAGTTGATCGTATCAGCAGAACAAACGCGAGCGCCTGAGATTTCCATTTTTCCAACGCCCACAACAAACGAAATCACCATAAGTTTAAACGGATACAACAGCCCTGTTTTAGTAAGCATACTCGATATTAAAGGGTCTGAAATAATCAGCAAAACAATCCATACGGAAATAACCTTTTCCAGTAAAAAATTAAAAATGAAACCCGGTGTGTACATTGTTATGATAACCGGACACGGCCTTCTTGAAAGGCAAAAAATTGTTGTACTTTAACCCGATTAATGAACAATGGAAAAACATACCCGGCACTCGTAACTGTAAAACTATTCATCGTTTTACTGTTGCCTGTTGCAGCATTATGGGCGCAACCTGAAGAACTTCGCAGCAAGAAAATTTTGTTCGATCAGTTTTTAGAGGAGCAGGATCTTTCACAAAGTTCCATAAACTGCATACTGCAAGACAGGGAAGGTTACTTGTGGATAGGCACCTGGTCGGGGTTGATACGTTACGATGGGTACACCACTACCGTATTCCATTCCGAAAATCAACCGGGCAAGCTGCAAAGCAATAAAATACTTGCCCTACACGAAGACAAAACGGGCCAGCTATGGATTGGCACGCATCAGGGCGGACTATTCCGGTACAATAAAAATCATAACACGTTTGAGAAATTTACACATAATGAACGTGAACCAACAAGTTTGAGCAATAACAATGTATGGGCCATAGATGAAGATGAAGCAGGAAACTTATGGGTTGGCACCGAATACGGGCTTAACATGTTAGAAAACGGAGCAACCGGTTTCCAACACATCACAACCGAAAATTCACCATCGCTTACGCACAACTTCATAACCGATATTTACTACTCTCCTGATAATGAGTTGTGGATTGGCACCGAATACGGGCTTAACAAATTACAGAGTAGCAAAAATGGCTATACATTCAAAAACTACTTCTACGAAAAAGACACTGTAAACTTTGCTTTCCATAATGCCATTTACACCATTGGCGGATTGCCGGAAGAAAGCGGATCAACCATCTGGCTGACTACCCGCAAAGGATTAAAATCATTAGACATCACAACAGGCGCATTTGTAAATCACGTAGTGCCCAACAAACCGCTTAGTTATAGTTTATTTAAAAGCCTGCTGGTAGTTCCGGGCGAACAGCCTTACTTAGTTGTTGGCTCTGAATCAGGTATTTCATTTTTCGATGTAGCTACCATGCAATTTGAAAAGCGAACAGATACTGATTTTGAAACAATGAACATCAGTCATGGTTCTGTTACTTCATTGTACATGGATCGCGGTGGCGTACTCTGGGTTGGCACTAAAAAAGGGATTAACAAATTCGACACCTATACAAAGGAGTTTGAATCCTTTACTGTATCGCAATTCGATAAATCGAAAAGCATTATAACCGGCATACAAGTTTCGGCAACTGGCGGCTATTGGGTATCCACTATTGGCGGTGGACTCTACAAATTCGATGGAAATAATTCATTCAGAAAATACAACATTGTCGGCAAAGCTGAGAACAACTTCGGTGAATTTATCCAAACCTTGTACGCTGACGGCAAAGGAAACATCTGGGTTGGCACAGCCGGGGCTGGTGTATATCACTTTAATGAATTTTATCTTCATTCAACAGATATTACCGATTACCGGCAATACGCCTTGTACACCGAAAAGCCGATTCGTGATGATTACATCATGTCCATCACAAGCGATGGACATGATAATGTACTGATTGGTACCTGGAGTGGCGGGATGAGTAAAATTACCCGGCAGGGTGACGTCATCAACTACACCCATCCCCTGCTGAAACAAGCGCCCATAGTGGTACTGTATGTCGACAAGGCTGAAACAGCGTGGATAGGTACACGTGGCAACGGACTTTATAGTGTTCGTGAAGACGGAAACGAAACGCATGTGGAGCACTATAAAAAATCGGAAAGCAACTCCATAAACGATAATTTCATAAACTCTATTTACGAAGATCACGCAGGGATATTATGGATTGCTACTGATGGCGGACTTAGCTCGTTCGATCGCAGGCGTAACCTTTTTGAAAACTACACCATTGAAGGCGGGCCGAGCAACAAAGTTATCGTGAGCATATTGGAAGACAACAACGGCAAACTCTGGCTTGCGCATTGGAACGGACTTACTGTAATAGATCCATCCGACAAAAACTATATGCGCAATTATGATCGCAATGATCACATCATGGGAGGTTTCTTTTACAGCAACGTGTGCGTGAAGAACAGAGAAGGGCACTTGTTGTTTGCGGGTTCGGAGGGCTTTAACCGTATCGACACAAAAAAAATCATTCAGCGTCCGGAAAATTTCCCATTGGTCATCACCAAGTTTGAACTTTCAGGAAAACGGATTTCTATCGGAGATGAAGTAAATAACCGCGTGTTGTTTAATCAGCCGTTGTGTAATAATTCAGAAATACAACTAAAGCATTTTGAAAACTCAATTGCATTCGATTTTGCCTCGCTTGATTTTGCGGCTCCCCGAAAAATACACTATGCCTACATGCTGGAGGGGTTCAATGATACCTGGAACTACACCGATAGCGACAGGCGGTTTGCAAACTATACCAACCTGAACCCAGGCACGTACATATTCAAAGTGAAAGCCTCTGGAATAGATGGCGTGTGGCAGGACAAATACACACAAATTGCCATCACCATACTGCCGCCCTGGTGGAAAACTTACTGGGCAGCAGTTTTATATGTATTGCTTGGATTTGTTATATTATACGTGTTCAGAAAATTTGTTCTCTTGCGTGCCAACCTGCTGCACGATATAAAAGTAGAGCGGCTTCAACGCGAAAATTTAGAAAAACTAAACAAAGCCAAACTCGATTTCTTCACCAACATATCGCACGAGTTCCGTACACCGCTCACGCTCATACTCGGCCCGGCACAATCGCTTCTTGAATCGGGTGAACTGAGTAAGCATGCAAGAAATGACGTATCCCGGATAAGCGACAACTCGCAACGTTTGCTCAGACTTGTAAACCAGTTGCTGGATTTCAGGAAAGCTGAATCAGGCAACCTTAACCTGAAGGTATCTGAAGGCAACATTGTACGGTTTGTACGCGAAATCAAACTTTCGTTTGATACACTCGCGGAGCAAATGCAGGTAAACTTCCTGATGCAATCTTCCCACGAAAACATAAAAGTGTGGTTTGACCGCGATCAGTTTGAAAAAATCCTGTTCAATCTGTTATCAAATGCGTTTAAACATACTCCGCAAGATGGAACAATCCTTATCGAAGTAAATGATATGGGTAACTCCGTAGAGATCATCGTTAAAGATTCCGGCCGGGGCATCCGGCAAGAACACTTTGAACAGATTTTTCAAACCTTCTTCAGCTATGATGAAGACCGGCAACATACGGGAACAGGCATTGGGCTTGCACTTTCAAAAAGCCTGATCGATATGCATCATGGCAACATTAATGTTGAAAGCAGAGAAGGAGAACACACGCGGTTTCAGATTACACTTAAAAAAGGAAAAGCACATTTCAGCAAAGACGAAATACAATCGTGGTCGGATGACCTTGAGTCAATGGATCACTACCCTTCATTAATTGATACAGAATGGGATTCGATTGTTTATGACGAACCGGTGGAAAAGACCGGAAACAAATCATCCTTACCTAAAATGTTGGTAGTTGAGGATGTTGGCGCAGTGCGGGCTTACATAAAATCCATTTTCAACAACAACTATACGATCATAGAAGCCTCGCATGGTGAAGAAGGTTGGGATAAAGCCACAACCAACATTCCGGATATTATTATCAGTGATGTAATGATGCCGGTAATGGATGGCATTACATTGTGCCGGAAACTAAAATCCGACAAGCGGACATCTCACATTCCGATGATACTGCTAACGGCACGCACATCTTTAATTTTTAAAGTAGAAGGGCTTGAAACGGGTGCCGATGAATACCTCACCAAACCATTCAACCCCAGGGTGCTGGAATTAAAAGTGCGAAACCTGCTGCAATTGCGCGCACGTATGCACGAAGCTTTCAGAAACAGCCGGGTATTGAGTATTGAACCTAAAAAGGTAACGCTCAATTCTGCCGATGAACTGTTTATTCAGCAAGTTATGGAGAGCATTGAAAGCAACATGATTAATTCCGAATACACCATAGAACATCTTTGCCGCGATGTAGCCATGAGTCGTATGCAGCTTTACCGGAAACTAAAAGCGCTTACAGGTTTTTCGGCCAACGAGTTTATACGCTGTATGCGATTAAAACGAGCTGCTCAACTATTGGAGCAACAACAACTTACCGTTGCAGAAGTAACTTACGAAGTCGGCTTCACCGACCTGCCCTACTTTCGCGAATGTTTTAAAAAGATGTTTGGCGTTACGCCTTCTGAATACAGTCAACAACACAACATTGAAAAATAGCCGGTCATTGTCATGCCATTCAACTTAAAATTTCTCCTGCCTGTTGTTCTGTTGTTCACAATCATCACAACAAAAGCCAATGTGATACTACCTTCTATCTTCAGCGATCACATGGTACTGCAACAACATACTACCGTTTCCATTTGGGGATGGGCAAAGACTCTTGAAGAAGTAAAGATCACCGTAAGCTGGAATCCCGGCAAGGTGTACAGCGAGGTTACTGATGTAACAACATACTGGAGCTTTGATATTGAAACTCCTGTAGCCGGAGGGCCGTACCAGATCACCATACAAGGTTATAATACTATTGTTATCAATGATGTATTGATAGGTGAAGTCTGGCTGGGCAGCGGCCAGTCTAATATGGAATGGACACCGGCCATGACCATAGATCATGGTGAAGCGGAAAAGGCAAAAGCCAATTATCCGCAACTACGATTTTTTACAGTATTGCCCTGGGCTGACTCTGCCCCACAAAAACATTTAAACGGACGCTGGGTAGTATGTACCCCCGAAAGCATGTACTACTTTAGTGCGCTGATGTATTTTTTTGGCAGGGAAATTCATGAGAAAATGAATGTTCCGGTAGGGCTTATTTGTTCAGCATGGGGCGGCTCACCGGCTGAAGTGTGGATACCACAACCCGTTATTGAAGGCGACAGGCTACTGAAACAAAGCGCTAACACATTGACTCCCGTTAGCTGGAGCCCGATTGAACCGGCACGGCTGTACAACACCATGATTCACCCGCTCATACCCTTCAAAATAAAAGGAGCGTTATGGTATCAAGGCGAATCGAATGCGGGTAACGCTGCTTATTATGAACGTACATTATCGGCACTCATTCATAGCTGGCGCGCAGCCTGGGGTTATAATTTTTCTTTTTATATCGCGCAGATTGCTCCCTGGTCGGGCTATGGTAAGGATAATGTTTCAGGCGCGGTAGTAAGAGATCAGCAACGGAAAGTAGTAGAGGCTGTTGCGAACACCGGGCTTGTTGTCGTGTCGGATATTGGCGACCTGGAAGACATACACCCGCGAAATAAAATTGATGTGGGCAAACGAATGGCTGCGTGGGCGCTTCATAACGATTACGGAGTTAACATTCCGTACTCCGGGCCGTTGTATCAGAAATACGAAATAAAAAAAGACAAGCTTATCCTTCACTTCAAACACAGCGAAGGCGGGCTGATAGCAAAGGATGGCGAATTGAAAGAGTTTGAAATTTACGATGGCCGGCAGTGGCTTGCTGCATCTGCAAAAATTAAAGGAACTACCGTAGAAGTGGAAACAAAATCCGTGAATACACTAAAAGGAATACGCTTTGGATACAAAAACGATTCAGACCCGAATTTCTTTAACAAAGCAGGGCTGCCTGCCTCGTGTTTTGAAGTTCTTATCGATCAATAAAATTTTTAGACATCAATTAACATTCAGAATTAAACCCGGCTTTTACCAATGAGAAAACTACCTGTACTTGTAATCTTATTCGCGCTTATGCTTTCCTGCACGCCTTCCGAAAAAAAGGATGGCTTATCTATACGTGACCTGAGAAAATCTGAACAAACCGAAAACACAGCTATCGAACAAAAAATTGATGAGCTGCTTTCGCAGATGACGCTCGAAGAAAAAATCGGGCAAATGACACAGATCAACAATTCGCAAATTGTAACAGAATCAAGCTGGGGAGCCGGAGCCGATCTTAGCATTGTTACAAAAGTGGATACCGCCAAATTAGGCAACCTGCTCCGTAAGTATCACATTGGTTCATTCCTGAATGGCATTGCCGAAACTCCTGAAGTATGGTACCAATTCTATAAAGACCTCCAGGAGTATAACCTACAGGTGTCGAGGTTAAAAATTCCGATCATCTATGGCGTTGACCAGATGCATGGCCCGAATTATCTCGCAGGCGGAACAATTTTTCCGCACGCCATCAATACCGCCTGCACATTCAATAACGAGTTTCCGGCAAACATGGCACACGTTACCGCCAATGAAGTTGCTGATATCGGCCATCTGTGGATTTTTGCACCGGTGTTTGATCTTGGCCGGACACCACTTTGGGGAAGATTCTATGAAACATTGGGTGAATCTCCATACCAGGCCGCGACAATGGGCAGCATATTTACTAAAGCCCTGCAAAGCGATACAACCATTGCGCCCTACAAAATAGCCGCCTCAGCAAAACATTTCTTCGCTTACTCCGATCCAAAATCCGGTTGGGACAGAACGCCAACTGACCTGTCAACACAAACCTTGTACGAACTGCACCTCCCTCCTTTTCGCGCAGCCGTTGAAGCAGGCATTGAATCGGTAATGATCAACAGCGGTGAAATTAACGGTGAACCGGTGCATGCCTCATACTGGATACTCACGGATATTTTGCGCAATGAATTAAAATTTAAAGGCGTAGCCGTTACCGACTGGGAAGATATTATCCGGCTGTACCGTAACCACAGGGTTGCAGCCGATGAACGCGAAGCTACCCTAATGGCCATCAATGCAGGCATCGATATGGCGATGACTCCGTACACAACCGATTTCTGTGAACACATGCTTGCGCTTGTGCGCGAAGGCAAAATCAGCGAAGAGCGGATTGATTTATCCGTAGCGCGTATCCTTCGTATGAAATTGAAAATCGGGTTATTTGAAAACCCGTTGCCACGTAACGATCGCTTTGACCGGATAGGAACATCCGAACACAAACAACTGGCGTTGGAAGCCGCGCGCGAATCGTTGGTGCTGATGCGGAATGAAAACAACACCTTACCACTGACTAACATCAAAAAACTATTGGTAACAGGTCCTGTAGCTAACCTGAAAGCACCATTAGGTGGCGGATGGACGCTGCGCTGGATAAACCATGATGAAAGTCTTTATCCGCAAAGTATGCTCACTCCTTTTGAAGCCCTGCAAAAAGAATTTAGCGAATCAGCCATAGTGTTAGCTGAAACCGAAGCGGATGTAAAAGCAAAAGCACAGGGTGCCGATGCCATTGTAGTACTTGCTGGCGAAAATTCATACGCAGAAGGTTTTGGCAGTATTGACGATATTAACCTGCCAGCAGAGCAAACCAAGTGGATACAAACTGCCATAAGCACGGGCAAACCGGTTATCCTCGTGTTGATCAGCGGAAGGCCGCGCATCATTACAGATGTTTATGAAAAAACTTCGGCTGTAATCTTTGCAGGCTGGCCCGGCTTTGAAGGCGCACAAGCCATTGCAGAAGTGATTAAAGGAAAAATAAATCCAAGCGGAAAGCTGGCGTTTAACTATCCCTATAAACCAAACCGGCTTTTACCGCATAACCATAAACCAACAGAAGTGTTGCTGGCACATGAAATACCCAACCCTGTAGCTCTTGCACATTTCGGGGAGGGATTAAGTTATACCACATACACCTACAGTTCGCTTACACTAAGCGACAGTATACTTCGTGCTGACGAGGCTGAAATAAAAGCAACGGTTACGGTAACCAATACCGGCAACCGCGAAGGCAAGGAAGCAGTGCTCTGGTTTCTGTTTGATGAAGTGGCAAGCCTTACCCGCCCGGTGCGCGAGTTGAAATTTTATGAAAAGAAATCCATCAGACCGGGAGAATCGGTTCAATACTCGTTTACCATCAAACCGTCTGAACACCTGTGGTTTCCTGATAAAGACAACAACAGGGTTCTTGAAAACGGGTACTTCACCTTGTCGGTGGGCAATTTAAAAACACGATTCAGGTTAGAAAAATAAAGAGATGAATACTCGTATAACAATCATATCCGCAATTCTATTCGTTTGCCTGAGCAACTTGCTGTTCGCGCAGGCACAACCTTTACCGCGCATACAGGTAACAGGAAATATATTTACAGATGACAAGGGCGAACCCATTGTATTTCGAGGGATCAACACAAGTGACCCCTATAAACTGAAGCAGGATAACCAGTGGAACAAACGCTACTTTCAGGAAATAAAAAACTGGGGAGCCAATGCCGTTCGTTTCCCGGTGCACCCGGAAAACTGGCGCACGATGGGCAAAGAATCCTACCTAAAATTATTAGACGAAGGTGTGCAGTGGGCAACCGAGTTACAGATGTACGTTATCATCGACTGGCACAGCATCGGCAACCTGAAAACCGAATTGTTTTTCCGGCCTTCCTATAACACCACGATAAAAGAAACGTTGGAGTTCTGGCAAATCATAGCGAAACACTATGGAAAAAATACAACCGTTGCTTTTTTTGAACTGTTCAATGAGCCTGTAAACAACGGTGAGTTTGGCAGTTGTACGTGGGCAGAATGGAAGGCGATCATGGAAGAAACGATTGCCGTCATTCGTGCAGAAGAAGCAATCAACATTCCCTTAGTAGGGGGTTTTGACTGGGGATACGACCTCATCGAGGCAGGCGCTGATCCTGTTGATGCAGAAGGGATCGGGTACACAAGTCACCCCTACCCGATGAAACGCGAAAAGCCCTGGGAAGATAAATGGACTCAGGACTGGGGCTTTATGGCCGAACGTTATCCGGTTATGCTTACCGAGATAGGTTTTAGTGGTGAAGAAGAAAAAGGCGCACATGTTCCGGTAATCAGCGATGAATCATACGGTGATGCCATCACTGCCTATTGTAAACAAAAAGGGGTTTCATATATCGTTTGGTGCTTTGACCCCGACTGGGGGCCCATGCTTATACGCGACTGGGATTTTAATACTACACGCCAGGGAAAATATTTTAAGCAGGCGCTTAGTGGGAAATAACGATGTTTGTATCAAACAGGTACTTACCACTCATTCCTGTCAATATTCTCACAGCCAGCCTCAACGGCTGCGTTCATTTCTCTCACGGAATCTGAGTCAAGGCTGCCTGCAAACTGCAACAAGGACTGCTTACTGCTACTCC
This sequence comes from Cyclobacteriaceae bacterium, assembly GCA_019638235.1. Classification (GTDB taxonomy): domain Bacteria; phylum Bacteroidota; class Bacteroidia; order Cytophagales; family Cyclobacteriaceae; genus UBA2336. The sequence continues at coordinate 68,508 of JAHBUE010000002.1, forward strand.
GCTTTAAAAGCGATTTAATATATACCAAAGCCCTATCCTGCTGCTCCCTGGTAAGCATGGCGAGGCTTTTAAGGAATTCGTTTTCAAAAACTTTTGATTCCATTTTCTTTAATCCTGGTAAGATGCTTCCAAAGATACATTTTTTTTGACTTTCAGGTTCCATGAACCAGTAGAAATCACCATGACAGTTCCCCTATAAAAAACTTTACAACTCCTGCCAAACAAAGCAAAATCAATCCACTGCGCCCGTTAAAGTAACGCGCTGAACCGGGTTAACGGGGTCGCTGGAATAAACGGTAACAGATTTTGTTTGTGCGCCCTTTCTGTCCTGCGGATTAAAGCTGATGCTGATAGTGGCCGATTCGCCCGGCTTCAGTTTTTGTTTGTTCACTTCTGTTTTAATGCAGGTGCAATTCCCAACAACGGAGCGTACCTCAAGCAGAGATTTGCCGGTGTTGGTTATATCAACAGCGCGCGTTACGGCCTGATTCTGTTTCATAGAGCCATACTCCAATGTTTGCGCTGATAACCTAAGCTGCGGAGCCTTGGCTAATTCATCTGCACTCAGGGGAGCGAAATAATCTTCGAGTGTAGCATATACATTAAAACCTTTAACAGGCTGTACTTCATCGTTCGTGTGCAGGCTGATGTGGTCGCTCTGAAACCCGTACTGCCCTTTCAGCTTGCCGTTATAACTTACTTTAAGAATGCCTTTTTTTCCCGGCTCGATAGTGGCCGGCTCGGCAGCCGCCCGAATGTAAGCCGGGCCGTCAACTTTTCCCGTAAAGGTTATGGCATTTGTGCCCGAATTAACAACTTCAAATTCGCGCACAACAAACTCATCTTTCAGGTAAATCTTACCAAAATTAAACGACAGGCTTTTTAGCCGAAGGCTGCCGCTCAACGCCTGAAATTCGGCTGTTGAAAATCCGTTTCGTGATGTTACCGTTCCTTTAATATGCAATATCACCGGCTGATTGCTGGCATCGGTAGTTACGGTCAGCGATTTGCTGAAATAGCCGGGGCGGCCTTTGGGGTCGTATTGCGCCTTTATGCTTCCGGTTTTTCCGGGCATAATCGGCTCTTTCGACCAGGCCGGGGTTGTGCACCCGCACGAAGGCTGAACATTCAGCAACTGGAGTGGGGTGCTGCCGTTATTGGTAAATACAAACTCGTGCACTACGGGGCCGTCTTCTTCTACTACCGTTCCGAAATCGTGGGTTTCTTCCCTGAACTGTATGGGTTTTGCCAACTGGGCAAAGGCCGCCATTCCGGCAAGAACAAGTAAACCAACTGCTGCAATCCGTTTCATAATCTGAAAGTTTCTGATAGGCTGCAAAGATACTTAAACTGTCATGCCGGCCATAGAGCCGGCATCTCATGAAAATGGTGTGAGATCGCGGCTCAAGGCCGCGATGACACCAAAGAGAGGTTTCTGGTATCTTTGCAGGCTATTGTTTAAAAGTTTATCTGAGTATCCGCTTCCAATCCTAAATGGCTAACGTCATTGCGAGCGGAGGCGCGGAACTGTGTGATGGGGCGAAGCAATCCCTGTTTCCGTTCTAAAAAACGGGATTGCTTCGGTCGTGCCTCCCTCGCAATGACGGGTAATTTATTATTTTAGGACTTGAAGCGGATACTCACAAAAGTTTATTCCGGCTGTAAAATTAAAACATAATTCCGTACCGGTTATTTTATTTTCTTTGCGGCATGACACGCATTTTAACCGGTATTCAAAGTAGCGGCAGGCCCCATTTAGGTAATTTATTAGGCGCCATCATTCCCGCCATTAAACTATCCAAAAAGCCCGAAAACGAGTCTTTCTTTTTCATTGCCGACCTGCACTCGCTCACAACAATTAAAGACGCCAAAACACGCGAGGAAAATGTACGCGCAGTGGCAGCGGCATGGTTGGCCTTTGGCTTTGATGTAGAAAAGAATTTCCTCTACCGGCAATCGCGCATACCCGAAGTGTGCGAGCTTACCTGGTACCTTAACTGCCTCACGCCTTTTCCGATGCTGGCAAATGCACATTCTTTTAAGGATAAGTCCGACCGCCTTTCGGATGTAAACGCAGGGTTATTTACCTACCCGGTATTAATGACGGCCGATATTATTTTATACGATGCCAACGTGGTGCCCGTAGGCAAAGACCAGAAACAGCACGTAGAAATGGCGCGCGATATTACCTCATCGTTTAACAATAGCTATGGCGAAACGTTTGTAGTTCCTGAAGCAAAGATTGAAGAACAGGTGATGACCATTCCGGGAACGGACGGACAGAAAATGAGTAAATCGTATGGGAATATCATTGATATTTTTCTTCCCGAAAAGGAATTATTAAAACAAATCAAATCCATTGTTTCCGACAGCACACCGTTGGAAGCCCCAAAAAATCCGGAAACGGATAATACATTTGCCTTGTATAGTTTAGTGGCTTCAGCCGATGAAGTTGAAACCATGCGTAAGAATTACTTAGCCGGCAATTACGGATACGGTCATGCGAAAAAAGAATTGCACGAACTGATACTGAAAAAATTTGCTGCCGAACGCGAGGCGTTCAACTTTTACTATTCCAACACCGAAGAACTGGAAAAGAAACTTCAGCAAGGTGAAGAAAAAGCGCGGGCTATTGCCGTTACCGTATTGGAGCGTGTGCGCAAAAAGTTAGGGTTTCGGTAACGTTTACTCCGCTTTCCAGAGTATTTCCTGCCTGTCGCGAACGGCCAACACAATACTGGTTGGGTTGCTGTTGAGCACAAGGCGGGCTTGCTTGCCGGGATATTTCTCAAGGTCAACGATAATACCCTTACCGATATATGCCGTAGGCGAAAGCACATCTGTATTCGGACAAAGGCGGTCGTGTACTTCCTGGAGTTTCTCCTCCATGTAGTCGCCAAATTCATCTACAAAATCATCTTCGAGGTCGTGCAGGGCGTCTTCAATTTCATCGTAGCGGGGGTCGTTATAATCTATCGTTTCAAGTTCTTCCTTCTTGCGAATAATCTCCGTAAGGGTTTCGTTTAATTTCTTGCTATCCATTTTCGTATTGCTCAAATTTTTCACAAAGATTGAATATTTCGGGAGAATTGAAAACCGGAAAACATATCAACCTTATATCGTGTAAAACTACCAGAAACTTGTAAATTTGTTTCCCGGAATGAGGAGTATTTTTTTGACGCGCGTATCACACATTTTTTTCGCCTGCTTCCTGACACTCCAGCTTTGTACCAGTAAGGCAAGTGCTCAATATAGCCGCGATACCGTTTTTACGTTGGCTCAAAAGGCCATTGCACCCAGCGCCTATCCCGAAGTAAAACGAACTGCACCGGCAACATTCTTTCTCAACGATAGTTTCTCCGTCATCCAAACACAAAAATGGATTGGCCGAAAGGCCGTAAACCCAAAAACGCTTGCTGCCTCGCTTGCGTTGGGGAACAATTATTTTAATGAAATCGCCAACACGCTGGAAGCAAACGGCTTGCCGCTTTCGTACAAATGGATTCCGCTATGCCTGTCGGGTATGCAGCACAATTTATATGGCCCTGATGGGCGGGCGGGGTTGTGGCAACTCCCACACTTAGTTGCTGTGCGCTACGGCCTACAGCTAAAGCCCGGTTTCGACCAGCGCCTTGACCCCCAACAAAACACACGGGTTGCAATCCGTTACCTTGCTAATCTTCGTGCTGAATTTGGAGATGAACACCTTGCTTTGCTCGCTTTCTTTAACGGTGAAGGAAGTGTGCGGGCTGCTGCATCGCACATGGCAGCCATGAGGTTTAAAGATGAATACAGCCGCCAGGTTTTTCTGTACGAACAACTCCCCCACTCCACACGCGATGATATTTTTCTTTGGAACTACCTGACCGGATTATTCCCGGATAATATTGTGCCGGTGCACATTACACATCCTAACAAATTGAATTTAACTAAAAAGGATAGCACACAACTTGAACAGTCGGTAACATTGGATGTGCTCGCTAAACTTCTCAACATTACCAAAACAGAAATCCTGTCTTCAAATCCATCGATTACCGGCAACCGCATTCCGAAAGATGTTTCTATTTTCCTGTCGAGAGAAACAAACGACAGTCTGATTACACAAATACAAACACTCCAGGCGAAACAGGATTCCATCAAACAAGTACAAGCAAAAGCCAAACAAGTTGTTAAGACTGTAAAGCCTCCTGAAAACCGATTCAACACCATGCACACCGTGCGCCAGGGCGATAACCTCGGACGCATTGCCATACAATACGGTGTTAGTCTGCAACAATTAAAGGAATGGAACAACCTGAAAAGCGACCGGATTAATGTGGGGCAGCAACTTATTGTTTACACAAAAGAACCGGTAAACAATAAGACACCTGAAAAAATCAGCACTCCTGCCAAAACAACACTCGAACCCGGAACCTATACAGAATACACTGTTAAGCAAGGCGATTCGTTGTGGTCAATTTCAAGACAATTTCCGGGGGTTACTATTGACGACATTATGCGCTGGAACAACATTGGCGAGCGCATTGACATTGGCCAGGTACTAAAAATCAAAAAACAATGAAGCTAAGCCGGATTTTATTATTCGGCATAGCCGTGTTCTCAACTGCGTTGTTGATTCAACTCATTCATCCGCACAACGGCCTTCAAATAACCAAACGATTGAGCCTGTACTTTCCTGAAGCGAAAGAGGTTTTTGTTCCGGGGGGTCAATCCGAACGCGAAAGACTGTTGGCTATCCTCCGGGAAGATTTATTATCCGATTCGATTTCATCAGCAAGAAATAAAATTGATTCTGCCCGACTACTTTTTATACGCGACTCCATCCGCAATTATCAATTAAGCATTCACTATCCCAACAACGATAAAAGTATATTGTATCGTTTTTTCAACGCATTGGAAAAATCAGGTGCTAACAAAAAGCCGATTCACATTGTGCATTATGGCGACAGCCAGATTGAAGGCGACAGGATTACAGTATACATACGGCAAACGCTCCAGGAAAAATTTGGCGGGAAAGGCCCCGGATGGCTTCCGGTACAACCTCTCGCCTATCCGCGCAGTATAATTCTGAAAAATTCCGACAACTGGAAGTCGTATTACTTTTATAATAAAGGCGACAGCACAATTAATCACCGCCTCTTCGGGCACATGGGGCTTTTCTCGCGCTTCACACCCTACCCCGACAGCACCGTTCAGGACAGCACCATTCATCACGCCTGGGTTAGTTATAAATCATCATCACGTTCGCACGTAAGTACGCGCACGTTTAAAGATGTAAGAATTTTTTACGGCAAGAATACAAAACCCGTTACGGTAGAATTAGTGCATAAAGATTCTGTTCTGCTTACAAAAATTCTTGAGCCAGCAATTACTCCGCGTGTACTACGACACACATTCAGAAATTATATAAATGAAATTACGATACGCTTTTCAGGAAACAACAGCCCGGATGTTTACGGGATTTCATTAGACGATACGCAGGGCGTAATGGTCGATAATGTTGCCTTGCGGGGCGATTCGGGCGCGAGCTTTACTTCATTAGAGGACGATTCTTATAAAAAAGCTTTCGGTGAGTTTACTATCCCGTTGTTCATTCTTCAATTTGGTGGAAATGCCGTGCCTTACGCCAAAACCGAAGAACGCATTAAAGGTTACGGCCGAAATTTCAAACGCAACATTCAATACCTGAAACGATTGGAGCCGGATGCAGCCGTTATCGTAATCGGCCCATCGGATATGAGCGTACTGGAAGGAACCAACTGGATTACATATCCGCAATTAGAAGAAGTGCGCGATGCACTCAAAGCTGCCGCACACGAAGCCGGTGCAGCCTATTGGGATTTGTATGAAGCTATGGGCGGGAAAGGTTCAATGAAAGAATGGGTGAATGCCAATCCTCCGTTGGCTATAAAAGATTATGTGCACTTTACCGACAAAGGCGCTTTAAAAGCAAGTCAATTGTTTACTGAAGCCTTGTTGAAAGATTATCGACAATACAAACAACAGAAAGAAAAACCTGATCCATCCGTAAAGAAAAAGCCAAATGAAATTTCCAAGTAACCGGACTTACTCAAAACAATACCCGTCATTGCGAGCGGAAGTGCGGGACTGTGTAATGGGGCGAAGCAATCCCTATTTCCGCACTGAAAAACGGGATTGCTTCGGTCGTTCCTCCCTCGCAATGACGTACTATTTATTGTTTTGCGTAACATCAATAAGTAACAAAGGTTTTTTGTTCATCATCTTATTCATGCAGGCATTAAGCTCGCCTGCACAGCGCTACATACACGATTACCCCTCGTATGATTTTATCGATTACGAAAAAAATCAACTGCAATATTTTGGCACGGCAGAACCCATGCAGGGTTTTTATCAAAAACTCGACAGATTGGTTTATCGTGGCGAAGGACAAATCAATATTCTTCATGTTGGTGGCTCGCATATACAGGCCGGTATCTGGTCGGGCACGATTAGAGAAACTCTGCATTCGCTTCATCCCGGTATTGCTGCCGGCAGAGGGCTTGTGTTTCCGTATCGTGCGGCAAAAACAAATACACCGTATGATTACTCCGTTGATTATGGCGGGGGCTGGGAAGGTTGCCGTAATGTTGAGAAAAACAAAGATTGCGATTTGGGTGTAATGGGCATTTCCGTAACAACCAAACGCAACGATGCATGGCTGAAAATTGAGTTGAAAGAAAACCCAATCATCGATTATAGTTTTACCGAAGCCATTGTTTATCATTCTACCGATGCGCAATCGTATTGCTTCGATTTTCCGAACGACCCGCAAGCCAGCATTCAAACTTTTGCCGATAAGGGTTATTCCAAGATAACGTTTACACGCGCGTTAGATACACTTCACCTGCAAGTAAAGCAAACCGATTCGTTGCAACATTATTTTACGTGCTATGGATTTAAACTTGAGAATAACCGGTCGGGAATTTATTATAATGCAGTGGGTGTAAACGGTGCAGACGTGCCGGCTTACCTGCGCAGCCCAAATTTTGCACGCGACCTCCAGGCTTCCCCTCCCGACCTTGTGATTTTCTCTATCGGTATAAACGATGCGTTGTATCCCGGTTTTTCTGCGCAAGCATATAAAGAAAACTATCGTGAACTTATCAGAAGAATAAAGACGGTATCGCCACACGTAGCCATAATCTTCACAACTAATAACGACAGTTATTTTAAGCGCAGGTATGTAAACCCAAATGGCGAAAAAGTAAAACAGGCAATGGCCGAGCTGTCGTTGCAATACAATGCAGCCGTTTGGGATATGTACAGCATTATGGGCGGGCGTGGCAGCATCGACACGTGGGTTAGCGCCCGACTTGCCAAAACCGATAAGCTGCATTTTTCAGCCGAAGGGTATCGGGTAATCGGTGGCTTGTTGGCAAGCGCCTTAGTACAGGACTATGAAAAACATATTCTCACCAGGGCGAGGCGCTAATGATTGAGTGGCTTGAATATATCTTTTTCTTTCGCGAAGACCCTGTCGGTTCGGGCATGGCTGACGGGCTGTTCTTTACCAAAATTTATTTCTGGTTATTTCTTTTAATTGTATTAGCCATTCAATCGCTGGTTGAAGAAGGCAGCAAATGGTTTACCGCCATGCTGTTCAGCACGGTTACGGCCGTGTTAGGATTGCTGTATTTCACGTGGCACCAATTGGGGCCGGTGTTTATTTGCTGGTCGGTGTTTGCTTTCTTCATCATCTACTACGCCATGCGCAATCACCGAACAGCCTCTCGAAATGCTTTCTTGTTTGCAGCAAGCCTGTTCTTTTATTATAAAACCAGTGGCTTCTTCTTTCTCATCCTTGTATTTTCTACATTACTAAACTACGCAGGCGGAATTGGCATTCAACGTGCCGGCAGATTGAATTCTAAAAAAGCAATACTAATAGTAAGCGTTACAATCAACCTGATTGTTTTATTCTATTTCAAGTACGCCTATTTCTTTACCGATTCCTACAACCTGTTTGTATCGTCTTTCAATGAATTTTGGAATACAAACATTGGCGAATATTTACAGGTAAAAAACGTATTGGCAGCCTGGGCAAACGACCGCTTTGGCGGAACGTTTCGTGTAGAGAAAATTTTATTACCGGTTGGTATTTCCTTCTACACGTTTCAGGCCATTAGCTATGTTGTTGATGTTTACAGAAAAGAAGCCAAACCCGTGTATAACATACTCGACTTTGGTTTCTATGTTTCCTTCTTCCCTTCTTTAGTAGCCGGGCCGATTGTGCGCGCCAAGGATTTTATCCCGCAACTATACAACGTTCACAACATCACCAAACACGAATTTGGCATTGGCCTTTTTTGGATATTGAATGGAATATTAAAAAAAGCTTTCCTTGCCGATTTTATTGCCAACGGTTTTATTGATGGCGTTTTTGACGACCCCCTGCGCTTTACCGGTTTTGAAAATCTAATGGCCATTATCGGTTATACTATGCAAGTATATGCCGATTTTTCCGGCTACACCGATATTGCCATAGGCATTGCGTTGCTCTTAGGCTTTCGCCTGAACACTAATTTCAATTCGCCTTACAAGGCGCTGCACGTTGGCGAGTTCTGGCAACGCTGGCACATTTCATTAAGTAGCTGGTTAAAAGATTATCTCTACATTCCGCTTGGCGGAAATAAAAAAGGCACACTTGCCACATACATTTGCATTAGCGGCATTGCCATTATTATGATTGCGTTGAGCGGCAAGCTTTGGATAACAGTCGCGAGTATTTTTGTAATGGCTGCCATAGCCTTGATAATTATTTCAAGGATTTCGATTCCCTTTCGCAACTGGGTTAACACCAATATAAACATTATGATTACCATGCTGCTGGGCGGACTATGGCATGGTGCAAGTTGGAATTTTGTAATCTGGGGCGGACTAAACGGACTGGGCGTTGTGTTCTACAAACTATGGCGAAAAATCAGCCCGTGGGAAAAATCAGACACCGTATTGACAAGGGTTTGGAAAATAACGCTCACGCTTTCGTTCATCACCTTCACCCGCATTTTCTTTCGCGCCCCCGACCTGGAAACAGCCAACCAGATGATGTTACAAATCGGAACGCAATTTCACGCCTCCGTTATTCCGCAGGCAATACGCGCCTACGACATTTATTTTGGCGTGTTGCTACTTGGTTTTATAATCCACTGGCTCGGCAGCGATTTTAAAAACAAATACCGCGAGTTTTTTGCAAACCTCCATTGGAGCATACAGGCGATCATTACCGTATTGGTCATTTACCTGTCGCACCAAAGCCTCCAGGCTTCACAGCCGTTCATCTATTTTCAGTTCTGAGTTGGGCAATTCCTGAGTTAATTTTTAATCCGTTGTTTGGAGCCTTTCTTGGGAATTTTGTATTCAATCCCAATTCTCATATTCAACCTGTCTGTATAAGGGCTTTTGTATTTTGGATTGAACAGGTTGTATAGTACCTGTGTGTTTCCGCGAAGTGATTTAGAAATCCGGTACTCCTTTTTCAATCCGGCCATAGAACTCCATACCCACTCGCGTGTGGCAAAATCCTGTGAGGGCGGAATGCGAACAGGCGTGTTCATTGTTTCGATTTCAAGGCGGCCGGAGAAGCCTTTCTTGATCCTGAACTCACCGTAACTGCGCGGGCCGTAGATGAACATATCCTGATCGAAGTTGCCTTTGCCAAAATTGAAAGCCACACGCTGATTCCAACCCATGCCTGCGGTGATGCGGCCTGTAAACCGGTAGCCGATATACGGGTTAAAATCGAACCACCAGTCGTTACGTTTTTGTATTTGCAGCGATAAGCCCGGTACAAGCCGTTCTCTCAAGGGTTTGCCCTTCATTTCGTTGGGTAACTTTTTGGGAAGGTCTTTTATGCTCTGTACGCTGGAGTATTTCTGCTTGTATTTACTCATCTGATCCATAGCAGCCTGGAGTTTATCCTGCTTACCGACAAAGTGATCAATGGCCTGTTTCTTCACTTCATTAATAACTATTTCTTTTGCTTGTTCTTCATCGGCCGGTATTTCCGGCACGCCAGGCAGTTCACCAAACTTTTCGGATGCCAGTTCGGTTGCCTTTTCTTCGGCTTTTGAAGCGATGTTTTCTATCGTTGGTGTTTCTGGGAGTTCATTTTGGATAGCTGATATTTTTCCGGTTACATTACCCAAGTTGGTGTTGATTTCAGGGATATTGAGATTATCCAATCCCCCGGTTAACGGGTTATTGATGTTTGGCAAAGAAAGGTTAGTTATTCCATCCAGGTTTACTTTAGGAATGTTAAACTCCGTAGCCGGCAAGGAAATGTCAACATTGTCAAGGGCAGCCGTGTACTTGCCCACTTCCCCGCTTACTTCTTTGGGTAAATCCAGGTTACTGATCTTTTCCTTTGCTTTTTGCTTTACACTTTCCGCTTTCTGCTTCAAGGCATAAAGCTTTTCCTCTTTCGCACTGTTTATACTATCAAGCTTTGATGTGAGCTTATCAACGGGTTGCCCCAGGCTGTTCAGGCTGTCAATCTGGTTCTGAAGGCTGCCTGTAATTTTGGTATAAGTATCCGCAATAGAATCATATTCGTGCCTGAGGTCCTGGTACTGTAGTTCAGTCTGGCGCTGAAGGGAATCCAGCTTTTGAAGGCTGACCTTATATAATGAATCGGGCGGGTACAAGAGTGCGTTCACGCTGTCCGGCAATTGGGCAAAGCCGGGCAGGTAAGCAGCTAAAAAGCCTATGACAAGAGTAATTCTTTTCACCCTCAAATTTACAATTTTATCCAATGCCCGTTAAATTTAACGCATCCGCCCGTTTATTGCTCCAATTTTTACCAGTGTCTTGTTTGCATGTTGAGCAATCTATTTTTAAAATCATCATATTTTCTGTAACACCAATGCAAAGATCAATGCATTACGCGGCCTGTAACCGCTTAAAAACAAACAGGACAGGCAATCACCTGTCCTTGTTTTACTTTTATCCCGATCTCCTAAGCTCTTCCTGTTTGATTCTCAATCACTTATAACCCATTATACTTTCTGTAACATTACCACTTTTATTGGGCAGAGCAAAACGGAAACGCAACTCTGATATAAGCACTTTTTGAATTATCAGCATTTACAAATACCGCACCGTGCAAAGTTGAGTGCTTTTTATTGTAATAATCGATGTTCATTAAAGCGACTATAAAATAATCTTGATTGTTTTGAAACTTATATATTATCATTTTATCATTTTCAAAATCAATGATCTGCTTATGGCAATTCTCAAAATCATATAAACTATTAATATGCGCTAAATTAGAGTGACAATAAAAACAATAAGACATAAGAAAAACATCCGCATTGTTGTAAATGCTAGCAGTAATCTGATCAGCATTTTTCTTATAACTCAAATTGTTAGTCAAAAATTGAACATTTTCATTCTTTTTATAAAAAACATACGCACTATCAATTCGAATTGTATCAACCAGATAAACATCATTGAGTGGGTTTTTAAACTCTTCGGATTTGAAGCTATTTATTTTTGGAGTATAATTTTTATAACTGCACCCAGTTATTCCTAAAAGAATAACCAATAGAAATCTAATTGACTTTTCCATTTTTCATTATTGGTTTGATCTTATCCTTAATTGGATCGCCCGATGATGGAGTGACATTTTTTACGGTTCCCTTACCAGCTTTTTGAGTGTTCCCATTAGAATCAGTCTCTGCTGTTGATTTCTATGTTCCAAACAAGTCATTTCAAATAAATTTCAGGCAGCCATTTTAACATATATTTTCTGGTTGTTCACACAAGAGACCACCCTCGCCAACAATTTATTTTTAACAGCATTCAGCACACTCATCTTGCTTTTGCCTTCCGCTACTTTGCGCTCGTAATATTGTTTTAATCCTGCGTCATGCTTGACGGCTGCTATTGAAGCCATGTGCAGATTGCATTTGATCTTTTTGTTGGCCATATGGTGTACTTTGGTTTTGCCCCGTATGCTGCTCCCTGAAGAATACTCAAACGGGGCAACACCACAGTAGCAAGCTAATTTACGGGCATCGTTCATTATACTGAAGGCGTGGGTGTGTATCATCAGGTTTATTGCTGTTACAAACCCGATGCCGACCACGGAAGTAATGATTTTATAGAGCTGCTTTAAGTTTTCATCCTGGTTTACAATCCCCATGATCTGTGACTCTACTGATGCCATGTCTTTATCGAGGGCCGCCAGAGTTTTTTTCATGGACTTAGTCAATAACCTGGACATGGCAAAGTCGCCTCTTTCTTCAAACTCCCGGACAGGCACAGTCAACCGTTTTACCGTTTCTACCAACCGCTCACGCAAAGTCGCCAGATGCTTTATCTTCTCCAAGGTGGCCTCCATGGGCTTCCATAAGCGCAAACGGTCAAGGTTTTTTGTGGCATAGACAGCAATCCGGTGTGCGTCCACTTTGTCATTCTTCCCCCTGACCAAGGCCGTGGCTTTCTTAATGTTGGCGGCATGCTCTACCCAAACATCGATGGAGTGAGAAGAAAGGAAATGCGTAAGCGTTAAACAATATAACCCTGTGGCTTCCATACAAAACAGGGTATCCCCGGAAGGTGTGTTGTTCTGCCTAAACCAGTCCATGAGCTGGTCCATGCCTGGGGCGTCATTGGTGAATTTTTGGTGGATAGTGATTTGTTTATCGGTATAAACAATGTCAACTGTTTTTTTCGATACGTCCACCCCATAGAAGTATTTGTACGCTTTCATAAAATTTAGTTTGGCAATCAACAGATATGAGCTTCTTTGAAACCTTAATAATAGGCCGCGAACCTGAATTTCTATCTGAAGCATCTCATATCAATGAAGCGCCTGTCTGTATCAACGGATGTACCTAAAAGTACGGTTGGTGTTATAGTGCACAGACACTTCGTGATTGCAGGTTATCAACATTTCCACAATATCCACAAAAGAAAAAAGAAGCAAAAAAGAAAAACCTTACTATTACAATTACATATAGATAATTACCTTAATGCAAGTCTAAAGGTTGGTGTTTGAGCGAAGGCATGTGTACCGGCTCACCAACAACGATTTCCTTGAAATATCCCTATCCATCAATATGCACCAAAAAATCCCAATCCTTTTCATGCTTTAAGTAAAAACGGGCGCTTGAATATTTATAATCCCACGGATTCTCACATAACCCTGCCCGTACCGGGTTGTTGTGGATATAATTAAGCTTCTGCCATATTACGTTGCTTGTCCATAACGGAACACTTAACGAATTCCTCTCCCATACCTGGTGTTTCCTGTCCTTTGCATTGACCAACAACGCTTGCAGCAATGGCGATGAACCGTTCCTCAAATGTTTCAATATCTGCTGCCCCGTGTATTTCAAAAAATCCCGCTGAACACCATCCCTTGTGTGGTCTCCCCTGATCTGCCAGATTAAATGAAAATGGTTGTTCATAATAACGAACCCATAAACTACAATCCTGTTTTCATTGCTCAAAAATCGCAAGCTCTCCGTTATGATGTCCTTAAACCGGTCATCATGCAACACGGGCTTCCATTCAAGGCACGTGGTTGTGATAAAATCCGGGTGTTGTTTGGCATATACTTCCACCTGCTAAAGATATTCATTTCCCTGTTATCTTCATACGCAGTTTTGCGGGTGAAGAACACCCGCAAAGGCGGCTGGCGTGCGAACACAAACAACGGCTAAGTGGGCGGCTGGCGTGCGAACACAAACAACGGCTAAGGTAACCGCTTAAAAACAAACAGCACAGGCAATCACCTGTCCTTGTTTTACTTTTATCCCGCTCTCCTAAGCTCTTCCTGTTTGATTCTCAATCACTTATAACCCATCATACTTTCTGTAACATTACCGGCAGGTTAAATGGTTATAGCTGATAACAGTAACTCCCTTCACGCTCACGCTTTTTATTATTCCCGCAAAGGCGGCAATATTTGGGCTACAATATTGGCAAGATAAACCACTCCAAACATATCAGGCATGTGAGGTTTCTTCTTACTGCTTATTGGCGTGAAAAATAAATCGTAGTCAAACGGGCTGAATGACCCAATTAAAACAATCTTGCCCTCAATGTCCTTACTCGTAATTTTTCGTTCCAACACATCAGCAGCCGAAAAAACCATAAAGGCTTCCGTATTACCCCTATATTCCACATCTATGATTTTTGGGTTACTTTGAATAAATGACATAGTACGCAAACTATCAAAACACATGGCCGTGCGGACAGCAAAATGATATTCAGTCTTGCCAGCCACTCTTTCCCTAATTGAAAATCTTTTTAGTGTTTGGAATTCGTCATCTTCAAGGATAGCGTTGGCAAATCCTGTCTTGGCATGCATTGAAAATTCTGGAAGTGGTTCTATCAATTCTTCATACTCAATATCTTCTCCGGCATAGTCATGATTGATTACACTCACCATTACAAGATTATCACACCTGCTCAGTACACTTGCAAAAACAGAATCGGTTCTCTCGTCTTTTCTTGTTGAGAATTGCAAATCAATCGCAACTACTTTGGGGCTCAGTGAATCAATAATTGCTATCTGCTTAGCAATTATTTCTCGACCAAAATCAGCTACATCAACTATTACAATGCCTTCACTTTTGATAGTTGACTTCTTACAGGACACTAAACTGGCGGCAATCAAAAAAAATATAAAAACTATTAATGCTCTCATTTTAACTGAATTATTTTACTATCGATGAGGTGCTGACACTGCGTTTAAACGGTTCTTTCTTTCATGCTTTTTCTCCAGAATAAAGTTTCTGTACTTACTCAGAGCACTTTGGCCGGCAAAAGGAATCATTTTTCCTGAACGATGATCAGCAGCACTTGCGATCCATGAATTCATATTTGAAGAAAGTTTCGGGCTTCTTGAGGTCTCCTGTGAAATACCTTCCCCACTATGGCGCAAGCGTCCGCTTGTGCCTCTTTGCAAACCTATTTCAGAACAAGACAATGTTTCAAAAAACACAGCTTTCAATATAATATTCGCTGCTCTTTACAAAGCTAAACACTTCTAATAAATGGCACAAGCGGACGCTTGCGCCAGTGAGGGGCATACAGGCGATCATTACCGTACTGGTCATTTACCTGTCGCACCAAAGCCTGCAAGCATCGCAACCGTTCATATATTTTCAGTTCTGAATTGAACTGATTTTCTGAACATTCAATGCAAAACATTAACCCTTTCAGGTTAACTTTACCTGTTCAAAAAAAAGTAATTACTATGACACAGGACTTCTTACCCATTAACGGCACCGACCACATTGAGTTTTATGTGGGCAATGCGAAACAATCGGCATTATACTATCAATATGCTTTTGGCTTTAAGTTGGTTGCCTACGCAGGGCCGGAAACAGGCGTACGCGACCGTGCTTCCTATGTCCTCAGGCAGGATAAAATAACGCTGGTGCTTACCACCTCGCTTCAGCCCGATTCTGAAATTGCTGAACACGTTAAAAAGCATGGCGATGGAGTAAAGGTACTGGCGCTTTGGGTAGATGACGCCACAAAGTCGTTCCAGGAAACTACCCTTCGTGGGGCAGAGCCAGCCTTCACCCCTAAAGTTCTGAAAGATGAATTTGGAGAAGTAACTGTTGCCGCTATCAGGACTTACGGAGAAACCATTCACACCTTTGTTGAACGTAAAAACTATAAAGGGCCTTTTCTTCCCGGCTATAAACCGCGCACAAGTGGCGTAAATATTGAGCCTATCGGGTTAAAGTATGTAGACCATTGTGTGGGGAATGTTGAATTAGGAAGAATGAACACGTGGGTGGATTTCTATGAAAAGGTAATGGGCTTCAGCCTGCTGGTAACGTTTGACGATAAAGATATTTCTACCGAATACAGTGCCTTAATGTCGAAAGTGGTTTCTAACGGAAACGGGTATATCAAGTTTCCCATTAACGAACCAGCCGAAGGAAAAAAGAAATCGCAAATAGAAGAATACTTAGACTTTTACAAAACCGCAGGCGTGCAACATATCGCGATAGCAACTGATGATATTATTCACACCGTTGGTGAGCTTCGCAGAAGAGGTGTTGAGTTTTTGTACGTTCCTGAAAACTATTACGAAGATGTATTAGAGCGTGTTGGCACAATTAATGAAGACCTCGAAGAGTTGAAAAAACAAAACATTCTCATCGACCGCGATGAAGAAGGGTACCTGTTGCAGATATTCACAAAACCCATTCAGGACAGGCCGACTGTATTTTTTGAAATCATTGAACGCAATGGCGCAAAATCTTTCGGCAAAGGAAACTTCAAAGCCTTGTTTGAATCGATTGAACGTGAACAGGAATTAAGGGGGAATCTATAATCTTGACTTACAAAATCAAATGAGCAATAATCTTTCAGCTATTCAGGAAAAAGCCCAACAGTGGCTTTCAAGTTCTGTTATTGACACCGAAACAAAAAAACAGGTTCAGGCATTATTGGATAATCCTGATGCACGCGAGCTAACAGACAATTTCTATAAAGACCTTGAATTTGGTACAGGCGGCCTGCGTGGCATTATGGGCGCAGGCTCCAATTGCATGAACAAATATACCGTAGGTGTTGCCACGCAAGGGTTAAGCAATTATTTATTAAAAGCATTTCCAGGCAAACAGGTAAAGGTTGCCATTGCTCACGACTGCCGCAATAACAGCCCGTACTTTGCAAAAATTGCTGCGGATGTATTTTCAGCAAACGGCATAGAAGTGTATATGTTTTCTGAATTACGGCCAACTCCCCTATTGTCGTATGCCATTCGTTACCTGAAATGCAAATCCGGTATAGTGGTTACCGCTTCGCACAATCCAAAAGAATACAACGGCTATAAAGCCTATTGGAATGACGGTGCGCAAGTAGTGCCTCCACACGACAAAAACATCATCAAAGAAGTGCAGGCCATTTCAGATTTCGGTATGGTAAAATTTGAAGGCGACCCGCAACGCATTCACACCATTGGGCACGAAGTAGAAGAAGCCTACTATGCCGAAGTTATAAGGGTAATTCCTAAAAAAGAGATCATCAAAAAACACCATGCCATACCTATTGTGTTTTCAGGTCTGCACGGAACAGGCTCTACTATGGTGCCGGAGTGTTTGAAGAAAATCGGGTTTACCAATGTGCATGTTGTAGAAGAACAAGCTAAAGCCGATGGGAACTTCCCTACGGTAAAATCGCCCAACCCGGAAGAACGTTCGGCTATGGAAATGGCTATTGAAAAAGGAAAAGCCACGGGCGCATCCGTAGTAATGGCTACCGACCCGGACGCTGACCGTGTTGGTATTGGCGTGCGAAACTTGCAAGGCGAATTTGTATTGCTAAACGGCAACCAGGCGTTCAGCCTGATGATGTGGTTCATTCTCAAAAATCTTGAAAACAAAAACGGAGCATACATTGCAAAAACTATTGTTACCAGCGAACTCGTAGATACCATTGCCCGGAATTACAACGTAGCCTGTTACAATACCTTAACGGGATTTAAGTACATCGCTCAACTAATGGGCGAACAGGAAGGCAAGCAACGCTTTATTGCTGCCGGTGAAGAAAGTTACGGCTACATGGTTGGTGATTTTATCCGCGATAAAGATGCTGTTTCGGCCTGCGCATTTTTTGCATCTATGACTGCCATTGCTGCCGATGAAGGTAAATCGTTGTACGATTGGCTGATTGATATGTATGTAGAGCATGGTTTCTACAAAGAAGGTTTGATTAATCTTGTAAAAAAAGGGCAGCAAGGCGAACAGGAGATTAAAGCCATGATGACAAAATTCAGAAGCAACCCGCCTGCTTCCATTAATGATGTTACCGTTGTTCGCTCGCTCGATTACGTTGCACTGAAAGAACAGAATTTAAAAACAGGAAAAACAACACCCTTAAATTTCCCCTCGTCCGATGTGCTGCAATTTTATTTAGAGGACGGCACTAAAATTTCTGTACGGCCTTCAGGAACGGAACCTAAAATCAAGTTTTATATCAGTGTAAACACAACCATTTCTAATCGCGATGAGTTTGATGCAGCAAATATGAAGTTGGATGAGAGGATACGAGAGTTTGAACAGTACCTGTTGGCTTTATAAGAAACAAACCATGTCTGTCGTAACGGATAGCACGCTAAGAAATGACCAATACGACTTCCAATATTTCGACTCCGTCATTGTGGCTTCCGTTTTGGAGGCCGGTTGCGATACCTTGTATTCCGAAAATATGCAGCACGGTTTAGTTGTTGATAATTCCTTGCGCATCATTAATCCTTTTGTTTGATTGCTTGTTCTTAGTTCCTGTCACTTTATTTAACTTCCGTAATGCAAGTTATTTTGACTACACTTCTTACAGGGTTATCTTTGCAACTTATTCAGATTGACAGGCAGTAAAAGATGAAAAAAGTCGCGTTTTACACCTTAGGTTGTAAGCTCAACTACTCCGAAACCTCAACCATTTCGAGACAATTTGAGCAAAAGGGATATAAAAAGGTATCGTTTACCGATAGCCCCGATATTTTCATCATCAATACATGCTCCGTTACCGAAAATGCCGACAAGAAATGCCATAAGATTGTGCGCGAAGCCCGCGCTATTTCACCTGATGGTTATGTGGCCATTATTGGTTGTTATGCGCAGCTAAAACCGAAAGAGATTTCAGAGATTCCGGGTGTAGATGCAGTATTGGGCGCTGCCGAAAAATTCAGGTTAGTAGAGTTGTTGGATGGTTTTGTAAGAAAGCCTCAAACTGAAGTGCACGCCTCCGAAGTTGATACCGCTAATACATTCAACACCTCCTATTCGTTACACGACCGCACCCGCACATTTTTAAAAGTTCAGGACGGTTGCGATTACTCCTGTACGTTCTGTACAATTCCGTTGGCGCGAGGTTCCAGCCGGAGCGATTCCATTGAAAATGTTGTGAGAAACGCCCGCGAGATTGCGAAATCAGGTGTAAAAGAAATTGTGTTGACGGGTGTAAACACCGGTGACTTTGGCCTGCAAAACGGAAAACGCACCGAACGCTTTGCCGACCTGGTGAAAGCCCTTGACGAAGTGGAAGGAATAGAGCGATTCAGGATTTCTTCCATTGAGCCTAACCTGCTTTCGGATGAGATTATTGAATTTGTTTCTTCCTCTAAGCGATTTGTGCCACATTTTCATATTCCGCTCCAGTCTGGGTCTAATAAAATATTGAAACTTATGCGCAGGCGTTACCTCCGCGAACTCTACACCAGCCGGGTAGAAAAAATCAAAAGCACGATGCCTCATGCCTGCATTGGCGTAGATGTAATTGTCGGCTTTCCGGGTGAAACACACGATGATTTCATCGAAACCTACAATTACCTGAATGAACTGAACATTGCTTACCTGCATGTGTTCACCTATTCCGAGCGCGACAATACCATTGCGGCCAACCTGCCGGGCACAGTTTCGGCAAAAGACCGGGCTGAACGCTCAAAAATGCTCCATATCCTATCCGACAAGAAAAGAAGGAAGTTTTACGAAGACAACACCGGGCAGCAATTTACCGTGCTCTTTGAAAATGATATTGAAAACGAACGGATGCACGGCTTTACGGAAAACTACATCCGGGTAACCGCCAAATACGACCCGCTGCTGATTAACGAACTCAAACCAGTACAACTAACAGGAATAAACGAAAAGGGCCTGATGGAAGTAGAAGAAACCCTGGAATTTGCCCACCATTAAACTGCCTTATCCGTCATCTGATGTTTACTTCAGGTACAAAAAGTGAGAATCCATCCATTTATTTAACTTTTTGGAGGTTCAGCGAAAAAGTGGCTGTTCTGTAAGAAATTACTTGTTTTATTCCTTCATATTTTAATTTGTATTCATTATATAATTATCTGATAAAGAGAGTATTATAGTATTCTGTAAAAAGGTAAATTTAAAGTATAATCTTCTGTCTCTTCCCATCTTTAGCGTGTAAGGCTTTAGCTTAGTAAAGATACTTTCCCAGGCCAAAAATCGCTTTTTACCATTCTTATCAACTCTCCTTACATCAATCAGAACACACAGAACAACACCATTCCTGCGGGTGCAGGCCTCCCTACTTTTGTATCGTTAAAAAAACAAATAACCCTTATGAAACGCACAATAGTTGGTTTAAGTCTCATCGCCTGTTTAGTTCTGTCATCTTGCAGTTTTGAGGTCGTACATTGCCCTACTTACTCGCATAACAAGCCGACTAAGCAAGGTGAGAAAGCTCAGGAGAAATACACAAAACGTAAGATCTGATTTCCGCTACCGGGCAATTAAGACACTGCCTGTAATGGCGGGTGTATTCGCGCAGCCGAATACGTATGCAATAAGCAAGTTGCTTAGCTTTTAGCTACCAATCCGTCCCGCAATTCAATGGTACGGTCGGCCATAGCAGCAAATTCCTGGTTGTGCGTAACGATAATAAAGGTCTGGTTGAGTTGCTTTCGCAGATCAAAAAACAATTGATGCAACTCCTGCGCATTTTTTGAATCGAGATTTCCACTCGGTTCATCTGCCAATACCAATACCGGGTCGTTAATGAGGGCACGCGCAACAGCCGTGCGTTGCTGCTCTCCACCTGATAACTCTGATGGTTTATGTTCCATGCGGGAACCAAGCCCTAACATCGTCAGCAACTCGTTGGCACGTTTCGTTATATCCTGTTTGTTTCTTCCCGCTATCCATCCCGGTATCATCACATTCTCAAGAGCAGAAAACTCAGGTAATAAATTATGGAACTGAAAAACAAACCCGATTGACGTATTCCGGAATGCAGCTAATTGCTTAGATGACAAGCTAAATACCTCCCTGTCCTGAAGAAAAAGTTTACCCTGATCGGGCACATCGAGTGTGCCTAAAATGTGCAGCAAGGTACTCTTCCCCGCGCCCGAAGCGCCCACAATAGCCACTACCTCTCCGGCCGCTACTTCCAGATTTATTCCTTTCAGCACCGGCAGTGCTCCATAAGCTTTACGAATATCAATTGCTTTTACTAAGGGCGTATTCACACAGATTTCTTTGAATTGAAAGGTTAAATAAAGTAGTTTAGCATCAAAATAAAAATTCATGAATATACACGAATACCAGGGCAAGGAAATACTCAAAAAATATGGTGTAACCGTACAGCGTGGCCTCGTTGCCGACAGCCCCGATGCTGCCCTTCAGGCGGCCAAGGAATTACAGGCTGAAACCGGCACCAAGTGGTTCGTGGTAAAATCGCAGATACATGCCGGTGGACGAGGAAAAGGTGTTGTTAAGGAAACCGGCTCGAATGGCGTTGTATTGGCAAAAAGCCTGGCGGAAGTGCCTGAAAAAGTAAAAGGCATTTTGGGCGGAACCCTGGTAACACACCAAACCGGCCCCGATGGCAAAGTGGTAAATAAAGTATTGATTGCCGAGGATGTGTACTACCCTGGCGAGCACGAGCCGAAAGAATACTACATGAGCATCCTGCTTGATCGCTCAACGGGCGTTCCTGTTATTATGGCCTCTACCGAAGGCGGTATGAACATTGAAGAAGTGGCCGAAACACACCCGGAAAAGATCATCAAGGAATGGATAAACCCCATGCTTGGCCTTCAGGGCTTTCAGGCCAGGAAAATTGCCTTTGCGATGGGTTGGGAAGGCAACGCCTTTAAGGAAGGCGTTAAGTTCATTCAATCGCTTTACAACGCCTATATTGGCTTAGATGCCTCCATGTTTGAAATCAATCCCCTGCTTAAAACATCCGATAATAAAATACTGGCTGTTGACTCCAAGGTAAACTTAGACGATAACGCCCTGTACCGCCATAAAGACCTGGCCGAATTGCGTGATCTGACAGAAGAAGACCCATTGGAAGTAGAGGCTGGTAAAGCCGGGCTGAATTACGTTAAATTAGATGGAAACGTGGGCTGCATGGTAAACGGTGCCGGGCTGGCAATGGCCACTATGGATATTATCAAGCTTTCGGGGGGTGAACCGGCCAACTTCTTAGATGTGGGCGGGGGCGCCAATGCCGAAACCGTTGAAGCCGGGTTCCGCATTATTCTGAAAGACCCGAATGTAAAGGCCATTTTGATTAATATTTTTGGCGGTATTGTGCGCTGTGACAGGGTGGCAAACGGTGTGGTGGAAGCCTATAAGAAGATTGGCAACATCAACGTACCCATTATTGTACGTTTACAGGGCACAAATGCTGAAGAGGGAGCAAAAATTATTGAGCAGTCGGGATTAAAGGTATTTTCGGCCATTTTGCTGAAAGATGCCGCTGCCAAAGTGAAAGAAGTGCTGGCCTGAGATTGATTTTAAAAAAAGACTAAAATTCCCTACCTTAGTGGGATTATAATACGCTTGTTATGAGATTATTACGTCTGCTGTTGGTTGTGCTGATTTTTTTACCCGAATGGGTTGATGCACAAAGTTTTTACGCAATAAGAAGGGAGCGTTCAATTATTGGGTCCGTGGGGCTGGGAACTTCCTCTTATTTTGGTGAACTGGCCAATCCTGGGGATTATTTGAATTCAAAACCCTCAATAAACTTAGGAATGCAATACTTTTTAACGAACAGGGTTAGTGTGCGTTCAGAACTTACCTGGTTTCAACTTCAAGGAGACGATGCCAAAGCAGATGATGATGGCAGACGTATGAGAAACCTCTCCTTTACAGCCAACAACTGGGAATTGAATGCTACCGGCTCGGTAAGTTTATTCCCAATTGGAACACGTTTTTACCAGCGTTCTAAAGTCAATTTTTATGGCTTTGCAGGAGTTGGCGTGTTGTACTCAAATCCAAAGGCTGAATTAAATGGTCAGAAATATGAACTTCAACCACTCCAAACGGAGGGTATTGAGTATGGTAAATTTCATTTTGTTATTCCGTACGGCCTGGGTGTGCGGTTCATGCTAAATCCATTCCTTAACTTAGCTATTGAATCCGGGCATCGCATCACATTTACGGATTACTTAGACGATGTAAGTACTGTATATAAAGATCAGGCATCCTTTACGGATCCTATAGCAGCTGCACTTGCTGACAGAAAACCGGAACTTGGTTTACCGGGAAGGCCTACTGGTGCTATACGGGGTAACCCTGACAGGAACGATGGATATATGTTTTTGAATATTAAGCTTGAATACTATTTCCCGGATGATGTTTTCTGGAACTCCAATAACAAGCTTTACAGGTCGAAACGAAACGCCAACTACAAGAGAAGGCGTTAAGGTTTCTCAATCCATCTTATCTAATATTTCAAATCTGGAATAATTGCTCCTGAAATCAGGGACTATTTCTTTCATTAAAGCAACCATCTTAAGTTCATTCTTGTCGTGCAACAAGTCGATGAATAAAGAAATCATTGAGTTTATGTAGCTGTAATCATGCTCGCTTACTTTTGCGATAAGGATTTTTTCGTGGTGCGTAGGGAGTGTATTTTCCTGTTGATTCAATAGTTCTTCGTAAAGCTTCTCTCCTTCCCTCAAACCGGTAAATACAATATCAATATCTTTACTCGGTTCCAACCCTGAAAGCCGTATCATTTTCTTCGCTAAGTCAATAATTCTGACAGGCTTGCCCATATCAAAAATAAAAATCTCCCCGCCTGTTCCCATCGCACCAGCCTCCAGTACAAGGCGACACGCCTCCGGAATAGTCATAAAGTACCGGGTCACATCCGGGTGAGTAACTGTTACTGGCCCACCAGAAGAGATTTGTTGGCGGAATGTTGGGATAACCGAGCCGTTGGAGCCTAATACATTTCCAAAGCGTGTGGTTATAAACTGCGTATTGTGCCCCCCTTTGCTTTCAAGATGTTGAAAAAGCGACTGTACATATATTTCCGCTATCCGCTTTGAGCACCCCATCACACTTGTTGGATTCACGGCTTTATCCGTTGATATCATTACAAACTTTTCAATACCGCACTCAACGGCCAGATCAGCCAAAATTTTTGTGCCGATTATGTTGGTAAATATAGCCTCAGCAGGATTACTCTCCATCATAGGCACATGCTTATAGGCTGCGGCATGAAAAACAAGATGAGCCTGACTTGCTTTAAAAAGTTGTGCAATACGCTCCTCATTGGTAATATCAGCTACATATACTTCCAGTTTTACATCGGGCATTAATTCCCGTAGCTCACGTTCCAATGCATACAAGGGCGATTCTGCCTGATCGATAAGAATAACCACCTGTGGGTGGTACAAAACCGCTTGCCGTGCCAGTTCACTACCAATGGAACCGGCAGCCCCGGTAACTAAAACACGCTTATTGGCCAGCGTTCTGAATAAGGAATCTTCCTCCAGGCGTATAACATCACGTCCTAACAAGTCATCGATATTTACTTCTTTGAGTTGTTGTATCCTGAATTCACCTTTCACCCACTTTTCGGCTGGGGGAACAATGCGGGTTTTCAGATGCCGGGACAGGCATTCTTCAACAATTTCGTTTTTGCGGTCAAGCTTTATATCCTTTACAGCGATTATCAATTCCTTTATGCGGTTCCGCTCAACCACCATATCGAAATCAGACCACGGAAATATTTTTACACCATTAATTACCTTACCGGTTTTATTCGGGTCATCTTCAAAAAAGGCAACTACTTTAAATTGGCTGTCGGTGTCCGTTTCCAGCACACTGCGGGTAATCATACCCAACGAGCCCGCTCCGAAAATTGCCACGTTCGCACGTTTAGTAGTTTCTCCCTTATAGTATGCAAAAATGGTTTTAACCAGAAGCCGGTAATAAAACAACAACAAGTACGATGTAAAGAAGGTGATAAATAAAACGGAATATGGAATAAGGTTATGACCTGTGTTATAGTAATACAACAAGTTTACCAGCACACTCAAGACTAAGCTAAGAATTGTTGCGTACATAATCCGGACACCATCCTCAATACCCGTGTAGCGAACAATACCTGCATAACTTTTAGTTACAATAGTGGTAGCAAGCCCTGAAATTATGGTGAGGATAAAACCATTTACCGGTTTAAATCTTAAAATATCCGGCAGGTCAAAATTAAATCGTAACAGAAAGCCTAATGCTGTGGCTACCAGGATTACTAACAAGTCGATGATTATAATTACCCACCTGGGTAAAATGGTAAGGCGACTGAGGAAACGGGGAAGCAAGGTTATTTTTTCTTACGGCTATTCAGAAAACGCTTAAGCCCTAAGGCGCCACCGGCAGCAATGAGCCATTCTATCCCAGTAATGGGAACATCGGGGTCACAAGGGGGTCCGCCAGGACATGGGTTACCTGGCTGAGCCCAGGTTATAGTCGAGGTCAGCACTAAAAAAGCAAATGCGATTAAAGCTCGGGTCTTCATTTGGTGGTCTTAATGATTTTTACTTGATGAACCAAATCACCTTTTTGTATATGCAAGATATAAATTCCGTCTGAACTATTGGTTAAGTCTACCTCACCTGATTTAACAGGTCCTGATCCTTCCAACACTACCTTAACATGCTCCCTGCCGGTAACATCAACTGCTTTAATAACGGCCTGTTGAGGTGTGTCTACTTCAATAAGTAATCTACCCCTTGTAGGGTTAGGATACACTCTGATGGTTTTGTCTGCAAGATTCTCAGTACTGGTAAACACAAACTGAACATTTGAATCAGTCACACATCCGCCAATAGTGGATACTACAAGGGTATATAAACCAGAATCCTCGGCATCATAATACTGACTGGTTGCCCCTGGAATTTCAATGCCATTTAACAACCATTGGTTACCTGTTTCATAATTTGAAACAAGTGTATTTCCTTCCTGATGAATTGATGCCGGTTCATACTGATGGATAATTGCCTGCACCGGCACTCTTTCTCCTTCACATCCTAAACTATTAGAAACTGCTGCATAATACGATTTAGAGGCAGTCAACTCCGGTGTTTGAAATACCGCACCTTCAGCAATTGGTGTTAAAACATCCTCTGCATCATACCACAAAACTTTACCAACGGTATTTGCAACAGATAATTCAACCCCGCCTGTAAGGCAGCGCTCAGCGCCTGAAGCGTCCACAACCTCAATTGTTTCAACCATAGTAACAAGCATGGTTTGCTGAACGGTGCAACCCGGTAATGATCCCTTTAGAGTAAGATTGGAAGCGCCTGGTACCAACGCAGAAGACGGAACAATTACCTCTATGGTTTCACCGTTCCCCATTACTCCAGACGAGATTCCTACTGAACCTTTAAATACCTGATACGTAACATCAGGTTGAGAGCCAGTAATAGTCACTTTCAGGTCAGTATCGCTGCAAAGTTCATTATTGGCTTCCAGAACAAAATCGTTTCTCACTTCAGCACCACTGAAGCGTATAGCGAAACGTTCATCACCATAACTCAAAGCATCAGAAGTAACCTGAAAAGCATACGAGGATTGATTCCTCAAATCTATTTCCTCACCCGCGAAATTATCAATCAATGCAAGGCCAATATAAGACTCAAATGTTTCAACTGAGGTAAAGTCAAATTCGTAATTACCTGGGGTAACTCCTGAAACATCAAGTTTTATAATTTTTGCACAGTTAAAATCGCCCATAGAATTGACAGCTAATTTCCCTACTCCTTCTACTACACTTGACAGATTAATGGTGGCATTTGACAATTTCCAGGCATCAGAATGGGCGTCAAAACCATCAGTGGCATCATCACGAAAGTGTATAATAGCCTCATCACGAAGGGTACCGTTAGATAATGCGAATTTGAGAATATTGTACTCCGAACGCTCTCTGAAAAAAGTAGTTTGTGTTCCTGCAGCCTTTACTGGTTCATTGGAAGCCATGTTCGGGGATGCTCCAGTGGTTTGTATCCAAAATCCTTGCCCCATAGCTATGTACCGTGAGCCTCCATTAGTACCGCCAGTTCCAGATGTATAGGTGGCATATTGACCAGTAACATTATCAAGCATATAAATAGTACCGCTAACATTAGCTCTTGTCCAGCCGGTTGGAGCATCCCAATCGATAGTGGAAGGGTATGGATTACCCACCAGGTTCCATCCATCATTGGCTGGAACACCGCTTGATGTAAAGGTAACACCATAGTTAATACTACCTCTATTTACAGGCCCACGAACATCCCATAGGGCAGAGCCAACTGAAAGGAACGGCTCAATATTACCGCGTATAAAAGTTGTATATCCTCTGCCTGTAGCGAGTTGCTCTGCATTTGATGAAACCGGAAAAGCCACGTATCCATCGTCAATACCTCCGGTTATGAGGGTTTCATCATATCTAAACATTGAAGGATTTGATGTGCAGCCAGAACAAACACTTGCACCTGTAAAAGTACCGGAAACAGGTATCTCGTTCTGAATATCCGCTACCGTTGCATTTTGAACCGGGCTGGATATGTACCTGTAGATACGGTCGTTCGGTCCCTCCAAAGACATAAAACGCTGAACGGTTACGCTACCCTGTACCTGGGCTGCTGCATTCGGGAACGGAGCAATAGCCGCATCTTGCGTAGGGTCATCGCTGGAAGAAATTAATGTAAATGTCCTGTTATCAGCCGCACCATCTGCATCAAAAGTAGCACTTGAAGCTAACGTAAGCACACCTGTCATATTCTGGTTGCTCTCAACAATTACATCAGGCGCTCCGGTAGTGTTACCTACAAAAATGTTATGAAAATTAGTTACAGATGAACCGCTGACAACCTGGGGAAGGTTTGTTACTGTACGGAAGGCAACAGTACCGGTGCCACTATTATTGAATATACCATTGTTTGTGAAATTACCATACACATTAAGTGTATCAGCAGGTGGTGTTAGCACTCCGTCAATAACGATATTCCTGAACAATGGATTGTTTGCTCCTCCAATGGTTGAATTACCCGCAAATACAAATGTTCCTGTATTCCGGTTGAAAGTACCATTGTTAATCATATCACCGATAAGAGTAACAGTTGACGTTTGTGTGTTAAAAATACCTGCATCATCAATTTCAAGGGTATTGGCAGATATTGCATTATTAGTCCCGCAATTAAACGTACCAATCACCGTGAGCGATTCCGCAATATCAACTGAACCGCCTGCACCTACTGTTACTGTACCACTGTTTACATTGAGTGATTCCGTAATATTAACAGAACTTCCTGCAGCTATTGTTACTGTTCTGGGATAGTTACTGGTGAAATTAGCAAGCAACCCCAAGGTTTCAACGCCCGTAGTCATGTTTGCAGGCGTTGCTCCACCTTCTTCATAAAACAAATGATAAGACCCACCGGTTGGCGCAACACTCCCGGCAGCAAAATTTGCCGTATTATACCGCGTTACAACGGCATCATTGCCAAATGATAAGCCGGAAGTATTCAAAAAATTGCCATCTCTAAGGGTAAATTCATTCTCTACAGTTAACGGGCTGTTGAGTGTAACCAGCGTTCCGCCAGTTGGCCTGTTGATAAAGAACGTTCCAAGTGTATTTCCTGTAGGTGAAAATGCCAGCGTGCCCAAAGTACCGGTGTTTATTACATTTAATACAGAACCTGCATCAGCAGAAAGAACTCCGCCTGATAGCGTGTTATTGAACTGGTTTCTTAACTCTAATGTTTGGCCTTCAAAATATAAGGTGGTTCCGGTAGCCAGATTAAGACGACCAGTATTTAAGGTGCCATTCATCCGGATAGCCCCAGCATTAACAGTAACACTAGCCGTAGCCGTAACAGTCAGGTCTTCGTTAAACACAACAATACCATCATCGCCACGGTTAATAGTCAGAGTTTCAAGTGTGGTTGGCCCGGGGATTGGAAAATCCAAATCGCCTGAACCATTAATCGTCAGATTACTGTTGGCTCCTGAAAAACTGATTGTACTTCCTCCCGAAATATCTCCGCCTAAAATAACGTTGGCATTAGACGTACCACTGGTTACCACAATCTCATCACCTAATACAACCTCGCCATTCAAGGTGAGTGTTCTGGCTGTACTAACTGTAGAGAACAAAATATTCCCTAACTGAATTTCAGTAGTTCCGTTAACGGTAAGGTTGTTGTTAGGTATGGTAAGGTTGCCATTTTCGAGTGTCAGGTTACCATTCAAAACAAGTGTTGTGACAGCTTGTGTTACCCCATCAGGGTTATTGATTATTGTGGTCACATCAGCGGCAGTTGGCTGGCCATTGCCCATAAATTGTGGACCCGAGCCGGCATAAATGATCACCGAGCCTGGATTATAAAACCGGTTGGCATTCGTAACACGAACATTCCCTATGCCATTTCCTGTTCCATTTACAATTGCACCAGTAGGGTTTTCTGATTGGACGACCAATGTACCATCAACTGTAATCGAACTACTGCCACTTGCACTCAGCGTGGATTCTCCCAACACGATTAATGTATTTGACTCAGGTATAACATAATGTATAGCTGATCCGGCAATGGATCCGGTATTATTAAACGTATGTACAATGTCTGTGCCTTCAAATACAATATACCCTTGTGCAGTGGCATTGCCTGTTTTAACAAGAGCCCCATCTATCAAATTAAAATCACCACCCACATTCAATGTACCTGTACCACCTGCGGCAGAGGTTAACTGTAGCTGACCACCCGGAGCGTCCATAATAAAATCGCCAGCAACATTCACTGTACAATTACCTGTTGTTGTGAATCGGGAACCTCCTGTAGCAGCGCTTGTAGCATAGTTTTCAAAATTACCAGCAATGTTCACTACGGTGTTAGCTCCAGTAGTGGAAAATCGTAGTCTTGAAGTGCTTGTAACGATCAAGTCACCTCCAATTTCAATGGTTGGGCTTTGGGTTGTTGAAAGCTGGAGGATGCCTGTACCCGTATTCACCTCAAAATTTCCGGCTATTGAAGTCAGAAAACCGTTCAATTGTACTGTTGAGGTTTGATTTAAGCAATTCCATGTAAAATTTCCAAAATCCTGATCCCAGTTTCCTGCCTCGCTCCCGGCTGAAAAACTTGTGTAACCTTCTATGATAACCTGCGAATCAGGATCCCAATTTGCCAAAGGAATAACACCCTGTGCCGTTGTAAACCGGTGCCTGTAAATTGAACCCTCGAGAAAAAATGTATTGGCAGGTGTCATACCCGCGTGTGTGGAGCCATGAGTTAATATCAACTCACCTTCAACATACAATTGACCGATAACAATGATATCTGTACTTGCCCCGTTATTGATCGTTAAAACCGCACCTGGGTCAACATACAAAGTAGCTCCATTTTGAACAGTTGCTTGATCTATGGTGTAGTCTCCATCAACATTTACATAATCATCTGTAAGGATGGTGATTGTTCCATTATTAAAATCAGGGACAATTCCTCCCTGCCAGGTATCAGGATCGCTCCAGTTTCCCCCGCCTGTTCCATTCGACTGAATAGCCTGAGCCTGCGATACCAGCGTGAAAGAGGTCAAACAAATAGCAACAAGCAACAATCTAATCATGGTACTTCTCTTCAAATAATAACTTGCAAAAATAATCAAAATCGTAGATTTTATGACAATAAATATACTAAATGCAACATTACCTACTAATTGTAACCTGTAATCTTATCTTCCACCAGAGATATGATTTCCTGCTGTTGCTCCTCTGTTAAATTGCTTCCCGAAGGCAGGCATAACCCCTTCTCAAACAAGGCAGCCGAAACGGCTCCGCCATACACCGGGGCTTGCCTGTACAACGGCTGTAGGTGCATGGGCTTCCACAATGGGCGGCTTTCTATGTTCTTTTTTTCCAAAGTCAGACGTACAGTATCACTTGTAACTACCTGTTTATCAGTATTATTTAGTAAAATACAGGTTAACCAACGGTTGCTAAAATACCCGTCCGGTTCGGGTAAAAAAGCAATACCCGGCAGGCTGCCAAGTTGCATTTTATAGAGATCATAAACAGCTCTGCGTTGTCGTACCCGCGCATCCAACACCTTTAATTGTCCGCGCCCAATACCCGCGCACACATTACTAAGGCGGTAGTTATAACCGATATGCGAATGTTCGTAGTGAGGGACAGCATCACGTGCCTGGGTAGCCAGAAACCGCGCTTTTTCAACCCAATCATGCTTTTTTGATACCAATGCTCCTCCACCTGAAGTGGTGATTATCTTATTCCCATTAAAGGAAAGAATCCCAAAATCGCCAATAGTGCCACATTTTACTCCCTTGTAAGTTGAACCCAACGCCTCGGCAGCATCTTCAATAACCGGAATATCGTGCTTGCGTGCTACGGCCATAATTTCGTCCATCCGGGCCGGCATACCATACAGGTGCACTACAATTATGGCTTTTGGCTTTTTACCCTGCCTTAACCGGTCTTCAATAGCCTTTTCCAGCAATAGCGGGTCCATATTCCAGGTTTCTTGTTCCGAATCGATGAACACCGGGGTAGCGCCCTGGTACACTATAGGGTTACATGAGCCCGCAAAGGTGAATGTCGAGCATAGCACTTCATCACCATACTTCACACCCAAAATTATGAGCGCCAGGTGAATGGCTGCCGTGCCGGAAGATAAGGCTGCTACGGCAACTGCTTCTCCAAGGTACTGTGCAAGCTCATTTTCAAAAGCATTAATGTGCGGACCAGCCGGGGAAATCCAGTTAGTATTAAAGGCTTCCTGCACAAATTTAATTTCTTCTCCACCCATGTGTGGAGGCGAAAGGAAAACGCGCGGCTTCATTCGGGCTGTTTGGTAAAACGCTGGAAATATACAGCAGGTATAATCAATATCATGAGTGTGGGGTTAACGATGAGCCTATGCAGTTGCGATAACAAAGGCGATGAAATTTCGCTGTCGCCTTCCAGCGAAAGTTTTAAAATCAAATACAGGGGCAACAATAAAAACATATCAACAAGTTGCACCCAAAACGCGAGTTTAGTAACGGAAGCATTTTGAAACCATACATGAATGATGCCTAACATGAGCAAGTCGTTCAATACAAGGCGCAGGGATCTATTAAAGATAAAATGCACATTTGCACCGGCATGACATTGGCATAGCCAACCAAGTGCATCAGTACGTTGAAACAGGTAAACGAATGCCAGACCGGCAACACCCAATACTAAAAAGGTAATTCTTTTGGGTGATTGTTTAAGCTGCTCTATTTCCCGGTTCATGCTTTCGGATTTTTTTTATCCAATAATACCATAGTATGAACACACCTATATAAATCAGCCCTGTGAAGAGGTATTTATGAAACAAGTAAAACGAACCCGGAAAATAGTACGACACCCAAAACAACCCAGCCACGCGTGCAAGGTTCACAACATAAATAGCAACCAGGCCAAACAAGATAAATTTCCACGACCGATACCACTGGTTTGAAAAGGCAACGATAAACACCACGAAAACAATCATTACATTAATGCTGTTGCAGCCTTCAAACATGTTAATAACCGTAATGCCCTGGCGTTGAATGGCTATTTTTTCAATAAGCCCGGACGAGCTAATCGTTATCTGGTCATGAAAAATGGATAATAACCAGCGTGTATTATTAGAAACAAACCATGTGAGCGGGTCGGCCTGGGGGCTGTACCACTCAATGTAAAGTCCGTACAGGGTGTTTAATATAAAATAGAGAACAACGAATTTTACCAAGAATAAAATCGATGGTTTGTTATCAGTAAAAAGTTGGTGTACTGTATTGCTCATTACAATTGATTCTTTTTTACAACTCTCCCTGGTACGCCCACTACCGTACAGTTTGCCGGGATATTCTTTGTTACAACTGTACCTGCCCCTATTATTACATTGTCGCCAATGGTGAGACCCTGAAGAATGGTTGCACCCGTGCCAATGAACGTGCCACTACCAACAGTAACACTGCCCGAAATATTGACCGAAGGCATGAGCGAACAGAAATCTCCAAGGCGTACATCATGGCCAATAGTAGTATTCAGGTTTACGATAACAAATTCTCCTATTGAAATATCCACAGTAGCCTTTACACCGGGGCAAATGATTGAACCCTTGCCCACATATACAGAAGCGTGAAGTTTTACATCAGGACTTATCAGTGCATTAAACGAAACCGATTTGCCTGTCCATTCTTCAACTAATCTCGCCCGGATGCCTGGGTCGGCAATAGCAAACAATACATCGTCATACATATCTTCATTTACTCTATCTACCTGTTCAAGATAGTCGTCAAAAAAACCTGCAAAAGAAAAACGTGGGTCTGTTTCGAGCATACCCCTCACTTCTTTGCCGAAGCCGCCCGCACCGTATATGGCAATGGTTGATTTCAAGGTTGATAGTTAAAATACAAGATCAATGGTCTTTTAGTTATGAAACACTTCCTTCTGTAAAAAATCCACAATATGTATATGCCTTACGCCTTCTATGGAGTCTTGCCAAAGATCGTCTAACGTTACCACAAACTTCGGATGCTGGTCGGCAACCGATACCAAGGTTGAGAATTCGCGTTCTACCGTTTGTTCGCTATCTAACTTATACGCCACCTGCACATAAATCTTTTCATTTTGCTTTTCAGCTATGAAGTCTATCTCTTTGTTGTCTGATTTTCCCACATATACCTTGTAGCCTCTCCGTTTCAATTCCAGGAAAACAATGTTTTCTAAAATTCCGGCTATCATCCTGTCGCGGAAACCCATTGTGGCATAGAGCAGCGAAACATCGCTTATATAAAATTTCTCCTGAGTTTTAAGCACTTCTCTTCCTTTCATATCGTAACGGGGCACACGGTACAGTATAAAAGCCCCCTCTAGTGCATTCAGGTAATTGTAAACGGTATTGACATCTATCTTTCGTTGTTGGCTTTTGAAGTAATCGGCTACATTTTTCCCTGAAAAGGTGTTGCCGATATTATCAAACGCATATTTTACAACCCGCTCCAACAGTTCAACGTCACGGATTTTGTAGCGCTGCACTGTATCACGTAAAATAACAGACGAGTAAATATCATACACCACTTTATAGGCTGCGTCATCATAGTAATTGGCCGTGTGAATAACGGGGAATCCGCCTGATCTTAAATAGCGTAAAAAAGCATCTTTGCTACTTTGGAATTCGCCCGGAAAGTAATGTTTTCTAAACTCCAGAAACTCAGTAAACGAAAGTGTATAAACAGGAATCTCCACATATCGTCCTGCCAGATAGGTAGCCAATTCGGAAGATAATAAATGTGAGTTCGATCCTGTGAGGTAAATATCTACATCGAAATCAACCAGGAACGCGTTTACCGCTTTCTCCCACGCATCTACTTCCTGAATTTCATCTAACAACAAATAATATTTTTTGCCTTTCTGAATCTGGCTGCTGACGTATTCATAAAGCCTAGGGACTGTATTGAGTTCAGAATGGATAAAGCTTTCCAAATTGATCAACACTACCTGCTCCTGTTTCACTCCGCCCGACAACAGTTCTTCCCTGAGTAACCTTAAAACGGTTGATTTCCCACTCCTCCTGATGCCCGTCAAAATCTTTACCTGGGGCTTATCAATAAATAGCCGTAGTTGCTGTGTGTAAGCAGGTCTTGAGATCATTTTTTATGGTTATAACCGTAAAAATAGTAAATTTATACCTGTTTTTTATGGTTACGGGCACAAAAACTTAAAATGACTCTGTTTCACATTCCGGAGCATCATTGTCAAAAAAACCGGCAAAGGAAAACCGTGAGTCAGTTTCGGGCATACCCCTCACTTCTTTGCCGAAGCCGCCCGCACCGTATATGGCAATGTTAGGTTTCAAAATTCCCGATTAGAACATTAAGATAACAATTCGCCTTCCTTCATCAAAACAGGCAGAGAATCGACATCTCGTAAAAAAATCAAATCTTTCTCAAACTCGTACATCTTATAGTTACGGTCGAATGTGGCATCACCATCCAGCAAACGAATGGTGTCTTCTGCAAAATTAGCCCCGCCTGCTGCAAAACATTGTGTAAAGGCAACATGCCGAATGTTTATTTCCGTGATGAATGGCTTTTCATTCTCATCTTCCTTGAAATCTGCTGTAAAAAAACCATGTTTTGCTGCACCCGATACTTCAAACATTTTATCCATTGCTTTTTTTGCAGTTTCAACCAATGCCGGTTCGTTCAGCAAACGGCCAAATGAAGTATTCCCGGTAATACCCGATGGCGCAACTTTTGACATAATGTAGTTGACACGTTCACCACAGGCTGTGCGCATTAATTTACCTTCATAATAAAGTAGCTTACAAGCAAGGTTTCTGCCCGATAAAAATT
Organism: Cyclobacteriaceae bacterium; assembly: GCA_019638235.1. Classification (GTDB taxonomy): domain Bacteria; phylum Bacteroidota; class Bacteroidia; order Cytophagales; family Cyclobacteriaceae; genus UBA2336. Next base: position 103,640 of record JAHBUE010000002.1, read on the forward strand.
TACTGGCAATAAACTGCTCAACACCAGGATTAATCTGTATCCAGTTTTTAAGCGCTTCCGGGCTATCCACTTTCAAAGAGCCCAATCCACTTGTACCTGTGGTGCTGCGCACCCAGAAAACATTTCCCAGCACATCAAATACGCGGGACAAATCTTTGTCCTTTCTCGAAAACTCTACAGAAGGTGGTACCAATCCCAACCCGCTCAACTCTGTTGTCATTTGCGCTTTGTCCACTAACAGTTTGGCAATTGACAAATCAGGTATCATTGCTTTGCACGGCAACTCGCCATGTAGCTTGCGTTCGCTCCATGCCATCACCTCCAACTCGGGTAGGATAACAGCCAGGTCGATTTGATTGTCGCTGATTATTTTTTCAATAGCCTGCCAATAATCACCGGGGGTTTTAGCAGAAGGTATGATAAAACTCTTATCGAACAATTCGGGTTGGTATAGCCCAATAGATAACGGATTTACATCCGTTCCGAAAAGTTCATACGGCTTGTACGAACTGTATTTTTTTAAGCTGACAGCAAAACTGCGCGGGGTTGGGCCCCCTACGCCAGTGATGAGTATTCTCATTTACAAAGTTTAATTACTTCCATTAAAAGGCTGCATCGGGCGGGCATCCGACTGATTAATTCCCTCTCTTTTGATAATCTTCAAAATGGTCAGCCAGAATATTTTAAAGTCGAGCGCAAAACTAATGTTATCCACATAATAAACATCCAGTTCAAAACGCCTTGTCCAGCTAATAGAGTTCCTGCCATTCACTTGTGCCCAACCTGTAATACCCGGTCTTACCTCGTGCCTGCGGTTTTGGACAGGTGAATACAGGGGTATGTACTTGAATAATAGGGGGCGTGGGCCAATCAGGCTCATATCGCCTTTCAGCACATTAATTAGTTGAGGCAATTCATCCAATGATAATTTCCGTACCCATTTACCAAAGAAAGTCAGCCGTTCTATATCCGGTAATAAAATTCCATTCGTATCACACCGGTCGTTCATAGTTTTAAACTTGATGATCTGAAAAGGCTGTTGATTCTTACCTGGGCGCTCCTGGAAGAAAAAAGGGTTGCCATTGTTTTGAATAAAAAGAATGAACAAGGTAAGGGAGAAAAATGGTGAGGTGAGGATTAATACGATGATAGCAGTAAGGAGGTCTATGGGGCGTTTGAGGTATAATCTATACATCACTTTGTAACAATGCTCATTTCATTAATCACTTTTTTTCGTTTTCCGGAACTCAACAGTGGTATTTCATTGACATACTCAATTTTGAAATTCGCATCCATACCTAAATAGCTCATAAATTCTCTTATCAACTGTTCTTCTCGTATAAACTTATCCGGAATACAAATCTTCATCACATATTCTTTCTTCTCTTTTTGGATCAACTGGTACTGCTCTATCTCCGTATAGTTCCACATGTTTTTATAAACGATGTACGAAGAAATAAGGTCACCCTTCGTATTGTAAATCTGGTCCAGTTTTCTTCCTTCTAACCTAGATAACACCAATTGTTTCACCCCATCTATGTCGCGCTGTTCCATTACGCCTATATCGCCAGTGTCGTACCGGATAAGCGGCATGGCTTCATTGTAAAAATCGGTTACTATAATCCTGCCCGATTCTCCTAAAGGTAAAACCTCATCCTTGTCGAGCGCCATAATCTCCACAAAATAACTCGCACGGTTTATGGTAAAATCCTGCCGGTTGGCAAATGTTTGCTGGGCGATGATGCCGTTTTCTATGTTCGAATACCGTGACAACACGGGGCATCTAAAAAACTCTTCGCCTTTCTTTTGTGTGTATTCGTTCAGGCCTTCGGACATGGTTATGATCGACTTCACTTTTAATGATGGTCGGAGAACGCTATTCTTTTCCAGTTCCTTGCACAACGTTTCAAAAGCAGATACATAACCCAAAAAACTAACCGGGCGCTTTTGTTTATTGAGCAATTCAAAAACACGGGGTGCGTTCTCTTTCAGGTTCAACACATCAACAGGTACAATATTTTGAATGCTTTGCAAGAAGGACGACTTACGATTGTAATCGCTCCATATCTTAAAGTATAGCAACTTAGTACCCAAATCATACCCTGCAAGGGAAGCAAAAAATAAGGTATCGGCCGTATTCCTGTTTTTCTTGTCTTTGTTCTGATATGTTTTAAAAGGTGTACCTGTAGAGCCACTTGTAATGGCCGGTATGCGGGAAGATTCATTGTATTTACTTGAAAGAAACGCATCCGTATTTTCTCGGATCAGGTTTTTATTAATGACAGGAAATGACTGTATTCCTTTCAACACGTCAAATCCACTATAGAATTTAGTAGTGGTGTGTGCGTGATAGAGGATTCTCTCAAGGCGTTCTTGTATTTTTTGTTCGACATAGCCTTCATCTTTCCCATTCATCAAAATTTTAATGTCGTTTATATGCCGTCTGACAGGTTGGCCTTTTAAGCCATCAATTAACCAGAATATTTTTTTTCTTATAAATCCATTTGCACTCATGTCAGGCTTATCATTTTCCGGATGCCATTAACTCACCCAATTCATTAGCGGCCATAAACTCCACCTCTGGCCATTTTTGAACAATTTTTTTTAGCAAGGTTTTAAGTGCAGAAATCCCGGCTTCCCGGTTTTTAGGGTCAATGTGGCCGCAGAAGTTCACCCTGTGCGAACTGATGATAGCAGGCCTGTTCCAAAGAAAAGCTGCTTCTACCTGTTGCAAGGTGTAATTAACCCAATTAATACCTCTGTTGTGTGTAGGTTCAAACACTACATTTCTTACCAGATAGATTTGATTAAGATGGTTCTTTTTCCCCGTGTAATTAATAATCGTTTTGTACTTGCCTTTGCCGAGATGCTCTTTCTTTATCCAGGGTGTATCAATGTATTTAATTCCTTTCTCTCTGAGATACTTATGGATAACCGGATGTTCTCTTCCTCCCGGGGAATTAAAATGGGTTGATTTGTATCCATATACTTTTTCAAAAGCATCCAAACCGTTCTCGATTATTTGCCCGAATCTTTCATTCTCATTGAATTCATCAAATTCAAAAGCAGCCGTATAGGAAATGGTTTTATAACCCGAATTGGAAATGCTCGTATAGGAGTTATGCTCAAGGCACGCCATCAATTCCTTGTCCTTTAATTTTAATTTCTCTTCAAATACTTTCAGGTTGAGGTGTTCGCGTCCGTGAAATTGCGGAGCCATTATTCCTTCTTTGATTCCTTCCTTCCATAGTTTCCACGCGCCTTCATAACTATTACCATCGGAAAGACTCAGTCTGTTGTACGTATCTGTCAGCAATTCCGGTATGTACCGCGTATAGCCCTCCTCTCTCATTTTCTCGAAATTGATGTTACACGAAAGTGCAAAAGGTGTGAACACCGCAGGCTTATTGTTCCTATCTCTCACACTGGTCAGTGCTTCGTAAAGCATTTCCAAATCCCCCTTCGTTTCAAGGGTATCATACGCATCAAAACGTGATAGCACTTTTAACCCTGCTTTGTCCAACGCCTGTTTTGCATTTTTAGATGCCAGCCTGACGTTTCCGTAATCATCTACTGAAATGACCACTATTTTACGTTTGGCCTTCCAACCGAAAACATTTTTTAAATTATTTAAAAGAAATTGCTTCATGCTTCCGCTACTATATTTTCTGATGCTGTTGCATATCTCTCCAACATCTCTACAAAATTTTTATAAACCATCTTCGTGTCGCCCAAGCGGGCTACAACATCTAATGCATTGTTTTTGAGCTTCTGCAACAATTCACGGTCTAAGTAAAATCTTTCAATGTTCTCCGCTAATTGCGCAGCATTGCCGGGTTCATTAAAAAGTCCTACTTTGTTTTTGACGATAATATCATTCATTTCACTTTCAAGTGAATTTAAAACCGGCAATCCAGATGCCAACAGATCAAACAACTTGTATGTAACCGACTGCGTTGCGCCTTTTACATGCTGTGTCAATCCAAGATCGGACAAATAATATTCCCGCATCAGCTCATGTTTAGATAACCTTCCCAAATACGCAAGATTGGAATGGTTGCTCATGTATTCCTCTATAAGCGTTTGCTGCGGGCCAGCGCCAGCGATTTTAAAATAAATGTTATCATACTTTGAAGAAAGTATCTTTGCCGCATCCAAAATACCCGGTATGTCATACGAACTTGCCAGGCTTCCCGCATAGATAACAGTTAACGCTTTTTCGTTTCTGTTTACTTTATCCTTGTATATCCGTATTTGTTCTTGTGTTGCTTGCAGATCAACAGCGGGATAATAGCAGTGCATATTTGCCAGTTGCGGAAAATACGTTTTTGCCCACGCCAGGTATTGTTCTGAAATAGCCGTAACTGCCGTTACATTGCTCAGCGTTTTTTTAAGCTTATAACTTAGCGGATACAACAATACATCACTGGCAGGTTTCAAAACGCTGGGCAAAGCATTTTTAAACAGATCCGGCCAGGGATCAATAATATCCATCACAACCGGAATACTCTTATCTTTTGCCCACTTGCTTACTTCATAAGCTAACGAAACCGGGGGAAAAGCCATTAAAATCACATCCGGCTTTCCCCTCTTGTTCATCTCCGGCAAAATATTTTTAGCGTACCGGTAATGAGACAGCAGTCTTTTTGCTGAAATGTTTTTTTGATAAGCACTTGATTTAACAAATACAAGTTCATACTGATCATTTATCTGTACGCTTGTTGTTTTTTCAAAACGTTGATTCTTGGTATTGTGCTTAAACGTACTCGCAAAAAATGTAACCCTATGCCCTTTCTTTACTGCCTCTTCAGCAATAGAAATAAATCTTGTAGAAAAAACTTTGTCAATAGGGGTTTGTTCAAAAATAGAAATCAACCAGATATTCATTGAAGAAAATTTATTTAGCAACTACTTTACCCTCTCTGTCCAGGCCTGGTAAATTTCCTCGAAAGTAGTTTGCAACGATTTGGTGATGTCCCATTTGGGGTAATGCGATTTCATCTTCCTCAAATCGCTGTAATAGCAAATGTGATCACCGATCCGGTTATTGTTGTCATATCTATATTTCATCGGTTTGCCACTGATTTTTGAGACGGTGTCAAAAGCTTCGAGAATAGAACACGTGTTCTCCTTTCCGCCTCCAAGATTGTAAACCTCAGCTACGCGGGGTTCATTAATGAACTCTTCAATAAAGCGCGCTACATCATACGAATGAATATTGTCGCGCACCTGCTTTCCTTTATAACCAAAAATGGTATATTCTTTTTCTTCAAGATTGCATTTTACCAGGTAACTCAAAAAACCGTGCAACTCAACTCCCGAATGACTGGGGCCTGTGAGGCAACCACCTCTTAAAGCACAGGAGGGCATATTAAAGTAGCGACCATACTCCTGCACAGAAATATCTGCCGCTACTTTAGAAGCTCCAAACAATGAATGTTTGGACTGATCAATTGTAAAGTTTTCTGCAATACCATGCTCGTAGTTCGGATCAGCATAATCCCAACGGGTTTCCAGTTCCTTCATTTTAATCCGGTTCGGAGCATCGCCATACACTTTATTGGTGGACATGTGCACAAAAGGAACTTCAGTACTGTATTGACGGGTGGCTTCCAGCAAATTAAATGTACCCACTGCGTTCGTATCAAAATCATCAAACGGTATGGCGACTGCGCGGTCATGGCTGGGCTGGGCTGCGGTGTGAACAATAGCATCGGGTTTAACTTCTTTGATCAGTGCCAGTACACCGCTTCTGTCGCGTATATCCAGCTCGTGATGCACAAAATGTCTAATTGTTGACTTCAACCGGTTTTGGTTCCATCGTGTATCGCCATTGGGACCAAAAAATATAGCCCGTTGGTTATTATCCACGCCATGTATTTCCCATCCGATATTGGCAAAATGAATACAGACTTCCGAGCCTATCAAACCCGATGATCCTGTTACCAATAATTTTTTCATAGCTAAATTATACTCTTGTTAATTTTTTGTTAGCGTGCATCTCTTTACATATTTGTAAATATTTCTTAGCCCTGCTATGAGCAGTGTCAAACTTTTTGAGTTGCTCCTTCTCTTTTGAGATTAAATGCTCCTGAAGTGTACGATCATTGATTAATTGTAAAATAGATTGTACTGCATCTTCTGCATCCCCGGGTTTATAATACACAGCTGACTCGCCACAGATGCTTCTGGCAAACCCTAAATCAGTTGTAATGATTGGTTTCTCCATGATCATGGCCTCCGGATACGATGCTGAAAAACATTCAGCCAGTGTTGGTAAAAACATGAAATCACACTCTTTATATAATGAAGGGCATTCTTCCGGTTTAACAGGGCCTACATTAATAATATCAGGCATCGCACCGATTTTATTCTTATAGTCTTCTTTTTTCAATGTCAACACAAACCGGATGTTATCAACTCCTTTTTCTCTCAATCTTTTTACCACTGCTGGAATTATTTCCAAGTTTTTATGCGGGTAATAGGAACTTACCGTGAGCAACCGTATTTCATTTTTTTGCCGAGGGGATAAACGATTTGGGAAAGTAGCCTGCTGTTCGTAAAATCCGTTGTACGTATTGGTAACAGTATATACCAGTTCTGTTTTTAATTCTTTCCGAACTCTTTGGTTAACATCGTCTGTCTGTACCACATATGCAGCCGCATCTCTCCTGAAAAAATAAAAATGGATTTGTTTCTTAATCTCCAATTTTATTCTTCTCCACAACGGAAGGTTTTTTACGTAAGGGGACTCCGGATATATGTACAATCCTAAATTATAACCAATAACCTGAGGCGCTTTGCTGTGGAAATACGATGGCCCTGAAGTAGCCATAATAATGTCAGGTTTGATTTTGTTTTCCACTGACTCAAGCGTTTTTTGAATACGCCTGATCTTTGAGAAATCAATCACTCCAAAATCAAAATAGTAGAATGTAAAATTACCTGGGAAATCCTTTTCTTTTAACGACTTGCCAATGCCAGAGCCAACCCAAACGTGGTATTCATGCTCAGGAAATTGAATACACTCGTATATAAATGACAACGCTACCTGAATCGCCCCGCCAAAGCGCTGGTGGGATGTGTTGATGATGATTTTCAAAAGCTTCCTTATTTTTCGCTTATTCAGCAAACATAAAATTATAGAACTTCTTGGCTATCTTGGTTGTATCAAATCGTTTCATTTTCTCACGAGCATTTCTGCCAAAAATTTCTCTTAACTCTTTGTTATTTATAAGTTCTTGAAGCTTCTGAATGTACATTGCGTCATTATCAACAGGCACTAAAAAACCATTTATTCCATTATCTATCAGGTCAGAGGGGCCTGCAATGCAGTCATACGCAATAACGGCCATACCAGCGGCCATAGCTTCTCCTAATGCATTGGGAAACCCTTCAGAACGTGATGTAAAAGCAAAAATCGATGATGACAGATAGTATTCCTCAAGATTTTTCGAAAAGCCTTTAATTTCAACTTTCTTATCTTCTTTGAGCGCTTTTAGCGCTAGTTCAGTAAGATGCTTTTTATGCCCCTCTCCTATAAAAAGCAGGCTCCAATTATCTGTCTCCAGCTTGTTGAAATAATGTACCAGATCAAACTGATTTTTACTATCAGCGAATCTACCAACATTCAAAATTATCGGTTTCCTGAAGTAATAACTATTTTTTTGAGTGAATCTAATTGGGTTGGGAATAACTTCAATGTTTCTATGTCTGTATTTATTAAGGAAGATACATCTCGCTTTTTCAGTCTGGGCAACAATTCCAGTAGCAAAGGGGTAAAAAACCTTATTCATCAGATCAATAAAAAACCCGTTACTCAATAGCGGGTTTTGTCTATTGGAGACAAATACCTTAAGACTCAAACCAATGGATGCCAAAATAATCAAAGAATTATACCGGTCCCCAAAACTAATAACACAATATGGGTTTATTTTGTTTAACCAGGAACGGACGTGATAAATGCTTTTTATTAGCGCACTAATAAAAGAAATATGCGATGTATTGAAGTCAGGCTGGTAAATACTTATACTGCTATCTAAACCAAAAGCAATATCCTGTTTTGACAAAGTAATTACATGAATCTGTGTATCAAAAAAGTGAGAAAATTCGTTAGCCAACACGCTGGCAACCTTTTCCATTCCACCTGTTTTTAACGAAGGGACAACAATGGCTATCTTTTTTATGTTCTCCAATTTAATTTTTTATTTTGCCTTTATATATACTTAACCAATAAGTCAATACTAAACTCTTCCAAAGCAATGCAGCATAATCCGCTTTTGCACCTCTATGAATGTCTAATATCTTTTCCAAGCCTTTAAAATCAAGAATTCCTGAGGTGTTCTCCCTGAAAGAGTCTTTAGCAAAAGAGTATAAGTCACTACGTAACCAGGTTCTGAACGGTACATCAAATCCTCTCTTGGGTCCATATAAGATTTCACGAGGCACAATATTTTCCAATGCTTTTTTTAGCAAATACTTCTTCTGTCCTTTTCGAACTTTAAGTTTAGCAGGCAGAGATAAAGCAAACTCAGATAATTCATTGTCTAAAAACGGAACTCTGGCTTCCAGGCTACAAAGCATCGTAGCCTTATCTACCTTTTCCAAGTATCGATTAGGCAATAAAATATGCGTGTCCGTATAAAGCAATTGTTGTACCCTGTTAAGATTTTTAAACATTTCAGCAGCTTGTAAATAATCAGAATACCATATCTCATCATCGACATTAGATTGGTACTCTGGATTAAGTACCTGATAAGGTGATTTATAAGGTACTTCTTCCGTTAGATAATATGCCATCTGTTTGGCCCTATCAGATTGACCCAATACAAATCGCAACCGTTTAATTCGTTCACGCCACCTTTTTTCCGGAATTAGCGGATACCCAAAAGAAGCTATTCTCCAAAACCAATAGCTATTAAGGACATTATACCTCCGATAGCCGGCAAAAAACTCATCACCGCCATCTCCCTGTAAAATAACCCTTTTGTTTTTGCTGCAAGCTTTAGCTAATTGATACAAAGGTATATTAGCCGCGTCAGCAAACGGCTCATCATACTGGAATACAAGCCTGGAAAAAACATCCACAACATCACCAGATTCAACTCTTAATTCATGATGATTGGTTCCAAATCTTTTGGCAACCATTGCAGCTTTTTTCAGTTCGCTTTTTCCACCAATATTGTAATCATAATCTACAGAGTATGTATCCAAAGTTTTTTCATAATGTTTTGAAGCAAAGGCAACAATACTACTGGAATCAATACCACCGCTCAATAAGACTCCCACAGGCACATCGGAAATTAATTGACGTTTTACTGCTGCCTCTAATAATATTTTCGTTTGTTCAATAGCTTCCGGCTCACTTATATCTTGTTGAATAATGCTATTGATGTCCCAATATCTTTTTTCTTTTAAAATTTTACCTGTGTGTGTATCAATGACCAGTTGCGTACCTGGAACTATCTTTCTAAGTCCTTCAACAATTGTTAACTCACCGGTTGTATTTCCATACCATAAATATTGCGATAATGCTTCAGAGGCAATCGAAAAAGAGGGTAACCAGTTTAAAATCACCTTTGCTTCAGAGGCAAACAGAATTACCTCGTCATCCTGATATATGTACAAAGGCTTTACACCAAACCTGTCACGCATTAAATGCAATTGTTTAGTCTGTTCATCAAAAATTGCAAGTGCAAAAATTCCGTTCCATTCTTTAATTGCTTGCTCACCCTTTAGCACAAAGGACTCAAGCATAATTTCCGTATCGGAACTGGTTTTAGGTTCAATTTTATATTTACAAGTTAACTCCCGGAAGTTATAAATTTCGCCATTATACACTGCTCTATACTGCCCTGTGGCTGAAGCAAACGGTTGATGAGCACGTTTATCCAAATCCAATATACTTAACCGGTGGTGTATGAGCAATACATTATCAGATTGACAGACACCTTTATAGTCTGGCCCCCTGTGCGACATTAAATCGGAAGAAGTCACAAAAGCATTATACTTTTTCTGGTCAATACTTTTTTTTGCAATCAAGCCTGCTATTCCGCACATATATCTATACCATTTCTTTTATTATAATTTCTGAGATCCATACTGGTGACCGATCTTTAATTATTTCAAGCATTTACGTGCGAGAGGCTATATTTTTTAATCTCAGACCCGCCATTTAATATCTATTACCAGCATCAAAGTATTATTCAAAAGCTGGAAAAACGAAGAGAATGAATAAACAGGCATATTCTATTTGCGTCAGGAAAATGTAAGTTAGAATTCACCAAAAATTTATTCTTCAAAATCAATTTTTTAAGATCAATTCAACCATCCAGCCCTGAGGATTGAATTTACCCTCATGCCAATTCAATTCCTCATCCCAATAACCGGGGCAATCATCATAACCATTCTGTGAAAATCCATAACTTATCTCAACTACAAGCGGCTGATCGTCCTGGTACACATAATCCAACGCGATACACTGGCTTTGTAATTTAAAGGCGATGTCTAATGATAATTTGATAATCTCCATATTAAAAAGCGATTTGTCATAGTAGATCTCACCACTGCCCGATGCCCTGAAATCGTTGGCCCGATTCATCCGCTTTATCGCGAAGGTTTTCCGGTTGATTACCACCACGCGGATATCAAAAGAATTATTGGGGACAAAATCCTGGAAATATGCGTACCCCCTCTGCCTTCCACCAATTTTAGAAAATTCCGGTTCATAGCCTAACCGCACAACTCCCTTTATTACATTTATTAAATCAATTTTACCCAAACGGTACTTCCGCCATCGTTCCGCCAGGCTGGCCCATGAATCATACTGTTTAAACCCAGATCCAAATGCTTTGCGAATAATTTTTATTGCTTCAGATTTTGTCCTCACTAATCTTACGTTTGCTGATCCGGCTCCTCCTCTCAATTTCCATACTTTTGGGTACTTTGTTTTCATGGCCCACTCAAAAGCTTCCAGCTTTTCATAAAACACATACGATGGAACCAACGGAGCACCAATACGTTCTAACAAATATTTTTGAGCCACCTTATCATCAAAGTACCAAGCAGTATAAAAATCAGGGAAAACTTTAAAGCCGGTATGTTCTAACGCAAATAGAATCTGCTTTGCAATTAAAATGTCTTTACGGTTGCCTTGCGAGTGATGCCACAACAAAGCATGGCAATCTTGTAGCTGGCTAATAATATCAGTTGCACAACAATCTACAATTTTGTAAAGTATCTTCTTATCTTCACAATACGTTATCCAACGAGGGTGAAATCCAACGGCAGAATTATGAATTGCTATCACTTAGATTTAGTCTTTTAATGGCCTTTGCAGGGTTTCCAACTATCAATGAGTTTTCAGGAAATTCTCCTTTCACAACGCTTCCTGCTGATATCACGCAATTGTTTCCAATAGTAGTTCCTTTCAAGATTATAGCATTTAATCCAATCCACACATTTGCACCTATTTTAATAGGAATTGACTGATCTCTCCCCTTTGTTCTATTTAATGAGATCAAACTGTGGCCATTGCTATCCATAATATTAACGCCCGAAGCAATCACACAATTCTCACCTATTCGAATATACTTTTGTGCATGGATATATGCACCATTAATTCTACTGTTTGCACCTATAATTAATTCAGCCTGTGGAATATCGACCAATAATGCCGTAGGGAAAGGCATACCCGCTTGATATGCTTTTTTCATTCCTCTCAAATAAACTTTTTCTCCGATTACAATTTTCCCTTTATTGATTATGGAAACATTAAAATCTATAATGGCAGTTCTGTGAATAGAAACATTCTTAACAAAAAGAAATAAGTCAATTCTTTTTAAGCACCTAAGGAATTTGATGATCAAGTCGTTCATGTTCACATTTATTCATTAAACTCCCTAACTGAGCCGAATGCATGAATTCTACATCAGGCCAACGTTTCATAATTACTTTTAAAAGCACGTTGAGATAATCGAGATTCTGTTTACGGTTTGTTTCATCCAGACCTCCTATATAATTCAATCTATGTGTACAAATCACGGCTGGCTTGCTCCAAAAAAAAGCACTTTCAATTTCAGTTATTACCCTGCCCATATCAAATGATTTACCAAAAACGGACGGTTCAAATTGACAATTCCTATGCATATAAGTTATGCCTTCATCATTTACTCTCCCCAAAAAGTGATACTTCCTAGTAAAACGTCCTTTCTTGAAATCAAACCATTTATGAACATTTCCTCCCTGCAAAAATCTTACTCCTGTTTCATAAATAACTGATTCCATTTCATCCGGCCAAGTATTTAACGGAGCAATGAAAGATTCGGGTTTCCATCCAAATATCGCTTTAAAGAGGCGCGCACCATCCATAATCGCCTCTGAAATAATATTGGCCTCCTCTTCATTTCGATATAAAAGAGATGCTAAATATGGTACGTCAATCTCAGAAGATGTTATATAACTTAAACCGTAAACACGGTGCTCAAATGCAGTATTAATTGGTTTTACTTTTTTTTGTAACAACTCAAGCCAAAGAACCGGATTAACATGTTCTCGATGATGATATTGTGGATATACAAGACCTTGAGTAATTCCGTCTGTCAAATATTGAAAAGTATTACTCTTAGGGTAATACTCATTCAAGGATTGTGTAAAAGGCACATAATGATAACTTCCAAAATTGTCTTTTTTAATCCGATCAAAATCAGGGTTTACAAGATTAAAGTTTAATGTTAGTTTAGGATGGCTCCCTTTATAGTCGATATATCTATTTAAAACATCATAAAGTGCTTCATAGTCTTCATTCGATTCTAATTTATCAAGTCTATTATATGCACATAAATCCACTCTAATACCAGAATTTAACAGGTTGAGAAAGGTTTCCTTTGAAGACATGCGAACCCCTCCCCAATCATCACTTTCAAAAACCACAATCTTACGATTGGTGCGCCAACCAGGTATATTTTTAAGGTTATTAATAATAAACCGTTTCACTATAAAAAGACATCTTTTAATGAAATCTGTGTATCAGAGAAAAGTGCAATCAACGGGTTGGCCACCAAGGCCAGGATATTACTATACTCGGAACTTCCCCGATACTCCACTGCTGCATAAAACAACAAAACTGGCACACCCACCCATAATATCCATTTTGGCTGGTAGTGTCTATTGATTGCAAAATTTCTAAACAGGTAGAAACAAACCATTACAAATAACACCTTATTAAAGCGTCCTATTCCAATTACAGACATACTTAATGTAATAATCGATATTACCGTGTAAAAGAGAATAATAAACTGGCTCAATCGGGTTTGCACTTTATCCTTATAAAATTTCTTTGACAGAAATACGGCAAGAAAAACGATATAAATAAAGTTTTGCGCAACTGTCTTCCTCAAAGATACATACCAATTCACACCTCCTTTTTTTATGACCTGGGCAGCACGTACTTCCTGGATTTGTTCATCGGTGTATTGATAGATTTTATATTCGACCCCCTGACTGACTTTAGCAGATGACTGAAATAGTATGCTCACAAAATTCCCGGAGAAAAACAGACCCGCCAGGATAAATACGAAAAAAATCAACCTGTATTTAAGGATATGGAGATGGAGCAGAAAGAGTATTACCGGCAAAGCAAAGCTGAAATGAATGAATACGGAAAGAGCAGACCAATACCCGTACTTTTTTTCATTTTTGCGTATACCTTTATTAAAAAAATATAAAAACACCCATGCAGCCGTCCAGAACCGCATAAATGATATGTTATTAATGGATATATACAACGCTGCAAATACCAGAAAAAAGATAGCTATCCTGTTTACATGAAGCCGTCCGAATTCATCGTAAACATCTCCAATTGTTTTTACATAAAAGTAGCTCAACGCAAAACCGCTAAAAGCAAGAAGCCATTGCCCGTTATTGGTAAATACACCCAGCAGCGAATAAACTATGTGAATATATATATCCAGGTATCCTATATCCAGTGCGAAAAATTTAGTGACTGCGTCACTCAAATAACTCCACGGTTGCTTTGCTGCATCCTGAAACCATTCAATGTGCCTGTACGCATCCATTCCTTCATTACGGGGTATGAATGTGAATCCAAAGAAAATTGAAAACAGAATAATGATGATCCGGTTCTCCTTAACATGAAAGTTCCTGATCGCATAAAGCAAAGCACCGAAAGGCCAGATGAACCAGAAAAAAAAGGAAGTGCCCCAGTTACCTTTCTGGTTTCTTTCTCTGATCACAGCATGACTTTGCGGATTATATTCTATTGCTGCATCATCCATGAGAGAAATATTTCACGTGCCCTGGAAAAGGAATGGTTCTCCATAAAGGATAAACAAGTTTTTGCTGGAAAAACGGGTAGAGAACTTTATAATTGCAACGCTCATTAAAAAAATACAGGGATGTGGAGTCCATCGCAAGTAATTCACAGTCTTTCAAATCGGCTATTAATAATTCTGCAGGCACCCTTGAATGAATCAAACTAACCGACAACCTCTTCTCATACTCCTCTATTTGAGACTGGGGACTTAAAGGATGGGGTTTAATGTATAGCTTTTTCAATCCCGATTGAGCAAAATATGATTGCAGAAATGAAATCTCTTCATCCAAGTATTGTTTACCGTAACTTACCCTGCCAATATATATCATTGCTTTCGCATCAATTTTTTCATCGGGTTGTTTAAAAAAGGATTTGATAAATTTTATCTTTTCTGTTGAACTCAAAAGATTGATTTTAGCAAACCTGATATTTTTTTTTACTGAATGTCCAAACATTTCCTGGTGTGTAAGCCAGATTTCATGAATCTTTTTTGACTGTCCGTGCGCATTGTTAACAAGCTCGATACCCCAATGCAAGATACCTTTTTCTCTGGCTATCAATATATTTTTTAACGTAGCCTGAATTCTTGATGGGTAAGCTGATTTATTAATACTTTGATAGATGGCTGTTCCGTCTTCTACCAAGGAAACAACACATCCTTTATTGATTTTGTGTTTTAGATAGGAATTAACAATATGATATTCATGGAATATGAAAAGCTGCTCGAATGTATTTGACAAAAGTTCATCCAGTGCCGGTCGGATTTCTTCCCTCATGTCCAGCTTTTGGAATTGAATATTTTTAACATCCCGTTCAAAATTTACAGCATCCAACCGGTTGTTACCATTTTCTATCAGCAACAGGTATACATTATATTCTTCATTCAAAAAATAATCATGAATAATATCCAGAGCGAGCAAGAAATGATATTCGGTAAATACGGAGAACAAGATTTTTTTATTGGTCTTCATTTCCCCCGGGTAGTATCCATTCTGCAAACTCTCTCACTGCTCCTTCCCCACCGGTAGACTTAAGAACAATATTTACTTTTTCTTTTACTTCCCTGACAGCATCAGACGGGCAGGCGCTTAACCCAACAAGACCTATGATTCCCAAGTCATTCAAATCATCACCGATGTAGGCTATCTCAGACGGGCTTATACCGGAAGTCTTTATCAAATCGCGCAACACGATAACTTTATCTTTAACGCCTTGATACAAATAATCCGATTTAATTTTACGAGCTCTTCGTTCTACTATTTTAGTATTCTGGGCAGTTATAATACCGGTTTTAATACCGACATTCCTCAGCAGTTCAAACGCTTTCCCATTGCGGGTATTGAATTTTTTCAGTTCATCTCCTGTCTCACTATAATACATACCCGCATCTGTTAGCACACCGTCCACATCAGTTAAAAACAGCTTAATTGAACTCGCGTTTGAATAAATAACAGGAGCCTTGAGCTTGTGTTCAAGCAGCAGTTCCACATATTGCCAATCGTGTAGCTCATCTAACTCCACATAGCTTTCATCCGACATCTCCCATGTTGCTAAGGCTTTGCAAGCCTGCATTGCTGCTCCAATAATTTTTGTTTTGAAATAATGTAAAACGCTCCGTTTTCTACCAGAAATCCGTCAAGGTCTTGCCGTCTGGGTCTTTGGTTGAAATCATAGTTTTGCAAAATCATCCTCACTCAATTTCCAGACAAAACGTTTCTGCCTGACAACCGATAACATACTGCTGGTTTTTACCCGAAAGAATTTTGTTAAACACCATCCAAATCTTTTGTGTTATGTATCCTGCATCTGTGGCAACAACTACTTTATCAATTTGTTTAGCCTCCAAAGCAGCTTCATCAACATAATATACAAGAGGCTTTCCTGCCAGTTCTTTAATGTTTTTTTGGAGATGCTTTTGCTTTCTCCACGGAGAGGCGCCATTGCAATTATACTCACCTAGTATGTTTTTGATTTGGCTTATGAAATATTGCTCTTATCCAAACACCTTCTGTTACTGAATCTTGTTCATAGCTTGGTTTCTGTGTGGTCTTTCCAAGTCGTGTTCCGAATATATCAATATAATGACAGCTAAAGTGATATTCTTCAAATATAGCCTTTAATGACTGGACAGTAAAAAAATGGATATGTGGAGTATCTCCAATTGGCAGTTCCCAATATATTTCTGGTGTATTTGGTACTTCAACAAAAAGGCAACCACCATCATTCAACACATTATATAGCGCATAGATAGTTTTGCGTAAATCTAAAACATGTTCTAACCAATGGCTGGTGTGGATATAATCAAACGTCTCATTTGTATCAAAAGGGAAAAAATTTGCAATTCTATGCAGTCCTCGCATCTGATAATATCGATCCCAACTTGTACCAGGTTCACAGACATACATAGAAATGTTTTTAAATCTGTTTCTTAGAAGTTGCGATGCAAAGGCAGGACCTGCGCCAATCTCTAAAGTTCTCATGATATTTTTTAGATCAAACTGGCTATTCACTAAAAAAATCTGCGAACCCGCACGAAGATCTTGCAGGTAATCATAAACATCCCCATGTGTTGTAGGTTTAACATTCCTCTCTCGAAAGTTTTGCCAATAATTGTATTCATAATATTTTTTAATTGCTTCTTGCGTTGGAGGTGTCTCCATTGTTCCATATCCGCATTCTTTACAGACAATTACTTTGCCTTTAAAAATATTGGCTTTGGAAAACTTCTTCAAAATTTGAAATTTATCAGGAATCAGAAAATCAAACCATGGTAATAACTTTTTAATAATTCCATTTGCTGATTTTGGAAATAAATGATTATCGTACCATTTATAATAGATCAACTTACTATTACAAATCTGACAATACATATTTTAAGTATTAAAAAGTTTCATAGGTATAAAATTACATTATTCCGAATTGAATCATTATCATGTCGTGTTGAATGTACTTGAATTACTTCCCACACAAACGGGTTTAGATTTGAAATAGACATCCCTTCTATCAAAAAAACAACTCTACATTAGGACAATACTCATAAAACATATATTCCCTATTTATAGTATCATGTATTGTTGATACCATTCCGTTATTCATCGCTTTCGACCCAAAATATCGATCATACTCCTGGTGTATTAATGAATACGGTTTCATGTGATTCATCACATACTCCAAATCATTTTCAGAAGGGAAATGAGTCAGCTTTTTACCCTTTCGCCATGATCTGCTTTTTGGATCTGCTCCATACACAAAAACTTTTTCAGCTAACGACAAGGCAAATACAACTGTTCTTAACCCGTTGGAAAAATTGGCACCAAAATAGTGATAAGCACCTCGCCACCTTTCATTATCAAAAATGTATAAGTCTTTTTCTTCCCGGAGCCTTTTTGAATGCTTGAAAATTTCCACATCTCTTCCGACAACTACTTCATTATTATATGTATGAATGATTATCTCGTTTGACTCCCTGAATAACCAGTTACGCCCCAAAACTCTTATATCTGTCCTGCCGCCCGTAAATTTCTCATAACCTTTAGTGGGCTGAAAGTTAATCCTGAACACCAGATCATGATTATCTATATCCTTTCCCCATTCATTGTCTAATATCAACCCTGAGTTAAATACCACAGCAGCAGATTTCACTTTTCCTATTATGTTTAATCGCTCTTTAAAGTCTGCCTCCGGGTAATACTCGAATAAATCAGGATACAATGCCTTAACTTTTACTTTCGGCAAAACAACATCATCAGGAATTTCCAGAGGTTGTTGTTTCAGTTTTTTAGGGAAGCTGTAATTGTTAACCCGGCTTTTCAGGTATTCCGAATAGGAGTTTATCCTGTTAATTATTCCCTGAATCATAGTATAGAAAAAGAGTCACTAATAGTGTCCGTATTCATCAATAACCCCACCAAAGTCCCGCAATATTGTTTTGTAATCTGACTCATTGCTTGACATTCAATACTCCTTCTACTTTTAAAACATCTTCCGGATTATCAACAGCAATGGATTGATCGGACATAGCAATCATTTTTACACGAATCCCTAATTCCAGAAACCTGACTATTTCGATGTCTTCAATACTTTCCAGCAACGTTTTTCCCGGATGCAAGATAAACTGTTTCAGTGCATTCCTGGAAAATGCATAAATGCAAACCTGCCGCCACGCACGCTGAAATATGCCCGACTTGGAAGCCGGTATGGCCTGCCTCGACATATACATCAAATTACCGTTCATATCCACAACTACTTTCGGTATCGATGTGCTTCGGTAATCTGTTTCATCGTGAATAGCTGTATACCCGTTCATCACTTCACAATCCGTTTCCGCCAAAGCAGCAATCATGTTAGTTAAGTCAGTTGGGTTTAGCAAAGGCTCATCGCCCTGTACATTGATAAAGTAATCATCCGAATACTTAGGCAATAATACCGCTACACGATCAGTTCCGGTCAAACAATCTTCGGGTGTCATTTCAACTTGCGCACCAATACTTCGGCAATAGGATTCAATGCGTTCGTCATCTGTTGCAATTATTACCTGCGATACATCAACAGCCTGAACACATTGCCGCCATGTTCTTTCTATCATGGGCACCCCGTTGATCTTTACCAATGGTTTGCCCGGAAACCGTGAAGACTGATAGCGGGCGGGGATAACTACTTTAAAAGTTTTCTGCATACGTGCTAACGAGCCACCAGTTCGTATATAGACTGTACTTTCAGCTTATCGTATTTGGATGGCGCAAGCGAAGAGATCGGAAAATGTTTTCTGATGAATTCCGAAAACAACGCGTCATTCTCGCGCAGCAGGTCTTGTTCTTTTTCTCCGATCTGTAAACCTGCATATCCATCAAACCCGATAGCATAGCATTCTTCAGCGCCAAACTCAATAACACATTGAAGCGAAACAGCGGTATGCGAATCTGTGTATTGATCTGTAAAATCAACTTTCGATAATTCGTATGCTGTATTGGTTAATTTTTCAGGAATGTAGGTTCCCATTTTTCTTGGATAAGGGGGTAAAACACATATAATTTCTCCTGAAAAATTATTGAAGGATTTTTCGAGGCGTTTACCTTCATTGCCTACAAGGGCGAAAATTTGTTTAGCTTTTGCCTCCGTGTAGTTGCCTGAGTTTCGGGTGCTTACATGAATAACAACCAAATCATCTTTATTCATGTCAATCCATGACAATACCGCTTCGGCATGTTCCACGGCCGACTGCCCGCCTGCCACTAACAACGCCTTTTTGTATTTCCTGTCGGAGTTCATAACCGGTAATTTGATATTATCATCAGCACCCAGCGTTTGGTTATGAAGTGCCCTGATAATGCTATTCATGGAATACGTACGCTTGGTGAGCCAATCCATCACATCCTGTTGGGGAAGTGAATTGGCACCTGAAACCATATAGGGAAGATTGGTCCCCCATCCATAAACCTGCTGCATTTTTTCAAAGGCATCCACAACATCCGACAGTGCGTTAAAATCAACATTGGCCAGTTTCTTCTGCGCCAGCCATGTCATAAATAGTTCCGTTTTTAAATTTCCGGCTCCACGCCCCATTCCCGTTATCGTTCCATCTACAATTTTGCATCCCATCTCCAAAGCCGTTAAGGAGTTTACAAAGGCCAACTCCATATTATTGTGACCATGAAACCCTACTGGCATGGAAAGTACAGAGCAAACTTCCTGCACAGTAACACGTACATCCTCCGGGTAAACTCCACCGTAAGAATCAACCAGGCTAAAACAATCAATAACCCCGTTAAGAAAAGGCAGTTTCTCCAACACGCTTTTGTTTTGCAACACCTTTGACATGTACATCAAATTAAAAGCAACGGGAACACCCATCGCTTTAATTTCCTGTGCTAACAAAACAGCCTGGTCAAAACGCTCCGGTTGTACGGCAAGTCTTACCAAATCAATAAAACCGGCAACTGGCTTAAGAAGGGCGGCCACATTTTTCACCGGCACTTCTTTCTCATTAAGCATGATCGCAATTTTCTTTTTGTCTGCCCTTTTGCGAACATACTCCAGCGTTCTTTCAGGGCAGTAAAAATATTGCCCCACATATTGTTTTTTGGGCAGGCTACGATACCCTACCTCAATAATATCAATCGGCAGCACATTAACTGAATTCAGATATTGATTCACCAATTGCTTATCAAAATCCCAATTAGTGTAGTACCCACCATCGCGGAGTGTACAATCAAGATATTCTGTTCTGTTCATAGCGGACGGGTACAGTTAGTTAATCAGCAGGCGGTTATTTAGGGTTCCACTTCAGTTTTTCGCGCTGGACAGCTTCGATCGAAAGTATTTCATTGGTTTTATAGGCAAGAGCTTTATACACGTTTTTAACATCACGGCAAAGTTTACGAAGACCTTCAGGCTCAAGGGATGCTGCATGGTCTGTTCCTTTCCAGGTGCGGTCGAGCGTGAAGTGCCGCTCTATCCATTCAGCACCCAACGTCATGGCGGCAATGTCAGCCGCAATACCTAAATGATGCCCGGAGAATCCAATGCCTCCAACCCGCTGCCCATAGGTGTTTTTGAGGCGGACAATTTCATACAAGCAAATGTCTTCAAACGGAACAGGATATCCTGAAGTGCAACTATATATCAAAAGGTCTTTGGCACGTCCCTTACTTTCAAAAAATGAAACAATTTTTTCTTCTTCGTCATGGGTAGTCATACCAAAAGATAATTGAACTTGCCCCTTAAAATGATCGCACAGGTACCCCAGCATCTCAAAGTGCAGATTAGATGCAGAAGGTATCTTTATAAATTCCGGGGTTAGGGCTGTTATTTCCTTAGCGGATGTCATATCCCAAACAGAAGTGCTGTAAACAACCCCAACTTCATCACAATAATCCTTTAATTCTTTATGTTGTTGCCAGGAAAACTCCAAAAAGTCCCTGTGTTCTCCATACGTTTTCCCATATGAATTGGCCGGGTTGGGATGCGGTTTATTGTAACCTTCCTCGCCTAACAATTCATGGTTATTACGTTTCTGAAATTTAACAGCATCCGCTCCTGAAAGGACAGCTACTTTTATCATTTCTTTGGCGGTTTGAAAATCACCCTTGTGGTTGCATCCGATTTCGGCTACTACTTTTGGTTTCTCTGCTAACATATCATTAAGTAAGTTGTCTAATTAAACTACCCTCGCCTGCAAAGCGAGGGGTTGATAGAATAACTTCGGCTAAAGCCGACTAAAGACCATCGGATATAGTAAAGTCCCCATCGTTCTTTTCTTTATCATCTTGATTATCTATATACTGCATTATTGCCTCATCGGTTATGTTCCCCGAACTCGCAACAAAATAGCCCCTACCCACAAATGCCTACCCCAGAACAGCTCCGACAACATTTTATCTTCTCTCAGTAACTTGTACGAACTCTTCCCTTGCAAGTACTGAACCAATTTGCTTATCGCCAAGTGGGGAGGAACGGACACAAACAAGTATACGTGATCTCTCGAAACATGGCCTTTTATTATCTCAACTTCATATTCCTTACCCCCCCTTATCAACTCTCTAACTCGTTCAGCTACAGACCTAACCTTCTTACGATACTTCGTTATCCAAACTATATGATATTTACCATCATAGGTCGTGTGCGATGTTTTTCGGTAATTTTGCATCACACAAAGATATTAAACTAAAGTCTTCGCCTAAAGGCGAGGGATTTCCCTCCAGACACATACATTAAAAATTGTTCAATGCGTTGCTCAGATTCTGCACCTCCATATGCACACAACTGCCGATACACACGCTGCTGATCTTTCCATTTGTATTCCTGATAAGTTGAACAAAATTTCCATGAAGCCCAGTGTTTCGTTCATTTTGAAGCAATCAGACAGAAGACTCTGCGCACAGGTTCTTTAATGTTTCATAAGTATCGTCAGCAGAAGCATTATCAATAATGAGAACTTATGTCTCTCCGAGTATTTCCATCTTCAACAACTCCTCCACACGTTTCGATACCGTTTGCAACGGCTATACGTGGGTATACCCAACGTTATAAGGGGTCTGTTTGTATTCCCAATCATATTTCCTGTAGCTCAACCATCTTTTTAAACCTCTCCGATTGAGTAATCAGTTTGTCAAAAGGAGCAATATGTTCGATTCGGCCATTAGCCATCATTACAATCCGGTCGGCATTACGCACTGTAGATAAGCGGTGCGCTACGCTGATCATGGTGTATTTTCCTTTTAACGTATCAAGGCTCTCTTGTATATAACGCTCCGTTTCTGTGTCTAAAGCCGATGTAGCTTCATCCAATATCAGTATATCAATATCCCTATAAAGCTCCCGTGCAATAGCAATACGTTGCCGTTGCCCACCGCTAAGATTAATACCACCATTTCCCAACATAGTATCTTCTTTTTCCGGTAAACTTTGAATAAAATCAAAAAGGGCCGCCTGTTTTACAGCTTGCCAAAAACGTTCTGTACTTTCTTTAGATCGTCCTTCCCAAAAAGTAATGTTGTCAAATATATCGGCATTAAAAATGACGGGCTCCTGAGTAATAAAGCCAACACGCTCCTGAAAGGAAGCTGTACTTAATTGCCGTATATCTTTGTTATCAATAGAGTAAATACCTTCATCCGGCTTCAATAAACCACTTAAAATATTAACCAATGTAGTTTTTCCGCTACCACTCTCCCCCACTAAAGCAATGGATTCATATTTTTTTATCTCAAGGTCAATATCTTTCAAAATAGATTGCTTTCCATAAGCAAAATTGATACATTCTAATCTCAAATTACTGTTAAGTTCTGTAAATGCAACTTCTCCTTTTTGTTTTTCCTTGCTCATCCTTAAGTCGGCACTAAATCCCACTACATTTTCCAACGAACCGGAAAAAAGGATATAATTATTCCACGAGGTTTGCAAATTATTAAGAGCCGTGAGTGCACGGTAAAAGAAAAGCAAGCTTACCAAAATAGGGCCTAATGGCGCTTTGAGCGCTTCGGTTTGTACCACAATTACGGTCGCCACCACAATAATCATAATAGGCTCACGCGCAGACTGAAGTATTGCTCCGTATTTTCCCAAACGGGTATTTTCTTCTTCTATTTCTAATACTGTTTTTTCCAGTTTATCCACATATTGATCATTTCTTCCCGTTGCTTTCAGGTATTTAAAATTGGTAATATACTGTAAAACCAACCCGTGGAAACGGCTGTTGCCTAAAGACAAATTACGCGAAGCATGCTTGCTTAACTTGTAAAAGTAACGGTATAAAAAATTAGAGAGTATTCCACCGGCAATTACCAGTAAAGAAAAGCCCGCGTCCACTATAAAAGCAAAGGTCATATAAACCAATACATGTACTGACATGTCCATAGAGCGGAAGTAATGAGTAAATGCATTGGTAATACGTTCGGTTTCGGTAGTAAAAGCATTTTGAATACGGCCTATATCCCAGGAAATAAATTTTTTGAATTTAATACGATTAAAGTCTTGCAACAGGCTAAGGCGCATTTTGCGCAGGAAGTATTGCCTTATTTGTACCTGGTAGTAATTTCCGAAATAAAAAATAATACCTTTTAGTAAGAAGAAGATTATCAATACGACAAGAATAGACCTGAGATTGAGTACAAGCCCCCAGTGTTGCATTGTATCGACTAAGAAATCCAGGTTTCCCATGCCTTCTCCGGTGGCCTCAGTTTCCCCTCCCACTAACTGAAGCATGGGGAAAAACATCGCCAGTCCGAATCCATCCAACATACCAACTACCACACCTACACAAAGCGCAAAGAAAATACGTTGTTGCAGGATACGGTAAAAAAAAGTGAACCCGCTAAAGTGTTTTTTTATGAAGTCTCTAACCGTTTGCACAAGCCAATAACCAAGGCAAATGTATTTTTTCAATCTCCATATTAATTACCATAGAGATAATCTTACTTCTACTCCTCGTAATACCCACCCGACCTCTTCTTACGAAGTCCGTAGCCATAACCGTAGCCGTAGCCGTAACCGTAGCCATACCCGTATCCATATCCATAACCGGGGCCGGATTTGTAAATATCGTTTAACACAAAACTTATTTTTCTGATTTTCCCTGCTGTATAAAAGTCATCGATGGTTTGTAACAGCGCTTTGGGTGTATAATTCTGACGGACAATAAACAGGGTGTGATCCGTCAATGCAGAAAGTACAAATGCATCTGTTACCAATACCAACGGAGGCGAGTCAATGAATATAAAATCAAACTGCGTACGGGCTTGTTGTAAAAAGGCCTCCATTCGTTTACTTAAAATCAGTTCAGAAGGGTTGGGAGGCACGGGGCCACCGCTTACCAGGCACAGGTTTTCAAATTCGGTTTTTTGCACAACCTCTTCAAATTCTGCTAATCCCGCCAAATAATTGCTTAACCCGATGTGATTATCCAACTTAAAATCGGTATAGATTCTCGGCTTGCGCATGTCAGCGCCAATGATGAGTGTTTTCTTGCCCGATAAGGCAAACACCGATGCCAGGTTAATGGACGTAAACGTTTTACCTTCTCCGCTAATAGAACTGGAAACCAGAAACACACCTTTCTCCCTACCTTCAAGAAAATAATGCAGGTTAGATCGCAATGCTCTGAACGATTCGGATATGGCAGACTTGGGTTTTGTAAACACCTCCAGATTTTCATTTATACGTTTATGGCCTACACCACCTATAAATGGAATGCTGGTGATATTTTCAATATCCTCGCGTGATTGAATGCGCGTATTTGACATTTCAAGGAGAACAAAGATAATTAATGGAAGTACAAGGCCACCTGAAAGCCCCACCAGGTAGTTGCGTGCAGGTGAAGGCGATATAGGGCCATACGCCCGTGGTGGGTTTACCATCATAATATCGGTAGTGTTAGCCGCGCGCGAAATGCCGGCCTCTGCCCTGCGTTGTAACAAAAACACATACAGGTTTTCAAGCAGAGCATAATTTCTTTTAATGTTTACTAATTGTCGTTCAGCCACCGGCAGGCGATTCAATTGTACTTCAACTTCCTTAATGCCCTTGTTCAGAAAATCCAACTTAATCTTGTCAACCGATTTTTGATTTCTAACTGACTCCAGGATATCATTTTTCAATTCCTGTATCCGCTTTCTTCCGTCAGCAATTAACGGGTGCTCTAATTTTTCAGTTCGTACCAATAATTTTATATCGGTTTGTATTTTTATCATCTGCGAAATCAGGGCAGTTAAAACCGGGTCTGTTATACCAACAGATGTTGGCAATATCACCTGGTCAAGACTATTATCGCTTTGACTGATGTAATTATCCAAATACGTATAGTAGTTGTCGCGAAGCGTCAGGTCTGTCTTCTGGATTTCCAATCCTTCAATCTTCTGATACAGTCGAAGCGCCTCGCTGTTCAGGTCGGTTACAATATTCTGATTTTTAAATACTTCTAATTGCCGCTCCGACTTGCGTAGTGAGTCTGAAATATTTTTGAGTTGATCGTCAATAAAACTGATTGTATTTGTGGCTATCATGTTTTTATTATTCAGATCATACTGTTGGTAATTTTCAATCAGGGCGTTTATAAAATCAATCTCTTTCTGTGCCTGTGGACCTTTAAGGGACAGGTTGATAACTCCGGCACCTTCCTCTGCCCATTCGGCTGATATCCGGGATGAATAACTCTCACCTACATTAACGGAAGGTCTCCATGAAAATGCGTACAGTTCACCTACAAGGTCTTTTACATCGCCTTTTGCCTGTAACTGAAATTCCATACCATTAATGGAAACCGGTTCATTAAATCGTTTACGGGCCGTATGATCCTCGTGGTTGTGCTCGTAAAAAATATCAAACTCCGATTCGCTGACAATCTCAAACCTGAAATACAGGCTTCTGGCATTTCCATTTTTAGTAATATCTACATTTAATGGCAGTGATTTGTATACTTCGGATGTAAGAAGATTACCTATCCTATAAAATGTTTTATCAAATGATAATTCCTTTACAGTCTGTTCCATCAACGGAATAGATTTGATAATATAAAGTTCGTTAAGATAATTCCGGTAGAATTTCACCAACGGATTATTGTACAGGAAATCACCGCTGGAAGCTTCCTGGGTTTCTTTTACAATAATGGAAGCTTTTACCTCATAAATACGCGTAGCATATCGGTTAATTGCAAAGGCGATGAACAGCCCGGCAAGAACGCTAAGTACAATTAAATACCAATACCGTGCAGCCTGGTAAAGAATACGCTTGGGGTCAATATTCAGGCCATCGTTTTCTCTTACAGGTTTATCAACTTGAAGTGGCGTGTTCACTTGGTGGTGAGGTTTACTGTTAAAATAATAAGGGTAAGGGCGGAAATCACGAGTGAAATATTTTGCCCGAAATACTTCCGGTAGGGCCGTTGCCGCAGGGCAGGCACAATCAATAAATCGTTTTGATGAACAAAGAAGTTGGGCGACTGTACAAATTCCTCATCTAACAAGTCAATATACTGCACTTCGGTTTTACCGTCTTTAATACGAATCAGCTTTACATTTCGCTTATCTGCCAAATCGGTAAGCCCTCCGGCAAGGCCAATGGCTTCCAGCATATTTACCCGGTTATTGGAAAGCGGTACTGCCCCTTCCCTAACCACTTCACCTAATATAGTAACCCGGAAATTTATTAACCGTACTCTAACCACCGGACTTTCTAAATACAGGTTAGCTATTTTTTGAAGTGTGTCCTGGGCTTCATAAACGGTAAGCCCGGCTACCTTCACTTTTCCAATAGAAGGAAAAGGCACATTGCCTTCCGGGTCAACTAACTCCCCAATCAAAAGTGGGTTTGCATTCTGGCCTAATCCCTGTCCACCCAGTGGTGTTTCCTTAGCTAAAAAATCATATTCCTTAGATGTAAGGCTTTCAAACCGTATGGAGAGAATATCTTCCGGTTGTATCCGGTACTCAAAATTTGAGTATGGGTAGCTACGCACTACCGTATCGGTTGGAAGTTCCTTTGCATTGATGTCTTCCTTTTGAAGCAACACGTATTTTCTGTTGGGCACACACGAGGCCAACAACATCAGCGCAAGTGCTATACATAAATATCTCATCTTGAAAAATTCAAACGCTAAATATATTCAAATTCCTGGCAAGCTTTATACCCGGCTATTCGCAGCTCCGCCTCCTCAGTCACAGTGAGTTTTTTTAAGCAGCACATTTCCGGCACAAAGTACCTGGCTCACCTATTCCTGCCACAACAGGAGCGCATCCCGGAACTGTTCTTCCCGAAATTCAACAGCCTGTATGTGGGACACTTGTATATCGCGGTGAATCAGTGTTTTTGCCTTCTCCACCAAATTGGTTAAATATTGCTCGTCAATATCACCCACCAATAACAATTCAATCACACCCGAATCCTTCCCTTTGGCATAGTCGCCTGTAATATAGGCCAACTTGAGGTCGCCCAATTTGTGAATAATATTTTCAATGATTTTATCGATGCCCAAATACTTATGTACCAAGCCTTTAAGTTCCTGGTATAATGGGTGATGAACGTTAGCCCGGTATTCAATAGTGCGGCCATTTTCGGAAGATGTTAAATAACCGGCCTTGCTCAGGTTGTTCAACTCATGGCGAATGGAGTTGGTCGATTCACCAAATTCCCCTGCCAACCCCCGTAAATATGCAGTGGCATTGCTGTTGGTAAAGAACTTCAACAGCATTTTAACACGGGTTTTGGATGTAATCAGGCCTTCTAACACTTTTGCAAAGTAAAGGAAAGATTTAAATGAGTAAAATTATTACTCGATAAAAAATCGTTGCAACATATAAGTTCAAATCTTCCTTAGCACAATTGAATCAAGGGTAACCAAAAGGCTATAGCCTATGGATTCCAATGAAACCGAAAACTTATCCCCTTCAGAAGTTCTGTTAACTGTACCGCGAAAACCTTTGAGGGGGCCATCTATAATCTCCACCTGATCACCCTGTTTAAACTCTTCTGCTGGCAGTGATTCTACAAACAGCCCTGATGACAGAAACCGCTGAATTACCTCCATATCTTTCGGATGCAATATTGCCGGGCGGTCATTATGCCGGATACTCCAGGCAATGCCTGGAGTTTGAAGAATAGCAGGAACCTGATCAATTGTATCGCAAACAAAAATATACGAATTGAATAAAGGCACTTCCACCTTCTTTTTTCTATCGCTCCATTGGCGCATCACTTTCTGAAGTGGTAAAAAAACCTCATATCCCCTTCTTGTCAGAAGGTCGCGAACCTTTTTCTCTTGTCGGCTTTTGGTATAGAACACAAACCAGTTCTTAGGCATACACTAACTGATTGCCGGTTATTCGTACCAGGGCTATTACCTGATATACCTCTCAAAACTCTTATTATCCCGTTCAAAGAGGATTTCACGAGGCAGGCTTTTGAAATATTCGTAGGTGATTTTCAGTCCTTCTGAACGCGATACCTTAGGCTCCCACCCTAAAATTTCTTTCGCCTTGCGGATATCGGGTTGGCGCTGCTTTGGGTCATCTTTGGGAAGTGGGTGCGTAATTATCTTCTGGGTAGTACCAGTAAGTTTAATAATCTCCTCAGCAAACTGCATAATGGTGATTTCATCCGGGTTGCCGATATTCACCGGCTGTGTGTAGTCCGACATCAGCAACCGGTAAATCCCATCAACCTGGTCGTCAACATAACAGAACGAACGGGTCTGCGAACCATCTCCAAATACCGTTAAATCCTCGCCCCGCAATGCCTGGCCTATAAAAGCTGGCAACACACGTCCGTCATTCAGGCGCATACGTGGGCCATAGGTGTTGAATATCCGCACAATACGGGTTTCCAATCCGTGAAACGTATGATACGCCATCGTCATGGCCTCCTGGAAACGCTTGGCTTCATCGTACACACCACGCGGGCCAACCGGGTTTACGTTACCATAATACTCCTCAAACTGAGGATGTACCAATGGGTCGCCATATACTTCGGATGTTGAGGCAATCAGGATACGTGCCTTTTTAACCCGTGCCAGGCCAAGCAGGTTATGAATACCCAACGACCCAACTTTCAAGGTTTGAATCGGGATTTTCAAATAGTCTATCGGGCTGGCTGGTGAGGCGAAATGAAGAATGTAGTGCAACTCACCGGGTACGTGTACAAAGGAAGACACGTCATGGTGATAAAACTCAAAATCAGGAAGTTTGAACAGGTGTTCGATGTTGCTAAGGTCGCCTGTAATCAGGTTATCCATAGCAATTACATGAAAACCTTCTTTGATAAACCGGTCGCAAAGGTGCGACCCGAGAAAACCGGCTCCACCGGTAATGAGGACTCTTTTCTTAGACATGGGTACAGGTTGATTAAAACCTGCGCAACTTAGTCAGAAATCAGTAACAATTAAAGTGGGGGTTAAGCAAATCCACCTTATTATACACCAACTCCTGACTAAGGTCTTTTTGCATAACAGAAATTCCAACCGCATTAACAATGGCATGTGCCGCTGCGGTGTCCCACTCCATAGTTGGTGCAAAGCGGGGGTAAACATCGGCCTTGCCTTCTGCCAACAACATAAATTTCAGGCTGCTTCCTGACGAAACCAATGACGGCTCTTTCAATGAACCGATAAACGCTTCGGTTTCAGGACTCATGTGCGAGCGTGAGGCAACAATACGCAACCCGTTTTGCGATAACAAAACCGGTGAACGTTTTGGCAACGGATTAGTTTGTCCGTTTCGTTTCAAAAAGGCTTTTCCTTCGGCAGCATAAAACACATCTCCGCTTACCGGAACGGAAACCACACCTGCTATTGATTTTTGTTTATGGATGAGCGCTATGTTTACGGTAAACTCGCCATTGCGCTTTAAAAATTCTTTGGTTCCGTCAAGCGGATCGACCATCCAAAGGTATTCCCAATCTTTTCGTTCTTCGTAAGGAATGTTTTTTCCTTCTTCGCTTAAAACCGGTATGCCGGTATCGTTAAGATGCTGGACAATTATTTCATGCGCACGCTTATCCGCCAATGTAAGCGGTGAGTTATCTCCTTTTGTTTCGGCTTGAAAATCGTTGGAGTGATAGACTTCTAAAATCGCTTTCGAAGCCTCTTCTGCTGCGCAAAGAGCAATGGTGAGTAGGTTATTAAGATTGAGTTTCATTTTTTTACCGCAGAGGCGCTAAGGCGCAAAGATTTATCAGTTAACAATATCGCTTAAATTTTATCGTAGAATCAGAAATTATTTACAAATCTTTTAAAACCATTTTTTAACAACGGTACGTTAAAGTTTATCAGAAAACCTAACCGTTTATCAGCCAGCTTCAGATAACTTATAATTTGAGCTTCGTGTACAGGCAAAATACTTTCAATAGATTTTAACTCAATAATTATCATATCTTCAATAAGCATATCAATAATGTAGTCCTTATTCAATACAAACCCTTTGTACACGAGCGGAATCGGAACCATTACATCAATTTTAATATTGCGTATCTTCAATTCTTTAACGAGGCAATGCTGATAAACGGCTTCTAAGAGCCCCGGCCCCATTTCTTTATGAACAGTAATGGCTGCATCCAGAATTTCCTTCGACAGATTATTATATCGCTCTCTTTCCATGACTTTCAAAGCGTATTCTTAGCGCCTTAGCGTCTTAGCGGTGATTGTTTAACGCTCACACAATCATCCCGGCCGCTACGGTTTCGTTTGTTCCTTCATCTACCAGTATTACGCTGCCGGTAATTCTGTTTTTACGATAGCTGTCGAACGGTAAAGGTTGCGCTGTTCTTATTTTTACACGGGCAATATCGTTCATCGCTAATTGCTCTACGCCTTCCATGCGCTGCAACGAATTAATATCAAGTTTATATTGAATCTCTTTCAGTATTCCGCGTGTTTCGCGGGTAGTATGCCGCACATAAAATTTTGAGTTCAGGTTTGCCGGGCGCTGATTCATCCAGCACAACATCAGGTCAACGTCCTGTTCAACATTGGGTTGGTTATTGGGTTTACAAATCACATCGCCCCGGCTTATGTCAATTTCATCTTCCAGCGTCATCACCACCGACATAGGTGCAAATGCTTCTTCAATCTGCTCTTCGCCTACTTGCAACGATTTTATTTTTGTAGTGAATCCCGAAGGCAACACAACTACATCATCACCGGGCCTGAAAATACCACCGGCAACACGCCCCGAATAGCCCCTGAAATCCTGATTTTCAAGTGTTTGAGGACGAACCACATACTGTACCGGAAACCGGCTATCGATATGGTTCTGGTCGCTTTCAATATGCGCTGTTTCGAGCATGTGCAACAGGGTAGCTCCCTGGTACCAGTTCATGTTTTCAGAACGGTTAACTACATTATCGCCACGAAGCGCACTGATTGGTACAAACTGAATGTCGGACACCTCAAGTTTGGAAGAAAAGGCTTTATACTCTTCTACAATTTTATCGAACACAGCCTCATCATATTCAACTAAATCCATTTTGTTAACACACACAATAACGTGCGGGATTTTTAACAGCGAAGCAATGAACGAATGGCGGTACGTTTGTTCAATCAGTCCTTTACGGGCATCAATAAGAATCAACGCAAGGTTTGCGGTAGATGCACCGGTTACCATGTTGCGCGTGTATTGAATATGGCCAGGAGTATCGGCAATGATAAACTTGCGCTTGGGCGTGGCAAAATACCGATAGGCCACATCAATGGTAATGCCTTGCTCCCGCTCTGATTTCAAACCATCAGTAAGCAACGAAAGGTCAACATAATCAAAGCCTTTTTTTGAACTGGAGGCTTGTACAGCTTCAAGCTGGTCTTCAAAAATTGATTTGCTGTCATAAAGCAGTCGTCCGATTAATGTGCTCTTTCCATCGTCAACGCTGCCGGCTGTAGTAAATCGTAGTAGTTGGTTCATTCGGGTTACGAGGTTCGGGTTACGGGGTTCGAGGTCCGGGGTTCATTCCAGTTTTCTTCAACCCATTGAGTATACTTATTTATTTTCCTTCCAAGTTGATCGTATGAAGCGTAAGCCTCATCAAAAAACTCTTTATCTTTCAGTGATTCGGTTTCAAAAA
Source organism: Cyclobacteriaceae bacterium (assembly GCA_019638235.1). GTDB lineage: Bacteria > Bacteroidota > Bacteroidia > Cytophagales > Cyclobacteriaceae > UBA2336. The sequence goes on from JAHBUE010000002.1 coordinate 136,011, forward strand.
GAAATTCTAAATGCAGGATGGTCTCATCGCACTCTGCGTGTGCATACGTCAGGTATTTTATGTACTCAGCCTTATAACGACTTCGTCCGTATCCCTCAACTATCGCAGAAGCAATTGCTTTTGATGACCTTCTGATCTGGCTTCCTTCTTCATACATTTCAAACTTAGGCAGAGATAAAGTCATCTTATGCACTTTAATTGCCAATTCTTTCGACAACTTATATATCTCCAAATCCCTGTAACTACTCATATCTTTTTTATTTTAAAGGGTATCTCTAAAAATACATACACTTCAAAACCCGTAACTCGAAAAACCCGAACCTCGCAACCCGTCAAAAATACCCACTCTTTTTCCTATCCTCCATAGCGGTTTCTCCGCGCTTATCATCGGCACGGGTGCCGCGTTCGGTTTTGCGCGAAGCGGCCACTTCGTCAATGATTTTTTCCATTGTATCTGCATCCGATTCCACTGCGCCCGTAATGGGCATGTCGCCACAGGTGCGGAAACGTACACGTTTTATTGTCGGTTTTTCATCGGGCTTGAGTTTTAACCAGGGCGAAGTAGATAGAATAGCCCCATCGCGAATAATCACTTCACGGTCGTGCGCATAATACAGTTTTGGTATTGGAATGTTTTCCGTGAATAAATACTGCCACACATCCATCTCCGTCCAGTTTGAGATTGGGAACACACGGAAGTGCTCACCCTGGTGTTTTCTTCCGTTAAAAATATTCCACAATTCCGGGCGCTGATTTTTTGGGTCCCATTGGCCAAATTCATCGCGATGCGAAAAGAAACGCTCTTTTGCTCTTGCCTTTTCTTCATCTCTGCGCGCACCCCCCATAGCCGCATCGAATTTATGCAACTCTATCGTATCCAATAAGGTAACGGTTTGCAACGCATTACGGCTGGCATTGTAACCGGTTTCTTCCTTCGCCCTTCCTGTATCAATACTTTCCTGCACCGAGCCAACCACTAATTGAACCCCCAGTTCTTTTACCAGCCAATCACGGTATTCCATCGTTTCAGGAAAATTGTGGCCGGTATCAATGTGTACCAACGGAAACGGAATACGAGCAGGGTAAAATGCCTTACGGGATAAATAGGCTAACACAATTGAGTCTTTTCCTCCGGAAAACAACAAGGCAGGTTTTTCAAATTGCGCAACTACTTCGCGAATAACATAAATCGCTTCGGATTCAAGTTCTTTTAAATGACTAAGGTAATATTGGCTCATGTTTTAATTTCAGATTTCAGATTTCAGATTTCAAGTTTCAGATTTCTGACCTGCCTGCCGCAGGTTTAAGGAATATCAAATAATAATTCGTGGTTCAACATAGTTCAACAACAGTTCAACCGACTGATCTATGTTCAATTCATTTGTTTTAACAACCAGGTCAGGCGCATCAGGAGTTTCATAAGGCGAATCAATGCCGGTAAAATTTTTTACTTCTCCAGAACGTGCTTTTTTATACAATCCCTTTACATCGCGTTGCTCACATATCTCTAAAGGTGTACTTACAAACACCTCAATATAGTTTCTTTCACCCACAATCGCTTTCACCTGTTCGCGGTCGGCCTTAAACGGGGAAATAAAAGCTGACAACACAACTATCCCCGAATCGAGAAGCAATTTACTCACTTCTCCTATTCTCCTGATATTTTCAACACGACCTTCATCAGAAAATGACAAATCTTTATTCAGTCCGGTACGGATATTATCGCCATCCAGCAAATAAGTTTTAAACCCGCGCGCATAAAGTTGTGCTTCAAGTTGTACCGCCAATGTAGATTTACCCGAACCCGAAAGCCCGGTAAACCAAATCAGTTTGGCACGTTGTTGCAACAACTGCTCGCGTTCGGCTTTGGAAACTTTTGTTTGTATCGGAAACAGGTTGCTCATCACATTGCTAAACGTTATAGTACCACGAAATAAATGCAACACAAGTTATAATATATATAATAGTTAACGGTGTACCTACACGAACAAAATCTTTAAACGTATAGCCTCCAGGGCCATACACCATGAGGTTTGTCTGATAACCGATAGGTGTCATAAAATCACCGGAAGCCGCAAAAGCAATGGCCACAAAAAATGGTGTTGGCGGGAGTGAAAGTTGTTCGGAAAGCGACATGGCGATTGGAAACATGATGGAAACCGCAGCCGGATTGGTGACTAATGCCGTTAAAAAGATAGTTACTATAAACAGCGCGCTCAACACGGCTATTGGCCCCATAGCCCCACCTACTTTTATAAGCATGGTTGCTACCAATGCTGCCGACCCGGATTTTTCGAGCGCAATGCCAATGGCTAAGGAGCATACCAGCACCATGAGTAAACCAAAATCAAGTTGCCGCCTGATTTCCTGGAAATCGAGAATACCCAGAAAAATTAACAGCGACAGAATTAATAACGAAGCCGTGAACAATGGAATAATACCAACAATACCGGCCAGCAGCATCAGGAAACTTCCGGCACCTACCCAATACTTCCACACCGGTTTTTTGTACTCTACCTTTTTCGGCACCGATAAATAGAACAAATCTTTTTCATGATTAGATGCGTTCATCTTTTCGCCCGACAGTAACAACATAAAATCGCCACCTGCAATGTGCATCTCTCCCACTTTTCCGGAAATACGCTTTCCATCGCGGTGCATAGCCACAATAGACGAATTGAATTTGTTACGGAAATCCGAGTCTTTAATCCGCATACCAATAAGGCTGGAGCCTGCCGGAATAATTGCCTCTATAAAATTGAATTGGTTCTCCGCTTCTATCCCTTCCTGTTTCGGGATGCGCAACCCGTTATCCTGATGGATCAGATCATAAATTGATTCTGTATGACCGGAAAAAAACAACGTATCACCCGACTCAAGCTTTTCTTCGGGCGCCACCGGTGAGATTACTGCATCACCGCGAATAATTTCAACTAAGAACAAATCTTGTAAATTTCGCAGCCCGGCATCCTTCACCGTCTTCCCTATCAGTTTTGAATCGTGAAATATTTCGGTTTCAACAATATACTCCTTCAGGTTTTGACGTATGGTGTCAAGCTTGTTTACGTTATCCGGCAACAGCCGGTACCCGATAAAGTAGATGTAAGCCCAGCCCGCCAAGGTTACCAAAATACCGAGGTAGAGAAAATCTTTAAAACCCAATATCGGAATACCATATTCGGCCATTAAGCCTACCAGTACAAGGTTGGTTGACGTACCAATAACGGTAATCATACCGCCCAGTATAGTAGCATACGAAAGCGGGATCAAAAATTTGGATGCCGGTGTTCCGGTGCGGTCGGCCCAGTCCTTAACATACGGAATAAGAAAGGCCACAATGGGTGTGTTATTTAAAAATGCCGAAATGGATGATGAGATCATCATCATGCGCAATAGAAAGGCTTTTGGTTTGAGGGATGTACTGAACAGTCGTGCAAAAAATTCGGAACCAAAAACAGAACGGATACCTGCAGTAACTAAAATCAACAGAAATATGACTATAATCTGTTGATTACTTAGTCCTTTCAGCAATTCGGTTGGGTTGATAACACCGAGCAATAGCAGCGCAAGTACCGCAATAAAAAACGACAGGGCCGGGTTAAGCCATTCCTTATATAATGAGGTTACAAGCAGCGCAACAATGGCCAGTACAAGGCCTTGAATAAGTGTAAATTCCACTAATCCGGTAGATTTAAGGGGCAAATATAGGGAAAAAGATTAAGATGGAAAGAGGGTGATGAAATTGAATAGCTAAACAGAGAACCTCAAAAGTTTTTTCAAAGGTCATGCCCTGAAAATCAGAGAAAGTTTTTAAGTTGGACGGTTATTGAACTTCAATATATCATGAACGTAAAATTTCTAATCAGCCTCACTGTAACCCTGCTGTTGGTGTGGGCGCTTAACAAAAGCTGGACTGTGGGCGGCATGCCCATCCCCCCGCTTGGTAAATTCCTCTCCCCTGCTCATGGATTCTGGCAAAACATTGAATCCAAAAAATTCAACCTACCGAAGTCATCAGATATACCAGGCCTACAACAACCCGTAACGATTGTATTCGACAGCCTGATGATTCCCCACATCTTCGCGCAACGCGATGAAGACCTTTACTTAGCTCAAGGATACGTTACCGCGTTTCATCGGCTGTGGCAGATGGAATTTCAAACCCATGCCGCTGCCGGAAGGCTCTCTGAAATTCTTGGGCGTGGTAATGATGATGCTATTCTAAATTACGATCGCGGGCAACGAAGGTTGGGCATGGTGTATGCCGCTGAAAACGCCCTGCATGGAATGGAGAAAAATCCAATAGCAAACATGGTAACAAACCAGTATGCAGCGGGCGTTAATGCCTACATCAAGTCATTATCGTATAAAGATTTGCCGCTTGAATACAAACTGCTGGATTACAGCCCGGAAGAATGGACTACGTTAAAGTCGGGTTTGTTGCTGCGCAGCATGGCACAAACACTGAACATGGGCGATAAAGACATGCAGATGACAAATGCCTTAAAACTTTTTGGCAAGGAAATACTTGACGTGCTGTACCCCGACCTGGAACCGATGGGCGACCCGATAGTTGACAAAACAGGCAACTGGAATTTTGAACCCGTTCACCTGAATGATTCCATCCACGCCTTGCCTGATGAACTGATAAAAATAAGCGGGCTTACCACGCCCGACCCGAATATTGGCAGCAACAACTGGGCAGTAAGCGGAAGCAAAACCAAATCGGGGTACCCGATTTTGTGTAACGACCCACACCTGAACATAACGCTTCCTTCCATCTGGTACGCTGTTCAGCTAAACGCACCCGGTATCAATACAATGGGAGTTTCATTGCCTGGCGCACCGGGTATTATCATCGGCTTTAACGATTCTATTGCGTGGGGTGTTACCAACGCGCAACGCGACCTGGTTGATTGGTACAGCCTCGCATTTGAAAATTCCCGTAAGGAAAAATATTTACTCGATGGCGAATGGAAAGACACCCACAAAAGAATTGAAAAAATTACCGTGCGTAATAGTGAAGTATTTTATGATACGGTAGTGTACACCCATTGGGGGCCTGTTCCGTATGATGAACACTACCGCGCAGAAAACAACCGTAAACACTATGCTTTCAGATGGATTGCCCATGATGAGTCGGAAGAGTTGCTTACCTTCTACAAACTGAATCGTGCAAAAAATCATGGCGATTATATGAAAGCACTGAATCACTTCGCATCGCCTGCGCAGAATTTTGTATTTGCTTCCGTTACCGGAGATATAGCCATGCGCATACAAGGAAAATTTCCGGCTCGTAAAAAGTATGAAGGGAAATTTGTGTTGGATGGAAGCCTGTCAACGCAAGGGCCGCAAGGATACATTCCGTTTGAACATAACGTAATGGATAAAAATCCAGAAAGAGGCTTTGTGAGTTCGGCAAACCAATACCCGGCTGATGCTACCTACCCGTACTACATAACAGCGGTGAGCTATGAAGCCTATCGCAATCGCAGAATCAATGACATACTCAGGCAGTCGGACAACATCACCCCGGAAGATATGATGAATTTGCAACTTGATACCTACAACATCCGAACAGCAGAAATACTTCCGTTGTTGCTCACGTATATCGACAGCGCTTCGTTAACACCGGCAGAACAGGAAGTTCGTAATCTTTTTACCGGCTGGGATTATTTTTATTCCCCCGACACAAAAACTGCACCCTATTTTGAAGCATGGTGGCGAAATCTCTACGCTTCCATCTGGGATGAAATGAATCACGACTCATTATCTTTGTTCTATCCAACCTCTTGGAATACGATCAACCTGATCAAGACACAACCTGATTTTCCATTCTTCGATATTCAACGAACCCCTGAAAAGGAAACACTCACTGATTTAATCCGGCAAGCCTTTAAGGCAGGCATCGAAACTGTTGAAACCTGGAAAAATAAAACCGGCAAAGAGCCACGCTGGGCTGATTATAAAGATACGTATGTAGAACACCTTACCCGAATGCCTGCGTTTAGCTATCACGTGCAACACGGAGGTGATGGCAGTGCCGTTAATGCCTCCTCCAGAAAACACGGCCCCTCCTGGCGCATGATTGTAAGCGTTGAACCTGACGGGCCAAAAGCTTTCGCTACGTATCCCGGTGGGCAATCGGGTAACCCGGGAAGTGCACATTACAATTCCATGCTTGACCGATGGGCAAATGGAACGTATTTTAGGCTGGTATTTCTCAAACAACCCGACCAGGCCACTGACAGAATTTTATTTACCACAACACTAAAACCCAAATGACATGAAATTTACAGTACAATTAGTTGCGATTGTCATTATGAGTTGGCTACTCGAACTGTTTTTGCCGTGGTGGAGTATTGCCATTGCCGGTTTTTTAGGGGGCGTTGCATTCAAATCAAAATCGAATTTTCTGGCAGGTTTTATCGCCATTGCCTTGTTATGGTTTTTACATGCGTTTATTATCGACTTGCAGGCGGCTGCTCCTCTATCCGAAAAAATTGCTGCATTGCTTATGGTAAAGAATAAGGTCTTACTGTTTTTAGTTACGGCTGTTATTGGTGGGCTGGTAGGTGGTTTCGCTACCCTTACGGGATCGTTACTTAAAAAATCCAAAAAAAGGTAAACCTAACGGGCTTGCGCCTGTCGCACCCTCTAAATTTCATTTCCGGACTGCATTTTATTTGCATCATCCGTTATATTTGCACTTCTTTTTAAAAGAAAAAGAGCACGTTCTGCCCTACTGGAGAGGTGGGTGAGTGGCTGAAACCAGCAGTTTGCTAAACTGTCGTACATGTCAAAGTGTACCGGGGGTTCGAATCCCCCCCTCTCCGCCAATGATTTACATATCGCGGACAATCTCCGCGATATGTATTTAAGGGAGGTCCGATAGCTCAACTGGATAGAGCAGCTGCCTTCTAAGCAGCAGGTTCGGGGTTCGAGTCCCTGTCGGATCACTTGGCACATAAGATTTAAAGTATATCTTTGCGCCTCTTTTTATAAAGTGTTCGGGGTGTAGCGCAGTCCGGTAGCGCACCTGGTTTGGGACCAGGGGGTCCCAGGTTCGAATCCTGGTACCCCGACATAATGCACTAAAAAATCGTGTTTTTTATATAAAGAACACGGTTTTTTAAAACTTAGTAACAAAATTTAGGAGGGCTTAGTATATAAGCCCTTTCTTTTTGTTCTTTAACTTACAAACCCCGTTACCAGCCACTTTCATACTAACGCATACTTTATAAACCACATAGGCACATAGTGCATATAGTTGACTTTATCCATTTTTTTAAATATTGCCATGTGTTTATGTTATAATTTCCGTTTTAACCGAACGCTATCGGCATAATTGTTTTCCTGGAAGGTGTACGGAAAACTGGCATGAATCTCCGCATCGGTTATGGTATATACCGAACCATGTAAAAGATTATGGCCGAAAGCATCCATCACAATCTCATTTTCATTTTCGGGATTATAGTAATACCAACGCCCAACATTTATCCATGCTTCTTCTGCCACCTGGCCGCTATTACCATTGTTAAGCGGAATAAACTCAACGGTTTTGTACGCTGCTCCCAGAATGCTGTCCGCATCAAGGGTGACATTGAATATCCCTTTTTCGATGACGCCATCGTTATGAAGAGCCTTATACCGGTAGCCTTCGTACACACGCACCTGCGAAGCGGAATATTCCTTTAACACTACTACCTGTACGTTTGTATGCCCTACCAACTCAAGCGTAGCGGATGGATTGCTCCCATCGGCTTCAACCGAAAACCAGAGTTTGGCGTAATTGAAGTGATCGGTGAACAAGGCGTTGGTTATGGCCCCGGTTAAATCAGATGAGGAGATATCCGTTGTTCGTAGTACGTAGTTCATGCCATCTACGGTGAGGTAGCCGACAATCATATCCAACTGCACAATGAGCTTGAAGGTACCGGTTGAGCCTACGAAGGTTCCTTTGTACACCCCGGTGGCTTTGTTATCATCTGCGGGGTTGGCGGATGGCCGGGTTTCAATTTCAATTACCGGATCGGGTTCGGGTTGGATTTTTTCAGAGTTACAGCCAGGGATCAAACTGACTACACCTACCAACAATAAACTGTAAACAATTTTTAATTTTTTAATCATCATATACTTTTTTCTATTACCTGTTTCTTTTATTATAACTTCACTATTTTTCCTTTTGTCTTTTATTTTACTTCTCACCTGTTATCTTAGTTCATCTCGTTTGCGGGTGAAGAACACCCGCAAAGGCTAGGTACCAACAACGGCTAAAGCTGAGATTTAATCATATATCACACAATTAGGAATAAGTTCCTGTATTTTCAATTTATAATCATCACTAATACCAGTATCGCTTATAATCAGTTCAGTTAAATTGACAAGTGAATTAATTTCTATAGGAATTGATTTTAGATTTGGGTTATCTGATAAATTCAACCGCTTTAGTTTTTTTAACTCTAGTATTTCAAGAGGAAAGTGATTTAATTCAGAATTGGCAATTCGCAATTCTTCAATACTTGGGGGAAGTTTACTATGGAGTCCGTCTTTAAATTGATTATTAGAAATATCAAGAAACCACAGCCTGCTAAGTAAGGATAAATCAGCAGGGAGATGGCTCAATCTATTGCCTACCAGGCTAAGCGATTTAAGCTTTTCAAGGCATACAATATTTTCAATGGAAATTAATTTATTGAAATCGAGATCGAGTGATTCCAACTTACTCAAATTACACACTTGTGGTGGTATTTGCTTTAGATAGGTACGACTTACATAAAGTTCTTTTAAATTCCTGAGTTGGTAAACTCCATTAGGAAGACTATCATGCAGATACTGTGTGACTATAAAACTCTCAATTTTGACTGAATCTTTTAAGGCACGAGTCAAATTAGCCATGTTGAGAGAATCGCTTACATTATTACTCTTACTCTTTGCTGTAGGATTAAGCTGCTCATCATTTAACGCGTTGTGTTTATTCTTTACACAGGAAACTACAATAATTCCAAATAATAGTAATGCAATGATTTTAACATTCATAGATCATTTCTTTTTAATAACATCACTTCCACGCTCAATTTCAATTGTCTTTACATAATTTCTAATAGCATTGTTAATCTTACTTTTTGACTCATCTATTCCAAAGAATTTTATGTTATTCGGAGATCTATCAACCTTATGAAAGTGGCTGGGAAATTAAACAGGTTGTAAATATAGTTAGCTGATTTGAATTTTGCATTGTTGAACAGAAACGGAAGCAGGCTCTGCTGAGGAGCAACTGTCTCGTCCTGAAATAGGTTTACGGTTTTTGAGTTAATCCTGTTATAGGTTTACAAGGTTAAATTTCTTTCTTTTTATTCCAACCTACAAGTCTATAAAATTCCCCTTTTCACAGCTTTTGCTATAAGCACTGCCGTATTGGCCGCATTAAATTTTTCAATCAGGCTTTTTCGGTGTGTGTTTACAGTTGGAATGCTTATAAAAAGCTTATCGGCTATCTCAGCATTAGTAAAACCTTCTGCAATAAGTTGCAACACTTCTTTCTCGCGCCTGGTAATAACTGGTGTCTCATCAGTTGTTTCGCGCAGTGACTGCACTGCTTCAAAACTCAAAAATGTTTTGCCCATCCTTACCGTAGTAATAGCTGTAAGAAGTTCTTCCTTTGTGGCGTTTTTCAGCAAATAACCCGATGCACCGCTGTCTATCATGTTGCGGATAACGGGCTGTTGATTGAACGTGCTTAGCCCCAACACGGCAACAGCAGGATACAATTCTTTTACTTCTTTGCAGAGGTCAATGCCGCTTTTGTCGGGAAGGTTGATATCCATCAGGATGACATCAGGCGCCTGGCATTTCAGGAAACCAAGACACGATGCAGCGTTTGTGGCGTGCCCCATCCACTCGATTTCCTTTTCGTTCTCAAGCAACGACCGGATGCCTTCTATCACCATAAAATGGTCGTCAACTATGAAAAGTTTTGTTGTCATGACAAGGGTATTTCCATCAAAACAGAAGTGCCTTTATCCGGAACTGAATCCACATCTATCTTTCCTTTAAGGAAATCGACACGGTTTTGGATATTGCTCCACCCCATACCTTGTGCATGTTGCAATGATGTGGTATCGAAACCTCTGCCGTCATCTTCTATCGTTACTGACAACAGTTGTTCCGATCGCTGCAATTGCACCACTACCTCGCTGGCAGCAGCATGTTTAATGGCATTGTTTACTAATTCCTGCACGATGCGATAAACCGTAATGGCCATAGTCTGTTCGATACTACTATCATTCATTCCGATTGACTGATACTTGACGCGAATCACTCCGCTGCGATCGATTTCATTACAAAACTCCTTCAAGGCTACGTTCAGTCCATATTTAACCAATATCTCCGGCATCATATTGTGCGCCACTCTGCGCATTTCCCTGATAGAACTGTCGAGCATATCGATACTGCGCTCGAATGCAAGTGCATTTTCCGGTGTGAGAATGAGGTTTCCTTTCATATTCTGAAATGAGTATTTAATGCCGCTAAGCATACCGCCAAGGCCATCGTGCAGGTCTTTGGCTAATCGCGCGCGTTCCTGTTCTTCGCCTTTGAGTATGGCTTCGGTGGCGGTAAGTTGCTTTTCAATTTCCAGTTCATCTATTCTTGCCTGTTGCAGTTTTTGCTTATGGTAGTAGTTGCGGTAGCTCAATAAAAAAATAATGACCAAAGCAACAGCGCTGCCGATAAGAACATAGTTCAGGGTACTCTTTTGTTTTAATTGCTCCTGCTGCAATTTTATCCGGGATTCCTTTTTTTCAAACTCATATTTTGCCTCCAGGTTGGCTACTGTTGTTCTGCTTCTTTCTCCGATAATAGAATCGCTCAACAGTTCAAATTCTTTCCTGTAGTCCAGGGCCTTTTGCAGGTTGCCCGATGATTCATTAAACAGGGAGGCTTTTAAATACAGGTCTTTCAATTCAAGTCTTGATCCCTGTTTCTGTGCAATGGCAATGCCTTGCAGAATATAATTCCCGGCAGCAGGGTCTTTTATTTTTAGCAGCAGGTCAGCCATGCCCATGTGTGCATACATTTCGTACTCCGGGGCTTCTTTTTCTTTTGAAAATGCAATGGTTTTTTCAAAATGCAATTTTGCCTTCGGCACATTATTCATCGCAGCATAAGCATCGCCTTTACCCAATAAAGCATCCAGCAGGAATGTATAATCGTTTAGTTTATGCCCGATACGTTCAATATCTTCATACAGTTCAAATGCTTTTTCAGGCTGCTTCAGTTGCATATAAACACTTGCCAGATTGAACTCCGATGATGCGATGGCAAAGTCATCTTTCAATTCTTTTGCTATCTGCAAACTCGCTTCGGCATATTGCCTGCCTTTTTCATAGTCATTCAAGTCAAGAAAAACAGCAGCGAGATTGTTGTTGAGTCGTCTCAACGTACTTCTGTGGTTGATTTTTTCAGCGTGCTTCTTTGACAGTAAATAGTATTCTGCGGCTTGTGCATAGTCGGACAAATAATGCCACTCGTTGCCCACATTATTATATGCAGTGGCAAGTTCATAGTCGTTGCCGATTTCCTTATACAATTCCAATGCTTCTTCCGTTACGGCCAGCGCCTCCCGAAACTGCCCACGCCTGTTCAGCACCACAATATAGTTGCTGGCAAAGGCTGCTATTCCTTTTTTATAGCCCAGGTCTTCCGAGAGTTGTCTCGCTTTTTTATAGTAGTAAACGGCAGAATCCGGTTGTTCTATTTCAATGGCTTTGCCGTAGGTATAGTATAAGTAAACGGCATTGGTATCCTTTTTCGCCCGTAGCAAAAGTCCTTGCAGGCTGTCAATGGCCTGTGCCCTGGCAAAAGTGTACCCGGTACATAACAACAACAGGATAGCCAGTTTCCGCATATAATTTTTAGTATGATTTTGTTCAAGGTACAAAAGAACATATAATCAACTCTCCCTACCTCATCTTTTTTAATGATTACTTATCCTGAAAAATCATCTTTTTTAATGATAGGAAGGTTGCTTTGGCTGTCCGAAATTTGTTCATCGAAAAAATCAAACTCTATACCCAATGAAAAATCCATTTAGATTATTAACGGCAATGTTGCTGATATGCTTCATTGCATTTTCTGTTTCGGTGCAGGCTCAAAAGAAACCAGCTAAGAAATCAGAGCCCGAATCGTTGGAAGTACAGTTGAAGGAGTTGAAAAAACAATTAGAAGAAGCAGACCCGGAAGAACGTAAGATTATGGAAGAAATGGGGCTATTGGACATGATCAAGAACCTCGAAAAGCAGATGGGGCAGTTAAAGCAATCGGGGCAGTATGATAAGGTGATGGAGGAAGCAGCCAACATGGCTATGATAAACCCCAATAAAATCCCGGACAAACCCTCCGCCCTTGTAGTTCCGGCTACTCCTGTGGGAAAAGAGCAACTCAAAGCCTACCTGCAACCCATTATGCGAAATACCGAAGCGGCTATTAAACCCAATCATAAAGCCGCAATAGCAAAACACCTGAACAAAGGAAAAGAAACGGGCGTAATCGGCATGGGGTATTTCGCTAACAATGAACTGGATAAAGCCTTATACCTGCTGCTTAATGCAAGTATTACCAACCCCGAAGATTATGCCTCGCTCAATAATCTCGGAGCGTTAATCACCATGAGCGGCTATGCGCACAAGTCGTTGCCCATTCTGCAATATGTGCAGCAAACATTTCCACAAAGCCCAACACTGCTCAATAATATCGGGCAGGCCTGGCTTAGCCTGGGGCAAATAGACAAAGCCGAAAAGTTTTTAAAAGATGCATTGGCTAAAGACGAAGAAAATGCAGAGGCTGCTTATTCGCTTGCGTTGGTGGCACAACACAAAGGTAATCCCAAATTATGCGCTACCTATGCTACACAAGCCGCTAAACATTGCGCCTCTCCCGAAATTACTGGACTGATTCTGGAATATGCCCCCGATACAGATATTGCATCGCTTGTCAGGCCGCGGTTTAAGCAGTTTTATAAAACCCCTGATATTACCAAACAAATTAAACTACTGTCAGCACCGATGTCTTATTCGGAGCAGGAATCCAGAAAAGGAGAACTGTTACAGTTTATTGAAGACTTAAAAGTTACCCATGAACAAACGGAAAGTATTGCAGACAAATTGATGAGTAACTGGGCAGAGGAAAACCAAAAATATATACAGGCTATGCAGCAATCGTCATTGAAGTTACAATCACCGGAAGATGTAAAAAAACACATGCAGAAATTTGCTCCTCATCCGCTAAAATACCTTGCCACAATCATGATTGGGAGTATGCATAACCCGCTCCTGGAGGATAGTTATGCTTCCCGTATCAGAAAAGAACAAATGGCCAAATCACAGCGTCATAAAGATTTATTAGCCTCGCTTAGCGGAATAGATAACCAAATAACGGCCACATACAAACAAATGGACAAGTTAGAACCTGAATGTGACGGAGAAGGTGAGAATAAAGGATGTGAAGGCTTGCGCCAACAACTTTGCCAGTTAAATAACCAAAGGGCAAGGCAATACAATAACGGCCTTGGTGAAAACAGAAACAGACATATTGACATTATGGAACAACTGCTTAATGAAAGATTGCGGGAAGAAATTTTTTGGACAATAATAGCCGAATACCCCAAGGACCCTAAGCCCATGCTTTATGATGCTTACAACAGGTATTTGTCTGATTTAAAACAAGTGGGTGAATATTTTGGGTTAACAGCCCCTTTCTGCACGGAGAACAATGAAGAGAAAATTAGTAAGAATGGTAAGCTTAGGCAATGGGAATTAGACCATTGTAATTTCAGTTTTGGTTTTAACGCATTGGTAGTTGGCGGCAAAATGGATTGCAGCGGTATGAAGATGTATGTAGAATTAGGTGCCGGTAAGGTAGAGTACGGAGAGAGTATTAACCCCGCAACCTGGGAAACTACTGGCCGCAGCATATCGGTAGAAGCAGGGAAAAGCAAGGAGTTTGAAGTAACCAAAAATATTAAGGCCGAAGCGGGTGCTTCTGTAAAAACCACGGTGAAGTTTGATGGCTCAGGCAACATTTCTGATATAGCCGTAAGAGGCTCCGTAGGCGCCAGCGTAAGTGGGCCAATGGGCGGTAGCGTGGGTGCGGAATTAGGCAGTGCAGAGGTAAGCCTGCGCGGTGGTTTTAATTCGTCAGGCCCTTCGGTAAACTCTCCGGGTAGCAGTTTTTTGAGAGATTGATAACTAAACTGCTGTTATACGTTCTTTGTGTTGGCTTATGTTGAATCAAACAGGACAGTAAGGATTTTGCAGACCTCTCTTGCATGCCTTATGTGTCTTGCCTGCCTTTGCCGTAGCACCTGCCCGCATGAAAGTTACATGCACGCGGGGCTACGCGCAGGCAGGTATGGTTAATTTTTAAAAGTATGCGTAACCTCAGGTCTAAACATATACACATGAAAAATCTTTTCATTGTCCTTATAGCTTTAATCAGCATACCTGCATCGGCACAGGATTGCGATAAAGAAAAACTAAAAACTTTACCAGGCACCTGGCTGCCCCAACCCAGTGATGAGGTACACGCGGGCACTCCAAGGCCCGCTGCGGCAGATGCTGCCGGTGCTAAGAATGTATTCAACCGGATAGGGAAATTGTTTCAGCAACATTACAAACCTGTTGGTGCAGATGTCTATAACTACTTAACCCACAACATCACCCCGGGCAGCACCTATGGAAACTGGTACATTTATACCATAAGCAATTTTATGTTTTACTGTTCGAACGGCAAAAAGTCGAGGAATAGTGAAGGCGTGAGTTCGTCTGTACATATAAATCCTGATGGCACACTAACAGTTAAATTCGGTGAGATGCCCATTTACAATGAACGTGGTGAAGTGAACTCGGAAGTTACCAACACATGCGGTTTTTACTCGCTCTCATCAAAAGAATGTAAGGGCGGAAACCTACCCGACCTTTCAACCGGGTACCACAGCTTCGAGAGTGGAAACAACTACTATGTATGGATTACCCACGAAGGCAAACTGCCATACCGCTATGTGAGCCGTAAGGAATTTTTGGAAAAACAGGTGGCCATTTGCGAAGCAAATCTAAGCGAGTTAAATAAACATTATTCCTCTAAGGGATGGAAGGAAAATTTAGAAATGTTTCCACAATACAAAGAAAAAATGCTGGAGGATAAGAAAAAGCATTTGGCGATATTTGAAAATCCCTTAGACGCCTACCGGCAGGATTTGAAAAAAGATGCCGCCTGGCTCAATGAAACAGCAATTGTGAAACAAGAAAACGTATCGGGTGTGTACCGGTTTGTTTTTACTACGGTAAACGATGGATGGATGTCTGTTCCCATTATGCCCAATCCCGACTATTACGACCGCAACCTGCCCAAATGGACGCCTCAGTTTATAGTGATTAATATACGCAGAATTGACGGGTTTGTTCCTCAACAGGTACGCAAGATTGTGGACGATAATATCGATTTTTTCAAAAGCATAGTAGCAAACTGATACTTCGGGCCTGTTCTTAATAAAATTAACCTGTTGGTTATACAGATGGTTTGCACCAATAAACACTTCGTTGTTACTTGCAGGTGTGAACTCGTATCGCGAATTAGGCACTACGGAAATTATCTTCATTGCACTTTTTATGGTGCTCTATGCGCTTTATATATTCCGGGTTGTTCGTATTGCCCGGTCGCTTAACGCCCCCTTCAGCACAATTTTTGTCAAAGTTTTTCTGCGCAGCGCAGCTTTCGCACTGTTAATCATTGCCCTGTTGGGGCCTTCGTTCGGGGCGGCCAGGCGCGAAGTGCAATCTGTAGGTAAAGACATTATGATTTGTGTCGACCTTTCCAAATCTATGGATGCCTTCGACATTACCCCTACCCGCCTCGAAAAAGTAAAGTATGAAATGAAGCGAATCGTAGCCGCGTTCAATTCCGACCGGCTGGGCATCATCATCTTCTCATCGGAAGCATTTATGCAATGCCCGCTCACGTACGACCAGAATGCGCTCAACCTGTTCATCGAAACCATGAATACCAACTTAGTGCCCAGCGCGGGTACTGATTTTGGCCCCCCCCTGAAAATGGCGCTGGAAAAACTTGGGCAGGATAACAGCAGGATTACACAAACCACTTCCAAAATTGTTGTGCTGATAAGCGATGGTGAAGATTTCGGTGACGAAACCAACCAAATCACACAACAAATTGAATCGAAAGGATATAAGCTGTTTACACTTGGCGTAGGTACCGAAGCCGGGGGGAGCATCCGGTCTGGTTCGGGCTACCGTCAGGACCGGCAGGGAAATGTTATCGTTACCAAACTTAACCCGAAATCGCTGCAATCGCTGGCTTCTAAAACCGGGGGGCGCTATTTTGAAATAAACGAAAGCCGCAACGATGTAGCACGCCTGATTAATACCATTAACAGCATTGAAGGCGAACTGATGGATGCCCGGTTTATCGATGTATCGGCAAATAAATATTTCTACTTTCTGTTAATCGCTGTAATTTTACTGGCACTGGATGTGTTATTACACGTAAAGACGATTAAAATATGAAAAGCGGACTGTTTACGTTATTTCTATTATCGGCAATCATTACCGACCCCACCCAGATTGGCAAAATCAATCGCGCCAAAGAAGAAGCGAAAAAAGCGTACCTGGCTGGCGATTACGAAACAGCCGCCACCAAATACAAATACTTAGCCGATTCACTTTCGGTTACGGAAGATGAAGTGCTCCTGAACCTCGGCAACGCTTATTTTAACCTGGGCGATACCGCCTCTGCCATTGGGCAATATCAAAATCTCGCACAAAGTGCCAATAAAAACATTCGCTCGGTGGCCCGGCAACAACTTGGCGTGATGCGCAACAAGCAGGGAAAGTATGAAGAAGCGCTGAACCATTTTAAAGAAGCCCTTAAAGCCAACCCGGCCAACGATGATGCGCGGTATAACTATGAATTATTAAAGAAGAAGTTGGACGAACAGAAGAAACAGGAGCAGCAAAATCAGGAACAAAATAAAGACCAGCAAAAACAACAGGAGCAACAGAACAAAGAAGACAAGAAAGACCAGGAAAAAAAGGAGCAGGAAAAAAAGGAGCAGGAAGAAAAGGATAAGAAAGAGAAAGACCAACAGGAGAAAGACAACTCCGAAAAGCCTGATCAACAAAAAAAACAGGAACAACAACAGAATGAAGAAAAACAAGACGGGAAAGAAGATGAAAAGAAAGACATTCCTCCTTCTTCAGAAAAATTAGAACAGATGAAAATCAGTCCTGAACAGGCTACAAAAATTTTGGAAGCCATGAAAAACCAGGAGTTTCAGTATTTACAACAAAATAAACGTAAAGCCACACAACCTAAAGATAAAAACAAACCAGACTGGTGAGCCGGGATACGGGTTCCGGGTTTCGAGGTACGGGTTCCGGGTTGCGAGGTTCGCGTACCCCGCAACCCGTACCTCGAAACTCGAAACTCGGAACTCGTACCCCGAAACCCGTAACCCCAAGAAACCCATTAAAACATGAAAGAAGTATATATCATCTCAGCCGTTCGCACACCCATCGGAAGTTTTGGCGGAAGTTTAGCTAATGTTCCCGCAGTTGACCTCGGAGCCATTGCCGTAAAAGGTGCATTGCAAAAAGCAGGCGTTGACGCAAAACTTGTGCAGGAAGTATTTATCGGCAACGTGATTTCTGCCGGACTTAAACAGGCGCCTGCCACGCAAGTAGCCGTAGCGGCCGGTATGGGCTATGAAATACCGTGTACGTTAATAAACAAAGTTTGCGCTTCCGGCATGAAAGCCGTAATGCTTGGTGCGCAATCCATTATGCTCGGTCAGAACGATGTTGTAATTGCCGGAGGCATGGAAAGCATGTCGAATATTCCGTACTATTTACTGAAAGCGCGTTACGGCTATCGTTACGGCAACGGTGAGGTTGTGGACGGACTTACCTATGATGGCCTCACGGATGTTTACAATCATTGCGCTATGGGCGTATGTGCCGATAACACCGCGAAAGAGATGAACATTACCCGCAAAGACCAGGACGATTACGCAATCAACTCCTACAAACGTGCTGCCGCTTCGTGGGCTGCCGGTAAATTCAACAATGAAATTGTGCCGGTAGAAATTGTTGACCGGAAAGGAAACAAAACAATATTTGGCGAGGATGAAGAATACAAAAACGTAAACTTCGATAAGATACCCGGCCTGCGGGCGGTTTTCACAAAAGACGGAACCGTAACCGCTGCAAACGCTTCTACTATTAATGATGGCGCCTCTGCCCTGTTGCTGATGAGCAAAGAAAAAGCAGAAGAACTTGGGCTTAAAGCCATTGCCAAAATACGAGGCTTTGCTGATGCCGCCCAGGACCCGATGTGGTTCACCACTACGCCTTCGTTAGCTATTCCCAAAGCCATGAAAATGGCCGGAGTTACAGCTAAAGATGCCTCGTACTACGAAATAAACGAAGCCTTCTCGGCTGTGGCCATTGCCAACAACATCAAACTTGAACTTGACCCCGAAAAAGTTAATGTGAATGGTGGTGCAGTGGCGCTGGGGCATCCGCTGGGAGCCTCCGGTGCGCGCATCATTACCACGTTGGTTAATGTATTAAAGCAAAACAATGCTTCTGTTGGCGTGGCCGGCATTTGCAATGGCGGTGGAGGGGCTTCGGCTTTGGTGGTGGAGAATATATAGTGTTTGCAATAACTGTCTTGGTTTTGCGTTAACAGCCGTAGTGTATACGATTGCCGATTAATGATTTTTGATTTTAGGTACTGATATCTTTTATATGCGATTCCTTCATTAACAACAAGGCCATTCTTACTATTATACCGCTATGCACAAACACCTTACCCTTTCAGCTCTGTTGCTTACCACTTCGGTGGCATTTGCGCAGCGCGAAATAAAAACATACTATGACGGGGCACGGCAGCATGTCCAGGAGGTTTACGCTGTCGCGAATGATGACCACGAAAAACTTGTGGGCCACTACAAGCGTTTTTTTCCTGATGGCACATTGGCTGTTGAAGGCAATTTCAACAACGGAAAAAAATCGGGGGAGTTTATGGAGTACCACGAAAGCGGGCAGCCCTCGCGAAAGATGGTATATGTAAATGGAATGCGGCATGGCCCGGTAGAAATATTTGATGAATCAGGAAAAAAAGTACAGCGCGCCTACTATCAAAATGATATGCTTGTGGACAGTGTGCAATCGTTTTATGACAACGGTGTAATGAAAAGCGAAACGGTTTTCAAAAAAGGAAAACCCGAAGGCGTTGTTCGCGAATTTTATGCTAACGGAAATCTGAAAAGCGAAATCTACTACAACAACGGAAAACCCAACGGCATTACCCGGCATTTTTACGAAACGGGTATCATAGAAAAAGAAGCCAACTACAAGCACGGTGTGCTCACCGGTTTCCTGAAAACTTACTACACCAACGGACAGTTGGAAACCGTTTCCACGATGGTTGAGGGTTCTAAAAACGGGTCGTTTAAAAATTATGACCGCGAAGGGCGCCTCGTACTGGCAGGCTCATTCCTGAACGGGCAACTGCATGGTGATAACACAGCCCTCCACCCCGATGGCACCGTGAAACATAAATTCACCTATAAGGAAGGCGCAAAAACAGGCACAGGATTGGTCTATCACCCGAATGGAAAATTAAAGGCCCGTGAACAGCCTTCCGTAACCGGTAAAGATTGGATAATAACCGAATTTTCTCCTGAAGAAAAGAAACTGTTTGAAAAGCGTTACCGCGATAACCTGCCGCATGGCGCATGGGTTTATTACTTTGAAGATGGAAAAACAGAAAAAATAAAAGAGAACTACGAAGCCGGAAAACTTGCTGGCACGCGGTATGAATATCATGCCAACGGAAAAATCAAACTTGAAGAAACCTATAAGTTTAATATGCTGAACGGTACGTTCAAGAGTTATTACGAATCGGGCACGCTTGAAGCCCAGGGCGAATGCCGGTCGCAACGCAAACATGGCCTGTTTACAGCCTATCATCCAAACGGAAAAATGAAAGAACAGGGCGAATATGTGGCCGATAAAAAGCACAAGGAATGGAAAGAGTTTGACGAAAACGGAAACGTAATCCGCACGCTGGTTTTTAAAGCCGGTATATTAGTGGATTGACCCCATTACCCTTGTACACCTTCCACAACTTTATTTACCTTGCGGCTTACATTCATACATGCAAGCCCTGAAAGAAACCAACTTCAAGTTTCCCGGTCAAACGGGTTTTTATCGTGGCAAAGTCCGCGATGTGTACTATTTCGGTAACCTGATGGCTATGGTTGCCACCGACCGCATTTCGGCATTTGATGTGGTGTTGCCGCGCGCCATCCCCGACAAGGGGCGTGTACTCAACCAGATTGCAGCCAAAAACCTTGAGGCCACTAAATCGTTGGTGCCCAACTGGGTAATTTCCGTACCCGACCCAAACGTTACCATAGGCTTCCGGTGCGATACCTTTCCGGTAGAGATGGTCATTCGCGGATACCTTGCCGGCCACGCCTGGCGCGAGTATAAATCCGGCAAACGTTTGCTTTGCGGTGTGCCGTTGCCGGATGGCTTGAAAGAAAACGACAAACTACCCCACCCTATCATTACGCCAACCACCAAGGCACACGAGGGGCACGATGAAGATATTTCTAAAGAAGAAATCCTGAATAAAGGATTAGTGAGCGAACAGGATTATGCGTGGCTGGAAGAATACACACACACCCTGTTTGCAAAAGGTTCGGCATTGGCTGCCGGGCGCGGACTGATTTTAGTGGACACGAAATATGAATTCGGGAAACACGAGGGAAAAATTTTCCTGATTGACGAAGTGCATACACCCGATTCATCGCGGTATTTTTATGCCGATGGCTATACCGAACGGCAGGCAAAAGACGAACCCCAAAAACAACTCTCGAAAGAATTTGTGCGCCAATGGCTTATCGAAAATGGTTTCCAGGGAAAAGAAGGGCAGCAGGTACCCGAAATGACTGATACCGTTGTTAATTCTATATCGGCACGATATAAAGAATTGTACCAACAGGTAACCGGAAACACGCTTGAGTCGTTAGCCGGCATACCTATCGAACAAAGAATAGAACAAAGCATCCTTAATTCGTTAAAATCCGTTAATTTAGACGCTTAATTTAACTGCCAAATGAAGTACACCATTGACAAAAAGGAGAAATACAGCTTACTGCACCTGCACGAAGAAAAATTAGACTCAAGCGTAGCTCCCGGTCTGAAATCCGAATTGATAACCCTACATGCTGAAGGGGTAAAAAATATTATCCTCGACCTGAACGAAGTAAAATACACCGACTCATCGGGGTTAAGCGCACTGTTGGTTGGTAACAGAATAGTGCAGGAAGATGGCGGCATCTTTATCCTCACCTCGCTATCCGACCATACCTCAAAACTGATAAAGATTTCGCAACTGGATAGCGTACTGAATATTCTGCCTAAAGTAGAGGAAGCAATTGATGCCGTGTTCATGCACGAAATTGAACGCGACCTGAAAAATTCAGATGAGCAATAATTATTTTATCAACATACTACCAAGAGGTTGTATCAAAAGTCATTCTGTCATCGCGGATTTACTCCGCGATCCCCGATTCAAAGTTGCTGAACGAGATTCCGGCTCAAGGCCGGAATGACACTCACTCTTAATTTTTCGACTTTTAATACAACCTCTTTTTGTTTCAGAACAGTGAGCTTCAACATAACCATATTAGGTTCGAGCGGAGCCGTGCCGGCCTATGGCCGTTTTCCTTCTTCGCAACTTATTGAAATCCAGAATAAATTTTTCTTAGTGGATTGCGGTGAAGGAACACAAATGCAGCTCATGCTACACAATTGCCCCATTCATCGCGTTAACCATATCTTTATTTCGCACTTGCATGGCGACCATTACCTTGGACTAATGGGCTTGTTGTTTACCATGCACCTGAATCATCGCGAAAGCGACCTGAACCTGTACAGTCATTACGGGTTAGATGAAATTATCATCACACAACTTAAACACTCCAACTCATCGTTGCGTTTTAAAATAATTTTTCATCACCTCAACCCAGGCGTACATGAAATCATCCATGAAGATAAATCGCTGACCGTTGAAAGCATTCCGCTTAAACATAAATTAGATTGTACAGGGTTTTTATTTCGTGAAAAAATAAAACCACGAAGAATAAACAAAGAAAGTCTTCCACCAGAATTAAGCCTGCAACAAATTGCAGCGTTAAAAACCGGTGCCGATGTTACGGATGATTCCGGTAACATCATCTATAAAAACACCGACCTTACATACGTTCCCCGCAAATCAAGAAGCTATGCCTATTGTTCCGATACAGCTTTCAATCCTGATATGGTAACCATTATCCGGCAGGTAGATATGCTGTATCATGAAGCCACTTTTATGGAGCGCGAAAAGGATAAAGCTATTGAAACATTGCACAGCACGGCTGCCGAAGCTGCAACCATAGCAAAACAGGCCGGGATTGGAAAGCTGTTGATTGGTCATTTTTCTGCACGGTATAAGGAACTCGGCCCATTACTTGAAGAAGCCCGTGCTGTATTTGACAACACACACTTAGCTTGCGAAGGAAACACATTTACACTTGATGAATAATGGCTACGCTTGAGCAAAAAAAGAACAGGCTGTTTATTGTCCTTTGCGGGATATTCCTGACCAACGCGCTGTTAGCCGAAATGATTGGCACAAAAATCTTTTCTGCCGAATCGACCGTTGGATTAGACCCTGCCAACCTGAACATACTTGGGTTTGTAATGGATTTCAACCTGACAGCCGGTGTGCTGATTTGGCCGATTGTGTTCATCACTACCGACCTAATTAATGAATATTTCGGAAAGCCCGGAGTAAAACGCATCAGTTACCTCACGGCCATTCTCATCGCGTACAGTTTTCTTGTTATCTTCTTTGCAATTGAGCTCCCCCCTGCCGGTTGGTGGCTGGATGCCAACAGTACAGATGCCGAGGGTAATCCGTTTAATATCAATTTTGCATTTGGTAAAATATTCGGGCAGGGATTACGCATTATTATCGGTTCGCTTACGGCATTCCTAATCGGCCAACTTGTTGACGTTTTTGTTTTTCAGCGGTTGCGAAAATTTACCGGGCCGAAAATGCTTTGGCTGCGCGCCACAGGCTCAACGTTGGTATCGCAGTTTGTAGATAGCTTTGTTGTTCTCTTCATCGCCTTCTACGGTATGTTTTCCAACACACAAATCATCGCGATAGGCATTACCAACTACCTGTATAAATTCCTGATTGCCATTGCGCTTACACCGCTCATTTACCTGGGGCATGGCATCATCGACCGGTATCTGGGAAAAGAACAGGCAGCTAAAATTTCGGATGAGGCTGCGGAACAGAGTAAGGGATTTTTTTAGAGTCATTCTTTACTACAGAGAACACGGAGGTTTTCACGGAGTACACGGATAATCTCTCTACCCCCTGTGAATACCTCCGTGTTCTCCGTGGTTAAAAATATTTCTCCTGATATTATCGCAAATCACGGCAGTGGCTACACCCGCATTAAGCGATTCGGCCTTGCCGTAGCGGGGAATGGAAATTTTCTTCGTTACAAATTTCTCTACTTCTGCAGAAATACCATGCGCCTCATTGCCAATAACAATCATCCCCCCCTTCCCGAAAGGAACAGTATGAACATCATCGCCTGCCAGAAAGGTACCGTAAACCGGCACGGTAACATCAGCCAGAAAACCGGTGAGTTCGGTATAAAACACCGGCACCCGCGTAAAAGAACCCTTACTCGCATGTAATACTTTCGGATTGTATAACTCGGCCGTTTCCGCGGAAGCGATAACCGCCTTTATCCCGTACCAATCGGCAATACGAATGATAGTACCCAGGTTTCCGGGGTCGCGTATATCGTCCAAAACAAGGGCATAGTCGTGGGGAGTAAGTTGCGGGGGCATATTGGGCTTAATACGGGCGATAGCCAACGCGCCATTATTGGTGTGGTATTCCCCAAAAGTGGCCAACATATCGGGTTTAACTTCAATAAGCTCACCGGCAAAACGCTTCAATTCCGGCTCATATTCTGCCAGGAAATCGGGCGTACTCAAAACACACTCGGTAGCATAATCGGAGGCCAATAACTCCAGCACAGTCTTTGCACCTTCCACTACAAACCGTTGTTCCAGTTGCCGGTATTTCTTTACTTGCAATGATTTGATATACTTGATACGGGCTTTTGAAAGCATCTTTCTGAAATTGACGTTCGCGAAAAATAGATATTATTTTCTTATCCTCATCGGTTTTATGCTGATGCAAGGCTGCCTCGGCACTAAACATCTGAATAAAGATGAAAAAATGCTGTACAAGCAAAAAATTGACGCCCCTAAAAGCATCAACACCACTACCTTAAAAAATCATTACATTCAGCAAACCAACAAGAAATTCCTGGGGCTGCGTGTTCATACCCTTGTGGGGATGTACTACTTCGGTAAAAAGAGCTTTAAGCCCGCCCGGATTGAAAAAAAATTAAAGCAAAAGGAAGATAAGTACAACGCAAAAATCAGTGAGGCGAAAACCGAAAAACGGGAGGCTAATCTCCAGTTTAAAAAACAGCGTAAAACCGCAGCCCTGAAAGAGAAATTAGTCAATGGAAACATCTGGATGAAATGGGGCGAGCCGGTAAGTGTGTATGACAGCGCGAACATCCAGTTAACAACCGAGCGGTTTGGCGACTACCTGTTTAATAACGGATATTTTAAAAACAAAGTAGTTGCACACACAAAAACTGATGACAGGCTTGTAAACGTAACCTATGAAATTTTTCCCGGGCCATTATATCGGTTGGATTCGGTTATGTTCCGCATTCCTGATTCTGCACTGCACGCATTAACGATGAAAACGCTTCGCTCCAGTTACCTGAAACCGGGCAGCCCCTACAATCAGGATAATTTTTCGCGCGAACGTGAGCGCATTGACCTGTTGTTTAAAGAAAACGGATATTATGATTTCAGCCGACAGTATATTGAGTTTGACGTGGACACCGCTTTTCGCGAAAACCACAACGTGGGTGTTGTCGTAATCATTAACGACCCGGCAAAACGCAATCATCATAAAAAATTTATGATTGACGAAGTGCACTTTACACCCGATGCCGGTATCAGCCTGCCCAGTGTACCACGTACAAAACAAAACTATCGCGGAACAGACTTTGAGTACTACGAGAAAATATACAGCGCTAAAATTCTTAGCCAGCGTATTTTTATCAGGCCGGGCGAGTATTACAGCCGCGATAAGACATTCAGCACACAGCGGCAGCTTGCCAACTTAGATAACTTTAAATTTGTAAACATCAATTACGATACAACAGGCGGAAAGTTTATCGCCAACATTTATACCAACCCACTTGAGCGCTATCAATGGTCGAATGAAGTAGGCATAAATGTTACGCAGGGTTTTCCCGGCCCGTTCTATAACATCAATTTCAAAAAGCGAAACATTTTTAAGGGTCTTGAAAATTTTGAAATAAACGGACGAATCGGGTATGAAGGTGTGGCCTCGGCCACAGCAACCAACAATGTTTATCAAAGCATTGAAGCCGGTATTAATGCGGCTGTTATTTTTCCGCAATTTCTGTTACCGTTAAAAGAAGAAACACGCTACAACCTCGGTCGTATCAATCCGCGCACGCGGGCATCATTGGGGTATAATTACACCAATCGCCCTGAGTATGTGCGGTCGGCCACTACATTGAATTATGTGTACAGTTGGGAAAACTCGCGCATCCGCAGGTTTGATTTCACCATGACCAACCTGAGCATCATCAATTCAAAACTCGACCCGGCATTTAATCAACTCCTCAGTGACCTTTTTGTAAATGAAGGCAACACCCTGTTCAGAACGTTTGAGCCTTCGTTTGTAAGTAGTATGATTTTTTCGATGACATGGAACCATAGAAATTACGGCAACCTCGAAGAAAGCTCCAATTTCTTCCGGTGGTCGTTAGAAAGTGGCGGAACACTGCAAAACTTTTTCAACTATGATTTCGTTGAACAGAACGGTCTGAAATCGTTTCGCTACATCCGGCTCACAGCCGATTTCAGAAGGCTACTCATAGTAGACAGGAGCACCATTCTTGCCTACCGCGTAAACGGGGGTGTGGGTATCTCCTACGATGACAGCAAAGTGCTGCCTTACGAAAAATATTTTTTTGCAGGAGGCAGCAACAGCATACGTGCCTGGAGGCCACGAAGACTCGGCCCCGGAAGTTACCGTCCGGCAGAAAGTGCGGACCCCGAACGTAACGGCTTGTACGATTATAAATATGAACAGCCGGGCGATATACTATTAGAAGGAAGTATAGAACTGCGCAGAAAACTTTTCGGCTTTGTGGAAGGAGCGCTTTTTGTTGATGCCGGAAACGTGTGGACGTTGGAGCCACGTATTCTACGCGATGGAGAGGGGAATCCGGTAGAAAATGGAAATTCGCAATTCAAGGCTAATGAGTTTTATAAAGAAATTGGTGTAGGCACGGGATTCGGGGTGCGCTTTAATTTTTCATTTCTCGTATTGCGACTTGATTTTGGTATAAAAGCTTACGACCCCGGCAGGCCGGAAGGCGACAGGTTTGTGTTGAACAAAGTCAAGCCTTTCAAACCTTATGGAACCAACCGCGAGCCTGTAATCCTAAACATAGGTGTTGGTTTTCCTTTTTAGGGATTAATACGCCAACAACTCCCCTAACGCATCCGCTACCTTTTCTGCATTGGGCAACATCATTTTCTCAAGGTTAACATTTAGCGGCACGGCCGGAAGATTTGCCGCGCCCAACATCCACACGGGGGCATCTAAAAAGTTAAAACATTCGCGCTGAATTCTTCCTGCCAATGATTCGGCAAAAGAATTCATCAATGGTTCTTCTGTTAAGACAAATGTACGGTTGTGCTTTAATACCGAAGCCTTCACGCCTTCCCAATCCAATGGGTTTAGTGTGCGTAAATCCAAAATCTCAACCCGGCCGGCAAACGACTTGCTTGCTTCCTTCGCCCAATATACACCCATACCATAGGTTATGATAACAGCCGATTCGCCACGCTCAATTTTTTCGTTGTCCGCATTCTGCACAATCCGCCCTTTGCCTAATGGAATCATATAGTGTTCATCCGGCTCCGGGGTTTTCGCATCGAGCGTGCCTGGCACTTTGCTCCAATACAAACCCTTATGCTCAAGAAGCACCACCGGGTTGGGGTCATAAAAGGCCGCCTTCAACAAGCCTTTCATATCGGCTGCATTAGAGGGATACACTACTTTAATGCCACGTATGGTAAGCAATGTTGACTCAACACTGCCGGAGTGATACGGCCCGCCCCCGCCATAGGCGCCCACCGGCACACGTATCAGCGATTGAACAGGAAATTTTCCTTTCGACAGGTAACAGCTTTTTGAAAGTTCTTCTACCAACTGGTTAATGCCCGGCCATATATAATCGGCAAACTGAATTTCAACAATGGGTTTTGTGCCCACTGCCGACATACCTGCCGTTGAGCCAACAATATAGGCTTCCTGTATGGGGGTGTTAAACACACGGCTATCGCCATATTTTTCTGCTAATGTTGCCGCTTCGCGAAACACGCCACCCAACCTGCGGCCAACATCCTGTCCGTAAAACAACGCTTCGGGGTGCTTGCGCAGAATTTCATCAACAGCATGAAGCGCAGCATCTACCATAATGGTTTTTTCTGCACCTGTTGGCGAACGCTCCCCCACTTCTTCCGTTACGTGTGTAGGTGCAAATTCATGCGAATCGAATTCAGTCGTGTCGGGGTCTTCGGCAGCCAATGCCTTTTCATAATCCTGTTTTACTTTTTCTGCTGCTTGTTTGCGTATGTCGTTTACTGTTTTTTCCGTTTCACCAATTGTTTTAAGATAGCGCTCAAATTTATCAATCGGGTCATCTTTCTGATGCACCTCAAGATCTTCTCCTCTATACCATTCTTTACGAACACCGGAAGTATGATGCCCCAACAACGGACAGGCTGCATGAACCAAAACAGGCGTGCGGTTTTTCCGCACATAGGCAATCGCCTTCTTCATACCTTCGTATGAGTCTGCAAAATCGGAACCATCAACACGCATACGCTGCATACCTTTAAATCCGGCAGCATATTCATACGCATCCATCGCACGCATTTCATCACCGGTTGCCGAGATGCCCCAGCCGTTATCCTGCACCAGATAAATAATCGGCATCTTTTTCAATACTGCCATCTGGAAGGCTTCCGCTACTTCACCTTCTGTTACGGAACCATCGCCAAGCGAACACAATACAACGGGTTTCTGTTTTGTGTTTAACAGATTTTGAGATTCAAGATAAGCAATTCCTTGTGCCATGCCCGTTGCCGGGATAGCCTGCATACCCGTTGCCGAACTTTGATGCGGAATTACGGGAAAGCCATCGCGCTTTAGCGAAGGATGACCATAATATGAACGACCACCCGAAAACGGGTCATCGCGTTTGGCCATGAGCTGAAGCATTAACTCGTAAGGCTCTATGCCAATGGCAAGCAATACTGATTCATCGCGATAATAAAGCGAAGCATAATCGTACGATTTTAATTGAAGGCCGGCTGCAAGCTGAATGGCTTCGTGCCCGCGCGAAGTGCTATGAACATACTTGCTGCAAATCTCCCGGTTCTCGTCATACGTTTCGGCCATGCGCCTCGCGGTGCACATCAGCGCATAGGCTTTCAGGTACACTTCGCGGTCAATACTCTTCTTCTTAGTCGTTTGTCGTTCTTTCACCTGCTCCGTATCGGCCATAAATCAGTGTATTGGTTTCGCGATAAAGATAAGGATTTTAAAAATTTCAAACGATTGAAATACCTGACAATACCTAATATTATTAATCCTTTGATAAATCATCGAGGCTGGAGAATTTGCGACCAAGACCGGAAACGGAAGCCACATTGAAAAAGCCTACTGCCTTCTTTCCGGCAGGGTTCATGTTAACAATGTTTGTGGAAACATTGGCCAATGGCGTAGCAAAAAGTTCACTAAAACCACCGGGGCGGTTAGTTTGAATTACTACCTGTGTCAGGAAATCGAAAGACGCTTCCGAGAGTGAGTGTATCTCAACGTAAACCGAATCGCCTACAACGTAAGGAGAAAGAAACCGGTTATTCTCATCAAAGTCAAACGGGTTAATCCCTGTACGAACAGGCGAAATAAACACAGCGCCCGAAAAATTTCCTCCGCGTGTAAAACCCGCATCATACGCCAGGTTAATTTCAGACGGTTTATTCAAAAGCTGCCCATTTTTAAAAGCTTTTATCCAGTAGGTATCGCCAGGTTCTGCCGGGTCAGTCGCCCAGAATTCAGCGAGGTACAGATCATCAATAAACTGGTTTCCTTCTTCCAACCTGAAGGTGATGCTGTCGACTTGCGGAACCCTGCCCATACGGGTAACGGACTGATACGTTTCTCCTTCGGCAACAATGGTAAGGGTGTAGGTTATGCCGGTTTCGCCAAACGCATCACCTGCACCGGGTGTCCAGGTATAATGCCCTTCATCCGTTACATTTTCAGTAAAAACATATTCGCTATCATCGCTTCCTTTAACAATAACCTGTGCGCCTGTAACACCGGGGGGCAACGACTGGTTGAAATAAGGTTGCGTTTTTGTAAGTTTTATTACCTGTGGTTCCGGCTTGTTATTTATCCAGGCATCTACTACCAAAACAGGTTCGGCATATTGCAATGTCGGGTTAATTTCTGTTTCGCATGAAAACAGGATAACTAACACTGGGAGGAGAAAGATATTTTTAATAAGATTATTCATAATCATCAAAAATGAAAGTTGTAAGAAACTGAAGGAATTACTGTTCCGATAATTGAAAGCTGCCGTGCCTTACTTTCAATAGCCTGACCGGAAGGAATACGCTCATCATTTTGCGAAAAGTAAATCGAGAATGGGTTTTTCCTTCCATACACATTGTATAATCCAAACACCCAGTAGTCGGTGTTCTTACGAAGTTTACCTTTTCTGTTCACTTTTTTACCTTCCAACCGGGCCGAAACATCCAACCGGTGAAAGGCCGGCAACCGAACATTGTTGCGTGTCTCATTGGCATTGTAGGGAATAAGTATATCCTGAATAATGTAGCGCGAAGTCGGGAATGTTGTGGGCGTTCCTGACAACAATGTGAAATTTGCCGAGAGCGAAAATCTTTCGGACACATCATAGAAACCGGTTACTTTAACGTTGTGCGTTTGGTCGAAACGTGCCGGGTACCACTCTCCGCGATTAATACCGTTTACCAACAACTCCGACCGACCCAGCGTGTAGGCAATCCAGCCGTTCAGTCTTCCGGTTTTCTTTTGCAGATAAAGTTCAAGACCATAAGCGCGGCCATCGCCACTTAACAAATCGCCTTCAAGGTATTCGTTAATCAACAGGTCAGCACCATCAATATAATCGATTTGATTTTTTGCTGTGCGATAATATAACTCTGCCGAGAACTCATACTCCTTTTCCTTGCCCAAACTTCTGAAATACCCCAGCGTGTACTGGTCGCCCGATTCCGGTTTAATGTTTCGTGTTGTGGGTGTCCACACATCCAACGGGTTTGATGCTGTGGTGTTGGAAATTAAATGTAAATATTGCGCCATGCGAATGTAGCTGGCTTTAACCGAGCTTGCTTCCGACACCTGAACCTTTACAGCCACACGGGGTTCAAAATTTCCGTAGCGGCTCATTACTTCGCCCCTATTGTATTGCACTTGCTCCACTGGCGTTCTGCGCACACCTGCCGTAGTGTCGTTATACAGGTATTGACTGCCCGGCCCAAATCCTAAGAAGTAAGAATAACGCAAACCATACTCAACCGAAAAAGTTTCGTTTACTTTTTGATTGTTGCCCACGTAAACAGCCGACTCAAGATTATACTTTTCCGGCAAGCTGATATCTGTTACCTCACCATTAGAAGCGCCCGAAGCATTGGCAGGCTCAAAGGTATAGTAGGTGCTCTCCACACCAAACGACACTTCGTTGTTGCTGTTGATAAAGTAGCTGAACGATGGTTTAACAGTAAAATTGGTAATGGACGAATTCCATTTGAAATAATCGCGGTCATCTTCACCAAATTTCAGCGCATAATCGTACCGGCTGAAAATACCGGATACATTCATAAACAACCGGTCGTTCAAAATGGAGTTCCACCGAAGTGTGGCTGTATTGTTTCCCCATGAGAAACCCTGTTCTTTATCAAAAAAGAAATTATCACGGCCGCTGTATGCGGAAAGATACACGCGGTTGCGCTTGTTAATGTTGTAATTCAGTTTGCCGGTAAGGTCATAGAAATTAAGCCGTGCGCCATCGCGCAGCACATCAACAAACGGACGCGCCAACACATCAATATACGACCGTCTTGCCGCTACAATAAACGAGCCTTCATTTTTAAACAATGGCCCCTCTACCGACAAGCGACTGAAAATTGTTCCGATGCCGCCATTTACTTCGTGTGTTTTGTTGTTTCCTTCCTTCATGCGCACATCCAGCAACGAAGAAATACGCCCGCCAAACTGTGCCGGTATGGCGCCTTTATAGAGCTTCACATCCTTAACCGCATCAGGATTGAATACGGAGAAAAAGCCCAGCAAATGCGAGGAGTTATACACGGTAGCCTCATCCAGCAAAATCAGGTTTTGCCCCACACTGCCGCCCCGCACATTAAAACCCGAAGCGCCCTCGCCCACTGTTGTTACGCCCGGCAACTGTTGTATGCTTCTTATCACATCTACCTCGCCCATAAAGGCCGGTATCCTTGTGATGGTTTTCATGTCTATTTTATTTACGCTCATCTCTACCGCCTGCACGGGCGACATATCGGCAGAGCCGGTTACCACAACCTCCTGCAACTGCTGGCTTTGCGAAACAAGTTCAATATCAAGGCGTTGGTTCTGGTTCAGGTTAACATGGCGGGTTGCTTTACTATACCCCACATACGAAAACTCTACCTCATATTCGCCTGGTGCAACCGTAAGGGAGTAAAAACCATACACGTTGGTAGTAGCGCCTGCGCCAATACCGCGTATGTAAACGGTTGCACCAATCAAAACTTCGCCATCGGCAGCGTCTTTCAGGTAGCCGCTTAGCGTTGCCTTATCCTGGCCATACAGCAACAACGAAATAATCAACCCCTGAAACAGTAATATTATTCTTTTCATAAGCCCAATAAGTCGGTAAAGAAACCAATTTCATTACGTAATTGTTGAGGTTTGGTATAAGTTTATGTTTTCTTAACAACAAAGCTGATACACCTATACGTTTATCGTGAAATTTTCGTTATACCATACAAAATAAGAAGCGAGCATGAGGCACCATACAGCATCCATTTCAAAAACCTACCTGCCCGAACAAAGTCTTGGCGAAGAGATTGCCAACAGCATCAGTCACGGGCTTGGCGCGTTAGGCGGAATAGCTATTACACCATTCCTGATTATCAGCGCCATAGCGCACGGGGCATCGGCCATAACCGGGGCGGCTATTTTTGGGGCCTCCATCATTATCCTGTACTTGTGTTCAACGCTGTATCACGCATTTCCGGTTAGCCGCACAAAAAAGCTGTTCCAGATTTTTGACCATAGCGCTATTTACATATTGATAGCCGGAACCTACACGCCCTTTGCCTTAGGCATTTTGCAGGGCTTTTGGGGCTGGACGATGCTGGTAGTAATGTGGCTATTGGCTGCTGCCGGAATTGTTTTTAAATCCGTTGCCGGCACGCGAAAGAATGTGCTCTCCACTATTTTATATGTGGCTATGGGCTGGATGGGCATACTGATGGTAAAGCCGCTTATTAACGGCATGGAGCCGGAAGGTTTATACTGGCTGTTTGGCGGTGGTGTTCTCTATACCGTAGGCGTAATTTTTTACCTGATAAAGAAACTTCCGTACACTCACTTTATCTGGCACTTGTTTGTGCTGGGCGGCACAGCCTGCCATGTGGTAACGGTGATGAGGTTTGCGAATTAATTAACTCTTGATACTTTGTCTATCTTAAAAACTCTTCTACATCCCTTGTCCATTCAGATTTATATTTTATCAAATAGTTTTCATGTCCTACTTCTTGATAAACTTTTAATTCTTTTTGCCCGCTTAGGTTTTTAAAAATTTCGTCAATTTCCTGTTGACTTACTTTTTCATCTTTTGCTCCAAACAGTAAGAGTGTCGGGCACTTAATTGCTTTAGCATATTTTGTTGGATTATGTCCAAATGCCCAAAAACCATTTTGAAGTCCTCCCCAAAAAACTAAAAGTCCAGCCATTGGAAAAGCAGGCGCGTTCATTAACTTAAATCTTGCGCAAACTGTTTTATACATAGAACCAAATGGACATTCAATTATTATCCCTTTAGGTTCTATTCCATAATCGTTTATTGCTTTCATAATTGCAGCCGAACCCATTGAGGTCCCAAATAGATAAATGTTCTTAATCCCGTTATCTATCAAATAGTCATAACAAGTTTTAACTTGTTCGGCTTCGAAAAATCCAATTGTCGTTTGGTTTCCACTTGAACCGCCTGAGCCTGTAAAGTCGACTAAAAATGTACTGTAGCCAAGTTGTCTAAAAATATCTGCGTTATCAAGTAATGAAGACTTTTCTCCGCTAAAACCGTGAAATAAAACTACTGTACCTTTTGGGTTTTCTGTCATTATACTCCAACACTCTATATCATCCTTACCATTCTTCAGATGAATTACTTCAAATTCGTTTTTAGGAAATGATTTATTTTTTGGTCGTGGATTATTTATTCCAAAAATTAATGTCCTAATTTTTGAACCTATTGAGAGTTGTTTAGGGTCTTTTGTTCTCTCATTCTCGTTGTCCGAAAAATGAGTAAATTTATATGCGTGAAAAATTGCAACAATATTCATTAGCATAAATATTGTTATCAAAATCGCAATACTTCGTTTTATCCTCTTACTGTTCGTTGTCAAAGTCTATTTTTTATAAAACAATTTGATGTTATACCGCGTTATTTTCGTACTGTTCATGGGAATCTTACCCAAGTCTGAATGTTATAGGGATTAATATCTTAATGTCTGCTTGTTGTCCATTTACTTTACCAGCCACCCATTCGTCAGGAATTAACTTTATTACTCTTAATGCTTCTTCGTCAAGTCCATGACCCAATCCTTTCTCAACGGTTTCATCAATAATTTCTCCATCTTTTGTAATAACAACAGAAATAATAACCTTTCCTTGCGTTCCGTTTCTTCTTGCATCTGCCGGATACCTTAACGTTGACCCTATAAAATTATATAACGTATTATAGCCTCCTATAAAGGCTGGAGCCTGTTCAGGTTTCACCTCAACAAAAACGTCATTTTGCTTTACCCAACATTTTAAAGATTCAAGATCAAAAATGACATTGATGGTCTTTGTGGTTACTGTATTGTTCGAGAAATCAATCGTTTGAATTAGTCTCCCATTCTCTCCAAAAGACTCCCATATTCCAATTCTTTTATTATTTTCATACTGCCCTATTGTTTTAAGTTTACCTGAAGTTCTTTTGTATTCCCCATGTCTGATTTCCGGATTATCCTTCAGGACATAAAAAGCTTCCTTGGTTCTAAAAAACTTGTCATCAATAGTTATCTTTTTTGTGTCCTGACCTTTAGCTGTTAGGAAGCAAAGGAGTCCGATGATAATTGCTAAATTCTTTGTCATAGATTTAGTTTTAAAATGAAAACAACACTTGAATAATATACAATTAAGAAAGCATCCCTCACAAAGGCATTCAAAATTTACTTTTATACTCCCCCTCATCAAACCCCAACACCAGCACTTTACCGTTCTTCTCAATCAACGGGCGTTTGATTACACTTGTTTTTTCCAGCATCAGGGCAATAGCGGCCTTCTCGGTGGTGATTTTCTTTTGTGTGACCTCACCCAACTGACGCCATGTAGTGCCGCGTTTGTTAACTAAGCTCTCCCACCCTACCTGTTTGCTCCAGGCTTTTAGTTTGGCTTCCGTAATCCCTTTTGATTTGTAATCGTGAAATTCAAATTCCACTTTTTTCTTCTTCAGCCAATCGAGCGCTGACTTAACCGTGTTGCAATTTTTTATTCCGTACACTATCATCTTGCCAAGATAACAATTATCCCGATTTCGTACAGGTATTTTTCAAGAACTTACCGCAAAGACGAAACAAAGGCGGCAATATCCGGCTCAAGAGCTGTTGATTCTTTTATGGCTTTTATAAATGCGCTCCCCACTATGGCACCGGCACCATAGGAGCAGGCTGTGGAAAAAGTATTTTTATTGTAAATACCAAACCCGATGAGAAACGGATTCTTTAATTTCATGTTCCGCAGTCGCTCAAAATAAGCCAATTGCTGCTGGTCAAACTCCTGCTTAGTTCCTGTTGTGCTGGTGGACGATACAGCATAAATAAAGGCATTGGTAGCCTGGTCAATTTTGCGGATACGCGCTTCGGAAGTTGTAGGCGAAACAAGAAAAATATTGCGCAACCCCGCAGATTCCATTGCGGTTTTATAAACTATTTCGTATTCATCAAACGGCATATCGGGAAGAATGAGTCCGTCCACACCGGCATTGAAAGCATCCTTGAAAAATTTTTCTATACCATATTGCATTACAGGATTCAAATAGCCCATGAGTATAATGGGGATATGAACCTGTTTACGAAGTTCGCGAACCTGGCTGAGTAAAAGTTTTACCGTCATGCCATTATCGATAGCCTGCTTACTGCTTTGCTGAATAACGGGGCCATCGGCAACCGGGTCGGAGAAAGGAATACCAATTTCAATAAGGTCAACACCGGCTTGCTGTAAATTCAGCGCAATGGTTCCGGTGTCGTTCAGTGCAGGGAAGCCTGCTGTATAAAAAACAGACAGGATGCCTGTTTTCTTTTTCGTAAAAAGTTCTTCAATGCGATTCATCTTCTAATGTTCTCCATAATTTTTTTCGCCTGCCCGAATGGCAAACGGTAAAACATTCTGTTTAGGTGGTAACGGACAGGTTGCAAATGCTGTAAACGCACAAGGCGGATTGAATGCTTTGTTGAAATCCAGCACTACATCATCACCTTCTTTTGGAACCGGCACGTATAAGTATCTGCCTGCGCCATACGTTTCACGTGCATTGGTTTCATCACCAAAAATCATAAAAAATTCATTGCCGCCTTCATCAAGTGCATCAAGGCGGTATTCCTTTCCATTATACGAAAACACAAGTGTGCCTACCGAACGTTGCGGGCCTGTCTGACCCAGCACGTTTGTAACTTCAATGGTTCTTGATGAGTCAGCCCACTCTACCCTTCCTGTAATACGCCAATCGGGGTTAATCGGGAAACATTCAATATCGTGATACGATTTTAGCAACGGGTTTTCAAAATCGCGAAGGCGAACACCGTATTTGTCGCCCCGCCTGATAACCAACCAACGAAGTGAACCATGTGCCACCGTTACTCTTGTTGAATCGGGGTGATAAACCACGCCTGATGTATTCTCAACATTATTAAACGTGATAACTACACCCGGTACAGCTTCCAGCGTTACAATATTTTGTTTCAACAACATAAACCCGCCATGCTCAGCAATTCTTCCTTCAGGAAAAACCATGTCGTTATCCTTTCCGCTACCGAATGTATTGATACCTTCTTTCAGCCAAAACAATCCGGCAAGATTCACCCAACCCGTTTCGCTTACCTGGTATTCGTTTCGCTGTCGCTGCCATTCTTTAATTTCTTTGAAATAAGTTTCAGTATGCAGACTATTCGTTGACTTTTCTTTCAATGTACATCCGGAAACCGAGATTATTAATAGAATAAAAACCTTGATAACTATTTTCATAAATCCAAAATCATAAATCCAACATCGTAAATCGCAAATTTTAATATTTCCCCCACCTAATATACGTTTCCAAATCCTTATCACCCCTTCCTGAAAGGTTTACCACCACAACATCATCTGCACTAACATTAAGTTTAGATAATACGGCAACAGCGTGTGCGCTTTCAATAGCCGGAATAATTCCTTCCATGCGACTAAGTTCAATGCCGGCCTGCATGGCTTCATCATCGGTAGCGCTTAAAAACTGCACACGACCGGTTTCAAACAAATGCGCATGTTGCGGCCCGATACCGGGGTAATCCAACCCGGCAGAAATTGAATACGGCTCTTCCACCTGACCGTCTTCTGTTTGCATCAGCAACGTTTTGCTGCCATGCAATACTCCGGGTTTACCCAACACGGTTGTTGCCGCAGACTCCCCGGAAGTCAATCCTTTACCTGCCGCTTCCACACCAATAAGGTTTACATGCTCATCCTTTAAGAAATGATGAAATGCACCGGCCGCATTGGAGCCGCCTCCCACGCAAGCCACCACATAATCAGGATATGGATTTCCTTCTCTTTCCGTTAACTGATTTTTTATCTCCGCACTGATAACCGACTGAAAGCGCGCCACCATATCGGGGTATGGATGCGGGCCAACCACGGAGCCAATAATATAATGTGTATCTGTCGGGTGATTTATCCAATGACGCATGGCTTCATTAGTGGCGTCTTTGAGTGTCATGCTGCCGGAAGTTGCCGGCACTACCGTTGTACCGAGTATGCGCATCCGCTCCACATTAGGACGCTGGCGTTCCATATCAAGTTGCCCCATATACACCATACAGTCCATACCCATTAAGGCACATACCGTTGCCGTTGCCACACCATGCTGACCGGCTCCGGTTTCGGCAATTATTTTCTGTTTGCCCAATCGTTTGGCCAACAGTATTTGCCCGATCGTGTTGTTGATTTTATGTGCACCCGTATGACACAGGTCTTCACGCTTCAAATAGATTTTTGCATTGTGTTGTTCGGATAACCGCGCAGCATAATAAAGCGGTGTAGGCCGGCCAACATAATCTTGCAGCAATTGATGAAATTCTTTTTGAAAGGAGTCATCACAAAGTATGGCTAAGTAATTCTCCCGCAATTCCTCAACGTTCGGATACAACATCTCTGGGATATACGCTCCTCCGAAATTTCCGTAATAGCCGCGTTCGTTAACCTGGTAATTCATACATTATTTAGTTTATGTACCAACTCTATTGCCTGTTCAACTTTTTGCAAATCCTTTATTCCCGGTTCTGTTTCAACACCACTGTTCAAGTCAAGTGCGTGAATATTCATATTTTCTAAACGGCTAACATCCGTAATGTTTTGAATCGATAATCCTCCGCTAAGTAAAAAAGGCGTTTCCTGATCGTATTTCTCCAAAACAGTCCAGTCAAATGCGGTTGCATTTCCTCCGTAATATTTTCCTTTCGTATCAAACAAAAAATAGTCTGTTGCATTTTTATAAGGTTGTACGATTGAGAAATCAAAATCTTCATTAATTCCAAATGCTTTAATAACACTTAATCCACTTGCTTTTACCTGTTCACAAATTTCTACCGGTTCATCACCATGCAATTGCACATGCGACAGGCCGTGTTTTTTGCAAAGGTTAATAATCCGGTCAACCGGTTCGTTTACAAAAACACCAACACGGTTAACGGAAGCATTCAATCCCCTGGGTATTTCAAAATCATCTCCGACATACCGGGGTGAAGGTTTGTAAAAAATAAAACCCATATAATCCGGTTGAAAGTCGTCTACTTCCAGAATATTTGAATGGCTTTTCATGCCGCATATTTTCAACCTAATCATAATTACATATTTACCATGCGTTTAACTCATCAATAAATTTCCTACACGCCTCTTCCGGTTTTTCATGCTTCATAAAATTCTGTCCCATTAAAAAACCCCGGTAGCCGAGTGCTCGTAACTCCCGCACCGTATTCACATTTTCTATTCCACTTTCAGAAATTTTAACAAAACTATCCGGTATCATTTCGATGAGTTTCCGCGACACCTCTACCGAAACTTCAAACGTTTTGAGATTTCGGTTATTCACACCCAGCATATCAGCACCTGAAGTAAGGTTTGCAAGAAGCTCCTCCTCGTTATGAACTTCCAGCAACACCTCAAGTCCGAGTTGGTGTGCAGCCGAAGTGAATTCCTTAATCTGATGGGGACTCAATGAGGCGGCAATCAACAGGATTGTATCCGCACCAATGGCTTTAGCTTCTATAACCT
Organism: Cyclobacteriaceae bacterium; assembly: GCA_019638235.1. Taxonomy (GTDB): domain Bacteria; phylum Bacteroidota; class Bacteroidia; order Cytophagales; family Cyclobacteriaceae; genus UBA2336. Next base: position 175,209 of record JAHBUE010000002.1, read on the forward strand.
GGTACTCATCTACAATAAAATCTTTTCTAAGGATTGGAGCCGCGCTCGCATTACGCGCCTCAATCAAATCTTCATTTGTGCCACCAAAAAATTCAAGGTCGGTAAGAATCGACAGGCCTGATACTCCTGCATGAACATATCCTTCCGCAACCTGACTCACCAAAACATTCGGGTGGATAATGCCTTGTGAAGGTGACTTTCGTTTTATCTCGGCAATAATACCGGAAGACGTTTCCTGTTTTAACACCTTCGTTAACGACAAGCATGTTCGTTCAAAGAAATTACTTTTTTCTAATTGTGAAACAGGAACACGCTGACGGTTTACATCAACCTCTCTCCTTTTATGCGCTGTTATTGTATCTAAGATATTCATTTGTCCAACATTCTTTTAAATACTTCGTTGGCCTTGCCGGATATAAGCGACTCGGTTGCCTTAACAACGGCCGCCTCAATACCTGCATCCTGGTCGGTACAAAATAACGCCATAGCCGAGTTGGCAATCACCGCAGCGTTTTGTTGCCTCGTTCCCTTTCCTTCCAATACATTCAAAAATATTTCAGCCGACTCCTGTACAGAATCACCTCCTGAAATATCAGCATACTGAACACGCGGCAAGCCCAGGTCAGCCGGTGTAGCTATGCGCTCGCCTTTGTTAAAATAATATTTAAACGGGCCGGTAAGCGAAATTTCATCATAGCCTTCCAACCCGTGAAGAATAACAAACGACTTATCTGTTTCCTGATAGAGATAACCATATTGACGCGCCAACTCAAGATTAAACACTCCCACTAATTGACGTTCAGGGCGGGCAGGATTTACCATCGGGCCAAGCATATTGAAAAAAGTTTTTACACCTAACTCTTTGCGGATTGGCGCAACATTTTTCATAGCCGGATGAAACAACGGTGCGTGCATAAAACAAATATTGGCACGGTCGAGACTTCGTTTTAACTCATCAACATTGTTAGTGAATTTATAACCAAAATACTCCAGCACGTTAGATGACCCGCAAGCCGATGAAACACCATAGTTGCCATGCTTGGCCACCAATTGCCCCGCACCTGCCACAACAAATGCCGACAGCGTAGAAATATTAAATGTATTTTTTCCGTCACCGCCCGTTCCGCATACATCCATTACCGGCTTATCAAAATTAACAGGCACGCAAAGCTCAAGCATAGCATCACGAAAACCTTCCAGTTCCTCTACGGTAATGTTGCGCATCATATATACTGTCATAAATGACGACACCTGGCTTGGGTTGTACTTTCCAGACGCAAGGTCAACCAGTACCTGCCGGGCTTCTTGCTTTGTCAGCGATTGATGCTCTATTAATTCATTCAGTACGTGTTTCATATTACTCATTATTAACTTAAAGCCACGAAGCGTTTATCCGTCTGACCGTTCTAAGCGGTCAGACGGGACATTAAACTTTTAATTCTCCAACCAATTCTTCATAATCTTCGGCCCTTCCGGTGTCATGATAGACTCCGGGTGAAACTGAAGCCCCCGCACATTGTATTGCTTGTGTCGGATACCCATAATCATACCTTCTGAATTTTTGGCTGTTACAATTAAATCAGGCGTAATAGATTCGGGAGAAACCGCCCACGAATGATAATGACAAACCTGGAAAGTTGAAGGCAAACCGTGATAAAGCACTTCGTTTTTATCCAACACCGTTGTTTGCGAAGTAACACCATGTAGCACTTCAGGAATATTAAACAACGTTGCTCCGAATACTTCGGCAATACCCTGATGCCCAAGGCAAATACCCAGAATACTTTTAGTGGGAGCATACGTTTTGATAAGCGCCTGCATAATACCCGCCTCGGAAGGAATACCCGGGCCGGGCGATAATAAAATCTTGTCGTACTTATCAACCTCTTCAAGCGTTATTTTATCGTTGCGATACACATCAAAATTGTAATTCAGTTCACGTATAATGTGTACTAAATTATAGGTGAACGAATCGTAGTTATCGAGAATTAAAATTTTCATAACATTCAAATTTCTTCTGCCATTAAAATCGCTTTTCGTAAAGCACCTAATTTATTATTTACTTCATTCAATTCGCTTTCCGGTTTTGATTTGGAAACAACCCCCGCACCGGCCTGATAAATCAGTTCGTTATCTTTACTTAAAAACGTGCGTATCATAATAGCATGATTAAAATCGCCATTAAAACCAAGATACCCGATAGCCCCTCCATAAAAACCGCGATTAGTGTTTTCATACCTGTCTATCAGCGTAAGCGCTTTATGCTTAGGCGCGCCCGATAACGTACCGGCAGGAAACGTGGCTGCCGCCATGCGTACTGTTTCCGACTGGTCGTTCAACTCGCCCGTAACCTCTGATACTAAGTGAATCACATGCGAATAATATTGCACTTCCTTAAACACCTTCACCTTCACATTATGCGCATGCCGGCTCATATCATTACGGGCAAGGTCAACCAGCATAATATGTTCGGCATTCTCCTTCTCATCTTCCGCAAGTTGGTTAGCCAACGTTGCGTCTTTCTGGTCATCGCCTGTTCTGCGAAACGTTCCGGCTATCGGAAAAATGCCTGCCTCGTTTTTACTCACCTTCAACTGTGCTTCTGGCGATGAACCAAACAATTTAAAATTACCATAATCAAAATAAAACAGGTATGGCGAAGGGTTAATAGAACGCAACGCCCGATACACATTAAACTCATCGCCTTTAAACGAAGTGGTAAACCTTCGCGAAAGCACAAGCTGAAAGACATCGCCCCGATTGCAATGTTCTATCCCCTTTTCTACTGACGTCATAAATGCTCTATCATCTAAGTTAGAACTTTCGCCATTTACCAACCGGAAAGAATAGGTAGAGAACCGGTTGCTGTAAATCAACTTTTCAATCCGCTCAAGCGTGCTTTCTTGCTGAACAACAGGCGTATGTTCGGTTAGCGTTAATTCATTAGAGAAATGGTCAACCACAATCACATACCGGTAAAGTTTATAGATAATATCCGGTAGTTGATATTCATGTTGCCTGATATCCACATCCTCAAAATACCGAACGGCATCGTAGGCCATGTAGCCAAACAACCCGTTGCCGGGTGCGGGTTTTTCTCTGGTTTGCTTTACCGAAAAAGCCGAACGAAATTTTTCAAGAGCGGATAACACCTCGCTGCGCTCTTTAATTTCTTCCACATCTGTACTTCCGTCAGGCCATTTACTGGTTATCGTATTCTTATCTACCACAAACGAGGCTAACGGTTCGCAACAAATCAGCGACAAGCTGTTTTCGTGCCCGTGGTAATCGGAGCTTTCCAACAGAATACTACCGGCAAACACATCGCGAAGCTTCAGGTAAATGTTTACCGGGGTGAGTGTATCGGCTAATAGTTTTTTTGTAAATACGTTTAGTTCAATTTTCATTTCTTATCATCTTAAAAATAAAAAAGCCCGCTCCGGTGAATCGGGGCGGGCCTTCCGCAATTTTGCTTTACCATTAATACTAAAGCATAGCCATCCACCGATTCAATTTGAACCTGTGCCACCACCACGCTTTAACAGAATAATTCATCATTTTTATTCAGCCTTTTTTCTTGCCGTCTTTCTTGGTTTTGAAGCCTTCGTTTCGTCCTTTGGCTTCGCTGTTTTCTTTGGACTTGCACGCTTCAGGCGGGTCTTGATTGACTTCTTATTACGGGATACACCGTAAGAGCCTCTCCAGCGCTTTCCTTGCTTTGATTTCTTATCGCCTTTACCCATTATTCAAAAATTTTGTTGAGCAAGTATAACAAGCGTGGTTGAAATTACAAAATCCGGTGCCAAATCGTGGTTAATTTATATCTTACGTGTCGATAAAGCCATTTTCAACATGAATCTATCCAAAACAGTAGTCATTATCACCGCCTGCATTACCCTGTATAGCTGTGCAGACGAAAAGAAAGGCCATGGTTCATCAGCCGTTTTAAAGGAAGCATATAAAGATGCTTTTCTTATTGGCAGCGCTGTCAACAATGAAATTATCTCAGGTGAAGACGGGACATCGCAGGATATTGTGATACAGCAATTCAATACCATTACGGCAGAAAATGTAATGAAAGCCGCGTTAATCAATCCCGAACCCGGTGTATATAATTTCGGACCTGCCGATGAATTTGTGGCGTTCGGAGAAAAGCATGATATGTTTATTGTGGGGCATACACTGGTTTGGCACAACCAGTGCCCGCCCTGGTTTTTTACCAATGCCGAAGGCAAGCCCAACACCAAAGAGGAAATGATTGAGCGACTACGAAGCCATACTGAAACCGTTGCAGGCCGGTACAAAGGAAGAGTACAGGCCTGGGATGTGGTGAATGAAGTGATTGATAACGATGGCAGTTACCGGCCCACCACATGGGTAAATGCTTTCGCCAATGGCGATACGCTTGTAAAATATGCTTTCAAATTTGCAGCAGAGTATGCGCCTGATGCCGAATTATATTATAACGATTTCAACACCTGGCGACCCGCAAAAAGAGATGGCATTGTGCGGTTAGTAAAAATGTTGCAGAAGGAAGGCATACGTATTGACGGTGTGGGCATGCAAGGCCATTGGGGATTGAACTATCCCAAAAATGAATACATAGAAGCAGCCATTGATTCCTTTGCTGCCTGTGGTGTTAAAGTGATGATAACAGAATTGGATGTAGATGTGCTTCCGCTTACAAAAGAAGGGCAAATCATCGGGCAGGTAATGAGCGATAAGCAATTTCAATTGGAAGAGTTTAAGTCATTTCTTGATCCCTATGCTAACGGCTTGCCCGAAAGTGTGCAAACGGAACTGGCAAACCGGTACCGGGAGTTGTTTGAAATTTTTTACCGGAAAAAAGACAAACTCGATCGTGTAACGCTTTGGGGCGTGCATGACGACATGAGTTGGAAAAACGGTTATCCTGTTCCGGGCAGAACCAATTACCCGTTATTGTGGAACAGGGAACGAAACCCCAAGCCTGCCTTTCATGCCGTAGTAAATGTTGCGGAAACTCTCCCTTGAAAATCATCCCAATGGAAGAGTAAACAAGATACAATCTTTAGGCTCATTGCCCTGGTTCACAAACCGAAACCACCTGGCCAACCGGGCTTCTTCCTTCAGGCCGCACTTTTCAAGTACCCGAACGGAAGCCTTGTTCTCTTCGTCCACAAACGTACCGATACGGAATATGCCTTCCTGCCTTTTCAGGATGTTCAGCATGGCGCGGGCGGCCTCTGTGGCATATCCCCTGCCCCATTGTGTAGGGCTTACGATATATCCAAACTGTATTTTCCCTGCATCATTCATTATCCCGAAACTGCCGATAAGCCTGTATGAATTTTGCAACCTTATGGAAAACGAAAAATCCGTTCCTTTTGTCCAGGCCGACCAGGCATAGGCCAAAAATTCGCGCGTATCGCGAATGGATTGGTGCGTGGGCCATGACACATACCGTGTAGCCTCATCCTTACTGGCATACGAGTAAAACATTTCCTCGGCATCTTCGTATCTTAGCCGCTGAAGCACTAACCGCTCTGTTTCAATCTTTTCAGGAATATTCAGGCACAGCATAGGGTAAACATAAGAAATTTTACATGGCAAAAAGTCAGAATATCGTTCACCAGTATTATAAAAAACAATTGGAAGACGGGCTTCGCATCCTCGTTAAGGTAAATCCCTATCTTTTTACCGGCACCGAAATTACCCTTTCGCCTCAAAACAAAACGCACATTCGCGAACTGACCTTTGACGAGCATATTTTTAAGGATTTAGAGGCCGATGGTTTTGAGCCGTGCAATCCCTTAGAATTCAACCTGTATTTATCCGGTCTTGCCTGATTTTAACAGAAGCAAAACCGGAAAACCTTTTATATTTGCACCCGGCAAGCCGGCACGACCAGCTCCTGCTGAACTCCCCCAGGACCGGAAGGTAGCAAGGGTAGGCGGTTGTAGCGGTGCGATGTTCGGTTTGCCATTTTTATTTTCTACCAACCAGATTCTGTATTTTTACCCTGATAAACCACTTACCAAACATGAAATTTTTTATTGACACCGCAAACCTCAACGAAATTAAAGAAGCGCACGACCTGGGCGTGTTGGATGGCGTAACCACCAACCCCTCGCTTATGGCCAAAGAAGGTATTAAAGGCGATGATAACATCAAGGCTCATTATAAGGCCATTTGCAACATAGTTGTTAACAACGTAAGCGCTGAAGTAATCGCTACCGATTACGATAACATTATTAAAGAAGGCAAAGAATTAGCTAAGATTGACGATAAGATTGTGGTGAAGGTGCCGATGATTAAAGATGGCGTGAAAGCCCTGCGGTACTTTTCAAATGAAGGCATCCGCACCAACTGCACATTGGTTTTCTCTGCCGGGCAGGCGCTTTTGGCAGCTAAAGCCGGGGCAAGTTATGTTTCTCCTTTTCTTGGCAGATTAGACGATGTGTCGCAGGATGGCCTGGAACTAATCGACCAGATTCGCCACATTTATGATAACTACGGGTTTGAAACCGAAGTGCTGGCCGCATCTATCCGCCACGTTATGCACCTGATTAAGTGTGCAGAAATTGGCGCTGATGTAGCTACATGTCCGCTGAACGTGATAACAGGTTTGTTGAAACACCCGTTGACTGATGTAGGACTTGAAAAGTTTTTAGCTGATTATAAAAAAGTAAACGGATAACCTGCCTCCGCCCAGCCTGCTCCCTGCGGGATACGGCTGGCAAGTACTCCGGCAGGCAAGCCCAACCCGTAACCCGAACCCCGTAACCCGTATGTTCTCAACCGACCCCGTAGTACGTGTAAAAGAAGCAAGCATCTTCCAGGAGCACAACACCGTTCTTGGCGACATTAGCTTTGATATTGAAAAAGGCGAATTTGTTTTCCTTGTGGGAAGAACCGGTTCGGGAAAATCGTCACTACTAAAAACACTGTATGCCGACCTTCCGTTGCGCTTAGGCGATATTGAAATTGCCGGATTCAGCATACGCGGTATTAAACATTCCGAAATTCCGATGTTGCGCAGAAAACTTGGAATTATTTTCCAGGATTTTCAACTCTTCCCCGACCGCACCGTAGCAGATAACCTCATGTTTGTGATGAAAGCCACGGGCTGGAACGACAACAGCAAGATGAAAACACGCTTACAGGAAGTATTAATGAAAGTGGGATTGGGAGCGGTAGAGAAAAAAATGCCGCATCAACTTTCAGGCGGGGAACAACAACGCGTGGTGATTGCCCGCGCCCTGCTAAACGAACCGGCCATACTTATTGCTGATGAACCAACCGGAAACCTTGACCCGGAAGTATCTTACGGTATTTTGAAAGTCTTCCAGGAAATAAACAAAAGCGGAACAGCCGTATTAATGGCCACCCACGATTACGGACTAATCAAAAAATTTCCTTGCCGGATATTGAAGTGCGAAGAGGGTAAGGTTGTTGACTCGGTGAAGGAGCCGTTTGAGCTTACAACAGGATATTAACACTCAGGTTCATTTTTTTCGTTTTAGTTATATTCGTTACATTTGTTATCGGCAGTATTCCTGATGATTAATACAAAAAACATGGAAGCGATTACTATTCATCCCAAAAGTACGAAGCAGTTAAAAGCTGTAAAGGCTGTACTCAAGGCTTTGCAAATACCTTTTGAACCACAATCCGCTTCATTACCCGCCCATATTTCAAAAAGTATCTACACTGGTCTGAAGCAATTTGAAGCAGGGCAAACAATCACGCTTGACGAATTTAAAAACAAGCATTTCGGCAAACAGTGAATTACGCTATCCTGTTTACCCCTGAAGCTGAAGACACCTACGATAAAGTGCATCCTACACAAAAATTGCTCACTTCTCTATAAAATAATTGGTAACACTATTGTGGTTGTTTGCTTTTGGGATAATCGCCAAGACCCGATTTTTACATAACCACGTTACCTGATAACTAAACCTTTGTATCCGTTTTACTCTCCCCTTCATCCTGCTGGTCGAGTTTATACAATTGCTGATTTAATAAATCAATACGAATCAGTAAATTCAGCACAAGCGCTTCTTTTACTTTTTTACTTGGCCGTATCCGCATTTCTTCTTTCAATACTTCATACATGGCTTCCAGTTGTTTGAAATCATTCGTAAACCCATTCAGGTTAGGCTCTCCATGATAGGATTCAATCATTTCAACCTTATCGGCAATCTCACGAAAGTAAAACTTCTCAACATCCTGCAATTCCTTTAATGCAACCTGGTTATCGGCACCCGGAGCAAGACGCGGATATAACAGGTATGCCGATAACGCCATAAAAAATACGGCCGCAGCCCTCCAGAAAATCAACGAAGCAGAAGTCTGACTTCCAAAAAGTTTCCTGCTGACATTTTTCCATACACGCTCAGACGGCTTACGGTCATCAAACGCCTGGCGGTTAGCCTGAACAAATTCTTCTAATTTCTTACTCATAACATTCCGGTTAAAAGTTCTTTCAATTTCTTTTTTGATCGGTTCAACTGCGACTTTGACGTTGACTCCGTTATACTCAGTATCTCGGCAATTTCCTGATGATCGTAGCCTTCCAATAAATACAGCGATAGTACAGATCGGTATCCATCAGGAAGTGATTCAATCGCACGCTTCACCTTATCAACAGTAAGCTCAGTTTTATATACCTCCTCCCCCTCCAGTTCTTCTGCCACATCAAAATCTTCATCCTCCGGCAACAACTCATGCCTGCGTTTCTTCAGTGCGTTAATTGAGTTATTTACTACAATGCGCTTCAGCCATGAACCAAACGTAGCATCGCCCCGATAATTGTCTAAGTTGCGAAAAGCATTGATAAACGACTCCTGCAACACATCCTCCGCCTCATCTTCGCGGCCGGTTATCCGGCAAGCCACGTTATACATTGATCTGGAATACAGTTTATAAATCCTGTAATGCGCATCCTGGTCGCCCGACCGGCAACGTTCTAATAAATCGTGATGCAAATTCAGGATGTTCTGATCCAACACAACAAAATTCAGATTTAAAGACAACCCGGCATACAAAACGTTGCACGCAGATGCCGTTTTTTTTATGCTAAAAGCCCCTTTTCCTGCGCTACTTTCCGCATATACGCCAGCGCCTCCTCCCGGTCGTTCCTGATCTCCCCTTCTAAGATGGCCTCTTTGATCCGGTCTTTAATCTCCCCTACTATCGGGCCTGGGGCAAGGTTAAATATGCGGATAATCTCATCACCGGTAACGGGCGGTTGGAAGTTCCTCACCTGATCTTTTTCCTCTACTTCACCCATCTTCTTTTCTACCAGGTCGAAGTTTTTCAGAAAGCGGTCAACTTTTACCATGTTCTTAGATGTAATATCTGCCCGGCAAAGTTTCATCAGGTCGTCAATATCATCACCGGCATCAAACAACAGCCTGCGTATAGCTGAGTCCGTAACTTCCTTTGCCAACGGAATCGGGCGCAGGTGCAACCTCACTAAGTTCTGCACTTTAGCCATCTTCTCGTTCATCGGCAGTTTCAGCCTCCTGAAAATTCCGGGAACCATACGCGCTCCACGGTCTTCATGCCCGTGAAACGTCCAACCGTGCTCTTTATCATACCGCTTGGTTTGTGGCTTGGCAATGTCGTGAAGAATAGCCGCCCAACGCAGCCACAAATCGTCTGAAACTTTTGCTACGTTATCAAGCACCTGCAACGTATGGAAAAAATTGTCTTTATGCGCACGGTTCCCCACGTACTCCACACCATGAAGCAACACAAGTTCAGGGAAAAACAACTTCAGCAAACCGCAATGAAATAACAATTTAAAACCATAGGACGGCACCGGGCTTAAAATAATCTTATTTAATTCATCCGTGATGCGCTCCTGCGAAACAATTTTTATTCGTTCCGCCTGGCTAATCATGGCGTTATAGGTGTCAGGCTCAATATCATAACCAAGTTGCGAAGCAAAGCGCGCAGCACGCATCATGCGCAGCGGATCATCAGAGAATGTAACTACCGGATCAACCGGTGTACGGATAATCTTTTTCTTCATATCGCCCAACCCGTCAAACGGATCAATCAACTCGCCAAATGTTTTTGCATTTAGGCTTATAGCCAATGCATTAATGGTAAAATCGCGTCTGTTCTGATCGTCTTCCAGCGAGCCATCTTCCACAATCGGCTTTCGCGAATCTCCCCGGTAAGACTCTTTACGGGCACCAACAAACTCAAGGTTGAAATTGTGATACGGAATATGCGCTGTTCCGAAATTTTTATAAACATGAACAGGAACATCCGAACCCAATGCATTGGCCACAGCCTCGGCAAGTTTAATACCGCTCCCCACACAAACAAAATCAACATCGTTGGTGTTGCGTTCAAGGATAATATCGCGCACAAACCCGCCTACTACATAGGTTTGAAGGTTAAGCCTGTCGGCTGTTTCGCCAACAATTTTAAAAACGGGATGCGTAAGCGATGATGCGTAGTTCATGAATAACGGAAAAGTTCAAATTTACGCATATTAGCCAATAGGCAATCCCGAAGGGGTGCCTTTGGCATAATCAACAGGCAAATACTACGTTTTGCCTGTTGATTACTTCTAAAATAATGATGTACGAGGTCTGTTATTAATTCCAGAACCCTTCCCTACTGTTAAAGGTAGGGCAAGGAATGAGGCGGTATTTCTGTTTCACGCTGCGCTGAACAGGGCGCGTTGAGAACTGGTATACTAATGAAATTTCATGTGCGCCCCCCGAAGTAGTTTGTAGCTCGGAAACCGTGAAGTCGTAGCTGTAGCCGATATTCAGGTTTTTCATATAAAGTCCGAGTTGAATGATCAGCGCATCGGCAGACATGGTATTGATCACGTTTTTCTCCCACGGCTTGCCGCGATACCAGATACCAACAGAAACCGGATCGATATGGTAGTTCAAGCCCATATCAAACTGGCTGAACGTTTTACCCTGCCAGCGATACATAATGGAAGGCGTAAGATACGATACACGATACGACCTGGAGCGAAGCGTTCCGTCTGATAAATCCAGCCGAAGTCCGGCATGTACAGTACCCTTCATGGGCAGGCGGCTAACATCTCCCAACACAGAAAGGTTGGGTTGATTCATGTGATGAAAGGCCGTGCCAATCCAGAATGAGCGATTATACAACAACGCACCTGATCCGAAATCAAAGTAACTCTGCCTGCCGATTCGATCTATGTCAGGATCGATAGAATAATACTGTCCGTCACGTTCATATTCAAGTCCATCACCTAATCGTATCCTGCTCCTGTCTATTCCATTTGTACCATATCCAAAATACAGCCCCGGAGAAAACACCCAGTTGTCGTTTAGCTTTACTTTGTAAGAATACAACACGCCAACCGTGCTGGTACGCCAGCCTGCCGAACCCATTTTATCGGTTGTTGCAAGGATACCAAAGCCACTGCGCAGTTCATCCACAAAAATATCGTAGGATGCCGCATACGTTGCAAAAGCCTGTGGCAGGTTAGGCCATTGCACCCGGTGATTAAAGGTTACACGCTGTTGTGGTGTAATACCGGTAAAGCCGGGGTTCAGAAACAACGGTGCCTGGTAATACTGCGAAAACTGTATGTCTTGCGCCTGTAGGCCCAGCACAACCAACATTCCTAACATTATACCTGATAGTTTTAAGCGCATAGGGTCTTCAAGTTATCGAATCAAGGTTACATCTCCAATCTGTGTGGTTCGCTGGCCATCCACCAGTCGTAACACGAGTTTATACACATACACACCTGCCGGCAACAGGTTGCCGTTCCGGTCGTAGCCATCCCAGCCGCGTAACGGTTGCCCCGGTGAGTTGCGGCTTTCAAAAATCAGGTTACCCCAACGATCAAATATCTGCATGTTAAATGAGTTTGGTTCGTTGAGATTGATACCCCGCACAAAAGGCAGGAACACATCGTTTACACCACCCGGCCCCTGAACACCACCGTTTGGCCCGGAAGGATCGGGTGTAAAGGCATTTGGTATGCGCACCTGGCCACCTTCACGCGCCACAATTTCCTGGCGGGCGGTGTCGGTACATACTACGCTTCCGCGGATTTCCTGCATAACCAATGTTATGGTATAGCGTCCTTCTACCGGGTAGAAGTATGTCGGATCAGGTTCGCCCAACAGGCGTGTTACAACATCATTGGTGTCGCCAAAATTCCATAGGAATGAAACTTCATCAGCAGGAACATTGGTTGGTTGCGAGAAGTTAAACGTTATCAACTCGGTATCGGGCACAAACAAGGTTGTAGGTCGTGCCTGGAAGGCGGCCATCGGATTCTGGTAAATCTGAATTGGCGTGGCCGAATTATCCGTAAATAAAACCTGACCAGTAATACTGTTGGACACCTTCAGGAAAATGGTGTATTCGCCTGGGTTCGCAATGAAGAAGATAGGATTCGGGGCTGTTGATAAAGCCGCTACCCTGCCGTTCTGATCACGAACTGTCCATTCAAACATATCTACACCTGTAGAAGCCGAACTGTTAACTTCAATCTCTGCCGGGAAACATGCAGCTTGTGGAGTGTAGGTAAAGCCTGCGGCCAAAGGCGGCAAGTTCACAACAATTGTTTTTGTTTCGGTGCTGCTACAATCCAACCCGTTTGCCTGTGCTGCAAGGTTAATTGCAGTAAGGCGAACATCGCGCGGGCCAAATGAATTATACTGAACATTTTGAGTACCTATTCCGCTACCGGTAGATGGATTAGAACCTATACCAAAATCCCAATCGTACTGGAAGTCAGTCAGGTCAAGCGGAGTTGATGTATTGGTGAACACGGCATTAGCAAACCCACCGGCAAAATCATCCAATGTTTCGGTAAAGGAAGCTGTAACTTCTCTGTAAACCGTAATCGGAATAATATACTCTGGTGAAGGACAGTTGCCGTTATTGGCTACATACACCACTTCATAAATAATCGGGTTCTGTGTTGTGGTATTGGTAAAGGTATAGCTTACCTGCTGGGTACTGCGCACGTCTAACTCCTGACCAACATTGCCCTGTACGCGGTAGAACCAACGATGCGTTGCTGCACCGATAGAACTATTAAAGAAATTGATCGTTTCACCACTACATATTTCATCCTTATCGGGGAAGATGTTCACGAATATTTCAGGGAACACCGAAATCGTTTCAAAGTGCACATCCTGGCAAATATCCAATGGGGGATCGAGCGTTGTTTGCAAGGTTACTTTATAGCTGATCGTTCCCGTAGGTGAAGGATTCACAAACTGATGGGTAATGGTAGCATTTGCCTGTGTTGTGGCAGCCGTAAAGATAGTTTCGGTGCCATCAAACCAGCGCCAGGTGTATGTTACGCCCGCCACCTGGTTATACTGGAATTCGGCTGTGAACGGAGAACATCCATCCACAGGGCCAACGATGCTAAATGTTGCATCGGTTTCTCCAACGGTTACAGTTACCGTTTCACCTGCAGGCGTAAACGGACAACCATTTATATCGCTTACCGCAGTCAACTCATAGGTTGTTGTTATGGTAGGCGATACCGGAATCACGCGAATGTTTCCAAGCCCGGTCAACGGGAACGTAGTAGTGCCGTTTGCATCCGTTGCAGTGTAGGTTGCTGTAAACGGAGGCTGTCCGTCAAGTTGCAATACCAAGAACTGGGTCTGTCCCACACACATGGCGAGGTCGCTCGTTAACCAACGTCCACCCACCGTAGGCGCAACGGTTACTACCATTGTAGCCGGATTGCCCACGCAAGATGAAGGCGCAGGACCGGTAGGTATTACCTGGTACAAAATTGTACCGGGGAAGAAATCGGCATTGTTCAATGTTTCGGTAATCGAATTGCCTGTATTAGGCGATGTAAACCCGGTAATGTTCGCGCTTGATGGCGTAGCCGTCCAGTTGAATACAGTACCGGCCACCGGGCTGGTTAACGGAACGTTAATGCCATCGTTATCGCAAACCGTAATAGCCGGAGGCAACCCGGTTACACTGGGTATCGGGTCAACGACAACATTGATCACTACGGGTGTACCCTCACATCCGGCAGGACTTGTTGGTGTTACTGTGTAAACCACATTGCCAGGTGTATTGCTGTTATTGAATAACGTCTGGAATAATAAACTTCCTGCACCCGGAGATGCGCCCACTACATTGGCATCTGCGGCTACCGTCCAAACACCAAAAGTGTTCACCACATCATAGGTAAAACTAATATTGATGTTGCTTCCGCTACATATTTGTTCGGCTAATGATGAGGCAATGATGGTTGGCCTCGGGTTAACGGTAACCACAATTTGCACACCATCTCCCACACAACCCACTGCGGGTGTTTGAGGGCGAAGGGTGTAGGTTACGGTTTGAGTTACAGCAGTCGGGTTATCCAGGATGTCATCCAACATGCTGTTATTCGTGAAGATAGAACCCACCGGTGAGAACCCGGTTACACCCCCTGTGGCTACTACACTTACAAGTTCAAATTCAACCGTACCGGATGAAGGTACAGTGGCAGATGTAAGGCTGAAACCTGTTGGTATTCCTTCGCAAACCGTAGTTTGTGTTGGTGTAATCGTAACCTTAGGTTTCGGCTCAATACTTACCACAACATCTACAAAATTACCTGTACAACCGTTGCCTGTTTTTGCACCATTGGCAACAGGTGTAATGCGATACGTTACTGTTTGAGGTGTGTCGTCATTGTTAACCAGGTTATCGGCAATTATATGGCCTTGCGGCAGATTGCTTTGTATCGGGAAGAACCCGGAAACAAGCCCTGAACTGGCAAACGCCTGGTAATTAAAGGTAATAATACCCGCTGACGGAACGGTAGGCGAGTTCAATACAATATTTGTAAGCGCATTACTGCAAATGTCAGTTGAATTATTGACCGGTGCTGCCACTACTGCAGGTTCAACGCGCAATACAATAGCATGTGCAGGCCCGCGACAACCGGCTGCTGTAACCGGCACTACGCTATAGGTTACGGTTAACACACTATTTGTATTGTTGGCGAACACATCGTTCCTGATTTCATTTATATCGGTTGTGATACGAGGCGTTCCGTTGAACGTAACCGGAGTCAGGCCGCCATCTACAACTATCGAAATAATATCGTAGCTCACCGCAATTGCGCTGGTAGGGCTTGTTCCCAGGATAATATTGGAAGTTTCGTTGCTACATACAATAGCATCGAGGTTTGCCGCCATAGACGGGGCAGGATTTACGGTAAAGATCACCGTTCCTTCATCTCCCAAGCAACCATCTGCCGAAACCGGTACTACGCGGTAGCGTGCCTGTAACGGGCTGTTTGTTGTGTTCGTAAAGAAATCATTTTGAATAGCCGTTGCAGGCTGTCCGTTACCGATAGAAGCATTACCAGGGCCGGGCTGTAAACCCAGATCCCAGTTGATCTGTGTAATGTTGTATGATACTGCCGCGATAGAACCGGGTGCAACGGCAAGAAGCACGCCTGTGGTAACATCGCTACAAGCCGGTAACGGGCTTAGCGCAGGATCAATCACAGGTTCAGGATTAACCGTAACCAACACAACTGCCGGGTCACCCAAACAACCTTGCGCACTTATCGGTACAAGGGTGTACTCGACAGTAAGATCGCCATTGGTAACATTGGTAAAGCGATCATTTGCAATTGCGTTTGCGTTCACACCAGGTTGAACAATTGAATTTCCCGGAGCCGGTGTTAACCCACCCGGTACATTGATACTGATAATATTGTAGGATGTAGCCGGTACTGACAGGCCGTTTGTGGCCAATACAATGTTGGTGCGCGAATCGCTACAAACCGTTACGTCAAGGTTGGGATTCAATACAGGTTCAGGATTAACCGGAACAGTAATTACAAACGGATTCCCCACACAACCGTCAGGATCTGATGTAGGTGTAACCGTATAAACCGCGTTCAATGGCCCGCCTGTTTCATTATGTAATGTTTCTGCAAGGTTGCCAGAGCCTGCACCAATACCACCGGTTATACCGGGTGCATACGTGGCTGTCCACGTAAAGGTTGACGGCACAAGGTTCGTAATATCATCCTGCGGATTCAGGTTAAAGGCATCATCAGAGCATACTGCCGGGCGCGTAACGTTAGCGCCAACCGGCTGCGAGTTGATCGGCACGGTTATCGTAAACGTACTACCCGGGCAAGAGCCACCGGAAGCAGGCGTTACGGTAAACACGGCATTCAGTACAAAACCGGTAAGGTTCTGCAACGTGCCGGTAACATTACCGGTTCCATTTGCTACACCACCGGTCAGACCAAAATCATAATTAGCTGTCCATGTAAAGGCTGAAATGATACCGTTGGTAATTTCATCCTGCGGATCGAAAGAGAACGGAGTATTTGAGCACACCGGGAGTTTGGTCGCATCAGCGCCAACGGGTTCTGAACTTACAGGAACAATAATAGTAAAGGGCACACCGGGGCAACCGTTAGTGGATGTAGGGGTTACGGTATATTCCGCATTTAATACAGTACCTGTATTGTTGACAAGTGTTTCGGCTATTGCGCCCGTACCGGAACCTGAGCCACCGGTCAATGCTCCATCATAAATGGCTGTCCATGAAAAGGCGCTGTTAATACCGTTGGTTATATCCAACTGCGGATTGAAATTAAACGGAACGCCTGAACATACTACAGCTTTTATATCATCTGCTCCTACCGGTTCTGAACGAACAGGAACGGTAATGGTGAAGGTAGAGCCTACACAATTTGTTATTGTTGATGTAGGTGTGATGGTGTACACAGCATTCAGCGTTCCACCACTAACATTGTTCAACGCTTCAGCAACAAACCCTGAACCATTATTAGCGCCACCGGTTAACCCCGGATCGTACACGGCTGTCCAGGTATAGGTTGCAGTAATTGAGTTGGAAACGTTATCCTGGGGATTAAACGAGAAAGCCTCATCAGAACAAACCGGTGTTTTTACTGTGTTGATAGCCAGAGGTTCGGGGTTGATCGGAACAGTTATCGTAAACGATGCACCGGCACATCCTTCCGGAGATGAGGAAGGTGTAACTGTATAAACAACGGAGTGTTGCGCATTGCTGAGATTGGTGAGTGTTTCCGCCACTGCCCCGTTTCCACTACCGGCTCCACCGGTAATTTCGGCAGGATACGCAGCCACCCAACTAAAGGATGAGTTTACGCCATTGCTGATTTCAAGCTGTGGATTAAAACTGAAAGGCACATCGGAACATACTGCTGCCTTGATGGCATCTACGCCAACAGGTTGAGGATTAACCTGGATAGTAACGGTAAACGAACTGCCCACACAACCTGCCGGAAGGTTTGAAGTTGGTGTAACCGTATAGACTGCAGTTAATACACCCCCGGTAAGGTTGACAAGTCTTTCAGAAAGCAACCCATTACCTGCACCTGCACCGCCTGTCAGGTCTGTATCGTAAACGGCTGTCCAGGTAAATGAACTGGCAACACCATTAATAATGTCGTTTTGAGGGTTAAAGCTAAACAGCACATCGGAACACACCGGAGGACGCGAAGCATTTGAACCTACCGGCTCGGGGTTAACCGGAACGGTAATGGTGAAATTACTTCCCACGCAAGTACCCGCTGTCGGGGTGATCGTGTACACAGCGTTAAGTTGTCCACCTGTTTGATTGGTAAGCGTTTGATTGATTACACCTGTTCCATTCACATCGCCACCTGTTAATCCGGCAGGATACACGGCCGTCCAGACGAACGTGGCTGTTGTTCCGTTTGAAATCTCGGCTTGCGGATCAAAGTTAAATGGAGTACCAGAACAAACCGGTAACTTCGTACTATTTCCGGCAACAGGTTCGGAGCCAATCGGAACGATAATGGTAAACGGATTACCTGCACAACCTTCCGGATTAGAAGTAGGTGTAACTGTGTATGTTGCATTCAATGTTGTTCCGCTAAGGTTCGTAAGCGTTTCTGCAATGTTGCTTGTTCCAAATCCGGCACCTCCGCTCAATCCGGGTTCATACGAAGCCGTCCACGCAAAGGTTGAGGTTACACCATTAGTAATATCCAACTGAAGATTAAAATTAAAGGCTACATCAGAACACACGATGGTTTTGGTATCATCTGCTCCTACAGGCTCAGGGTTAACCGGCACTGTAATAGTGAAGGAAGCACCCGGGCAACCCGTGGTAGCCGTAGAAGTTGGTGTAACGGTATACACTGCATTCAGAACGCCTCCTGTTACATTCTCAAGAGTTTCATTTATTGTTCCTGTTCCATTGGTCGCTCCGCCAGTTAACCCGGGTGCATAAACTGCTGTCCAGGTAAAATTAGCGGCTACGCCATTGGTTATATCTAATTGCGGGTTAAAGCTGAAGGAAACATTGGAACATGCTGCCGATTTGATAACATCTGCGCCAACAGGTTCAGGATTAACCGGAACAGTAATCGTAAAGATTGCACCTGTACATCCATCAACAGATGTTGGTGTTACTGTGTACACCGCGCTCAACTGTCCTGCTGTAACATTCACCAATGTTTCAGCCACATTACCTGTGCCATTGCCTGCTCCGCCAGTTAACCCGCCAGGGTAAGTGGCTGTCCAGGTAAAGGTGCTGGCTACGCTATTGGTAATTTGTGTTTGCGGATCAAAGTCGAATGCTTCATTTGAACAAACAACAGGTTTGGTTTGAGGGTTTGCTACAGGTTGAGGGTTTACCGGCACCGTTATAACAAAAGGCGGATTACCCACGCACCCACCACCTACGGCTATGGGCACAACTGTATATACGGCATTAAGCTGGTTCGGTGTCAGGTTAACCAATGTCTCGGCAAGATTGCCGGTTCCGTTTCCTGCCCCACCGGAAAGTCCAGGATCGTAAGCGGCTGTCCACGTAAACGTGCTGATCACACCATTTGTAATATAAAGCTGCGGATCAAAGTCGAACGCAACATTTGAACATTGAGCTGCTTCGGTTAAATCATCACCGACAGGTTCGGTATCAATGGGTACAGTAATGGTAAACGGATCGCCATCGCAATTGAATGCTGATCGCGGAATAATGGTGTACACTACATTCAGTACACCGCCTGATAAGTTCGTTAATGTTTCGGCAACAGGCCCGGTGCCATTTGTTATTCCACCTGTAATACCGGTAGGATAAACTGCCGTCCAGGTAAAGGATGCTGATACTCCGTTATTGATTTCAGCCTGCGGATCAAAGCTGAACGGGGTATCGGAACAAACAACAGCTTTAGTTGAATTTACACCTACCGGTTCAGGGTTAACCGGAACCGTAACGGTAAATGGAGTACCAACGCATCCGTCAGGAGTAGACGTTGGTGTAACAGTAAACACAGCATTTAATTGAATGTTGGTCTGGTTAACGAGGGTACCCACCACATTGCCAACACCATTGGCTGCACCACCGGTTAATCCGGCAGGATACGAGGCCGTCCACGTGAACGTTGCTGCAACGCCATTCGTAATAAACGTTTGCGGATCGAAGTTAAAGGCTTCATCGGAACACACTACTGCAACTGCAGTATTGGCGCCAACAGGTTTCGGGTTAACCGGAACCGTAATCGTAAACGTTGCTCCCGCACAACCACTGGCTGACGTTGGCGTAACGGTATATACCGCGCTCAACTGGCCTGTGGTAATATTGGTGAGCGATTCATTAATCGATCCAACACCATTTATCGCACCACCTGTTAATCCCGGAGGATAAAATGCTGTCCAGGTAAACGAACTTGTAAGGCCGTTGGTAATATTTGCCTGAGGGTTAATACTGAAGGCTACATCCGAACAAAATACAGTCGCAATAGAATTATCAGCCGTTGGCTCAGGATTGATCGTGATAACAATAGTTTCAGCAACACCCAAACAGCCCGCGCCAGAGGTTGGTGTAATGGTATAGGTTGCTGTTATAGGAGTGCTTGACGTGTTTACCAACACATCCGTAATGTGCAACGTGCCCGGAATACCGGATGCTACATTAGTACCGGCAGAACCTTGTGTTGACCCATCGGACATTACCGGGGCAGACCAGTTGAATACCGTGCCTGATGGAAGGTTTAATGGCGATAAGAAAATCTCTTTATTTACCGGTTGACTACTGCAAATTATTCTGGTTTGACCAGATGCTACTACCGGTGCCGGGTTAACCGTAACCACAACATCTTGTGCAGGGCCGGCACAACCGCCCGGTGCTGAGGTTGGCGTTACACGATATGTAACCGAACCTACTGCTCCCGAAAAATTAGTGAGCACCTGGCTGATTTGGCCTGTACCGTTATCGCCTACTGATGCTCCGTTTACCAAACCGGTAACGCTGGTTACTACCCAACTGAAAGTTGATGGAATACTTGACGTAAGGGTTAGCTCATCCTGCGTTGCCTGACCGCTACATAAAGATGCTAATGGCAACGAGGTCATTACAGGGCGGTCATTAGCGGTGATCACCAATGTTGCTGCTGCCCCCGAGCAACCTGTTGGAGAAACTTCTGACACCCTGAGGGTTGCAGAGTTTGCTGTACCAAAATCAACAGTAACCTGGCTTAACCCTGTACCACTGGCAGCACCCACAATAGCGGCATCGCCTGCTATAACCGACCACGTATAAGTGGATAACGGATTTGACGATGCGGTTTGATATACAACACCGGTTTGCTGTTTACAAACAGGATCTGGTCCATTGATTACATTGGCTGTCGGGCTTGATTCAACAGTAATTTGAAAAACCTGAGGGTCACCTACACAATTATCAGCTGAAGTTTCGGTAACGCTTATGTTATAGACATCCGGGTTGGGTGCATTGGTTAAACCGGGGAACTGAAGCAATACAAAGAAATCATTAGGACCCCCACCGGCAAATCGTTGATAAATGCCAGGGTTATCAGCAGGCAGGTTCCACGAATAGGTTGACCCTGCATTGATTGTCTGAATCTGGTAAAGAACCGTTGTTGGTCCAACACAGACATTCGTACCACCAATAATCGGGTTGATGCCCGGGCGGGGATTGATACGAAACTCTACTTCTGCCACATTATGACAGTTAGTAGCCGTGTTGGTAACGCGCGCAAAAAATGATGTACCATCACTCACGCCATCCACATCCGTTGGAGAGGCAACAGGTGTTGTGAGGGTAACATCGGTAAACCACGCAACAGATCTGTTGGCAACTATACCATCGGCTACGGCAGCATTATAAAAAGTGAGATCAACATTATTGATTACACCTCCGCCAATGTCTTCTTCACAAAAGTCAGGATTTAGATTAGCAATAGCGGGGCTTGTATTTACGGTAAAGGTGATGATACCATCTTGTGTACAACCGGGTGTAACGTCTGTTCGCGTTACACGGGTGTACAGAATTTCTCCATGCGAAACCACATCAGGGCCTGTAAACGGAATTGTTCTTCCTGCATCTGTAAAATATTGCACCGTTCTTCCGGTAGAACTTGGTATACCGGTTATGACATCGTCCAATGTATTTAGATAGGCGAGCGTAATGGTTGCATCGCCCGATCCCGGTGTATCTTCACAAAGTGGAGGAAGCGGATCAGTATTATCAGGAAGCGCATGACGTGTTACCGTCACCTGGTCGTTGGTTGAACTGCAAACACCCAACGCGCTGGTGACCGTCCAGGTAAAAGTAGTGTTGCCAACAGGTAAACCGTTTACGGCAGTAAGCGGATCGTTTACATCAACAATAAAAGGAAGTGTTGTACCTGCTCCCGAAACAAAAACATTGTCGAACTTATGTCTTTCGTCATCTGCATTATTTAAAGCCCGAACAATAATCTGAATAGTGTTTCCGGTAAGGCCATTCACGGTAAACGTTTCAAACGTATTGTTTACCGTACTGTTGCCTTCTATCTGGCCTATCAATATTTCAGGGCCTCCGTTTATGGAATAGAACGCACGGATATAATCAAGCGGAGCTATTTCCATTCCTCCGTCTTCCGCCAACTGAATGGACACGGTAACATTCGGGATTGCCGTAATGGGTACTACCGATGAGCGCCACACTACTTCATTATCAACATCCCTGATCTCCATAGCTCCACCAACAACCTGGATGTAGTCAGTCGCAGCAGTCAGCGAGGCCGCAGGAACTTCAACACTCCAGTTTCCACCGGGGTGGTTGAAGGTTGCTGCACCTGTAGGCCCTATCAGGCCAAGTCCGTTATCCGATGCTGGGAATGTTTCATAATACAGAGCATTGCCAACACTCCATGTACCGGTACCACCATTGTTTGCTGGTGTTGCCGCAAGGTTTACATCAGGGTCGCAGGTTGAGAAATCAGGGCCGGCTACTGCAGGTGCGGGAAGGCGATCGAAGGTGATGGTTACCGGATCGTTGACCGGTGTACATGCACCGGTCGGATCATCCGTAACCAACCGTAACTGAACAGATCCAGCCGTAAAATCAGCAGCCGTTGGTATATAAATATCTTCTACAGGATTTGTGTTATCAAAATTGCCGTTTGCCCCACCACTTGACTGGAAAGTTCCTGATCCTGTAACCCTTTCCCAACGGGCCGATGAAGCTCCTCCTCCAAAAGTACCGGATAGGTTTACGTTAAATGCGGGTGTTGGAGGATTATCAAGACAGGTAGTAAAACCAGCAGGTGCTGTTACTGTAGGAGGATTTCTAAAGACAATATCTACAAAGTCATCAGAAGGATCACAAGTACCGGAAGAAAGTGTCCAACTGTATCTGTATGTTCCAGGCACTGTTACCGTTACCTGGGCATTTCTTGCATTAACATTGGGGCTGAATGACGATGTTCCGGGGCCAGAAACATGCGCCCACGTACCAGTAGCGAAGGTTGGATCATTGCCATTAAGTGTGTATGTAAAGCCGCAGGTGTCATCATTATTACCAGCATTTGATGCAGGAGGTGTGGTTCCAAAGTCAACAGTTATTTCCGCAGAACTTCCACAAGGCGGATTTATAGTCCAACGAAAAACATAAATGCCATTAGTAGAAACAGTAGCTGTAGCGTTGGGGGTCGTTGGACCTGGGTTGAAGTTCACAGTTCCTGGTCCACTTACTAAAGTCCATTGACCTGTATTAGGAGCAGGGTCGCTTCCACCTAAAGGATTTGAGGTTAGTGAGACCTGGCAAAGTAATTGGTCTGGTCCTGTGTCAGCCGGGTTTGGATTAGCTGAAATAGTTACAGTTCTGGGAGCTGGGGTTGAGGAGCAAGTAACGCCTCCACCAAAATCTGCGGTAACAACATAGTTCAAATTGTGAGTACCTGATGGAGCAGATGCCTGTACGGTAGGTTGCTGTATATCCGTAGCATCCAATATGCTGGCACCACTCCAGGTATGGCCTCCTGGAACAAGAATTGTCGGGTTAAATGGGTTACCTCCTCCAGCAGAGGGTGGCAATGTCGGGTTTCCATCTAACTGTAAAGTCTCCCCTTCGCATAAGGTAGCAGGGTCAGGAAGGATACTGGCTGTCGGTCTGGCGCGGACGTTTACCGCTAACGAGCGCGAATTTCCACACTGAGGAGCTGTTGTGTACCTTCTCTCCACTGTTACATTTCCTCCCGCTACAGCCGCTCCAGTAGTTACCGTTATGGATTGCGTTCCCTGTCCACTATTTATTGTCCATCCTGTTGGAACTGTCCAAAAATACTCCGTAGTCAAATTGTAATTACCCGAAGTTACATCGGTTATAGGTATTGATGCTGGTGCTCCTGCCCCAGTAACACTGTAAATAAATGTTGATGACGGACACAGGTTTCTTGGACCGGAAATGACATTGGGCTGGGGAAGAGCAGGCCTTCTTTCCAATGTTACCTCTGTCGGTGCACTGCGACAGTTTCCCAACGCAACACTCGACTCTGCTGTTACCCACCAATGTTTTCGCTGACCGGCATTAATCTGGCCATTGCCTCCTCCTGACCCCGGTGCCCAGGAAGCGCCAACAGCTACTTGTGTAGTCTGGGCAGGGCTTGTCCACCAACGATAAGTAAAGGGGCCGCCTGGCCCTCCACCACTTGCATTTAGTGTTCTCGAATCATCCTGACAGATAGCACGGCTGGGGACTGTGGGGGGGTTGGGGGAGTCAATAATACGTATCAGAGCAGTTCTTTCAACGGGGGGGTTATCGCCATTGATAAAATCACCATTTACAGGGGTGTTAGTGAAATTGTTAGAATATGGGTTACAGAAATTCCAGTACTTTATGGTTACCTGGAACTCATCGCCAACTACTGGAAACCCCGCGCCAAAACCACCGGGTGCTGTCATTTCTAATGTAGGCCTTCGCCTTCCGTCATTAATCACAACATTCGGAGTCATTAAAAAAACCCCGCGCGGATCCTGGTAATTCGAGCCAGCCGCAGCCGGCATTAAAACACCATCTACCGATACATTAGGAATCCGTGATGCTACGCCAGGATTATTGGTGTTGTACACAATCTGCTGCCAGCGGATTTGCTGGTTAGGGTCAGTTATAGGAGCGTTGGGGGGGAAACTGGATGGGTAGTTTGCATTACAGTTAAAGTTTGTTACATCATTAAAAATAACGCTGATATCTACACCTTCACAAACTTCATGAACGTTATTTCCAGAAGTTGGCGAGATTAACTGCACCAAACCCTGGTTATACTGATCCGTACGCCACGATGAAATAACCTGGGTTTGCCGGGTAGCTGTACAAGAATTTCCATCGGTAACAAACACCATCACCACCTGATAGTCGCATTCGCCTGCAGCAGGGCCGGGAAAAGTGCGCGGTGCAGTTACAGTATAGACATAAGAAGGACCAGGAGCTACAACATAACTTGCAGGATTAACCACCACAATGGTAGTGGCTGGCATCTGGCCATCATTCCAGTCAAACCTGACCCGGTATGCAGGCCCCGCAGGTAACGGGGCCGTAAACCGTATCGTGTACTCAAGAGTCGCATCAACAGGTGCACATTTACCATTCGGAAATTGATTACTACCGGTTCCCAATGAAGGTGGTAAATCAGCGCAAGTTTGTGCGTAGCTATACTGGCTAAGCAAAAGGAGTATTAAAGCAATAACAAATGAGATACTCTTTGTCTCAATTCTCTTATTCATGGGCGACTAAACAATCCGTTAAAATATAAATACTCTTCCGATAAGCCAAACATACAGACAAATTCAAGTTTTGAATACGGTAGCCCGGAGTTTTGTAACCTCCATGTATTCTTTCCCGGAATCATCAACATTGGTCTTAGTTTATTAGCCCTAAACCCTTACCTTTGCACCCCGTAACAACCATCCATGTCGGCAGCAAAATATATCTTCGTTACGGGGGGGGTGACCTCATCCTTAGGAAAAGGCATCATTTCAGCTTCTTTGGGCAAGCTTTTACAGGCCCGGGGCTTTAATGTTACCATACAAAAGTTCGATCCCTATATTAATATAGACCCCGGAACGCTTAACCCCTACGAACACGGGGAATGCTACGTAACCAATGATGGCGCTGAAACCGACCTCGACCTGGGGCATTATGAGCGTTTTTTGAACGTGCCTACCTCTCAGGCCAATAATGTTACTACCGGGCGCATCTATAATAATGTTATTACCAAAGAACGCCAGGGCGAGTACCTCGGTAAAACCGTCCAGGTGATCCCGCACATAACGGATGAGATCAAGCGTAATCTTTACCTGTTGGGAGAGAGTGGCAACTATGATTTTATTATAACTGAAATTGGCGGCTCGGTGGGTGATATTGAATCGTTGCCCTTTATTGAAGCGGTGCGCCAGGTGCGCTGGGATCTTGGCCCGAACAATGCCTTAGTCATTCACCTTACGCTTATCCCCTACCTGAAGGCGGCTAAGGAACTAAAAACAAAACCTACCCAACATTCTGTTAAGGAATTACTTTCTTACGGAGTACAACCCGATATTCTTGTATGTCGCACGGAAATGTCGTTACCGTTAGATATACGAAAAAAGTTAGCCCTGTTTTGCAACGTGCATCTCAATTCGGTTATAGAAGCCATCGATGCCGATACGATTTACGATGTGCCCATATTAATGAGAAAAGAAAAGTTAGATGAGCGTGTGTTAGCCAAAATGAAGGTTCAAAGCAAAACGGAACCTGATCTTGAACAATGGAAAGACTTTCTCGGCAAACTGAAAAACCCTATTGAAGAAGTGACCATCGGGTTGGTAGGTAAATATGTTACCCTGCCGGATGCCTATAAATCTATTGTCGAGGCTTTTGTTCATGCCGGGGCGCAGAACGATTGCCGGGTAAACCTGAAATGGATTTCATCGGAAGACATTCAAAAAGAAAGTGTTGAGTCTATTGTAAAAGGACTTCATGGGGTATTGGTAGCGCCCGGTTTTGGCGAACGCGGCATGGAAGGAAAAATTGAAGCCATAAAATTTGTGCGCGAAAACAAGGTTCCGTTTTTTGGCATTTGCCTGGGGATGCAATGCTCCGTGATTGAGTTTGCCCGCCACGTTGTTGGCCTCGACCACGCCAGTTCAACCGAACTGAGTCCTAAAACAAAGTACCCGGTCATCGACCTGATGGAAGCGCAGAAGAAAATTACCGCAAAAGGCGGAACCATGCGATTGGGCGCATACACCTGTAAACTTAAAAAAGGCAGTAAAGCTGCAAATGCCTATGGCGAAACTACCATCCAGGAGCGCCATCGCCATCGTTATGAATTTAACAATGCGTATTTAGAAAAACTTGAAGAAGCCGGCCTAAAGGCCGTAGGTATAAATCCTGAATCAAACCTTGTAGAGGTTGTTGAACTTAAAGAGCATCCGTGGTTTATCGGGGTGCAGTATCACCCTGAACTTCGCAGCACGGTAATGAACCCACACCCGCTGTTCGTAAGTTTTGTTAAGGCGTGTATTAATTTTAAGGGGATTAGGAATTAGGGATTATTTAACGAAAAATTTTAACTTATATACTTCAAACTTTTAGACTTTAAAATTCAATGGATAGAAACTCAGCCATAGGCCTGACACTCATAGCAGCAGTATTATTTGTTTACTTTACCTGGTTTGCAGCAAAGCCCAATCTTGAAACTAAACCGATAGCCGAAACTCCGGTAAGCGAAGCTCCGGTACAACAACAACCCGAGCCTACCGACAGCCTGAACGTACAGGTTAGTGTGGAAACAGAGGAGCCCGCACAAACAGAGGAAATCACTACTATCAACACAAAAGATGTAACTGTTTCGTTTACTAACAAAGGTGGCGTTATCCGCGAACTTGAATTACTGAACTACAAAACCTATCGCGGTAAGCCGTTGCTGTTGGTTGACCCTTCATCAAATTCGTTTAAACTCAAAACCCGTTACAACGGGCAGGACATTGACCTGAACAGTTTGTTTTATACGGCATCGCAAACAAAACGTGGCGATACTACCCTTGTTACTTTTACACGCGCGCTTTCTGAAAATACCCAACTCATTCAGCAATATGCTATTCCGCCTTCAGGGTATAAAATCGGGTACGACCTGAAAATAACCGGTGGGGCGAATAATTTTTCGGAGCAACTTACCTTAGACTGGCAGAACACGCTTCGCCTGTTGGAAAAAGATTTAACGGATAGTCGCAATAACACCACAATAACATACCGTCACAATAATTCATTTGACGAACTATCGCAACGCTCTACTTCAACAGAACGCGAAGTATTAACCGGAAACCTGAACTGGGTTTCTATCAAACAAAAATTCTTCTTAGCCTCCATCATTTCTGAAAAAGGATTTCCGGGTGGTGAAGTGGAAACCATTTTTAACGAGTCGGATACCTCGGTGGTAAAAAGAGCGAACGTAAAAATAAACATCCCTACACAAGATGTGGCCAACGGAACAGCTAATTATTCTTTTTACTTCGGGCCGAACGACTACAAAGAGTTAGGCAAAATCACAGAAGGCTTCGCCAAAAATGTTTACTTAGGTTGGCCCCCGGTGTACTGGATCAACAAGTTTGTAATCTTCCCGATATTCCACCTGCTTATAAATTGGATCGGCCACTTTGGGATTATCATTATCATCTTAGTTATTCTGTTGCGCATCATTTTATTGCCACTCTCCTACCGCTCGTACCTGAGTATGGCAAAAATGAAGATACTGAAGCCTGAATTGGACGAAATAAAAGAAAGGGTTGGCGATGACATGACCAAGGTGCAGCAGGAGCAAATGAAGTTGTACCAACAGGCAGGTGTAAATCCGTTAAGCGGTTGTATTCCGCTTGTGCTTCAAATGCCCATTCTGTTCGCCATGTTTTATTTATTCCCGAACAGTATTGAGTTGCGGCAACAATCATTTCTGTGGGCAGACGACCTCTCCACGTATGATTCAATTTTAAATCTTCCGTTCTCCATTCCGTTTTATGGCGATCACGTAAGCTTGTTCACAATTCTGATGACAGCCTCAACCCTTATTTACACCTGGCAAAACAACCAGATGACAACCGTGCAAGGGCCTATGAAGTCCATGACCTACATGATGCCGATTATCTTTTTGTTTGTACTAAATTCATTTCCTGCAGGCTTGAGCTACTACTACTTTATTACCAACCTGGTTACGTTTGGTCAGCAGGCCATCATCAAACGTTTTGTTAATGAAGACAAAATCAAGAAAGTAATGGAAGACCACCGGAAAAAGGTGGTATCAGGTAATGTGAAGAAATCGCGGTTTATGAGCAAACTCGAAGATGCCATGAAAGCCAGTGAAGAAGCGAGGAAACAAGCGGAAGAAAACAAGAAGAAGCGGAAAAAGAATTAACATTCACCTGTGCATGGAATGTGGACAAATACGTTCCACAAGGTTCCACGCCCCGCCATCAATCGTCTATATTTGCAGTCCTGATGCGAGCCATCAGGACTCATTTTTTAAACTCGTTTACCTGAAAAACAGGTAAAAATTAACTATGTACGATAAGATGGGAAAGATCATCGCGATTGCAAATCAGAAAGGTGGCGTAGGTAAAACCACATCCGCCATCAACTTAGCCGCCAGCCTTGCCGTGCTGGAAAAGCGCACACTTTTAGTAGATGCAGACCCGCAGGCAAACTCCACTTCGGGGCTGGGCATTAACCCGAAAGAAGTGGAAACCGGTTTATATGAATGTATGATTGACGGCATCGACCCGAAAGATGCCATTGTAAAAAATGACCAGCTTAAATTTTTAGATATTCTCCCCTCACACATCGACTTAGTGGGCGCTGAAGTAGAAATGGTAAGCATTGCAGGCCGCGAAGAAAAAATGCGTGAGGCCCTGGAACGGGTAAAAGATGAATACGATTTTATCATCATCGACTGCTCGCCATCGCTCGGCCTGATAACCATCAACGCGCTTACGGCTGCCGACTCGGTAATCATACCGGTGCAATGCGAATATTTTGCATTGGAAGGATTGGGCAAACTATTAAACACCATTAAAATAATTCAAACACGCCTTAACCCCAGGTTGGAGATTGAAGGCATACTGCTAACGTTATACGATTCGCGCACAAGTCTGGGTAACCAGGTGGTAGAAGAAGTGCGCACGCACTTTAACAAAATGACATTTAAAACCATTATACCACGAAACGTCAAGCTGAGCGAGTCGCCCAGCTTTGGGTTGCCGGTAATCGTTCACGATGCAGAAAGCAAAGGCGCCATCAGCTACCTGAACCTGGCACACGAGGTAATTGACAAAAATACGGTTACAGCATGAGTAAGAAGAAAGCATTAGGCAGGGGCCTCAACGCCCTGTTAAGCGACAGCGAAAAAGAAGAACGCTTAGAGTCCGACATTCCGGTAGTTCACTCTTCCCCATCGGGAAGCATATCGGAAATTCCTGTTGAACAAATTGAAGTGAACCCGTTTCAGCCGCGTACGCATTTTGATCAGGATGCACTACAAGAGTTAGCCGAGTCCATAAAAGTGCACGGCATTATACAACCGATAACGGTTCGTAAACTTGCCCGCGACCAGTATCAGCTTATATCAGGCGAGCGCAGGTTTCAGGCATCGCAATTAGCGGGGTTAAAAAAAATTCCGGCTTATGTGCGCTCTGCCGATGACCAGCAAATGCTGGAAATGGCGTTAATCGAAAACATACAACGCGAAAACCTGAACGCCATAGAAATCGCGTTAAGCTATCAACGCCTGATTTCGGAATGTAACCTGAAACAGGAACAACTTGGAGACAGGGTTGGCAAGAACCGCGCAACCATAACCAATTACCTGCGCCTGCTTAAACTTCCGCCCGATGTACAAATTGCCGTGCGCGATAACCGCATTACTATGGGGCACGCGCGGGCTATCATTAACGTTGAAAACCCCGACCAGCAACTTTATATCTTTAAAAAGATTTTAACGGAAGACCTTTCGGTGCGGAAAGTGGAGGAATTAGTGCGCTCCCTGAGCGTGGCCGGTGAGGAAAAAAGTAAAACTGCCTCATCCTCTCCTGCCAATCGCGAAATTTCACATCTTCAGTCGCAGCTTTCATCGCACTTTGGTACGCGTGTTGTTGTAAAAAGCGATGGCAAAAAAGGCGAGATTAAAATACCCTTTTTGTCGGTAGAAGATTTGAACCGGATTTTAGACATCCTGAAGATGCAATAAAAACCGGTATCTTTGCCCGTTACCGGTTATGAAGAAAGCGCTTTTTATTCTATTCGTTTGCACAAGCCTGAAGGCCTACACACAAGCCGATTCGTTGCGGGTGGTGCTGCCCGGCACTGATACGGTTACGATTGAGTCGTATGCCACGCGCTACGACCCGCGCAAAGCGTTGCTTTTTGCTGCCGTGTTGCCCGGCCTGGGACAGGTGTACACCAAAAAGTACTGGAAACTCCCCTTAGTGTATGGCGGACTTGGCGCCACTGCGTATGCCATAAATTTTTACCAGGACGGCTACACGCTTTATCGCAGAGAATTGTTTTACAACCTTGATAACGGACTGGAAGCCGGCTCTGCTATCAATCCGAACACTCTTCGTACAACCGACCAACTTCGGTACGCTGTTAACCGGTACAGGCGCGAACGCGATTTTATGATTATTGTAATGATGGGCGTGTACATACTACAAATAGTTGACGCCCATGTTGATGCACACCTGAAGGAATTTGACGTGAATCCTAATCTGAAGGTTCGGGTAGAACCTGCTTTCAGCAACGAATTGCTTACCGGGCGCATGGGGGGCATTTCCCTGAAAATCAGGTTTTAATTCAACAGTTACATCGTTATACTTGCAAGTGGCATTTCCCTGAAAATCAGGTTTTAATTCAACAGTTACATCGCTATACTTGCAATCTGTTACAGGATAATCCCTGCATAAACCAATTCCATGAAAATTCTTTTGTTAGGATACGGCAAGATGGGCAAAATCATCGAGCGTATAGCGCTTGAACGCGGGCACACAATCGCGGGGCGGATAACATCAGCCAACCGCGCTGAATTAGAGCACATACAAGCCGATGCAGCCATTGAATTTTCCAACCCCGAAGCCGCATTTTCCAATATCAGGTTTTGCCTCGAAAACAACATTCCGGTGGTGTGCGGCACAACAGGCTGGCTCGACAAGAAAGCTGAAATTGAAAAACTTACCGCCTCATGTAATGGAATATTCTTTTATGCGTCTAATTTCAGTGTTGGAGTAAATATTTTTTTCAGGTTGAACGAATATCTGGCCGGTATGATGAATGCCTACAACCAATACAGCGTATCGGTTGAGGAGATACATCATACAGAGAAAAAAGACGCACCAAGCGGAACGGCCATCAGCCTGGCGGAAGGGATACTGAAAAAAATAAAACGCTTAACCAATTGGGTAAGCGGCAACGCCAATAAGCCTACCGAATTACCAATCAGTTCGTTGCGGATTGACTCGGTGCCCGGTACGCATCATATAAAATACGCTTCCGTTATTGATGATATTGAAATACGCCATACAGCCCACTCGCGTGAAGGATTTGCGATGGGTGCCGTGCTGGTGGCCGAATGGATACCCGGTAAAAAGGGTGTGCTCGGTATGGAAGATTTCTTACAATTCTGAATGATAATCCTTTTATTTGCAGGCTCTTAAATTGATAAAAACGTGAACGCAATACTTCTTACTTTCCTCATCATAAGGCTGGGTGTAACCATTGGCTATTGGAAACTCTTTGAAAAAGCGGGTGTAGATGGCTGGAAAGCGCTTATCCCCTTCTATTCAGAATATGTGCTGATAACAGAGATTGTAGGTAAACCGAAATGGTGGATTGTTTACCTGATTATTCCAGTTGTGAACTTCTTTGCATACTATGTATTGATTTTTGAAGTATTGCGATGCTATGGTAAAAATTCGTTGTGGAGCCAGATGCTCATCATCTTTACCGGTTTCTTTTACTTAATCTATCTTGGCTTCAATCCCAATGTAACGTATATCGGCAAGTTAGATAAACTTCCTCCTGAAGTTAGAAAAACAGCGTTAGTAGAATGGGCAGAATCCATTACGTTTGCCGTAGTGGCGGCAACGCTTATCCGGTGGTTGATTATGGAGGCGTACACCATACCGACTCCTTCTATGGAAAACTCACTGTTGGTTGGCGACTTCCTTTTTGTAAGTAAATTTCATTACGGCACACGCACACCAAAAACTCCGTTACAACTTCCGTTAACCCATCAAAAAATATGGTTTACAGAAGTACCCTCCTACCTCGACTGGATTCAGCTTCCGCAATACCGGTTGCCGGGAATAAGTGAAGTAAAAAGCGGGGATGTGGTAGTGTTTAATGTGCCGCCAAAGCGTTTAAATGATAACAAAGATTACCCGGTTGACCTGAAAACAAACTACATCAAACGTTGTGTGGCCGCAGCAGGCGAAACGCTTCAGATTAAAGACGAAAAAATATTAGTGAATGGTTCAGAACTGAAAAACCATCCGTTGGTTCAATGGAGTTACCAGGTAATTGCAAAAGATTTAATAAACGAAAGAAACCTCAATAGACTTGGAATCGGTGAAGAAGACTATCACATTTTGGGCAGGCCGGATGAAAACAGTGTAGAGTACACCATGTGGCTTACGCAAGAAAAGGCGGAAGAATTAAAGTCATTGCCTTTCATTAAATCCGTGAGCCAGGAAAAGCACACAAACTCTGGTGGCATTTTCCCCTACTCAGAATATTATGGCTTCGGTTCAGGAACAAAAAATAACTCGAACTGGTCGTTGGATAATTTTGGTCCACTGTGGATTCCGAAAAAAGGTGAGACCATTTCCATTAACGATTCAACCCTCGCGTTATACGGATTTATCATCACCGCATATGATCATCAAAAGGACGCCAAAATCACCGACAAAAAACTTTACATTGACGGACAGGAGGCAAGTTCCTACACCTTTAATCAGAATTACTATTTCATGATGGGTGACAATCGTCACAACTCCTTAGACTCACGTTATTGGGGCTTTGTGCCGGAAGACCACATTGTAGGCAAAGGGTTCTTCATTTGGCTGTCGATTGACCCTAATGAAAAATTCCTGAACAAGATAAGATGGAAGCGATTCTTTAATAAGATTGAGTAACGAGATACGAGGTGCGGGATTCGAGTTTCGGGTTATACCCCGGAACGCGAACCCCGAAACACGAAACACGCATCCCGAACCTCACCAATCAATCTCTTTCAATCCTTTACTTTTCAGATACTCATTTGTTTTGCTGAAATGTTTGTTGCCGAAAAATCCCCGGCCGGCAGAAAACGGTGACGGGTGTGCGGACAGTAACACATGGTGCTTGCTGCGGTCAATCACTTCGCCTTTGCGCTGGGCGTAAGCGCCCCACAACAGAAACACTACGTTTTCTTTTTCATCAGAAATTCTTTTGATAACAGCATCCGTAAAGGTTTCCCATCCCTTGTTTTGGTGCGAACCCGCTGTTGCCGCACGGACGGTAAGCGTGGCGTTCAGCAACAGCACCCCCTGTTTTGCCCAACGTTCAAGGTTACCCGACTGCGGCATGGACTTACCCAAATCCTGGTTAATCTCTTTAAAAATATTCACCAGCGAGGGCGGCATTTGCACGCCATCGCGCACCGAAAAACACAACCCGTTTGCTTGTCCGGAGCCATGATAAGGGTCTTGCCCGATTACAACCACTTTTACCTGGTCAAAATCGCAGGCATCAAAGGCGTTAAAAATTTCCTTTCCAGGCGGGTACACAACGGCCTGCTGATATTCGGCTTTTACAAAGGTCGCGAGTTGCTGAAAATAGGGTTTACTGAATTCGTCCTGTAAATGTTTTTTCCAGGAATCGGCTATTTTGACGTCCATAGGCTGTTTCTGATTAAAAATAAAGCCGAAGTTTCGGGAAACATTTTTAATTCCAAAAAATTAATATTTTTGAAACGCATGGTAACAGAAGTAACGCAGGGAATACGGGTAACTGTTGAAACAGAATACCAGCCGGCTTATTCAAGTCCGAGTCAATACCACTACGTTTTCACGTATAAAATCACTATCGAAAACCAAAGCGAAAATACCATTCAACTGCTGCGCAGGCATTGGTATATTTCTGATGCCGGCTTCGCACAACGCGAAGTGGAAGGCGAAGGTGTGGTTGGGCAGCAACCCGTGCTCGAACCGGGACAGGTGCATCAATATGTATCGGGTTGTAATTTAAAATCGGGTATCGGGAAAATGACGGGCACCTATTTGATGGAACGCATAGTGGATGGCCAGCGACTTACCATCAATATTCCTGAGTTCGTAATGATTGCCCCCATTCGACTGAACTGATTGTCTGCTTTACACAAAATAAAAAACTACCTCAACTATTGGCTCGATGCCGTAGATGAACATTCGTTGCACGCACCCTTCCTGTTCGATTTTTATACGCGCGTTATCAACCGCGAAACCATTGCCATACCGCAATATGAAGCCTTGCGTAAACAGTTAGCAAACGACAACCGCGAAATTGATGTTGAAGATTTCGGTGCCGGGTCGAAACACGTTAAAGGCAGGCAACGAAAAATCAGCGACATTGCTTTGCTAAGTCTGAGCGATACAAAATTCTCAACACTTTACACCCGCATTGCAGCACACTGCCATGCAAAAACCATTGTTGAGTTGGGCACCTCGCTCGGCATAAACACACTTTACTTAGCCGCTGCGCCCGACAGCAAAGTTTACACGTTTGAAGGCTCGGAAACCATAGCCGAAATTGCATCGATAGGTTTTGAGTTTGCAGGCGCAACCAATATTGAATTGATAACCGGCAATATTGACAACACACTTTATACCACGCTTTCGCGGATACCAAAAATTGATATGGCCTTTCTGGATGCCAATCATCGCTACGAGCCTACACTGCACTATTTCGATATGCTTGTAAGCCGGTCGCATCATAAAACCATTATTATCTTAGACGATATTCACGATTCGCCCGACATGGAACGCGCCTGGTCGACTATTAAAATGAATCCATTGGTGTACATCACAGCCGACCTGTTCCGGTGCGGACTGGTGTTTCTTGACCCGTCATTAAACAAACAACACGTTGTATTGCGTTTTTAGACGTTGGGATTACCTTTAAATACCCTTATTTTTGCGCAACCCAAATTTCAGCATTATGAGCGAACCTGTAAAAACCGGAACCCCGGCACCAGAACCCAAAAAATCGAACAATAAGAAGTACGCCATTATTATTGCGATACTCTCGGTAATCATCATCATCCAGTTTGTGAGCGGGTACTTAAACAAACAGGAACGTGACCAGCTTAAAATCGACAAATCATCTACCGAAGAGCAATTAGCCACTACCATGAACCGGTTAGATGAAATCAGCACTGAATTAGACCAGCGCATTGCTGAAATTCAACGCCTCGGTGGGGATGTTTCTGAACTTACCAAGGCTAAGGAAGAAATTGAAACAGAATTAAAGCGCACCCGCAGGGCTAACGGGCAGGTAATTAAAGAACTGAAAGACAGAGTTGAAGGCTACGAACTCCTGCTGAAAAACAAAGACGAAGAAATTGATAGGCTGAAGAATGTAAACAAGGAACTGCTCACCGAAAACACTACGCTTAAAACCGAAAAGAATCAGTTGGGCGACTCCATTAATCGATTGGCGCAGAAGCGCGAAGAACTTGCAAGCAAGGTTGCCATTGCCTCGCAGTTAAAGGCAGAGAACATTCGGATTGTTGCCGTAAACGATAAAGGCCGCGAGCGCGAATCGCCTTTCCGCAGCCGGCAGGTAGGCACCATAAAAGTTGACTTTAACCTGGCCGAAAATAATGTAGCGCCTATTGAAGGAAAGAAAATCATGATTCGCATTATCGACCAGAACGGGCAGGTGTTGTTTGATGTGGCGCGTGGCTCAGGAACATTCATCTACAACAGCAAGGAAGAATTTTATACTGCCTCGCAGGAAATTCTGTTTGATAACACCCGGCAAAAACTCAGCTACCTGTACGACAAAGGTTCGGACTATGCTGCCGGAACCTACACACTGGAAGTTTATTGCGATGACTACAAAATGGGGTCAGGGCAGTTTACGGTGCGATAGGCTTTACCTTAATCCTTCACCCTGTTCACCGCCAACATGCCCAGCATCCAGTTGGGCAAAGGTTTTTCTTTGGGCCTGTTTTTAATATTCAGGAATAACCCGAGTTTTTCAACAATGGGTATTTTATGAGTTTCTACAAACTCGATAAGGGTTCCGTCACGGTCTTCGATGTAGGAGAAATGACCGGCAGCTTTACCCATATCAAATGAATTGCTGCTATCAACTGTAAAGGCGTGGCCGTAATCCGCACAACGCTTGCCAAGGTCTTTCATGCCGCGTATATCAAAACACACATGAATAAAACCGAGGTCGCCCCAGTTACGGCTTTCATAAATCTTTGAGGCCTTGCGATCCTTTACTTCAACCAATTCAATTTCTGTTGATCCTAACAAGTTTCCGAATGCACCCCGGCAAGGCGACTGCGCTTTTAATAACACACGTCTGAAGGAAGACTCGCCACCACCCAGGCCGTGTAAATCCGTAAAAGTTCCGCTTTCATCGTATGCAACACACTGATGCCCTAATATCTCTTTGTATAACGTAATGGCTTTATCCATATCGGTAACGCCAATGGTAACTCCGGCTACTCCGCCATTCGGGAACGACTGGCGTTTAAACCAGTTTCCACTCTCTACAATTTCAAACACATTCCCGTAAGGATCTGCCACATAAAAATGCAAACGACCGTCAGGTGATTCGGAAGGTTTTGTTTTGATGTTTACGTTTTTGGAACGAAGGAATTCATACGCCTTCTTCACATCGCCCGATTTCAGCTTGGCGGCAAACACACCAGTATCGCCCAACAGGGGTTGTGTTTTTGGTGCTACCGGCTCTTTTGAGGTGTATTGCCAGATTTCAAATCCGCCACCACCCTGTAAATTCATGGCTAAGATAGCATACCGGCTCTCGGCAATGCCCGATGTATAGCGCGTCATTAATGACGCCTGCGCTGAATCTTTAAAAATGGGCACGTCAAACCCGAAATGCTTGCGGTACCACGCCCATGCTTCGTTGGCATTTTTTACACCAATACCAATCTGCTGAATTCCACTAACGATATAATCCATAAGGCAAGATAATATTTTTTTTAAATTTTGCGACCTGCAAACTTGTATCAGTTTTCCTCTTTCCGCAAAATAATCTCATAATTTTTAATAGCGTTATCCATATTGGCACGATACAATTTTCCATCCTTATAATAATATTTATTGCGCTCGCCCCGCACGTCCACTTCGTAGTAGGTATTTTTTAAAAACGAAACCGGGGCCATCAGCCCGTAGCTGTCGGCCAGAGCCTTTTTAATATCCTTAGGTTCATCAAAAAACAAGCGCATGGCGTTAAAATGAATGGGGTCAGTAATAACCGATTCGTTATTGTATTTATACATATCCACTTTTACGTCATAGTGTTTTTCATTCCACGTTACGGATGCGCTGAAATCGCCCCGGTTTGAACTGGTTTGAACAGTTGAAGACAGCAGCGTATTACCCCGGTAAACGGATGTTTGAATGTGGTGCACGTTAACCCTTACAAAAAGCCAGAGACTTACTTTAGACTCGACCCGATAATGGGTAAGGGTATCTTGCCGGGTGCGGGTAGCTGTTAACTCTCCTATTTTCATGCCGGCCAACTCAATATCAAACCGCCTCACCTCGGGTGTAGCCCAAAGCGGGGCGGAGAGCAGAAGAAGGAACAGAACTGAGCAGAAACGGAGCATCATCGTGTAAGTTAAACCTCAAATATGTCGATTCCGGCCTTAAAATGGGGCATTTTATCCAAAAAGAACTCTGAAGGTTTATTTTTCCTTTTAGCGGTATTTTCTATCTTTGCACCTCATTTTTAAAAACACAAAAATTAATCTATGAACAATTACGAGACAGTATTCATTTTGAATCCCGTTTTGTCTGAAGATCAGATGAAGGATACTGTTGAAAAGTTCGTGAAAGTGTTAAAGAAAGGCAATGCCGATATTCTGAATATCGAGCATTGGGGTCTTCGTAAACTGGCTTATCCAATCCAGAAGAAGTCGACCGGATTCTATAACCTGATCGAGTTTTCGGCAGCTCCTGAGTTGATTGAAACGCTCGAAACCGAGTTCAGAAGGGATGAATCCGTGATGCGTTTTTTAACCATCACCTTAGACAAGTATGCATTGGCATACAACGAACGAAGGCGCAAAGGCGAATTCAAAAAGACAGATCGCAAACCACGTAAAACTGAGGAGGAGTTGGCCGGATGACACTGATGAATGAACCAATCAAACGGGTTGAGCAAAAACCCAAGTATTGCCGTTTTAAGAAAAACGGTATCAAATACATTGATTATAAAGATCCCGACTTCCTGTTGAAGTTTATCAATGAGCAGGGTAAGATTCTTCCCCGCAGGCTTACCGGAACAAGCTGGAAATTCCAGAAAAAAGTGACGCAAGCTGTAAAGCGTGCACGCCATCTGGCTATCCTTCCGTACACCGGTGATTCGTTAAAATAATAATTAACCGATAAACTGAATAGAAAATGGAAGTGATATTAAAACAAGATGTTCAGGGCCTCGGCTATAAGAACGATATTGTAAAGGTAAAAGCAGGCTATGGCCGCAATTACCTTATCCCGAACGGACTTGCGCTGATTGCCAACAATTCCAACAAGCGTTTGATTGAAGAGAACGTGCGCCAAATGGCACATAAAGCTGCCAAGCTGAAGCAGGATGCTGAAGCCTTAGCTGTAAAAATTGGCGAGTTGGTTATTGAATTAAAAACCAAAGCCGGTGAAACCGGTAAGATTTTCGGTGCCGTTACCGCCATTCAGGTTTCGGATGCACTGAAAGCCAAAGGTTTTGAGGTTGACCGTAAGAAAGTTCATTTCAAGGAACAACCCAAGCAACTCGGGAGCTACACCGTAACCCTCGATCTTCACAAAGAAGTGAAGCACGAAGTTAAGGTTGATGTGGTAGCTGAATAAGTTGTACACAACAATAAAAGTAAACCCCGGTTGGTATCCAGCCGGGGTTTTGTTTTTTCCTGCCTGCGCATAGCTACGGCAGGCAGGTTGCCCTTCTCCTACTTGAGAAGGGGATAAGGAGTTTTTATAGATACGCTTATATTTTACCTTTACAACATGAGCGCCTTTCGAACGATAGCAAATGTTAATCAGTCGCCTGAACTGATTAACATAAAAGACGGAGTGCTTACCGTAGGCTCGTGCTTTGCCGATGCAATGGGCGAAAAATTTATTCAACATAAATTTACCGTTCTTAAAAATCCGTTCGGAACAACTTATAACCCTCTTTCCATTCATACACAACTTGCTTACGCAATTCATAATCAGTTACCCGCGCAACATACTTTTTTGGAAAACAACGATGTTCACCTGAATTACAACTTTCATTCTTCGTTGTCGGACTTATCGCAACCTGCACTTGAAAAAATAGTAGCTGAAACTATTGGAAAGGCGCACTACTTTCTGAAAAACACAAACTGGTTGATGATTACTTACGGCACGGCCTGGATGTACACCCGCAAGGATACCGGTGAGGTTGTGGCGAATTGTCATAAAATTCCGGCAACTGAATTTGAAAAAGAACTTTGCACACAAAAACGTATGCTCGATTCGTTTGAAGATGTGTACAGTAAACTAAAATCGTTTAACCCCAACCTGAATATTATTCTTACCGTTAGCCCGGTGCGGCATTTAAAAGATACACTCGAATTAAACAGTGTAAGCAAATCGGTATTGCGGTTGGCCTGCCACACCTTAACGCAACAACATAAGGATGTTCATTATTTTCCGGCTTATGAAATTATGCTGGACGATTTGCGTGATTATCGTTTTTATAAAACGGATATGATTCACCCTTCGGAAGATGCCGAAACGTATATATGGAACAAGTTTTCCGATGCGTACGTAGATGCACCCACACAGGATTTCATTCAGCAATGGCAATCCATACGATTGGCATTACAGCACAAGCCGTTTCATCCAACATCAGCCGCGCACCAGGCTTTTCTGAAAAACACATTGGCGCAACTTGAGTCCGTTAGCAACATTGTAAATGTGGATAAAGAAATCAATGGGATAAAATCAGCGATACAGGTTACAAATAAATCTTAGCTTTACGAAAAAACGTGCAATCAGAAATACATACCGGAACACGAATTACACTTTTTGCAGAAGTGTTGTTGCCGATTCCGGTGCACAAGCTGTTTACTTATCGTGTGCCGTTTGAATGGAACGAAAAAGCCGGAGTCGGGCAACGGGTTATTGTGCAGTTTGGCGACCGCAGAATCATTACCGGCATTATGGTAACGTTGCACGAAAATCCGCCAACAGAGTACGAAGCAAAATACATTCTTGAAATATTAGATGAGGAGCCTGTTGTAAGCGCGCAGCAACTCAATTTTTACAACTGGATTGCCGAGTACTACCTCTGCGCGCCCGGAGAAGTGCTGAATGCCGGCCTGCCGGCAGGGCTTAAACTTTCGAGCGAATCAATGGTGCAGCTTCACCCTGCGTTCGATTGGGAAACAACCTTGTTCGACTTTTCGGAAAAGGAAACCATGTTGCTAAAGCACTTAGTTTCCGGCCCAATGGCGTATTCCGATATTGCTTCGTTGCTGAATATCAAAAGCATTTACAGCATACTGAAATCCCTTTCGGGGAAAGAGGCCGTTATTCTGTTTGAAGAAGTTAAAGAGAAGTATAAACCAAAAAAAGAAAAGTATGTTCGGTTAAGCGAAGCCTTTACTAACAACCACGCATTGGAAAATCTTTTTAGTGAATTAAGCAAAAAGCCCAAACAAGAAGCCATTCTACTAAAGTATCTCCAGGATGTACCCGTGTTGCACGATTCAACCGTAAACAAATCAGGATTACGGAAGAATAAACTTTCTACACCTGAATTTTCAGGTTCGGCATTACATACATTAATAAAAAACGGCATATTAGAAGAGTTTGAAATTATTGTTCCGCGATTTGAGTTACAGGATGATGAGGAAATCGTTGATGTAACCCTTAGCGAAGACCAGTTACAGGCGCAGCAACATATTCTGAAAGAATTTGAAATCCATTCAACCGTTTTGTTTCATGGCATTACCGGAAGCGGCAAAACAGAAATTTATGTAAACCTTATCCGCAGAGCATTGGAAAGCGGCACGCAAGTGCTTTACCTGTTGCCGGAAATTGCTTTAACAACACAAATCGTGCAGCGGCTTAAAAAAATATTTGGCGATAAAATGGGCGTGTATCACTCGCGGTTTTCTGACAACGAGCGTGTTGAAGTCTGGAACGGTGTGCTGAACGGGCGTTTCAAATTTGTAGTAGGTGTGCGGTCGTCTGTTTTTCTTCCATTCGATAATCTCGGGTTAATTATTGTTGACGAAGAACACGACACGTCCTACAAACAACAAGAACCTGCCCCACGCTACCATGCCCGCGATGCCGCACTGATGATAGCCCATCTGCATCATGCAAAAATTATTCTTGGCTCGGCTACGCCTTCGGTCGAATCGTATCATCTCGCGCAAAGCGGAAAATACGGTTACGTGAAGTTGAGCAAACGTTATGGCGATGCGCAACTTCCTCAAATTATATTGGCCGATGTAATGGCCGAACGCAGGCAAAAAAATAGTAAGGGCGAGTTTACCGGTATGTTGCTCAGGGGAATTGAAGCATCGCTAAAAGAAAAGGAACAGGTAATTATTTTTCAGAACCGGAGAGGATACTCCCCCATTCTCGATTGCGAAGATTGCGGCTGGATACCCAAGTGTGTTAATTGTTCGGTGAGCCTTACCTATCATCAATACAAACACGCATTGGTTTGTCATTATTGCGGGTATAAGCAACCCATGCCCGGCAGTTGCCCTACGTGTTCATCAAAACGGCTTCACACGCCTGGTTACGGAACTGAAAAACTGGAAGAAGAATTAAAACTTCACTTTCCGGAAGCGCACGTACAGCGCATGGATTTGGAAACCACACGAAGTAAAACGGGCTACGAAGCTATCATCGAGCAATTTGAACAAGGCGACACCGATATATTAGTGGGCACACAAATGGTTACAAAAGGCCTCGACTTTGATAAGGTGAGTCTGGTTGGTGTTTTTAATGCCGACCGGTTGTTGCACTTCCCCGACTTCAGGTCGTATGAACGGGCGTTCCAGTTGCTTACACAAGTAAGCGGGCGTGCAGGCAGGCGCGAAAAACCGGGTAAGGTAATTATACAAACAGCACAACCCGACCACATAGTCATTCAGCATGTTGTGCATCATCGCATGGATGAATTTTATCAACAGGAAATTACCGACAGGAAAAATCATTTGTACCCACCCTTTAGCAGGTTAATTGAATTAACCCTGAAACACACCGACAAGAAAATTGTGCAGCAGGCCATTGCGCAACTGCATCAACTCATCGTACAGCACATACAGGGCATACGGGTTTTAGGGCCGGGCGAGCCGATGGTTTCGCGCGTCCGCAATCAATACCTGATGAATATGCTGATTAAAATCCCGCGCGACTCCGGCAATCTTGCCGGTGTAAAAGCAATCATTACCCAACAGATAAACAGCTTGTTGACTCAAAAAATCTTCCGCATGGTACGGGTTGTGGCTGACGTTGACCCGGTGTAAATTCAGTTCCTGGTCCCTGCCCTTGCTTTTCTACATAATAATTTTTAGTATATTGCATAGTGGCAAACGTTTCTCTAAGTCATTAAAAACAACCAAACCCATTCATAATTATGAAAAAATTACTTTCCGTTGCAGCATTCATGCTGATGCTACAACCAGTTTTTGCCCAGTTCTATGT
This sequence comes from Cyclobacteriaceae bacterium, assembly GCA_019638235.1. GTDB lineage: Bacteria > Bacteroidota > Bacteroidia > Cytophagales > Cyclobacteriaceae > UBA2336. The sequence continues at coordinate 218,447 of JAHBUE010000002.1, forward strand.
ACGGAGCAGTATTGGCTACAACCTGCCCGCCAATTCGCAATTGATTGGTGAAAGTTCATCATTACCGTATGAATCCTCAACAACTTCCTATAAAGGCGTTTACGGAAGCTATGGCAGTGGCTTTTCAATCCAGGCAGCCGTGGGCGGGTCTATCAGCGGCACACTGGGCTATGACATAGAACTTGGATATCTGCTAGGAAGAAAGTACACACTGGAAGAGTTTTATGAAGGATATACCGACCCAGATGATTATTTAGCAACAGTTGACCAGTCTTCCCAATCTTTCCAGGTTGCACCATCGCTGACATTTATTGCCGGCATAGGAAAAGTTCAACCCTATACCCGAATAGGCCCTGTGTTGGCGCTAACTTCTATGCGTAGTGAGATCATGAAAAAATACAATTCCTATGATTATCAAACCGGGCAGGAAATTCCTTATCATGAGGCTGAGGAGTTTAAATTCAATACCGGCTTCAGTTTTGGCTTTAAGGGTGTAGTTGGTGTGAACTATGAATTAAGCGAAATGCTGTACATCTTCTCAGAAATAAGTTTTATAAGCCTGTCGTATTCACCTAAAGAAAGAGAACTGGTGAGTTACACAGTTAATGGCGAGGATGCGTTGGATACGGTTGATCCCGAATACAGAAAAATTGAATACAAAAAAGAATATGAAGCTCATTATTACGATAACCAACCAATCCGTGAAAAAAAATCGATGGGCTCAATCGGCTTACATGTTGGTGTTAAATATGTGTTGAAGTAACGCTTACTCAAGCGGCTTGTGTAGCATAATTTTGCTCAGCACAAGTCCACCGGGTAGTTCATCCTGTACAACCTCAGCGCCTTCCGTGAGTGTCAGCAACAATTTATCTTCATACACAAAGGTTACATTCGGCAGTTCTTTAACGCCCACATACAAACTACCCGAATTGGGAACCCAAACATCTTCAATGGTGTAGAATGTTTTCAGGTCGGATAAATTGCTGGTTTGCGGGCTAATGCCTTTATCCGTTGAGAACGGAGGTGTGAAAATTGTTATGCCTATAATATCGTCATATCCAACCTGTACGCTCAGGTTATATTCATCACTTTCGGCAAGCCGTATAAGAAACAAACCGCTTCCGTCATCTTCTTCATAAACGGTTTCGGTTTCTACAACCGGCAAATTGTTTTCCACCAGCTCAAATGCTCCGCCCAGGGTTATATCACCTATTCCCGCATTGGAAACAGTGTACATACTATTCGCATCATAGGCAGATTGAAAGGTATCTGCGTACTCTGCCGATTCCTGGCGCGATGAACAGGAATAGAGGGTAATAACTAAGGTTAAAACAATACCGTATCTCATAGTTAACATGATTTACTCAAATATGGATTGAAGATAAGTAAAACCAGGTCATTGTAAAATATCCCAATCTTCATTCAACACCGGAATTGCCTGGTGTGCGGTTAGGTCGAACTGGCACGGAACAACAGAAATGTAATTATTGGCGATAGCCCATTCGTCATTGTCCTCGCCCTTGTCGAAGTTTACGAAGTTACCGGTCATCCAGTAATAGCTTCTGCCGTTGGGGTCGTGGCGTTGCAAAAATTCTTCCGCCCACTTGGCATTTGCCTGCCGGCAGATGCGCACACCCTTAACCGACTCGTTGCGTTTTGGTGGAAAGTTAACATTCAGCGCTACGCCTTTTGTTAATCCTTTTTTTAATACCTGTTCGGTAATGATTTTAATATAATGTTCCGTGTGCGAAAAATTCGCATCGTGCGAATAATCACACAACGAAAAACCGATAGAGGGCGTACCCTCAATGGCGCCTTCAATAGCTGCGGACATAGTGCCTGAATACAATACACTTATCGATGTATTGCTTCCATGATTCACACCGCTCACCACTATATCGGGTTGGCGTTTGCCTTTTAACACAAAGTGTCGCGCCATTTTTACGCAATCTGCCGGAGTGCCCGAACACTCGAATGCTGTAATGCCGTCAAAAATATGATTTTTCTCAAGGCGCAGTGTTTCACCAACAGTAATAGCATGGCCCATTCCCGATTGCGGACTATCCGGGGCTACTACCAGCACTTCGCCAATCTGTTTCATTACGTTTACTAATGTGCGAATACCCTTAGAGGTGATGCCGTCATCGTTTGTAACAAGTATAAGAGGTTTTTCCATTTACGATTTTAGATTATTGAGTTTGCGTAGGGCGCAATGTAAATACCTGTAGCCACAATCTGAAATCCAAAACCAGAAATCCGCAATCAGAAATTAGAAATCAGAAATCAGAAATTAAAAGAGCGAATTGTAGTAAGCAACCGTGCGACTGAAATCAGCCGGGTCTTCAATCTTTAATCGGTTTTTACGCATATAGCGGTCAACGTCATCGGCTCGTTTACCCATTAGGCTTAACAATTCTCCCTTCTTTCCTATAAACTGGCTGATGTTTCCTTTTTCATCCATCAGGTAATACTTATACACCAACACTAACCGTGTGAACGATCCGTAATAATACGGTGAGCTGTACGTGCGGTTCTCTAACGCTTCGCGTGCGAGCAATGTCATTTTTCCATCCACTAACAACTCAAAGAAAACCGGGGTGAGGTAGTTGGTATTGTTGGCCGCAAAGGGCAGCGCAAAAAAATTACGATAACGCTTTTGCAGGTTATCGAATATCTCAAAGAACAGAACCTTACGTGCCGTGAAGGCAACGATATTTTCGCGCTGATCGTTAAACTGCACTAAATCCTGATCGAGGTTATACTTTACTAACCCTTTCAGCGTATCGCCCGACTCCAACACAATCTTACCCTCATGCCATAACTCAAACGGCCATTGCTGGGCTTGAACGGTTGCCGTTACAAGCGTAAGGAATACAAACATTATGGTCGCTCTGCGAATCACGTTTACAATTAATGTTTTAAAATCGAATGACCAAGTTTATCGCGCTTGGTAGTGAGGTACTTTTCGTTGTGCGGATTGGGCACAATCTCAATAGGAACATTCTCCACAATTTCTAATCCGTAGCCCATCAAACCAACACGCTTCTTAGGGTTATTCGTAATCAACCTGATTTTGGTTACGTTCAAATCGCGGAGAATCTGGGCGCCAACACCATAATCGCGTTCGTCCATATCAAACCCAAGCTGAAGATTGGCCTCCACCGTATCCATGCCTTCTTCCTGCAACTTATACGCGCGGAGTTTATTCAATAAACCAATGCCCCTCCCCTCCTGTTTCATATACAACACCACACCTTTACCTTCACGGTTTACCATCTCCATAGCATGATGAAGTTGCGGGCCGCAATCGCAACGACACGAACCAAAAATATCGCCCGTTACACACGATGAATGTACGCGCACCAACACCGGCTCATCTTTTTCCCATGTACCTTTAACCAATGCAAGGTGTGTTTCCTGCGTGTTGATTTGCTGAAACGCAATCAACTTAAAATCGCCATGCTCGGTAGGCATGTCAACCGCCACTTCGCGCGTGATAAGCGACTCTTTTTTAACGCGGTATTCAATAAGGTCTTTAATCGAAACCAATTTGAGGTTAAACTTCTTCGCTACTTTTTGCAAATCGGGCAGTCGCGCCATAGAGCCATCTTCGTTCATAATTTCCACCAAAACACCACCGGGCTTGAAACCGGCCAACCGCGCAAAGTCGATAGTGGCTTCGGTATGGCCTGCCCTGCGCAGCACGCCTCCACGTTTTGCACGCAGCGGAAAAATGTGACCAGGCCGGCCAAGGTCTTCCGGTTTTGTTTCCGGGTCAACTAAGGCGCGAATGGTTTTGAAACGGTCGTGTGCGGAAATGCCGGTAGTACATCCATGCCCAATCAGGTCAACCGAAACGGTGAAGGGAGTTTCAAATGTGGCGGTATTGGTGCCCACCATTAAGTCGAGTTTCAGTTCATCGCAACGGTCTTCGCTTAATGAAGCACAAATTAACCCACGACCATGTGTAGCCATGAAGTTTATAATTTCGGGCGTTACACATTCGGCTGCGCAGATAAAGTCGCCTTCGTTTTCGCGGTCTTCGTCATCTACTACAACAATCACCTTTCCGTTTTTTATATCTTCAATAGCGCTTTCTATTGAATCTAAAACAATTTTTTCTTCCACAACTTCTTAATATTTACCTGATATAACACCTAATTCAGTGGCAAGTTCCAAATCAACTTGCTTTAATTTATGTTGAACAAGAATCAACTCGTCAACCTTTATAGAATTACTTGATGACTCTGCTTCCTTAATCTTTGCCTTGTTCTCTTCTAATAAATTCTGGATATACCTATACTTCCTTCTTAGAACATTCTGATGAGCATTTTCGTTTATCTTTTCATTTTCATCAAAAAAGATGATATGATACTTCTCGCGCCAATATTTACTTGCCTGATATTTTTTAACAGTAAGTTCAGCAACAAGTCGTTTAACTTCTTCCGACCCATTATCAATAAGATATTTTGAATCGACCAACTCTCCATTCAGTTTTGCATCACGAAACATTTTAAAAATAGAGGCATATAGTGGATTAAAGAAATCCAATTCTTCAAATTCATTAATAAAGTAACTCACCAGGTCAACGTCATCCTCAACAGGACTATCTGAATAATTCAACAACAGTCTGATAACCTCCCGCTCCTGCATCTGCACCATAGTTTGCGGGTCTGTTTTAGTCGCCTGGGCAACTTCCTCAATAACATCGAGCAATGGTTCAGCAACTTCTTCGCGCATGCGCTCCTGGTCGCGTTTTCTTTTTTCCGCAATCAGAATTTTATTCAACTCGGTGAGAAGGACAGACTCCTGTATCTTTAATAAGTCACCTGTTTCTTTAATATAAACCGACCGCTTGATAGGGTCAGGAATAAGCGCGATGCTGGCAACAATTTCGCGAATGGCTTCCGCGCGTTTAATCGGGTTGTTTGATGCGCCCGCTGACAACAGGTCTATCTTGAAAGAAATAAAATCTTTCGAATTGGTTTTTAGATACTCCTGAAATTCGGTGCTACCCATTTTTTTGGAGTAGCTGTCGGGGTCTTCACCATCCGGCAGCAACACCACACGCACATTGAGGCCGCCTTTCAGCACAAGGTCTATTCCGCGCAACGCGGCTTTGATGCCGGCCGCATCGCCATCGAACAACACGGTAACATTTTCGGTAAACCTGCGCATCAACCTAATCTGCTCTTCGGTGAGAGCCGTACCGGAAGACGCCACCACGTTTTCAATACCCGAAAGATGAAGCGAGATAACATCGGTATAGCCTTCAACCAGGTAACAGAAATCATGCTTGCGGATTTCGTTCTTAGCCTGGTACATCCCATAGAGTACATTGCTCTTATGGTATATTTCCGTTTCCGGAGAGTTGATATACTTGGGCTGGTCTTTTTCTTTTGTAAGAATGCGTGCGCCAAAGGCTACTACCTTGCCCGAAAGATTATGTACGGGAAAAATCACCCTTCCGCGAAAGCGGTCATAAATCTTATCGTCTTTTTTTATAATAAGTCCCGATTTCTCTAACACATTTTCGCTGAAGCCGCGCGTTAAGGCTGCCTGCTGTAAATGATGCCACTCGTTGAGGCTGTAACCCAACTCAAATTTTTCAAGAATACGGTCGTTGAAGCCTCGCTCGCGGAAATAACTCAACCCAATGCTCCTGCCCTCGTCATGGTTATGCAAAAGTTCCTTGTAGTAATCCTTTGCAAACGTCATGACAATATACAGGCTGTCGCGCTCGCCTTGCGCTGCCAGGTCTTCGGGCGTGCGCTCATCTTCCTTTATCTCTACCCCGTATTTCTTCGCGAGGTATTTCAGCGCCTCCACGTAGCTCATGCCCTCGTGCTCCATTACGAAGGTGATGCCATCGCCACCCTTGCCACTGCTAAAATCTTTAAAAATGCCTTTAGAAGGCACCACATAAAAAGAAGGCGTTTTTTCGTTGGTAAACGGGCTTAACGCCTTGTAATTCTGCCCCGACCGCTTGAGGGAAACAAAATCGCTCACCACATCTACAATATCGATGCGGTTGCGGATTTCATCTATGGTTTGGCGGGATATCAGAGCAGTAATAGTTATGTTTTGGTGTTACAAAGATAACTTTTCCGCACCTAAAAATGCGTTGAAAACCAACGGCAATTAAGTTTTGTTTTGGGGAGCGACAGGCCTAAATTCGCCCAAATTTCATGATATGAAGCTTACCGAAAACGACATCATCAACGCCCTCTCCACTGTAAACGACCCCGACCTGAAACGCGACTTAGTGAGCCTGGGCATGATAAAAAATGTATCGGTTTCGGATAAAGGCATTGCCTTTACCGTAGTGCTTACCACACCGGCCTGCCCGTTAAAAGAAGTAATCCGGCAGGATTGCCTCGAGGCAGTTCAAAAAGTGGCGGGTAACGATATTCCCATAGACATTACCATTACGTCTTCGGTAACTTCTACCCGCAGCAATGCCCCGCTCCTTCCGCAAGTAAAAAACATTGTGGCCATTGCTTCCGGTAAAGGCGGTGTGGGTAAATCTACCGTTACCAGTAACCTTGCCGTGGCGCTTGCGCAACAGGGCGCAAAGGTGGGCCTGATTGATGCTGATATTTACGGGCCGTCCATCCCCACCATGTTCAATTGCGAGCACGAACAGCCCGAGGTGAAGGAAATCAACGGCAAAAACATGATTATTCCGCTGGAGCAATACGGGGTAAAATTAATGTCAATCGGGTTTCTCACCCCGCCCGACAGCGCAGTAGTGTGGCGTGGGCCAATGGCAAGCGCAGCTATCAAACAGTTTTTCAGCGAAACGCTTTGGGGAGAACTCGACTACCTGCTGATAGACCTGCCCCCCGGCACAAGCGATATACACCTCACGTTGGTACAAACCGTGCCGGTTACGGGCGCTGTAATTGTTACCACACCGCAAAAGGTAGCCCTTGCCGATGCCAACAAAGGGTTGGCTATGTTCCGGCAACCGCAAATAAATGTGCCGGTGTTGGGCATTATCGAAAACATGGCGTACTTCACACCGGAAGAATTGCCCGATAACAAATACTACATCTTCGGAAAAGATGGCGGCAAGAACTTATCGGAAAAATACGATGTTCCGATGCTTGGGCAGGTTCCGTTGGTGCAGGGCATCCGCGAAAGCGGTGATTCCGGCTTGCCGGCTGTAATGAAGGAAGGCCCCTCGGCCGAAGCATTCCGCACATTGGCCGAGGCGTTGGCGCGGCAAATTGCCATTAGAAATGCTAACTTAGCGGAAACAAAACGGGTTGAATTAAAAGTTTAAATGGAAACAATCGCAGACCTTACTCATCGCATTGAAGCCTCGCTGGATACCATACGTCCGTATTTAGAGGCCGATGGTGGCAACGTTAAAATTCAACAGATAACAGACGACCACATTGTGAAGCTCGAATTTCTGGGGGCGTGTGGTTCGTGCCCCATGTCAACCATGACCTTTAAAGCCGGTGTTGAAGAGGCCATCAAAAAAGCCGTGCCTGAAATTAAAGGGATTGAAGTGGTGAATCTTACGACTTAGGTGTTAGGGGTAAACACTTGTGACTTCCTGTTGAAAGCTCCCCTAAAAATAGTATCGATTAACGTTTTGCGTGCATGAGAAGTAGCGGATTAAAAAGCACTTCACTTTCAGTTTGGCACAGACTTTTATTAAAAGTACTGATGTTTAATTTGGCACTGAACCCGCTATTTCTTATACACGCTGTTAGCGGCTGTGATTTTCGTTCCAATCTATTAACGTGATTTTCTTGTCCTTAATTATGATTACCGAAACCTCTCGGTCTAAAGCTGTTCCGTAATGGTCCATACTAATCAACGTATATTTTCCGTAAGTTTTGGTTATTGGGTCGTGTGTGTATTTATCATTATTGAATAATGGGTTTACAATTTGTATTTGTTTTCCATCAATTGTTGCTAAAAATGTACTTTCATTAAAGTTCGCAAGGAATAATCTTCTATTTTCGATTTCGAAAGCAGAAAATAATTGAATTCCAAAAAGGTCTAATTCTTTCGAGTATTCATTTGATTTATCTTGATAACCTAAACTTCCTTGTTTAATTCTGAGTTGATTGCTTTTTGCTTTAGTCAACTTTTTTGGGTCATCAATTATTTTTATTTCTGACGTTCCCATCATATGCCCAAGATGTGCAAGAATTTGGTACTGTCCATTTTTTTTAACTACCGTGTTCGCACAAGTTGACTCCGTAAAATACGTTTCTTTTTTTTGTCTGTCGAAAAAGTAAATAGTTCCTCCAAATTCGCCACTACATTTACGGTAAACAATAAACTCATCATCAGATAATAAAATAGCTTGGTCATCTACAGGAATTTTTATCCCTGCATTTTCCCATTTTATTCCATTCCATTGATATAAACTGCTAAATAAAAATGATTTGGATTTAGCATATAATTTTCCGTCAATAACCCAATGATATTTATATTTTTTACTATTTAGTTCGTTTTCGAGTTTTACATTTCTTGAGTAGTCGTTTAGATTATGGCAAAGAAATCTACCATTACCAAATAACGATATAAGATTTTCATCATAAATGACTGAAAATGATTTAGGAAAATTTATATAATTGTCATCCCAATCGTCAAAGTCATCTGTATAATATGGATTTTTGAAAACGAGTGTTTCAATCTTAAAGTTAATTGGGTTTTTACTTATCGTGACATTAAAATCCTTTGATTTGTATAATGAGTTTTCGCTAATACTATCTCGGGGAATCACTTCAAACCCCACAAAATTGTTATTCCTAAAATGTTCAACAAGTTTGTCGAAGTTTTGGGCATTCGATTGCGAATAAATCACAAGGCTTAATAATATGTACAGGTGTTTTTTCATCATTGCCGCTAACTTTTGTGCTTGTTGCACAACTAAGATACATCTGTTCATTAGAAATAACAAAAGTGGGGTATTTAGAAAACCTGAAAAGCAACCGTAAAATCATCAACCATGTATCCATGCGCTTAGACCTGTTGTATTTTATCGGCTACGACATTGACGAAGAGCTTCCGTGGCATTCCACCCTGTCACGAACAAGAAATTTGTATGGCGAAGACGTATTTAAAGACTTGTTTCAAAAAGTGTTGAGCCTGTGTGTAAGCAAAGGCATGGTATCGGGCAAACGCCAAGCCATAGACAGCGCATATATCAAAGCCAATTACCCGTGTTAGCGGATGCCCTCTTTCTTCACCTGTTGCCAAAGTGCTTGTCTGTCGTGGGTTGTGCGGTTGCGAAGTTTTATTTTTTTGAAGGAAAGGAAATTTTTTGTTTTTTAATTTTTCTTGGGTGAGTGAAAAAATACTTTCTTGCAAGTTTGGGTTTGAGCGTTGGTTTAAGCGACTTGCAAGAGTGTATTTTTTGTGAGTGGGGTTTTAGGCTTTGTCAATCTTCACGCTCGTCATGGTTAGTGAACCCGCCACAGGTTTGTCGTTGAAAAAACTTATTCTTTCATTTTTTTCTTTTAGTGCAAGCGTATAAAGCAAGGGCAAGTAGTGTTCCGGTGTCGGAATGGAAAGTTGAAACGGTTTTCCCTGTTGTGGGTAATTGATTAACGATTTGTGGTCGTCATTCAAGATAAATTGTTTCATTTTTTCATTTGCTTCTAATGCCCAATCGAAACCATACGTTTCGTTTAATTTTTTCCATTCAACCATTCTTAAATTATGCACCATATTTCCGCTTCCGATTATCAACACCCCCTTTTCACGAAGCGATTTTAATTCTTGTGCAAGTTCGTAGTGATATTGCGGAGTTTGGTTATAGTCCAAACTCAACTGAATAATTGGAATGTCGGCATTTGGATATAGATGTTTTAGAACGCTCCAAGCACCGTGGTCAAGTCCCCATTTATCGTCTAAACCTACTTCCGTTTTTTTAATGAGTGCTTTTGTTTCCTTAGCTAATTCAGGGCTTCCCGGTGCGGGATATTGTACTTCAAAAAGTTCTTTCGGAAATCCGCCAAAGTCGTGAATTGTTGTCGGCTTTTCCATTGCTGTTACAAAAGTTCCTCTCGTTTCCCAATGGGCACTCACACAAAGAATGGCATTGGGTTTCGTAATTTCTTTTCCGATGTTTCTGAAACCTTGCACAAATTCATTTTCTTCAATGGCATTCATCGGACTGCCATGCCCTAAAAACAGCACGGGCATTTTTACCGTGCTGTTAAAGGGTGCTGTCATTTTATTTAATTCATTCAGTTTCATTGCTGTTCCTGTTACTGGCAATATTGCGAGTGATTTTAAAAATGCTTTTCTATCCATACTATTTTTAGAACTATGAAACTGTTTAAATTTTATTTGATTTTTTTGTTATGCGCGTCATTGCGAGCGATAGCGAAGCAATCTTTAAAGAGTGAGATTGCTTCGTTCCTCGCAAAGACGGTTTACCTATAATATTTTCCTGAAATAAAATTTAAACAGTTTCTATGAATTTATGGTCATTAATTTACCATACATGCTTAGAGCAAATATGGCTTTTAAGAATTTCCATAAATGTTAGATTCCCCACCATCAATCGCAATGGTTTGTCCGCTTACATAGCCGTTGTCTTCGCTCAAGAGAAATGTAACCAATTTAGCCACTTCCTGGGGCTGTCCTAATCGTTTGGTTGGGTTGCGTTGGGCGTATTCCGTTTCTGCCGCTTTCGGGTCAGTCGGGTTTACCTGCCTGAATGCTTCCGCAACCATTGGAGTTAAAATTGCTCCGGGTGCAATGGCATTGGTAAGAATCCCGTCTCTGCCATATTCCAAAGCTGCGTTTTTTGTCATCCCGGAAACAGCGTGTTTACTTGCCACATAAGGCATTTGGTTCAACACGCCACGAATACCGCCAACAGAAGCCACATTCACAATGCGACCAAATTTTTGTTTTTGCATCACAGGAATTACATACCGCATTCCGTAATACACGCCCATCAGGTTAATGTCAATTACTTTTTTGAAAACATTCACATCATACTCGGTAATACTTGCCTGCTTCCCTTCAATACCCGCATTGTTGTATAAGCCGTCAATTCTGCCAAATGCTTTTACCGCTTCATCTACATAATTTTTCACGGCTTCTTCATTTGACACATCAGCAACAACGGTGATGATTTTTACATCAGAAAACTCTTCAGCGATTTCCGCTTTTGTATCTGCCAAACCTTTTTCGTTGTAGTCAACCAATACAAGATTTGCACCTTTTGAAGCCAATTCTTTTGCTGCTGCATATCCAAGTCCCATACCGGCACCTGTGATAATGATTACTTTATTTTTCATTGCATTTTATTCTTAAGATTGTTTTACAAATTGTATTTCTCCTGAAATTTTAACATCCTCACTTACCAAAACACCACCTGTTTCCAAAGCAGCATTCCAGTTAAGTCCCCAATCTTTGCGGTTGATTTTTCCACTAATGGAAAGCCCTGCTTTTTCATTGCCCCAAGGGTCTTTATTGATGCCTCCGAATTCAACTTCAAGTTTCACTTCTTTGCTGATTCCTTTTATGGTGAGTATGCCTTTTAATTCATATTCCTCATCATCTTTTTGTTTGAACGAAGTGCTTTTGAAAGTAAGTTCTTTGTGATTTTCCACATCAAAAAAATCGGCAGATTTTAAGTGATTATCTCTGTCGCCATTATTAGTGTTGATGGTTGTTGCATCAACTGTAACAGATACATTTGATTTAAAAATATCTTCGCCATCTACATCTACCGAAAAGTTTTTGAATTCCCCTTTCACATTGGCAATCATCATGTGCTTTACTTTAAAAGTAAGCTCGCTGTGCGTTGGGTCTAAAACCCATTTTGTTTTTGCTGCTGTCTCCATTTCTTTATTTTTTAGTTACTTAATAAATTGATACTGCAAAGATGCTATCACCGGAAACCAAAATGGTAACAGTTATCGGAAATGGTGTTGTGATTTTCGGAAACGTACTAAAATTGCAACCTTATTTAAGCAGCTTAAATCCAAAATATTTTGTTATAACAATGCCAACCGAAAAAATTTATCCATCTGAAAACCCGAAGGATATATTTTTAACTGCCCGTTGCGACAATTTACACAGTTAAAACCGGGATTAAAATCTTCGGTATAGCCTTCTGCTCTCAATTTTGCCATAGTTCCCGACAATGTCGGAAAATTATCCTATCTGTTAGAAATTGTTTAAATTCTATTTGATTTTTTTGTTATGCGCGTCATTGCGAGCGATAGCGAAGCAATCTTTAAAGAGTGAGCTTGCTTCGTTCCTCGCAAAGACGGGGTACCTATAATATTTTTCTGAAATAAAATTTAAACAGTTTCTTAAATGCCCTAATTATTTGTTTGCCGATACAAAATACATGAAGTTTCAAAAACCAACGGTAACACTTTTTAGAAAATATGTTGTGATTTCAGGAAATAAGTTTTTTCATTTCCTCACGAAATTCTGTTGGTGTTTGTCCTGATTTCTTTTTGAATACACTTGTAAAATATGCTTTTTCGTTATACCCTAAATCAAATCCGATTTCTGAAACCGATTTGTCCGTGCTTGCCAAAAGGTTTTTCGCTTCAATCAGTTTTCGTGTTTCAATGATTTCGGAAACGCTTTGGTGCAAGATATTCTGACAAATCAGGTTCAGGTTTCTTGACGACATAAAAAGTTTTTCGGCATAAAACTCAACTCCAATCGGTCTGCGAAAATTTTCTTCCAAAATTTTCAGGAAATTTTTAAATGTCATGCTTTGCATTTTAAATGTCACATTTCCTTCGGGCTGCTGCTTTCGTCTTTCCGATTCTATCATGGTAAACAACGCACTAAGCAAATGCCGGATAACCGAATAGTCAGTCGTGGTCTGCTGCATTTCTCCGTGCATCATTTCGCAAAGCGTAACCAATCTTTTAAAACAAGTGTCCGGTTTCAGAACAAGGTTTGCGTTATCGTGATAGAGAGAATAAAGTTGAAAAGTAGTTTCGGGAATGAACTCGCTCTTGAAACGTATTACCCACATATTGCACTTTCCCTTTTTTGGTTTCGGCTGCACACGATGCACTTTCCCTTTCGTTACAAAACTTACAAAAGGGGCATCAAAAACAGTTGTCTTGAAGTCAATGAAATGTTCTAATTGCCCTTCAATACCGATGATAAGTTCTTCAAAGCCGTGGGAATGTGGTTCGTTTTTCGATGCTTCAATTTTTTTTATTTCGTCAGCATCAATAGAAAATATTTTAAAAGTTTCATTCATTGGCACTAAGATAAGTAGGGTTTCCGCTAACGGTTTGGTGTTTTTTCATTAGTCAATATTTTATAGAAACTCTCAGGCAAAAATATATTTTCAATGTTTTCGTTAATTGCTTTCTTAAACAAAGGTCCAATTTGTTCAACTGTAAAACCTGCGATACCACAACCAATCTCAGTTACTAAAAATTTTAAATTAGGTTTTGATTTTGCAAAAGACAAAAATTCATCAACATATGGTTTAATAGTTTCAACGCCCCCTTGCATTGTTGGAATGGCATAAGTTTGTCCCTGCAAGCCTACGCCTTGTCCCCAACTTGCACCCCATTTTCTTGCTACAGCTGCCGCACCGCCACCGTGTAATCCATCAAGATTACTACCGAAAACAAATATTTCGTCATCTTCTAATTTGTCAATCCATTTTGGTGAAATTCTTTTTATTGAAGAAGGGTTAATAGATTTTTTAGAGTTCATTTGATTAACGACACTATTAAAAACACCTTGAACTGACGAAATAATCTTGTATTCTAAATCGTTCGCGTTGTATACAAAATAGTTGTCTTGAATTGAGAGAACTATTTTCTTGTTGATTAAAACATTATTACCCATTCCACCGTCATAAAAGTCAAAATATAATTGCTCCTTGCCACTAGTATTGTTTTCTCTGTCTAAATGTTTAAATAATACTTCTTCTGCAAAAAGATATACCTCTTCATCATCATAAATGCTTGTTTCAAAACAGAGCATTTCTGTGTTATCCTCTCGTTTAATGTATATTATAATACCCCCTGAGTTCCCCATTGCTCCGGGCGGTGTTACTTCTGCATAAATGATTTTATCGACTTCAATACTTTCAAGGATTGATTTTGATAACTTTTTTCTAACTGGTGTAGTCATATTTCTTTGCCGTTTTTTGTTTTACACTGACCGCTAACGTTTTCGGGCTTGCCGCCAGGCGGGGCTTAGAAGCACAAACGTTCAATATTACCACTTCAGCCCGCCTGACGCAAAACCCGTGTTAGCACCCGTATTTCCTTTATTTCGCTTCAAATTCTTTCCATTTTTCGTGTTGTCCGTTTAGCCAATCATAATAAAATTCAAGAATGGTCGCAGACATATCATCTGGGTGTCTAAGTCCTTTCTTTATTAAATACTGCTGAAGCCTAGAGCCACCCCAAAGTCCCCAATTATTTCTTAGCCAAGTCCCAAATCCGTGATGATATAATATAGTTTCATTTCGGTCTTTCAGATTTTTTATTGCTTCAATGTCTTTTGGTTTTAAAAGCTTATTAAGTTCTAAAAAGCACTCTTCAAGATTCTTAGGAATGTAAAGTCCATTTATTGAATCGGCAACTATTCGGTTCTTATAGGCCTCTCTTTCTTCGATAATTTCTTTTTGCTTTTCCTGTTTTGCTTCGTTTTTGCTTTTATTCATTAAAGCAATCCAGCCATCAAATCTCCATTTTTCAGTCTCTGGAGGTATTGAGTTTATTGCAAATTTTTGGGATGCTATGAATGTCTTGATTTTGTCTTCGGGAAGTCCGTTGTAGTTCTCAATTTTATCAAGAACAGCATTGCCATCTTTGTCAACAATAATTTGAATATTAACAAAATATTTTTTGAATTTATTTGAACCTTTTTTGTCTTCGGGAAAGATTGCCATTTCCAGGCTTTTAGCCAAACCTTTCTCAAATGTCAAACCGCTTGATAGATTTGGAAGCCCGTACAAAGAAGAAGGCTTAAACTTCTCTATTTGTGAATGAAAAAGCTTAATGTTCTTGAACTTTTCCACGCTTATTTGTGCTAGTGATGTTGAACTTAAATTTGAAGTATTCAAGTCAATGGCGATGATTTTGGATGTCTTGGTAAAAATGTAAAGTGTGTCATTATTTAAGAATGTTGCTTTTTCTGTTAATTGCTTTTCAAATTCAGATGCGTTTTCTTTGAATGTAATTTTTCTTTTTCCGTTCTCCCAAACAACTGTGTCAATTGCTTCTTTGTAAAACAAATAACAATCTTCGTTGTCAGAATTGCAATCAATTAAGTCTGTCAACTGAAATTGTTTTACTGAGATGCCATTATTGAATATCTCAATACTTTTATTTTGAACTCCGTCCCACTTAAATTCTCTGTCAATCACGTAAGCAATGATTTTTCCGTCATTACTCAAAAACACTTCCTTCCTGTTGTCTGATACTTCAAAATATCTTTCAACTTCGTATAGTTTTGTTGAGTCGGAATTGTAAACAATCGTCTTTCCGGTTGATGTTTGTTCAATATTATCAAACGGAATAGTCCTTAAAAAATACTTGTCATTTTGAGATTTTACTGTATGAATATAACACATCGAATAAGTTGTCTGTGCAGTAACTTGTCCAATGGTCATTAACAAGAATAAAAATGTCAATATTTTATGAGGTGTCGTCATTTTTAATATGGGTGCTAACGGTTGGCAGCTACCCGAAGGTGGCGATTTCGGAGTACATCACTGTCAACCAAGCACAAACTTTGATAGATGCACAAAGCTTGATTAAACCACTGAACCGCCACTTTTGGGTAGCTGCTGTTATAGGGCGTATTTATTTCTTGTCCGAAGTTTCGTTGCTCCATTTTATTAAATCTGTCAGCGGTTTGTCGAGTGTGTATTCAATTGGTCTTAATGAGCCTGTCCATTTTGTTAAGCCTTCCAATTCAAGAACACCCAAAATCATTCTTATTTTATATTCTTCTGCTTTTCCTTTAAACACTCTATTCGGAGATAATTCTTGGTCTACAAGTGCTTGATAAATTATGTCGTTGTTGATTACATTTTGGTTTTCAAAGGCTTCGATAATTTTTGACATAATTGTCTTGAAGTGGTCAACTGGACAACTGTGTTCGTATGGATTTTCTTCTCTGGCGGTTGCAAAAAGTGAAGTTCCGCGAATTGTCCATTTGTAATATTTTGTTCCTACCGTTCTTTCTTCATTTTCATCAATTTGTTCAACATCTTTTTTTGTGTCAGCAGGTTCTTCAGAAATTATTTTTGTTGTCGTAACAAGAGGTCGGCTACTGATAAGTTGTGAAATCTGAAAAAATGTATTCGATAAATCTCTTTTCTCAAGTGTGAAAACAAATTTATTCTTATCTATTTCAGAAATAGCGTTGATAAAAGGAATTCGTAATAGTTGAATGATATTTTCAATGTCTTCTAATTCAATTTCAAGTTCTTGTATTTTTTCACGACCTGCTAAACTTTCAAATGTAAAATAGCCAAGTCGAGTATTTTGTAACTTTTCAATTTCTTCAATTATGGTTTTGAATTTTTCAAGAAAGCTTCTTCTTACAAGATTTTGGCTTAATAAATCGTCAACTTGTTCTGTTAAATATCCTGCTTCTGCAAATAGGTCTTTAAGTTCTAAAAGCGTGAACGGATACTTTGAATGAGCTTCTAAAATTTTAATTAATTCGTCCGTTGTCAACAAACTAACATTATATTCTTTTGCTCTTTTTTCCAAGTTGCCACCTGCAAAACCAGGTCCTGCAACTACTACGAAATTTGAGTTATTTTTCTCTTTGTGGTCTTTAAGTGATAACCAATTTATCTGAGCATCACTTATTTTTTCATTTTTACTTGTCTTTCCGTCAACATCTACTTTGTAACTTTCTTTTCCAATGTTAGCTGTCAATAATACGTCTGTGTCACCTTTACCGCCAATAGTTTTTGCTTGAAAGCCCAAAAATCTAAATGCGTCTGTCAGCACAATTTCATATTCAGTCGGTGCGTCACTCTTATTTTGAGTGTCTTTTAGATTTTGTATTATTTCTTCTAATGTCATTGGTTGTGTCGTTTTTTAATATGCCCTATAACGTTTTCGGGCTTTGCGTTCGGGCGGGTTTTGAAGCACAAAACTGTCAACCAGCACTGAACTTGAATAGAAGCACAAAGCTCCAAGTTTGCACGTTACCCCGCCTGACGCAAAACCCGTGTTAGTGGCTGGTGTTCTTATTTCGTCTTTATTGGTATCCATATTTCTTCTTCTGAATTCGGGTCGTTGTTTTTGTATTTGTCGCCCAAAACTTCAAAATGTGGTCTGTTGTCTAAAACATAGTCCGAACTTGGCAACCAAGTCCCAAATATGTATTGAAAAATACTTGGGTCGTTACTTGAACCTTTATAGTCAAACACTGCATAAAGTCCGCCTGCCAATAAAAATGTTTCCATTTCGCTTGGCACACTTTCAAAATTTGTTACTTCAACGGAAGCCCATTTTTCAAATTCGTTTGTTGGTTTGAAGTCCGCAAAATGTGTTGGTTTATAAACTTGCATTGAAATCAAATCGTTGGTTATGCTATTTGATATTTCTCTGCGTTTGGGCATAAAGTTCTGCCATAGTTCGCCTGTCCTGTTATTGGCTAAACTCATTGTAAGTCTTTTTCCGACTAATTTTTTTTCTTTTAGTGTTTCTATTCTTGGTGTCATTTTTCTATTTCTATATCGTATTTGTCTAAAAGTCCTGAAACGCCCAAAATAGAAAATTTTGCTTTCTTAATTCGGTTAATTTCTGGGTCAATGGAATAATTGTAAGAAGTTCTAAAGTCTGCTTTTTCAAGTGTCGTGTGGTCAAAAACTGCTTGTGTCAAATTACAATTATCAAAAATTGCACTTGTCAAATCGGCTTCTGTAAAGTCGGTTTCTTGTAACTGAGAATTTTTGAAAACCGTCTTTTTGATTTTTGTCTTGTAAAACGATGAATGATTGAGTTGGCAACCGTCAAATGAAAAAGAAAGTCCAAACTCGTTGCAAGTGTCAAAACGAAGCCCCAACATTTTGCAGTCTTTGAATTTTACGTCCCGAAACGCTGTCTTATTAAGTTTTACCAAACTTAAATTACAACCGTTAAATGTGCAGTCTATAAACCTAAACTCGGAAAAGTCGCTGTCCGCAAAGTCGCAACTGTTGAAAATGCAGTTTTCGTATTCGCCTTTTGTCGGCAAATCATTTCGGTCAAAAATTTTGTCTTGTATGTATGTTTCTGTCATTTGGAACGGTGTTTTTTTACACTTGCCACTAACTCATTTATACCCCTCACAAAACTGCGCCAATCCAACCGTTTTACGTTGGCTTTGCGCCATACGTGTGAGGTCTATTTTTGATATAGGAGCTATTTATTCAACAGTTCCTTTTTCGTCAGCGTTTCGTATTCCTATTTGGTATAAAGTTTCTTCGCTTCGGCTTCAAATTTATCGCCTGCTTTCCAAACGGGTGCTGCCGGGTTGCTGGCAAGTAACACATTGGCGTAAACGTAAGCCCTGAAGTATTTTATAAGATAATCAAAATCCAATGAGCCAACTTCATCAGCCGGTTGGTGATAATACTTCAACAGGTCGGCATCAAAGGCTTTGGTTCCGGGAGCAAATGTAATGGCAGGCACACCCTTCACGGCAAAGTTATAGTTGTCGGAGCGCTCAAACAGGTTTTGTTCAGGAACAGGGTCAACCGCAGCTTTCAACCCAAATGCCTGGCAGGCCTTTGAAAGGTCGGCTTCGGCTGTGGTGCGCTCCATGCCTATAATGGTTGCCATCGTTACATCATTATAGCCAGCACCATCGCAATTAAAATTAAACACGGTTTTATTGAGCGGAACCAACGGGTTGTCTGCATAATACTTACTTCCCAGCAATCCTTTTTCTTCACCTGTTAAGGCAATAAACAATACCGAACGTTTTGGCGGATATTGCGACAGGTATTTTGCAGTAGAAATCAATCCTACCACGCCAATCGCATTATCGCGTGCTCCATTGAAAATTGAATCCTTATCGGGTTGTGCATTTTTTTGAACGCCTACGTGGTCAAGGTGCGCAGAAACAATCAGGTACTCGCCTCTTAACTTAGGGTCGGTGCCTTCAATCATGCCCACAACATTGCGCGAAGGCACGTCAACTTTTTTTACACCTTCAACAGTAAGCGCTCCGCTCAACGCTTCTTCCCTGATTTTTTTCAGGCTTTCAGTATCACTGTCTTTCAGCCAAATATGCGGAACGGAGCCATTACCAGATTTTACTTTCATGGTAACATTACCGGCAAAGTAGTTTACTAATGCAGGCCAGGGAATTTGGGGTGAAGCAAAAATTTCTATCAAGCCGGCTGCACCTGCTTTTGTAGCGTCTTTATATTTATCACCCGATGCCGCAAAGATTGCCATCGGGTTACCGCCTGCATCTTTCGTGCCTGCCAATGCAATTACAAGTTTACCTTTAACATTTATCTTTTCAAGTTCTTCGGCTGAACCGTATCCGGCATACACAACATCGCCTTTCCAGTTTGTATTTTCACCTTCAAACAAAATAAAGTCGTCTTTGTATTTGAATACATCCGAACCCAACGTTAGCTGACCGCCTGTTGCCGGGTGCGAATTTTGCAACGGCACGGACTGAAAATAACCGGTTAATCCCGGGGCGGGCTTCAACCCGAAAATTTTGTATTGTGCCGCCACATAGTTTGCAGCAATATCAAACTCTGGCGAGCCGGTATCGCGGCCACGCATTTCATCTGAAGCAAGGAACGTAAGGTGTGCCTCTACTTCGGACTTCGTAACTAATTTGGTTACTTCCGCTACGGGGTTTTTCTGGGCATAGGTTGCTACGCTGAGTAACAGAAAACAAACGAACAAGTGTTTTTTCAGTTTCATAAAATATAGTGTATTAATTGGTGATTAGTTTCGGTTATACAGTTTCTTTCCGGCCACTTCATACTTATCTCCTTTTATCCAAAACGGAGAAGCCGGTTCGTTGGAAAGCAATGTTACGGCATGAACAAATGTGCGATAGAATTTTGTAAGATACTCAAAGTCGAGTGTTGATACTTCATCAGCCTGCCGGTGATAATATTTTCTTATTTCATCGTCCATCTTAGCCAAACCGGGCTGAAGTTTTATAGCTGGTATGCCTTTGGAAGCAAACGAAACCTGGTCGGAGCGGTCATAAAAGCCCTCTTTCGGGTCGGGATCTCCGCCCAGGCCAAGCCCAAATGGTTTTATAGCTTTTTTAAGCACATCATCGGTAGTGGTGCGACCAAGGCTAATGCTTGTTATGATTGTTTTATCATTATATCCTACACCATCGCAATTAATGTTCAACACATGCTTCTCTAATGGTACAAGCGGATGCTCGGCATACCAGCGACTTCCCAGCAATCCTTTTTCTTCTGACGTTACCGCTACCAGCAACACAGAACGTTTAGTTGGATACTGCGAAAGATACTTTGCGGTTTGCAGCAAGGCTACCGTGCCGAGGGCGTTGTCGCGTGCGCCATTAAAAATTGAATCCTGGCTGCCGGATGACGGTTTACCCACGCCAATATGGTCGTAGTGTGCGGTAACAATTACATATTCGTTTTTCAATTTCGCATCCGTTCCTTCTATAAGGCCAACAACATTTCTTCCGTCAATCAATTCGCGTTTCAATCCTTTAATTTCAAGTTTGCCTGCATACTGGTTGCCTTCTTTAAAGCTGATATTTTTTACATCGGCAGGCTTGAGCCATACATGCGGTATGGTTGAATCACCGGATTTAATACCCCATCGGGGTGCACCCATGAAAAAATTTGCAAGTGCCGGAAACGGAAACTGCGAAAGTG
The DNA here is from genome assembly GCA_019638235.1 of Cyclobacteriaceae bacterium. Classification (GTDB taxonomy): domain Bacteria; phylum Bacteroidota; class Bacteroidia; order Cytophagales; family Cyclobacteriaceae; genus UBA2336. The sequence continues at coordinate 239,286 of JAHBUE010000002.1, forward strand.
TTAGCACCTCCACAAGTCCGGCACCGCCACGCGCTTTCACATCGGCATATTTAGTTGTGCTGGCGCTGAAAACCTTGTTTACATTGTCGGCATCTTTTGAGCCTGCCAATGCCAACACCATTTTTCCTGCAATATTCAGTTTGTCTAATTCTTCGGCCGAGCCGTAACCCACATACACAAACTCGCCCTGCCACGAAATTTCCGAACCATCAAGAACGATAAGACTCTCTTTCACAATAAAGCTTTCATCACCAATTGAGGCGGACGCATCTTTTGCCGGGGTGAACCGTTCAAGGTCAACCGGCTGAAAATACTGCTCTGCACCGGGTACAGTTTTTAATCCGTACTGACGGAAATAATTAGCAATGTAATTACCTGCAATTTTTAACTCTGGCGATCCGGTATCGCGACCCCGCATTTCATCGGCAGCCAAAAATGTAAGGTGCGCCTCTGTTTCCTGTTGGTTAATAATCCTGTTTATTTCTGCAACCGGGTTTTTCTGCCCCCAACCTGCAAGGGAGAAAATCATCCCCATCAAAAACAACGCTTTTCTCATACAATAGACTTAAATGAATTTTTTAAATATACCGGAAGCGGAGCAAACCGGCTAATAAAAAAAGCGGAAAACCAGTAAGGCTCCCCGCTTTTTCGTCTTAGGTTTAGGTTAATACCTTAACGAAGGAACAAAAGTTCCCTGTATTTTACAAGTGGCCAATCCTCATTATCCACTAAAAGTTCGAGTTTATCCACAGCATCGCGGATTTCCTCGAAATATTTTTCTTTTACATCATCGCAATAGGCCAGGGCGCGCTTATGCGTATCGGCAATTTTATTGATACGCTTTCGCTCTTCAATCATATCGTGTACCCCGGTTTTAATGATATTAATAAGCCTTGTAATATCCTTAATGGTTTGAATAACCGGTTTATTATCAATACCCAACTCTTTTAATCCATTGGCATTTGCAATCAGTTTGTTCTGATATGCCGTAGCGGTTGGCACAATATGGTTTATAGCCAGGTCGCCAATTACGCGCGACTCAATTTGCACCCGTTTAATATATGCCTCCAGGCGAATTTCGTTGCGGGCTTCTAACTCGGCACGTGTTAATACACTATGACGTTCGTACATAGCTACCGATTTTTCGGAAAGGTAGGCATCAAGCGCGCGGGGTGTGTTCTTAACGTTTCCAAGCTTGCGTTTGGCGGCATCTTTCACCCATCCATCCGAATAGCCATCGCCTTCAAAGCGTATATCTTTTGATTCTTTAATGTATTTGCGCAGCACATTAACGATAGCCAGCCGCTTTTCTACTCCTTTGTCGATTTCTTTCGTAACCGCTTCATGAAATTTTGTTAGCTGGTCAGCCACAATCAGGTTCAGGGGCGTCATCGGAACAGCGCAGTTATCGCTTCCGCCAACTGCCCGGAACTCAAACTTATTTCCCGTAAAGGCAAACGGAGAAGTACGGTTACGGTCGGTAGCATCGAGGATGATTTCCGGTATCTGGTCGATGCCGAGTTTCATGTACATATTATCCCCTTTCTCAATCTTCACGTTTCCTTTCTTCTCTAATTCATCCAACACAGCCGACATCTGCGAACCGATAAAGACAGACATAATAGCCGGGGGCGCTTCGTTGGCACCAAGCCGGAAATCATTACCGGCACTTGCAATACTGGCACGCAGCAAATCTGCATGTTCGTGCACGGCCTTTATGGTGTTTACAAAAAACGTGAGGAACATGAGGTTATCGCGGGCGCTGCTGGAAGGCGCAAACAGGTTAACACCCGTGTCGGTAATCAACGACCAGTTGTTGTGCTTACCCGTTCCGTTCAACCCGGCAAAAGGTTTTTCATGGAACAACACCCTGAGGTTATGCCGTTCGGCTACACGTCCCATTACGTCCATTAATAATTGGTTGTGGTCGTTGGCCACGTTTACTTCTTCAAACAAGGGCGCTACTTCAAACTGGCTTGGCGCCACTTCATTATGGCGCGTACGCAAGGGTATGCCCAGCCTCCATGCTTCGTACTCAAACTCTTTCATGAAGTCGTAAATACGTGACGGAATGGAACCAAAGTAATGGTCTTCCATTTGCTGACCGCGTGCAGGCGAATGACCAAATACAGAACGCCCTGCCATTACCAAATCGGGGCGGGCGTGGAAAAGCCCTTTATCAATTACAAAATATTCCTGTTCGCACCCTAAGGATGCATTAACTTCCTGAACATCTTTATCAAAAAACTGGGCAACCTTAGTTGCCGCAATGTTAACAGCCTTCAATGCTTTTAACAATGGGCCTTTGGCATCCAATGTTTCGCCTGTGTAGGAAACGAAAACAGTAGGAATACAAAGTGTTTTGCTGTACAAAAACATGGGCGAGGTAGGGTCCCAGGCCGTATAGCCGCGTGCCTCAAACGTGGTGCGGATTCCCCCGCTTGGAAAAGAGGAAGCATCAGGCTCTTGTTGCACCAATTCACTGCCTTTAAATTTTTCAATACCCGCCAAGGCATCAAAAAACGAATCGTGTTTTTCGGCAGTGCCTCCTGTAAGGGGCTGAAACCAGTGTGTAAAGTGCGTAGCGCCTTTGGAAATCGCCCAGCTTTTTGCTGCCGAGGCTACCGCATCGGCTGTATCCTCATCAATTTTTTCGTGGTTTTTAATTGCCTGGCTTACCTTCTTATAAACCGAAGGCGACAGGGATGCCCGCATCTGGTCCATAGTAAAAACCATCTCGCCAAAGAAATCGGAGATTTTGGGAGTGGGTAAATCCATGTGCATACGGGGCTGGTCGTTGAGCCGTTTGAGTGCTTCAAATCGTAAATGGGCCATAGTGGTTGTTTTTTGAGTAAAATATGGCGCCAAAGGTATATATTTTTAATAAACAGGTATAAATTTTACCCTGTATTGATAAAAAAATATACCCTATTACTATTAATGGATAATTTTAGACCCTATTGAGATAAAAAAGTAATAAAAAATGCCGGTTTAAGAGCCGGCATTTTACTTTAAGATATATCAAATGCTTTAACTCGATTTTCTTACAGAACCTCCGCTGCTCGAATTGGTATTTGTTTTCATGGGGCTGCCACGATACCGGATATCGGCCCCGCTGCTGGCACGCGCATCTATTTTCTGGGTTACACTTACCCGTATGGAGCCTGCACTGCTGGCACCTGCCGTAACTTCTTCGGCTTCCAGGTCGTAGGCATCAATTTCGCCTGCGCTGCTGGCTTCAAGGTTTGCTATTTTAGCCTTGCCCGTCAATTCAACTTCGCCAGCGCTCGAAACACCTACATCAAGCCGCTCGGTATCTATATTGATTTCAACCGAACCGGCACTGGAGGCGCTTATGGACATGGAGCGTGTACGGATGGCGCCTTCCCCATAAATACTGGCAGCCGAACTGACGGAAAGCTTCGACAACTCTATGTATGTAACATACACTTTTACCGTTCTTGACCGATTGTAGCGGCCTTCCGCCATGTGAATTTTCAGGTAATCGCCCGATACTTCGGTAATTACGTTCTTGACATCCGTGCCCGATACCTCAACCCGCACGCTTTCGCTGTTGCCTTTTTTAAGGTATACATCAATACCGGCAGACGCCTTTACGCCTTTAAACGATCGTACATTCCGTGTTTCAGTTTGCTGCGCAAACAGAAATGTTGTGGACATCAGGAGCAATAAAATCCAGCGCATTCTCATGTTATTTCATGTTTGTTTTAAAGACAAGACGCCAATCCAAGGGTTGCATAAACACCTAATTCGGCCTGATTTTTTTGCAAGTGTATCAAAACATTGTAATTTTCGCTATATTTCAATGATTTAAAACCAGGTTACCAATGCAATTCAACAAGAAAGCAGAACTTAACGTTTTGATCAATTTAGCTGCCAGTGATAGCAAAATTGAAGAAAAAGAGTCTAAGCTTATCCACATGGTCGGTAAGGCTAACGGATTAAGTACGGAAGAGATCCAGGAAATGATCAATAAGCCCCAACCCATAGGTGATTTGAGTGCCATGACCAATGATGAGAAATTCGCGCACCTTTATCACCTCATACAAATGATGAAAATGGATGGGCAGGTATTCAGGAGTGAGATTATTTTTTGCGAATCCATTGCCGAAAAATTAGGATACAAGAAATCGGTTGTTGGCGAACTCTCCCAGCACATTTACAGCGATCCTTCCATTACAGCCGACCGCAATATGCTGAGGCAAAAGGCGGATAAATTCATCCGCGACTAATTCAACCAAATTCTTATCACAAAAAATCCCGGCACCGACCGGGATTTTTTGATTCAACCAGTTTTTCGGTTTCGCGTTTTATTTCCGGTAAACGATTTTGCCTCCCACAATAGTCATGGCAACTTCGGCTTTCAGAATATCCATTTCGTCCGCCTCCATTATGTTCCCGGTAAACACAACCAAATCGGCAAGTTTACCTTTTTCTATCGAGCCTTTAACTTTTTCTTCAAAGGCGCCATAGGCGGCATCTAACGTATATGAACGCAAAGCCTGCGCACGAGTCATTTTTTCTTCCGGTTCAAAGCCGCCTTCGGGTTCGCCTGCTAATGTTTTACGCGATACCGAAGCATAAAAGCTGGGTATGGGGTTGAGTGGCTCAACCGGTGCATCGGTTCCGTTCACCACAACTGCCCCACTCTTCAACAGCGATTGCCACATATACGCGCCTTCTACAATTCGCTTCTCCCCCAACCGTTCAATGGCCCAGGGCCGGTCGCTCGACATGTGGATAGCCTGCATGGCGGGGATAACACCTAACTGACCAAAGCGCGGAATATCATCCGGGTGAAGGTGCTGCGCATGTTCAATTCTAAACCTGTGGTCTTTTACACCGGGGTTTTCATTTATGGCTTGTTCATAACGATTTAATATTTCCTGATTTGCCCTGTCGCCAATAGCGTGTGAACAAACCTGGAAGCCCGACTTTAGCGCCTGGCGCGAAACAGACAACACCGAATCCATCGGGAAAGTAGCCATCCCAAAAAAATCAGGCCGGTCGGTGTAAGGCTCAAGCAACCACGCACCACGCGAGCCTAAGGCGCCATCACAATTCAGTTTTACCGAACGAATGGTAAGCAAATTATCAGGGTCTATTTCGGGCCCTTTACTGAACCACTCGTGCATCGATTTACTATCCCAACCGGAAAGCATTACATACAAACGAACACCCAGCTTGCCTTCGTTCTTAAATTGTTTAAACAACTCAATACTTTCGCGCGAAACCCCGGCATCGTGAAAACTGGTAATGCCGTTGCGCCAACACGCCTGGATAGCTAATGTTAATGCCTCCACAGCTTGCGAATTTTCATCCTGTTGTATGTGCCTTGAGATTATTCCCATAGCGCGTTCGTTGAAAATACCCGTTGGGTTTCCCATCTCATCGCGGATAATCTCCCCGCCCTCTTCCGAGTATTCTTTTAGCACCTCAACCGACAGTTGATTTACGCCTGCCACTTCCATAGCCTTTGCATTGGCCATAGCGGCATGACCGCTTGCATGATATAAATAAACAGGATTATTGGGTGAAGCCTCACTTAACAGATGATGAGTCTGAAAGCCTTTAATCATTTTACCGGGCTTCACGTCCCATTTATCCTGATGCCAACCACGACCAATAACCCACTGACCGGGCTGAACTTTTACGACAGCTTCTTTTACCTTATCAACTAATTCTTCATAACTCTTTACATACATCAGGTCGAGGTTAAGCTCGTTATACCCCACACCCATAAAGTGCCCATGCCCTTCAATAAAGCCCGGGGTCATGGTTTTTCCTTCCAGGTCAATTACTTCAGTATTCGCACCAATATATTTCCGTGCTTCAGTTTCCTTTCCGGTAAATTCAATTTTATCGCCTGTAATCACTACGGCCTCTACAATGGGTTGGTCATCGTTTACCGTATAGATTGTTCCTCCGAGGATAACCTTATCGGCCGGTTTTACCGAAGGGCCACACGAAAGCAACAGGGAAAAGACTCCCAACAAGAACAAAGCATACAAGTATTTCATAGATTTAGCATTAATCGGTGGCTTAATGTTACATATATTTTACCTGAAAAATAAGCGGGCTTATCTTAGCGGTTTGGTTGTAAATAATTAAAAAAATAAACAATGCGTACATTTTTTGGCCTTATGCTGATTATCCTGTTGAGTGTTTCAGCACGTGCACAGGATTTTGGACTTTCTTTCTCCTACTTCATTCCGAAGAACGGGTATTTTTCAACACCGATAAGCCCGTTTTCTGTTCGTGGTGTTGGCTTTAACCTTACCAACTTTTTGGCTGTGGAAACGGGAGCATCATTATACCGTATGAGCGGGTTGAATGTGAAAGATCTGCCGTTTGAAACCAGGCAACCGCTTGTCGGCCCAAACTTTACTATTTTCATTCCGGCAGAATTGGTGCTGGAATTAAAGGGCAACAATGTGCAGTTCGATATTAAAGGAGGAGGATTTTTCTTTTACGGTTTCGATCAGAAAATCAACTATGGAAACATGGATCGCGTCATGCGAACATATTATATGCAGGAGGTACTTAATGCCGACCTGACTTACGAAAACAAACCGGGGTTTGGCTATCATGCCGGTGCCGAGTTAACCGTTTACGTTACCAACCAGGTGGGGGTTTCTATTGAGTGCAACTACTTAGTGGGGCAATCAAAGTTTCCGCTTGCGGGGAGTTATACTGCCGGAACAGGAAATGCCGTTACTACTGTTGACGTTGACTACCCCGATGCAAAAATTGACCTTACCGGCCTGGAGTTTTCCATAGGGTTAATCTTCAGTTCGGGCGGGGGTTCGTCACCGAAGAAGAGGAGGAGATAGTGTTTAATCCGGTTCGCTTGAAAACGTTACCTGAAAATCATAGCAATCATAAAATGTGATTTCCTTTCTTCCGTATTCTGTCCGGGCGACTGTTTCAATGATTTTGGCTTTGTTTTCTAAGTTCTCCAACAAGCCGTTTATGGAATCCATCTTAAAATAAAGACCGCAATTGTTCGCATTCGTAACAGTATTTTCCAGTTGCGGATACAACATAAACATGGCCTCATCCCAACACATCATGGCCCAGTCTAAACCGCAACCAGGTTCTTCATGCGTACCGATACATTTAAAACCAATGCTTTCATACCATGATTTAGCAAAAGCAACATCAGGAACACGAATAAAAGGGAGTATTGATGTCATTACTACGGATATTTAATTTAAACAGGCCTTTTGACAATCAACATTTAATGTGCAAGCAAGGTATAACTATTTAGAAATAATGCTCTCCAGATTACCAGGAGATTTCCCTTCCCATCGCTTAATTTCGTTTCCTTTTGAATCAAACAAAATATAAGTAGGATAGAATTGCACCTGAAGCGCATTTGTCATCAGGCCGTATCTGTCCCATAAACTTGGCCATGCTATAAGGCTCTTCTTTTCCCGATGATTATCCCGAAAGGTTCGAATGTCGGGGTCATTCCATAAAGAAACGAATAAAACACTCTCATTAAGTTTATCGTATGACTTTCTCAAATCAGGTATCCCTTTTACACATGGACCACACCAACTTCCAGAAGCTGCAATCAATATGTAGTTCTCCTTGTCAGGCTTGATTTCTGTCAGGTTCTCATTGCCATCAAAACCAAAAATCTTTTTCAAATTACCTGAAACATAAATCCCTTCAGGAGGCTCATTAAGGTAGGACGAAATAGCATCCGTTGTCCAATTATTAATCTTTCGTTTTTTACTTAGTTCTAATAAATTCTCAAGTACAGCACGTTCTGTACGGGTCTTTCCATCCTGTATCATTGCTTTCGCCTCCAAAGCCAAAATAGGTTCAAGGGGCTTACTATCTTCAGGCTCGTATGGAAACAAATTCATCTTATTACTTGTATCAAAAATTTTATTCAACTCTGTTTGATACTCACTTTCATTAGAAAAAGTAACTCCGTAATCGGCATCAACAGTTATTTCAATCGAACTCGTATCAGATGGCACCCAAATCATGCTTAGGTATTTAAAATTCGATGGGGATTTCATTTGAAGTAGGTATGCTGCATTTGGATACTTGTCCAGTTCAATTTGGTTAATACCAACAACTAAGTCAAATGGGTCGGTGCTGTAATGCTCTCCTATTTTTAAGTGTTTAAGTTTTACAGTACTCTTTACAATTAATGTAAAGGCTGATGCTTCCATCCATAGGAATGAAGTCAACAAAAGGAATATCAATTTTAAATACTTATTCTTCATAGCGATTTAAGTTTTACCATAAACAACTATTTACTAACGTTTATTATTGACTTTGAAGTTTTATTCTCGCCTCATACCTTTTTTTAAAGTTACTAATCAATTCTCATCTCACCGCCTGGATCGGGCCTGACAGGTCATCAGCTACTCAACCTTCTTCCCATTCACAAAACGCACAACCATACTCTTCGGCCATTGTGTGCGCAACTTTTCTATGTATCGGTCGGCTTCTTCTTTGCGGTTAAACTTGCCAGTGAAAAATACGGTTGCATCATCAGTATCAACTTCGCTTGAAAGGCCATAGGGAAACGAATCAGCCTTTGAAAGTATAGTGTACACTTCATCGCTGCTGCCGGCTTTGCTGACTTGAATGGCATAATGCACAACTGTATCGTCCGGAATTGTTTTTAGTTCGTCAATGCCTCTGTTGTATCTGCCAAGCAACTTGCGCGAATCGTCAATAAATGTTTTGAATGCAAACTGCGCTGCCTCTTCTTTAATGAATCCTGTTGTATCGTGCTCGAACGTGGCAACGGGTAACACAACAAACTGGCGGTTGGCATTGCGGTAAACCCATTGCAGCCTGTACCAGGCCGTATCAATTGAAGTAACTGAACTGCTGTCGCGGATTATTTTTTTCAGGTCAACCTGGAGCATCGCCCCGCCATCGCGGTTACGCTGCCGCTGACCGGAAACAAAATTCCCTAATGAATAAACTACTAACTGATTTTTTTCAACGTTCTGTTCCATCGGTTGCAATACGTGCGGGTGCATACCGATAACCAACTGCGCACCATGTTTAAAACACAATGCCGCTAACTGGCGTTGTTGCTTAGTTGGCTGGCTTTGGTATTCATTGCCCCAATGCATAATCACAATAGTAGCATCGGGGTTAAGTTTTTTAGCCTTGGCCAAATCTTTTTTCATCACTACCGTGTCAATCAGGTTAACAATGTTGGGTTTTGTTACCGGTATGCCGTTGGTTCCGTAGGTGTAGTTCAACAACGCAAGCCTGAAACCATTGCGATGAATAATGAGCGGGTAATCGTTCATCCGCTCTACGGTATCGGTAAATGTGCCGGTATGAGGAATACCCAAACTATCCAGCACACGAATGGTGCGTTCAAGTCCTTTCTTTCTTCTGTCAACACTGTGATTGTTGGCTGTAACCAGCACATCTACACCAACATCTTTCAATGCATAAACGAGTTCATCGGGTGCGCTGAATTGCGGATAACCAGTGTACGGTTTCCCGCCAAGTGTTAATTCAAGGTTACCAATTGTCAGGTCAGCCGACTGGAAATAAGGTTTTAAAAACCTGAAACAATCGGTGTAATCATACTTACCGGCTTTTGGATTGTATGCAGCGTTGATTTGTGTTTCGTGTTGCATAATATCGCCCAGGAAAAGCAACGACAAGCGGGTTGTATCTTGCGCGAAAAGCGGTTGAGTGCCCGCTATCAGAAAAAAAAGTAAAAAGAATAACTGTCGATACTTCATGTCTTTCAATTAAAAGTCTGATTACTTCCTTTTGGGTAAAAGCACAAAGCAAAAATATCAATAAAAAGTGTGGGCGCAACTATTGGAAGCCGGGTCGTTATTCTGCGAACTATTAAAGTTACTTACCTCCTGACCAACAAAACAGGAACACCGGCTTGCACAGGAAAAGGCAGCGGGTCGTTGTTGAAGATGCGGTCGAATATGCCTTCGTGGCGAATGGCAAAAAGAAAATCAACTTTGTTTTCACGAACAGCTTCTTCTACACTCTTCTCAAACTGAGGCTTGTTGGTTGTAACCAAGCTGGCTTCTATATCATAAGTAGTATTCAGTTTTTCAACCCACGCGCTTGCGTGCGCGCCATTGGCAGTGTTGTTTTTTACATTCAATACGGCCAACTGCAATGCCGTTTTGCGGATAATATTCATTAGCAGTGCGAAGTCTTTCAAGCCGAAGGGTTTCATATCTGTTGCCAGCAAGGCTTTGTTTGGAACACGCGGGTTATGCGAACCAGGAACAACTAAAACAGGCACACGTGTATTTTTTGAAATATGTGTAACCATGCTGTTCTTATCGGGTTGGCTATCGGTGTTTCGGCCCAACACAATAACTGTTGGTTTTATTTGTTCTATCTGCTTCACAACTCCGTTCTTCACATTACCAAAAGCAATATCTTCTTCAACCGGAATGCCTTCAAGAGCAATCATTTCGCGAAGCGACTTCATTTTCTCCTGTGCTGTGCGCGAAAGCCTGTCTAAATTCCACGTAACCACAACCGGGTTATCCGACTCCGGAACTTCTTCCAGGTCAACCACATGGCTCAATACAATTTTACCTTCCGCATGGCGCGCCAACATGGTAGCATATTGCAACGCATTTAGCGAACAAGGTGAAAAATCTACCGGAACAAGATAAGTTAACTGCTTCATAACGATTAGGCTGGTTGTTCAGTCTTTTCGCGGAAATGTTTTTCATTTCCATTTTTGTATCCCTCTGAAATATCACCCGAGGTGACAGGCTCACGATTTCTATTTATCAATTCAACATCAATATTTTTTGCTGTTGCCTGCTTTTGAAAGTCCTCGATAATTTCAAGCACATCGTAGTCAATATTTACCGACTTACTCATATCAATCGTAACCTTAGCGCCTGAATTTACTTCACTAAGTTCTTTCTTAATGCTGCCCTTGTTCAGGAACACCACTTCTTCGGCTAATGTGAGTTTCACATTTTCCTTACCATCAGCAACTTTCTCCTTCGACAAAAGGTGTGAATTTTTAGAACTGTTGCGAAGAATGATAACAATGGCTACTGCCATACCGATACCAATTCCTTTTAACAAATCGGTAAACACAACGCCTGCTACCGTTGCTACAAACGGAAGGAACTGGCTCCAGCCTAAGCGTGCCATTTCTTTAAATACGGAAGGCTTGGCTAATTTATACCCTACCACCAACAATACAGATGCAAGAACAGCAAGCGGAACCAGGTTCAGCACGGTTGGTATGGCTATCACACACACCAACAACAACACACCATGCAGGATAGCCGACATTTTAGTTTTGCCTCCTGATTGAATATTGGCCGAGCTTCTCAAGATTACCTGCGTTATCGGCAAGCCACCAATTAAACCTGAAATAAGATTACCGCTTCCCTGCGCGATAAGTTCACGGTTGGTATTGGTGGTACGCTTGTACGGGTCAAGTTTATCCGTAGCTTCAACCGACAATAATGTTTCGATGCTGGCTACCACGGCAATGGTAAAAGCAACAACCCATACTTCCTGATTAAGAATCGTACTAAAATCAGGCAATGAAAAGTGGCCGAAAAATCCAACAAAACTATCCGCTACCGGAACGGACACAAGGTGGTCGCCTGTTAACGCCCACGAAGGGAAAAATTTCATTGTTATTAACTGGTATGCTATACCCGCTACCACCGCAACAAGCGGGCCTTGAATCAATTTAAAAATCTGATGTTTTTTTGAAAGGTATGAATCCCAAAACAAAATAATGGCCAGGCCAATGGCGCTTATCAACAACGCAGCCGGAGTAATGCCTTGCAGCATATAAAACAATTCAGAAAACGTATTGTGTCCATCCGCTTGCGCAAAACTCAAATCACCTTCGTAGTCGGCATCATAGCCAAATGCATGGGGTATCTGTTTCAGTATGATAATAATACCAATGGCTGTTAACATTCCCTTGATTACCGAGGTTGGAAAATAGTAGCCAATGATACCGGCACGAACTAAACCTAAACCAATTTGGAGAAGACCGGCCAGTACCACCGCTACTAAAAAAACTTCAAACGAGCCAAGTTGCTGAATGGCCGTTAATACAATTACCGTAAGACCGGCAGCCGGGCCGCTTACGCCCAATTGCGAATTACTGATAGCCCCTACTACTACACCACCAACAATGCCGGCAATAATACCTGAAAATAAAGGCGCACCGCTGGCCAACGCTATACCGAGGCAAAGCGGAACCGCCACGAAAAACACCACCAGACTGGCAGGGAAATCGTAACGTAATGATGAAAATAAACCCTCTCTCGTGTGTCCGTTCAAACCCATATTTCTTTTCTTTAACAAGTACGCAAGAAACAAGGGGCGTATTAATGTGAAATTAAACCAACATTATAAAGTGATTAGAAATGCGCTTCAGGAAAAGCCAAAAGCATTCATTTGCTGATGAGGTTAAAATAAGATTAGAATCGGATTAAAGAAAGATTAAAGCATCTTATCGAAAGAAGAAACCAACGGCAAAGTAATAGTAACGGTAGTGCCTTTATTCAGCACGGACGAAACCTCAAAGTCGCCACCATGAAGCTCAATAATTTTTACCGTAAGCGGAATACCAATGCCGGTTCCTTTAATATTCCGAACGTTATCCGCCCTGAAAAACGGTTGCGGCAGTTTAGGAATATCTTCTTCGGCTATGCCTATACCCTGGTCGCTTACCGAAATTTTTACCGATACATCACCAAGCGCAGCCGACACTTTAACGGGGAGTTCGGAGGAAAATTTACAAGCATTGTCAAAAATATTAATGAGTGCAGTCTGCAGCAGCGTTCTGTTTGCGCTGATAAAAACATTCTTGAAGTGATTGATAACACCCGATTCAAAACTCAATTGGTTATCGGGGTCAAGCAAGTCGAATTTATTTTTGGTTTCTTGTAAAAGATTTGCCACCGAAATATTTTCGTATTTCAACTCCGAAGAATTATAGCTAACCGCTGATAGCTGAAGCAGGTTGTTCACCAACATGTTTAGTCGGTCGGCCTCGGCCTGAATAGTTTTTAATGCTTCCTGGTATTCTTTAGGCGAGCGTTCCTTATCCAGTGCCAGGTCAGCTTCGCCAATTATGGCCGTTAGCGGATTACGAATTTCGTGTGAAGCATTGGCAACAAAAAGTTTTTGCGAATTAAACGCACCGTCCAGTCGGTTAAGCAACCGGTTAAACGCAATAGCCAACTGACCGATTTCATCATCGGGGTTAAATACACGCAGGCGTTCGTGCAGGTTGCTCACGCTTATGCTGTTGGCTTTTTTAATTTTTTCGGAAATGGGGCGCAGCAACCGGCCTGCCATTGCGTGACTAAGAAAAATCATGAGCGCAACCCCTGAACACATGGCAATGGCCAGAATGTTACGAAGGTTTTTCAACACATTTATCCCGATAAGGTCAACAGCCGAGATAATCACTACATAATTGCCACCGGCCAAATGAAAGAGCCGGCCTGCCCCCTGCCGGTCCTCTTCAATGTAATAGGCTATCTCTTTTCCAGAAAGTTCATCCAGAAATTCGGCAGGGTATGAATATTTTAATGAATCGCGCCAACCGGTTTTAAGCGGTATTACTTCTTCTGTTTCTTCCGGCAATACATTTAAAAACTGTTCGCGTATAAGGTCATACGATTGCTCTGTCAGGCTTTCGCGCTCCAAGAACATTTTTTCGGTTATATCAACACGCCTCAACAGGCGTATGTTAAATTCGCGCTGGCGGTATTGCGATGAAAAAAAGTAAACGGAAATACCGAGCGCAAAAAGCACCAATGACGAGGTGATGGCGAAAAACAGCGAAAGTCTATTCCTGATTTTCACGGTTAATATCTTTAATGGTGTAGCCCATGCCCACTACTGTTTTTATCAGTGGTGTATCGTGGCCGTGGTCAATTTTTTTACGCACATAGTTAATGTAAACATCTACCACATTTGTGCCGAGGTCATGGTTAATGTCCCACACGTTTTCAAGAATATCCGTGCGCGACACTACCTTATTTTTGTTAATCAATAAATATTCCAACAATCTGAATTCGCGGGCGGTAAGTTCAAGTTGTTTTCCTGCCCTGTGTACTTCTTTGGCTTCTGTGTCCAGCACCAAATCATCTACCGATAGGTTTTTACCTACAACGTTTTTTCTGCGGGCAAGAGCACGCACACGAGCCAGCAACTCCCTGAACTTAAAAGGTTTCGGCAGGTAATCATCTGCGCCAATGGAAAGTCCCTCAACAATATCATCCGTAGTGCCTAAGGCGGTGAGCATCAGCACGGGAGTTTGGTTGCCGTGCTCCTTGCGAAGCCGGGAACATAACTCAAGTCCGCTCATGCCGGGCATTACAATATCCAGCACAATTACATCGTAGGTGTCACTCAATGCCATAGTAAGGCCGGTTGTGCCATCAAACGCCTGTACTACCTGTATGCCGTTTTCTTCAAAGCCTTTGCGGATAAAGGCCGCCACGTGTTGTTCATCTTCAATTAGTAAAATTTTCACAAGCGCTAATTTTGGTTAACAAGTTACGAAAATTTGCGAGTGAAGGGCGGAACCTCACCCCCTCAACGGGCAGGGTGTCAGCAAAGCCTGTGTTACCCCTCTCCCATAGGAGAGGGGCGATACTGGTTTTCAGAACTGATGAAAGAAGCCGGGGTAAGGTTAAGCAGAGAAATGTAAGCACTATTCATTATGGAGTTCTTTATTAATGTTGCGGATTACGGTGTCTAAATCAACAGCCGAATCATACAAGTGATCGTTATACTCTTTGAGTTGCTCTGGCGAAGTTTCGTTTTGCATGAGTTTGGCAAGCCCCATAATCCGCGCCAGTGGCCCCCTTACACGATGAGCATTGGAGTACGCATACGCAATGAGCTTTTGGTTTTGTACTTCAATTTTTTCGGTGCGCAATCTTACTTCAGCTTCAAGTGATTCATTTATCCGGCCTATTTCCTCATTGGCCTGTGTGAGTTCTTCGGCTTGCGCTAATATCTCTTCGTGCTTTTCGTATATCTCCTGGTTGAGTTTGCTCAGTTTCAGGTTATGCTGTTTTTTATTCTGATAATAGAGGTATAAAACAAATACTGATACGATCACCATCATCAGCAATATGCCGCCCACCACAATAATGGTTGCCTGGAACTCGATACGCTGATTGCGCAACTCCAGCAACCTGTCTTTCTTTTCGCTTTGGTAAAGGTTTTCAATAACCGCAAGCTGCTGTGCACGCTCGGCATTAAATACTTCCTGGTACAGGGTTGTGTAAGCTTTGTGATAAAACAGTGCCGAATCGTATTGCCTGGTTTGCTGGTATAACCGCGACAGTTTTATCCGTGCGTTTAACCGCCCGTTGTGGTCTTCTTCGCGGTCGGCCAGGGTTGCCGCCTTGTGCAAATAAATTGTGGCTTCTTTAAATTTGTTTTGATGCACATAAACTGAGCCTAATGAATTGTACAACTCAATGGCCGTATAGGGGTCGGTTTTCTCATCGATCAGTTTCATTGCCTGAAATGCGTAGTCAACCGCTTTGGCATAGTCGCCTAATATTTCGTAGGCATTTGTTATCTGCAACATAGTCCAGCCTTGCTCGGCTTTATTCTCGTGCTTTTCAAATATCTCCAGCGCCAGTTCAAACATGGCCAGGGCGCGGTCGCCATCTAACAGGCTGATGTAAATGCGGCCGCCCGCAACATAAGCCTTCCCCAGGGCGATGTAATCATCTGTTTTACGGAAAATATCCAACGCTTTTTCTGCGTACTCCAAAGCCTTGTCGTAATCGCGCTGGTAGGTAAACAAACGCGAAATATTACTCAATGCACTTGCCTGTCCCGACAGGTCGCCCGCCTGCTCGCGAATGCGCAAAGCCTTTAAGAAAAAATCAAGCCCTTCGGTATAATCCCCACGAATGGAATTAACAATGCCTAAGTTATTGTAGCTGGCGGCAATGCCCCCCATATAGTTTATCTCAGTGGCGGTTTCAAGCGCCTCGTGGGCTACCTGTTCGGCCATGTTTACCGATGACCCGGTATATATATGCGAAAGCTTGTTCAGGATGTCAATATGCTCTTCACGGGTATGCTCACCTTTCAAAGCATTCTGCAACGATTCAAGCTCATTAACCTGCGCCTTTACATCCACTTTAAAGAGTATAGAGCATAGGGCAATTAGTAACCATCGATTCATACACCTCTTACTAAAATAGCATAAATACAAGCACATGAGCACATAGGTAATATAAATCTGCCACTGAACCTAACGCATGTTGATTACCGGTTGACTATCTGTAGGGAAATAAAGGTTTGCGGGCAAATAACACTGACTTGAGCCTGTAATAAAAAAGGCGACAGATGTCGCCTTTCATTGTGTACACTTAATTTGTTGAAATCTACTTCAAAAACATATACCCTACCCTCAACGCAACGTGCGATTCGTTGCCATGATTTAGAAAAAAGTTATCGGGATGTTCATCTCTGTTGGTAAGCCCCCGGTTATAATTCAGGCTAAAAAAAGCCCTCTTGAAACGATACCCCAGCATTACGTTTACGCCAAGGGTTAGCGCTTTTTCTCCATCTGGCTCGTTGAATTTGTAAGGGTATTCATTGCCGGACGAAACATCTTTAAACTTTCCGCCAATACCATACAGTATGGCAGGCCCGCCTCCTATCATAATACCTTCATTGCCTTTAGATGTAAAGACGAGTTGCAGCGGCAGTTCAAGGTAGTTAATGCTCATCTTAACATCCCCGAATCCATAGTCCCAATCCTCCCACATCTTATGCAACCAGTTCAATTCAGGTCGCACCACCAAATGTGTGGTTATACGATACCCATAAGAAATGCCGGCTGTATATCTTAAAGTTCCTGACAGGGGATCTGAGTACGACATACCATTTTCGGGGGAGGTTAGGAACGCTTCACCGGGCACAAACAGCGCTCCGACCTGCACCCCTAATTGGGCGCGGCTAATGAAAACATTGCTTGTAAGTATAACGGTTATGATGAATAGTTTATTAATCATGTCAATAATATTAAATGGGTTAATTTTTTTTCAGTATGCACACCTTATCTGTCAGATTTCAAAAACGTATATCCTACCCTTAGCGAGAAGTGCAAATCGTTGCCATGATTAATAAAAAAGGTATCGGGGTTTTCATCTCTGTTAGTAAGCCCCTTGTTGCAATTCAGCGTAAGGTGAACCTTGTTGAAACGATAACCCAGCATTAGGTTTACCCCAAGGGTCAGCGATTTTTCTCCGTAAGGTTCGTTGAATTTGTAAGGATACTCACTTTCGTTTATCCCTGTAGTGCTGGTAGTTTTCATATTGCCACTAATACCATACTGTATTGCAGGTCCGCCTCCTATCATAAACCCTTCATTGCCTTTAGACGTGAGGATGAGTTGCAACGGCAGTTCAAGGTAGTTGATGGTCATCGTCCTGTTCGCATCCTCCGATTCAACTATTACATCAAAAATCGTGTACTCCCATCCACCGCCCCACCGTTTATGAAGCCAGTTCAACTCAGGTCGCACGGTTAATAGTTTGTTTATACGATACTCATACGTAATACCAGTCGTGTAGCTTAAAATTCCCCCCAGGCGTTCATCGTGATGATCGATATTGGGAAATGCCTCCGTCTGCGACATTATACCGACCTGCACGCCTACCTGCGCACGGCTAATGAAAACATTACCTGTAAGTATAACGACAATGATGAGTAGTTTTTTTGTCATATCAGAAATAGTAAAGAGTTAATGTGCACACTATATTATTGATTGAAATTTTCAGAACGTGAACGCCAAAGCCCAAAGCCATACACTAATTTCCAAAATCCTCCACCCGCTCTGTTTCACTGTCGCTGTCATACGTTATATACGCTTCGCCCTTCCTTAAATACCCTGGGGTGCCAAAAGGAAGATCACCAACACTAATGGTACCTGCTTTCAAATCCTTAATAACTCCGTTTTGCATGGTTCCCGAAAAGACATGCGCCCAAATATATTGGCCTGTCATGTTGCCATCATCGTGCGCCATTAAAGCATATACCGTAAACTGGTTGCCCTCACCTGAAATAATACCTTTAATAGTCTCGGCATAACTGTCATTCACGCGTATGCTGAAATTGAACTCTTTCTGATCAGAAAACTGAAAAAACATGGGGTCTAAATAAGTTCCCGGAATCAAGAAGCCATCATTACTCGCAAATACTCTATGAGGTGATACCTTGTAACTACCCTCCACGTTGGGTGGGTTCATCCCTTCGTTAATCTCCATTCCGAGTGTCTTCAGGATATCGATGTACTGTTGCGGGATGATTTCGTTGATTTTCCTGGCCTGCAACTCCCGCCTGAATTTTTCTTCATCTACTTCTACGTTATCACATGAACAAATGAAGGCAGAAGCTAAGAGCAATAATAACAGCACTTTTTTCATTGTATCAGAGTTTGGTTGTTTTAAACTTTTAACGTTTGTACCAAGAGGCTCAAGTTTAATGCTTGAGCCTGTTTGGAAATTCTACGCTCTCAAGTTTTTTATGTAAGGATTATTGCGAACCGGCAGAAACAGGATACACGCTTTCCTCGGGCGTTGTTTTTACTCTATCTAATGAGGATATCTGCTCGGATACCTTATCCGAATCGTAGATTATCCGTGCCTCTCCCTCTTTGATAAAAACCGCGCCCCCGTTACTGTTATCCACATTGATCAAGCCGTATTTTAGATTCTTAATATTTGAACCATCCATTTCTCCGGACATCAGGATAGCAAAAATGGCATGATTGCTTCCACTTTCCGATTTAACCGTTCCGTACACGGTAAAAAGTGATCCATCGCCAGATACTGCGGTCTTTATACTCTTATCGATGGTATTCAGAAAATTTCTCCCTTCCAGCTTGATACTGAAATCATCATTGTTCTGTTCGGAAAACTGTACCTTGGCAGCTAAGAAAGACATTCCCGGTGCATCGCCCGGCCTATTGCTTTTCTCCAACAGCAATGGTTTAGCGGAATAAACCCCCTCCACATTAGGCGGTTTAATCCCTTCGTTGATCACCAATCCATATTTCTTCAGTGTATCCTGGTACTGTTGTGGGATAATGTCCTGAATTTTCTTGGTCAGCATCTCCTTCTTGATTTCTTCTTCACTTAGTTCTTTATCGCACGACCAGATAAAGACGGAAGCTAATAGCAATAATAACAGGGCTTTTTTCATCGTGTAGGGGGTTTACTTGTTTAAATAGTTTGTGTAAGTGTTTAACAAATCAAGTTCTTTAGCCCATGCCGTCAAACCCCCACCAAGTATTTGCACCGTCTGGGCAAGTATTGGCCGTATCTCAGTCAGGATAATATAGATTGTATAAAAAATGTAAACTGTATCTTGCATCGGTTAAAGCCTGACCCTAAGCATGCGTTATATTCTTGCGATATTACTGTTATCCCTTTCCAGCAATATCATGGCTGGGGAAGCACCCGTGCTCAGTCTTTCCGAGTTACAAGGGAGTATCGCCAATAAGGATATACCCGGCATACGCTACACAACCGTACCGGCAAACCTGCCGGTAGAGGAAGTTGCCAACCGGTTGTTTCGGCCTTTTCAATTTTCGGAAGGCATGACAGCCAATCCTGATGAATCGTATTGGTTCAGGTTCAGCATAACCAATAACTTCAGCAAAGACACCACAGTATATATTTACATTCCATTGATTGACTTCGGTTGTTTGTACCAGGTTAAGGATAGTTCTATCTACGAAAAGATTGCCGCTACCGGTTATTTCAGTCGTACACATGAACGCAATGTCGGACAATACAACACGCACATCCTCGTACGGCTCAAGACAGGTCAAACCTACACCTATTATCTCCAATTGAGCAGCACGATTGATGTTCCCTTTGAACCGGTATTTTCTCTATTCAGCAAGGCACACTTTGACGAAGCAAACGCGGCATACTACCGCATGACATTGACAAGCACCATCGTCAATTCAGGTTTTATCATCAGCATGGCCGTGCTTTTTCTTTTTATGCTGTTTTCCTTTTCCAAAAACAGGCAGCGCATATTCGGCTATTACAGCGCCTACCTCTTCTTTAACGTACTCTATGGCGCATTTCATCTTCTGGATACCACCGTCATCGCTCAATGGATAAGCTACCGGCCTGAATTCCGCATCTTGTTCAACTACCCCGTTCAGTTTGCAGCTTTTACGGTCTATAATTTTTTCGTTATCGAGTTGCTTAACCTGCAGCAAACCGACCCGTTTTCCTATAAATTCTTAAAACGTTTCGCATGGTTTTACGTGGCCTATATTGTAATTCATATCGCGTTGATGTCCGTTTTGCTAAGCTATGATATTTACGAATGGCTGTTCATCGTAAGCCGGGTATTGGTTATCCCGCTGAATCTCTTCTTAATCATCAGGGGTATTTTTGTTATCAAAACGCCACTGCTCAAATATTATATCGTGGGAGTCAGCTTCTTCCTGATAAGCGGGGCTGTAGCAGGATTGCTCGCAATAGGTCACCAGTATGACGTTTACCTTTGGGGTCTCCATGCCTCTAATTTTTTTCAGATAGGTATTTTGATTGAATCGTTGTGTTTTGCTTTCGCGATAGGCTACCGCAATAAACTAATTGATGATGAACGGAAAACGAACCAGGAGAACTACATTGAACAACTAATAATCAACCAAAAGCTTATCGAAGAAACCAACATTCGTCTTGAAGAAAAAGTTACAGAACGAACAAACGAAGTGCTGGAGTACCGGCAGCAACTTGAAGAACAACGGCAAAACGAAATCAAGCTTGAATTTGAGAATAAAATATCCGAGGTTGAGAACGTAGCCTTGCGATCACAAATGAATCCGCATTTTCTGTTCAACAGCCTTAATGCCATTAAGTATTTAATCATGAGCGACCAGGATCAGTTAGCCATTAACTACTTAGGCAGTTTCTCGAAACTCCTTCGCATGATTCTTGAATACTCTAAAGAAAGCCTGATAAGTCTTAGCAATGAACTTAACGCCTTGCAGTTGTATCTCGAAATAGAATCAACCCGCTTTGATTCATCGTTTCACTACAATATCCGGGTTGATCCAAACATGGCAACAGATTCTATAATGATCCCTCCTCTGCTCCTTCAGCCTTACGTAGAAAATGCAATATGGCATGGCCTTCTTCATAAACAGAGCGATGATAAATCACTTGAAATTATATTAGGCTTGATTGAGTCTGGCTATATCTTCACCATTGAAGACAATGGTATTGGAAGAGCAAAGGCAGCTAAACGACAACAAAAACAGAGTGGAACGTATCGATCTATGGGCACACAAATTACCCAGGATCGGATAGATTTATTTAACCGAATGGAAGATGCCAACATTAAGGTGAAATTTATTGACCTGCCCAATGATGGCGGCACGCGCGTAGAAATTATTTATACCGAAAACGTGAATGATGAGAACTGAAAACATTACACGAATGCAGAGCAACACGGCACAGCCCGTCAAGGTAGTGCTGGTCGATGATGAATCGCACTGCATACAAACGCTGACCATGCAAATCAAAGCGCTGGATATTCCGGTTGAGATCGTTGCAACATTTAACAACCCGGTTAAGGCTTATGAATTTATCAGTAATAATTCATTCGACTTGCTCTTTCTCGATATAGAAATGCCCGGGTTAAGTGGGTTTGAGTTACTAAGCCGTTTTTCCGACTTTCATTTTGATGTGATCTTCACTACGGCTTACAACCAATATGCCATCCAGGCATTTCGCTACCAGGCGCTTAATTACCTGCTCAAACCCGTAGAGGACAGCGAACTGTCAACCTCTTTTACACTATGGATGAACAAACAGGATAAGCGATTGGGTATCCGGCAGTTTGAAATGCTGGTGCGTTCGATAGATAACCCTGGTAATTTGGGAAAGCGAATAGCGTTGCCCGTTAGCAATGGGTTTGAATTTATCCAAACCGACAAGATCATCAGGTGCCAGGCCGACAACTACTACACCAATATTTTCATGGACGATAACAAGAGCTACCTGATATGCCGCACACTGAAGGAAGTTGAATCGTTGTTAAAACCGTTAGGGTTTATCCGCATACACCAGTCACACCTTATTAATACGCACCACATTACCAAATATTCAAGGCAGGATGGTGGCGCTATCGTAACATCAGATGATACAACAATACTGGTTTCAAAGAATTACAAACCGCAGCTCACTAAGTTTTTGGAAGAAGTGGGTTTTTTGTAAGAGTAACCCCCTTTAACAATCCAGGCGCCAACACGCGCAAAGGCTTTAGCCAGTATGGACAAGACAGCCATTGGGTAAAAAAGTGGAAATAAAGCATTATTTTAAATCAAAGAGAATGAGTGAACCAATCGTTCTTGGTGAGCCTGCGCACTAACCCAGCACACAACACCACACAGAGTTTGCAACAAGTATTGAAGCAAGCCCTGCACAAAGCAAACATAAAAAAACCTGTTAGCCTGCATTGGCTGCGCCACAGTTACGCCACACACTTACCCGAAGAATGGAACTCATTTGCGTTACATACAAAAACTGCCCGGCCACAACAGCAGCAAAACCACCGAGATTTACACCCACGTAAGCACCAAAAGCCTTCAAAACATTAAAAGCCCTTTTGATGATTTGTGACAGGAAAAGCTATTTTTGTTATTAAAATAAGCCTCACACTTATGGCGCAAAGCCAACGTAAAGCGGTTGGATTGGCGCAGTTTTGTGAGGGGTATAAACGAGTTATGCGGCAGCTTAAAAACGACACGGTAACAATTAAAATTCAACGATATGAAAAATAAAATGACACATTTTGCCATTCACATTGACGACATTGAACGGGCAAAGAGCTTTTATGACGGAGTTTTTGATTGGGGTTTCAATTCATACGGACAATCTGACTTCCTGCAAATCAAAGCCGACAAGACAGAAAACGGAGAACTTATCGGAGCATTGCAATCACGAAAATACTCTCCTGTTCCCGAGAAACTAATCGGCTTGGAATGCACCATTGGAGTTGAGAACGTGGACGAAATCGTGGAACGTGTAAAAAACAATGGCGGACAAGTATTGATGCCGAAAACAGCAATTCCGTATGTAGGTTGGATTGCAAAATTTTTGGACACGGAAGGCAACCTGATTTGTGCAATGCAATACGACAACAATGCAAGATGACAAAATCAAGACCCATACATCCTGACTTTCAATACTTGTTGGACTTTAAAGAGCAGGAAGTTATTGAGCTGTTCAGCGACTTGAGACAATACATCTTGGAACTGTGTCCAGACAGTAATGAACTTCTGTATCATACACACGCTTTGACAGCAGTTTTCTCAATTTCCGACAAGTTATCAGACGCATTTTGTATGTTGCCTATTTACACCAATCATTTGAATTTGGGATTTAACAAAGGAACATTATTGAAAGACCCTGACAAACTGCTGACAGGAACGGGAAATCTGATAAGACACATAGACGTTAAGAAACCAGGCGATTACAGAAACCCCAAAGTGAAAACGCTGATTAAAGAAGCGATTGACTTTGCTATAAAAGATATGGACAAACCGACAAAATCAGTTGGCAAGACAATTTCAAAAATCAAGAAAAAATGAAGTATGGCAACACAAAAAACAAAAAGAACTTGCCAGTATGGACACACATTTTATAAAAGTACAGATTGCCCGACTTGCCCGACCTGTGAAAAACTAAAAGAACCTGCTTCGGGATTTTTAGCCCTGTTGAGTAATCCTGCAAGAAATGCCTTGCTTCATTACGGAATTGACACCATAGAAAAATTGTCTAACTATACAGAAAAAGAAATATTGAAACTACACGGCATAGGAAAAGCCTCATTGCCGACATTCAAAAAAGCACTTGAAGAAAACGGAATGACATTTAAACTAAAGGAATGAAAAAGAAAGCCGACCGCATAACATTGTATAAGCGTAATGCGGGCGAAAGTGCTAAATTTAAACGAATTGACTTTTAACAAACATATCACCAAGCCGAAAGTGAAGTGCTTCTAATCCCGCACTACGCTTATACTTAACCGTTAGTGGCAAGTGTAAAAAAACACCGTTCCAAATGACAGAAACATACATACAAGACAAAATTTTTGACCGAAATGATTTGCCGACAAAAGGCGAATACGAAAACTGCATTTTCAACAGTTGCGACTTTGCGGACAGCGACTTTTCCGAGTTTAGGTTTATAGACTGCACATTTAACGGTTGTAATTTAAGTTTGGTAAAACTTAATAAGACAGCGTTTCGGGACGTAAAATTCAAAGACTGCAAAATGTTGGGGCTTCGTTTTGACACTTGCAACGAGTTTGGACTTTCTTTTTCATTTGACGGTTGCCAACTCAATCATTCATCGTTTTACAAGACAAAAATCAAAAAGACGGTTTTCAAAAATTCTCAGTTACAAGAAACCGACTTTACAGAAGCCGATTTGACAAGTGCAATTTTTGATAATTGTAATTTGACACAAGCAGTTTTTGACCACACGACACTTGAAAAAGCAGACTTTAGAACTTCTTACAATTATTCCATTGACCCAGAAATTAACCGAATTAAGAAAGCAAAATTTTCTATTTTGGGCGTTTCAGGACTTTTAGACAAATACGATATAGAAATAGAAAAATGACACCAAGAATAGAAACACTAAAAGAAAAAAAATTAGTCGGAAAAAGACTTACAATGAGTTTAGCCAATAACAGGACAGGCGAACTATGGCAGAACTTTATGCCCAAACGCAGAGAAATATCAAATAGCATAACCAACGATTTGATTTCAATGCAAGTTTATAAACCAACACATTTTGCGGACTTCAAACCAACAAACGAATTTGAAAAATGGGCTTCCGTTGAAGTAACAAATTTTGAAAGTGTGCCAAGCGAAATGGAAACATTTTTATTGGCAGGCGGACTTTATGCAGTGTTTGACTATAAAGGTTCAAGTAACGACCCAAGTATTTTTCAATACATATTTGGGACTTGGTTGCCAAGTTCGGACTATGTTTTAGACAACAGACCACATTTTGAAGTTTTGGGCGACAAATACAAAAACAACGACCCGAATTCAGAAGAAGAAATATGGATACCAATAAAGACGAAATAAGAACACCAGCCACTAACACGGGTTTTGCGTCAGGCGGGGTAACGTGCAAACTTGGAGCTTTGTGCTTCTATTCAAGTTCAGTGCTGGTTGACAGTTTTGTGCTTCAAAACCCGCCCGAACGCAAAGCCCGAAAACGTTACAGGCAATGGTAGGAAACCCCAACAACAATGAAAATTCCGACTATACACGGCTATATTGACAGAAGGATTTTAATCAACTTTACGGCTGACCCAAAAGCAGTTGAAAAAGTTGTTCCGTTTCCTTTTAGACCAAAAATCTACAAGGACAAAGCTATCGTTGGAATTTGCCTAATCCGCCTAAAAAACATAAAACCCAAAGGACTTCCTGACTTTGTTGGAGTAAATTCTGAAAACGGTGCTCACAGAATTGCTGTTGAGTGGGACGAAAACGGAGAAACAAAATCAGGCGTTTACATTCCACGCAGGGACACTTCTCTAAAATTAAATACATTAGTCGGTGGACGAATATTTCCGGGCAAACATTATCACGCAAAATTCAACGTGGAAGAAAATAACGGAAAATATCACATTGACTTCAAAAGTTCAGACGACACCGAAATATTGATAGACGCAACTGAAACAAATTTATTTAGCGACAAATCAGTTTTTGAAACATTAAACAACGCTTCTGACTTCTTTGAAAATGGCGACCTTGGATATTCACCAAACAAAGACAAGTTTGACGGACTAAGATTAAAAGCGTATAAATGGGAAGTTAGACCACTTGACGTTTTGAATGTAAAATCAAGTTTTTTTGAAAACGAAGAAATTTTTCCAAAAGGTTCAGTTAAATTTGACAACGCTTTACTAATGACAAATATTGAACACGAATGGAAAAGCGAAATAGACAAATAACCACTGCCTGTAACACGGGTAGCCGTTGCACAACCCGGTTTTCATCAAAAAATCGACCTCATTAAATCGTTTATAAACGATGATGAAATTTCAACTCAGAAAATGGAGAGCGAAAATTTGCGTTTGTTATATCGAAGATAAAAAAGCGATGATGAAAGGATTTTTAAAAAGGCTGTAACGACTTTACGCAGTTGAAAAGTGTGAACAGACTCCGCAGAGCTTTGTAAAGCTGATCACAGCTTCTCAATCACCAAATTGTGGTTGGTATAAATACAAATGTCAGCCGCAATGGTCAGGCTTTCGCGCACAATTTCTTCTGCCGATAAATGAGGGGCGTGTTTTTTTAACGCAAGCGCAGCCGACTGCGCGTACATGGCGCCCGAACCAATAGCTGCCACGTCATTTTCAGGCTCCAGCACATCACCGGTTCCGGAAAGGATAAGCACTTCATCCTTATTCACGGCAATCAGCATGGCTTCGAGTCTTCGTAAATACCTATCCATGCGCCAGTCTTTAGCCAGCTCAATAGCCGCACGCTTTAAATTTCCGCCATAGGCATTAAGCTTTTCGTCAAAGCGGTCGAGCAGCGTAAACGCATCTGCCGTTGAACCGGCAAAACCCGTTACTACTTTTCCATCAAAAAGTTTTCGGATTTTCTTTACGTTGCCTTTAGCCACGTAATTATTCATGGTTGCTTGCCCGTCAGCGCCAATAGAAACACTGCCGTTGTGCTTTACAGCTAAAACTGTTGTTGATTTAATCTTGGTCATGTGTGTGATAAATCTTCCTAAAGCTTAAAATCATAGGAAGGTTTTAATTTTTAAATATGTTGAGCCATAATCTTAATCGGGTCTTCCAGCAATTCTTTCAGCGTTTTCAGGAAGGCCGCGCCAACAGCACCATCTACCGCACGGTGGTCGCACGACAGGGTTACTTTCATTACATTGCCTGGAACAAGTTGTCCGTTTTTCACAACGGCTGTTTCTTTAATCCCGCCAACGGCAAGTATACAGGCATCAGGCGGATTGATGATAGCGGTAAATTGTTCTATGCCAAACATACCCAGGTTGGAAATGGTGAAGGTGCTTCCCTCCCATTCGCTGGGTTGTAACTTCTTATCGTGTGCCTTTTGTGCAAGCTCTTTTACTTCGGCTGCAATGTGCGAGAATGTTTTGTTATCCGCGAAGCGAACAACCGGTACAACCAAACCGTCTTTCACGGCCACAGCCACACCAATATGCACGTGATTGTTCTTGCGGATTTTATCACCCAACCACGACACGTTTACATCGGGGTGCAAACGCAACGCCATAGCCGTAGCTTTCAGCACAATGTCGTTGAACGAAACTTTAACCGGGCTGATCTCATTGATGCTTTTACGCGCATCAATAGCCTTGTCCATGTTAATCTCCATGGTCAGGTAGAAATGCGGAGCCGTGAATTTACTTTCGGCTAACCTGCGTGCAATGGTTTTGCGCATTTGCGAAACCGGAATTTCCTCAAAGCTTTCTTCCGCCACTATGGCCGGCAAAACAAACGAAGTTTTTCCAACGCCTTTAAAGTTTTCTACATCGCGCTTGGTTATCCTCCCAAAATCGCCTGTTCCCTGAACATTTCGTAAATCCAATCCTCTTTCTTTCGCTAATTTTTTAGCAAGTGGCGATGCCTTTATTCTTCCGTTGCCTGTTTGTGCAGGTTGCGGAACAGAAACCGAAGCCTTAGCGGGTTGAGGTTGTGATGATTGAGCAGAGGTTGGTTCAGCGGCAGGGGCTTTTTCACTACCGGCTGATTTCGCTTCGTGCGCTTTCAGCAACGTTTGCCAGTCGGCACCTTTTTCACCAATAATAGCCAGCACACCATTAACGGCCACCGCCTTACCGGCATCGGCACCAATGTAAAGCAATGTGCCCGTGTTGTACGATTCATATTCCATCGTGGCTTTGTCGGTTTCTATCTCGGCTAACAACTCGCCCGATTTCACCGCATCGCCAACTTTTTTATGCCAGGCCGCGATAACGCCTTCCGCCATCGTATCACTCATTTTCGGCATCAGCACGATTTCCGCTTTAATGCCGGACGTATCAATAGCTTTTTCAGCAACTTTCACTTCTTCTTTGGGCGTTTCGGACTTGCTTCCGCCACTACCGGCAGCCGCGCCTGCACTTTCCAGCAGGGCCTTGTAGTCTTCGCCCTTCTTGCCTACTATGGCCAGCACATCGTTCACCTTTACGGCTTCGCCCTCTTTGGCGCCCACATACAGGATAGTGCCATCGTTAAAAGACTCGTAGTCCATGGTAGCCTTATCCGTTTCGATTTCGGCCATTAATTCGCCCGACTTTACCGTATCCCCAACTTTCTTGTGCCATTTGGCGATAACGCCTTCCGTCATCGTATCACTCATTTTCGGCATGCGTACAATTTCTGCCATGGTATGTTTAAAAATTTAAAGTCCAGTTTGTTGTTAAGAGGCCAAAAATAGGGCTAAAACAGCCGATATTCAAATGACTTTTCCGGTTAAAAGTTGATAGTTCCGAGCAGGAATTCAAACCGGGTAACGGACGGCTGGATGCCGTATGAATACCGGAACCCAATGTTGAACTGGTTGAGTAAACGCATCACATTCAGATCGATACGAATTTCGCCACCAACAGAAAGGTAGGTTCGGGAAACGGGGTCGATCCCCGGAAAGGCTGAACGACCAAACCCATAATCAACAAACCCGTTGGCACGTACCCGCTGAAAATTTACCAATGGCCCTATGGCAATATCAGGATACCACACCGGGAAGGTATAGTTCCCTGACAGGGTATAAAAATCTTCAAACCGTGAAATTCCTAACCCACGCGGAAGCGGAATATGGTTTCTGAAAATGTATGATCCGTTATCCGCGTAAGCGTTATTGCTGTTCGTTCTGGATAATAATTCAAGTTTTGTTTTCTGGTATCCCCAATATCCCCAAAAAGAATGGTGTTTGAACAAGCCTGGAAAATACAACGTAGTGTAAAAAGAAAACTGACTGCCGTTATAATCGCTTCCAAACGGAGTGCTGTATCCATGCAACACAAACGATTGTCCCCATTTACTGTTAATATCTCTGCGGCTTTGCTTCAACAAACGATGAGCCGACATCTGAAAATGATTGTAAATCAATTTTCCGTTACCCGGTACACTCCGTATCCAGTACACGGGAATTTCAGGCGTTACCATTCTGCCCGAACCGGTTATGGAATTGGTAAAATCTTCAACCTGGGTGTAACCAATAAAATTGCCGATGGTGAAACTTCCGTGATAGCGCGAGTTTGTTGTAATTAGCGGCAAGCGCAATCCGGCTTCAATATTTTTTTCCTGCCAGTTCAGGGTAAGGTTTTTTGTAACCGATACAGTATCGTTTCCAACAATATCTGCATAGGTTAAATTTCCTTCGTTCAATTCTCTTTTACCAAACGTAACATCCACATCCAATATCGGGAAGAACCCCTGGTAACTTACGCCCGCACGCCATAGCCCGGTTTGTTCATTTATATCATAAAGGTATCCGGCCTTTAATGTTACGGTGCTCAACACATCCTGCGATGAGATACCAATATCGGCTTGTGTTAAACCTGTATTGAAATACGCACCCCAGCTATACGGATTAATAACACCTGATAGCTTTGAATATTTTTTTGACGCATACTGTTGTTGCGGAATGCTGTCGAACAGGTTGGGGTGCCCTTCCTGCGCGGTTATCACTTCAAAAAACGATTTCGGATTTTTCTTTGCAACAACGTCCTTCCATGTTGTTGGGTTAACCGGAATTTTTACTACATCCAATCCATCGCGGGTTTGCTCATTATAATAGAGTGTGTTGCCATCGGCACTCAAGGCCGGATTATACGCTCCGTATTTAGAAGACGTAACCTGGAAACGTTCACCCGTACTGATTATTAACACATACATATTATCAATGCCGCTTATCGGGGAATTATAAAAAAGGTAATCGCCATGAAGCACCGGATGACCAATGTTTTCAGCGGAAGCGGAAATCAATTCTTTTTCATTGCCTGATGCAACATCAAAAGCAACAACCGCTCGTTGCGATGAAACAGTTTTCAACGCAACAATAGAGTTACCATCTGCCGACCAGCGTGGCATGGAATAAAACGCTTGCTGCGGATTAGCAAATTGCTGACGAACATTCCCGGCCGTATCCAGCACGGTTACAGTTGTGTTGTAGGAAGTATTGGTTTCAACCGTTACGATGTTGCGCTGGTCGGGCGAAAGCGCTGCACCGGCATACCGGCTTTTGCGCGATACAACACGGAGTTTCTTTTGCTTCAAATCATACATTTTAATTACCGAATACGTGCGCATACGCCAGCGCGGGTCAAAACCGTATTCATTCCAAACTACTAAATCGCCAACAGCCGAAAGCATTCCGGCATCATTAAGTAAGCCGGGTATAAACGATTTTCTTTCCCTACCATTTTCAAGAAAAACAAATTGAGCAATATCACCAATACCGTTTTTCATGGCTAAGATTCTGTTCTCGCTAAGAACCTGCGGATAGTAATAATTGGTATACCCTTTTCGGGGATTATGCGGCACGGTTTCAAACGTTGATAACGTGAGTGCGTTTACTTCTTCGCGCCATTCCTGAGTCAGGTCGTTAGCCATTTCGTTGTACAGCTTCGTTACATACAACCCCGATTCTTTTTTAATGGCATTAGAAAACGTGAAAGGAATGAACGGCCAACTCCATGCACGATTGGTTACCCTATCCCAAATAAACGGGTCGCCTGTGCGCTTGCGCAGATAGCTCACCATGTGATAGCCGAGCACGTAATGGTCGGGCATATTATGTTTGTACGAACGCAGGTATTGTTTATGATAATTGAATTTTCGGTCTTCCAATAAATTGGTGCGAAACACCAGGCCGAAGTTTGGGATTTTACCACGCCCGCCCGAAGTAAACGCAGTTTCGGCTACTACGGCATCGCCTTCCCAAAACCATTGCGGCACTGCCGTAACGGACATAGCGGCTAATGTTGCCGGCCCGAAAGCGTAGTACAACAGTTTGTTGAATCCGCGATTGGCCTTATCGAATTGCACCACGTGGCGGTATTCGTGCGAAGCCAGTTGGTCTAACCATTCGGTAGTGCCTGTGAAATTGTAATTCTGTGGCGGCATGGCATAAAACTCCGACCGCCTTGGAATAAGGCTTACAAATCCGTTTGATACGGCATTTTGATTTTGAAGAATAACGGAAATTCTTTTTGTGTTTACGCCCAATGTACGCGCCTCGGCCTCACGAATGTGTTCGAGTGTATTGGCCATGCGTTGCGCCTGCAACTCAAAGCCTTCGGGGTACAGCACCCTGAAATTGGGTGTGTTGATTTTATACCACGAAAGTGCAGGCGGATTGTTGTTTAAAACCTCCTGCGCCAACACGGTGCCGGTAAAAAAGAGAAAAACAAACAATCCTGAACGCATCATCGGGTTTTGTGAAAGGAAATATTCAATTCTGCAACCGTAAAAGCAAACTTACACGGTAAAACAAATTCAAATTCTGTAATTTTGGGCCATCATGTTTAAAAAACTGCGCGAACTATACCATGAATTTAAGCCTTACGTACGGGTTGACCTGATTATGTACGGGGTGATGATTTTACTGATTATTATTTACCTTATTGTAAGCCTGTTCTGGTAATATTAACTCAAAATCTCGCGAACATTATCGCGTATTTTTTCAGAGAGTTCGTCCGTGGGCAGGTCAATCGGGTCGCGGCCGAAGGGGTCTTCAATCTCTTCGGCAATAAGTTCAACGCTCAACAACACAAAAGAAATCAGCAACACCGTGGGAATAGTTACATACCCGAACGTGGTAACAAACCCGAAGGGCAAGGTTATAATATAAATAAACACGAATTTCTTTATATACATGCTGTACGAATACGGAATGGGCGTGTTCTTTATGCGCTCGCATGCTCCCATAATATCAATAAAATCTTTAAGCTCTTTATCCAACACAAAAAACTGGTCACTCGTAATCTTTCCCTGTCGGTATAGTTCATTTACCTTGTTATACAACAAACCCGAAATAGCATTGGGCTTATGTTTCTTTGTATTTAAAAAGTTTATAAAGTTGTCGTCAGGCAATTCGAGTTCTGAAAGCAGCACGCCTTTTCGCAGGTGCTCTTTGGTAGCATACGGAAAGTTGCCAATCATTTTCGCGAACCATTGGCGGTTTTCTGTATCGTCTTTATCTAAATAAGCATTCAGCTTCAACGCAAAATTTCGGGTGCTGTTTACCAACGAACCCCAAAGTATTCTTCCGCCCCACCAGCGGTCGTAAGCGCTGTTAATCCGAAAAACCAAAAAAAGACCTAATACAATACCCAGCAGCGAGTGCAATGCTGTGGTGCTGGTAAATTCATCTTTATCGGGGTGCACAATTTCAAGAATAACATAGCACACCGCACCCGTAAACAAGGCCATGAAAATAAGTACCGGCCTCAGGGTTCTCATCACAAACCGGCTGTACGCATGAAAGATCAGGCCAATCCAGGCCTTGGGGTTGTATTGAACCATAAGCGTAAAAAATCAGCCCTAAATAAACGG
Organism: Cyclobacteriaceae bacterium; assembly: GCA_019638235.1. Taxonomy (GTDB): domain Bacteria; phylum Bacteroidota; class Bacteroidia; order Cytophagales; family Cyclobacteriaceae; genus UBA2336. Next base: position 271,932 of record JAHBUE010000002.1, read on the forward strand.
CAATAGAAATTTATTTCCAATCCGAAACCTGCCGGACGGATTTGCGTATCAGTATTTAAAACAATATCTTTATAATATCAATTTAATATCATACTTATGAACCACGAAAAAGAGTACACTCCGCTTTCCGGCTACATTATGCTGGTTGTTGTTTTGTTGTTGTTATCGGTAAGTATCGGGGCGCTGATTGCCATGCGTAACCCCGTGTTTGTCTGGCCATTAATGTTAGGCGTACTGTTAACCCCGGGTTTTTTCTACATCAACCCGAATGCCTCGCGGGTATTAGTCCTGTTTGGCGATTACAAGGGTACGGTGAAGAAAAACGGATTTTACTGGGTTAACCCGTTTTTTGGTAAAAAAGCCATTTCGCTGCGCGCCCGTAACTTCGACAGCGAAAAAATAAAAGTGAACGATAAAGTCGGCAACCCTATTCAAATCGGTGTTATCCTCGTTTGGCAGGTTCGCGACACATTTAAAGCTGCCTTTGAAGTTGACAATTATGAAAACTTTGTAAAGATCCAGAGCGATTCGGCCGTGCGCAAATTAGCGGGGCTTTATCCGTATGATAATTTTGAAGATGATTCGGAAGTAACCTTGCGTTCAGGCCATGATGATGTAAACCACATGCTGGAAGAAAACCTGCGCAATCGTCTTGAGATAGCCGGCATTCATGTCATAGAAGCACGCATCGGTTACTTAGCCTACGCGCCTGAAATTGCCAGCGCCATGTTGCGCAGGCAGCAGGCCGCAGCCGTAGTTTCAGCACGCTACAAGATTGTTGAGGGCGCGGTGAGCATGGTGCAGATGGCGCTTGATCACTTAGCGAAAGAACAGATTATTGAATTAGACGAAGAACGTAAGGCCGCTATGGTAAGCAACCTGATGGTTGTGTTGTGTGCCGATAAAGACGTAAGCCCGGTTGTAAATACAGGAACGTTAAATCATTAATGCCATGAAACAGCCTGATTTTTACGAATCACAAAAATTCACGCAATGGTGGTTGTGGATGGTAATACTATCAACATGTATCATCATTACAGGCATCAGCATACTTGAAATTTATGAGCAATTCGTAAAAGGCATTCCGTATGGTAACAAACCTATGTCCGATACCGGCCTGGTTATGTTTTCTGTGTTCAGTATGGCCTTGAGTATTGGCTTAGCGTGGTTATTCAGCACTCTGGAATTGGAAATAAAGATTGACCGGTATGGTGTTCACTACCGCTATTTCCCGATTATTCCTTCCTGGAAAACAGTATCTCCTGCAACTATTAAAAACTGGGAGGTGAAAAAATATTTTACACTTGGCTATGGCATACGGCATGGTCTTGGCGTAAAAACCCTGAACGTAAAAGGAAGAATGGGGCTTATGCTTCACTTTACGAACAGGCGGAGCCTCAGACTGGGCACACAAAAACCCGATGAAATAGAAGAGGCCATGATTGCTTTGTACAACCGCTTTAACGAACAGTAATGCCTGCAAAAAAACCATTTGTATTACGCCTTGACCCTGAAATACTGAGAGCTGTCGAAAAATGGGCCAGCGATGAATTCAGAAGCACCAACGGCCAGTTAGAGTGGATTGTTGCACGTGCGCTAAAGGAAGCGGGCCGGTTAAAACAGAAATAAAGGACATCTCTAAAAACTCCTCGGAGGCTGTCTCAAAAGTCTTTCTGTCATCGCGGATTTATTCCGCGATCTCGATTTGAAGTGTGCCAAATGGAATTCCGGCTCAAGACCGGAATGACACTCGCTCCTTTCTTTGACTTTTGAGACAACCTCAAGGGGTTGAGGTAATTAAAAGCATGTTTTTAGAGATGACCATAAATTTATCACCTGCATTTCCCGAATTTTAGTTTGGAAGATTATCTTTCGGATTGAATTCTAAAAGAAATGCGTATGAGAAATATGAGCATGATACAGGTATTCTTAATACTGATTTGTGTGCTGTGTTATTCGGTAGCAAGCGGCCAGCAAGACTACCTTGTTTTAACCAAAGGCGATACGCTGTACGGAAAAGTAAAGCACCTCTCGTATAGCGCTGAACAAAGCGTGCAACTCGAACCCGCAGGGCAAAAGCGAAAAACAACCTACACCATGCTCTCGGTAAAAGCTTTCCAGGTTGACGGAGAAATGTATCACCTCATCCGCACAAGCAATCAGTACACATATATGAAACTCCTTTCCGGGGGATACCTAAGTCTGTATGCGTTTCAACTCGACAAACAAACAGCCTGGAACGGACGCTACCTGCACAAAATTGATGGCAGTGGCATGGAAGTTCCTACACTCGGGTTTAAAAGAAAAATGACTGATTTCATGCAGCAATGCCCCGTGTTGGTAGCAGACATTGAGGAAGGCAACCTCGGCAGAAACAACCTCGATACTATACTGGAGCGTTACAACACCTGCATTATCGACAAGACCTCAACAAAAGCAATTGAAATTGAAACAGAAACACCGGCAAAAACCGTTGAGGCTGTTAATCGCTGGAGCGAACTTGAATCCAACGTGCGCGAAGCCGACCTTGCTGACAAGAATACGCTATTGGAAATGATTGCAGAAGCAAAATCCAAATCTGCACAAGGCGAAAAAATTCCTAATTTCCTGAAAGATGCCTTGAAGCGCGCACTCCAGGATAATGCCGAGCTTAGTGCGTTGTTGGTTAAGGCTATTGGCGGTGAGTGATAACTGACTGATCTGTTGAATTATGGAAAGAGCAAAGATTGTAGATTACTTTACAATAGGAACTTATACCGGACTCATTGAAATGGGGGATTATTTTTCACTTACATACGGACCAATACTTGGCGGGCTTTCAATTTTATTTTACGGATTAGGAAGAAGAAAGTAATTGGCTTTTAACCTTATTGAAGAAAGAGAGATTGAAGGCAAACCGGTATTGTTTTATGGTTTAACGAATACCGATTAAGATTAAACAACCCTAACTTTAAAGTAGTCGAATTTGACTACTTTGGACACAAACCCATTACACCATGAAACTCATTCGCATCTTTATAAAAACCCTTGTACCTGTATTCTTAATCTTCGCAATTGCCGTTTCGTGCAGCCGGCAGGATAAGGCGCAAGAGCAACCACAAGACGAACAACCAACAGAATCAGCACCGGTAAAACCGGATGATGCCCTTATGCTGCATCACGATTATGACATCAAGCCGCTCTATGGCGTGTACCTGCACGAAAGCAATACAACAGGCTTTACGGCCATACTCGAAATTATTCCAAGCGGAAATGACCTTTCGTTCTCCTTATCGGTAAAACAAAATAACTGCACCGGTCAGGCCGAAGGCGATATTGGAATTGGCGTTTATACAGAAACGGAATATGCAGGCTTTTCGGATAACCTCGATTGCCGCATGGAATTTTTATTTAACCTCACCCGGCAATCCATACGCTTGCAAGAGGTTGGTCATTGCACACTGCATGAAAGCGGGTGTAGTTTCAATGGTGTTTATGTTAAGCGTGAGTGATTCAGGTTATCAAGCCCCCACATTTTTCGCACATCATAATAAATCTCGCCTTGCGAAACCGTGAGCGGTGAATCAACATTATCATCGTAGAGTTGCCCTGTTCCAAGTCCGTGCGGGAGCGCAACCGGGTAATTTGCTGTAAACTGGCAAATCGCGTTAAGCCCTATGTTCGACTCTAACGCTGACGTCATCCACCAGCCGATTTGTCGTTCTTCAGCAACTTTAATCCATTGTTTGCACGATTGTAGCCCGCCATGAAGCGTAGGTTTTAAAATTATAAACGCAGGCTTGATACGTTCCAGCAACACAATTTTATCCGAATCAGTTTCAACGCCAATCAGTTCTTCATCTAACGCTATGGGTATGGGCGATTTGCGGCAAAGCGCTGGCAGAATATCCAGCCCCGGCTTTACAGGCTGTTCAATAGAATGAATATTGTATTTCGCGAGTTCATTTAGTTTGTATAATGCTTCACCGGGTTTAAATGCGCCATTCGCGTCAAGCCTTATGGTAATGTTTTCGCGATAGTATTTACTGCGAATATAATGCAGAATGTCGCACTCTTTTTCAAAATTCAACCCGCCTACTTTTATCTTAATACACCGGAAACCCTTTTCAATTTTCAACGAAACCTGTTGCAGCATCGAATCCAGGTCGCCCATCCATACCAACCCATTAATAGGAATTGGCTTTCCTTTAATGAAGGAGTTATCAAAAATCATTCGCTGGCCTCCATGCTGTAAATCAAGAAGCGCTGTTTCAATACCAAACCGGATGGAAGGAAGCCCAGAAGGAATAACTGAATCAAGGGGCTGGTCTGTATCGGTAAGTTTCTGAAGACAATCTTTCAGAACATCTTCAAAATCAGGCCTGTCGTCAACACTCAGTCCGGGTAACGGGCCACATTCGCCAAGCCCGATACATGTAGGGTTATCTTCATTCCACACCTTCACAAACCATGAAATTTTTTCCTTCATGCGCCCGCGACTGGTGCGCGCATCGAAGTTGAAACGAAAGGTTTGTTTGAAGTAATCGGTTTGTAGTTTCATGGTAGTAAATCACTGGCGAATTTAGAAAGAGCATCTCTAAAAACCTTGTCTTTTAATTACCTCATCCCCTACCCTTCTCCTACAAGGAGAAGGGAGATGGAGTTTTTAGAGATGCTGAAAAAATATTTAGACTTATCTTTGTGCCCCTGTATGAACCAGTCAATACCCATTAAAGAATACACCTACACGCTGCCGGAAGAGAGGATTGCGCACTTTCCGTTAGAGAAACGTGACGAATCGAAACTTCTTGTTTATCAAAACAAAACCATCACACATACAAAATTCAACTCGCTGACGGACTATCTGCCGGAGAATGCAACACTCTTTTTCAACAATACCCGTGTAATCCAGGCGAGGCTGTTGTTCAGGAAAGATACCGGTGCCGGTATAGAAATATTTTTACTGCAACCCGAATACCCGTCCCCCTTGCTGGCAGAGGTTATGCAGACCACAGAAACCTGCCGATGGCGCTGCACCATTGGCAACCTGAAACGCTGGAAAGAAGGTGAACTGATTATACAGGCTGGCGATATTAAACTATCAGCACGGCTCGTTAATCGTGATGCCGGTATAGTTGAGCTCAACTGGACGCCCAAACAAAAATCGTTCAGCGAAGTTGTTACACAAGTGGGGTTGACTCCGCTTCCGCCTTATATTAAACGCAACGTTGACAAAGAAGACGAAGTGCGGTATCAAACCATATACTCAACAGCAAATGGCGCAGTGGCCGCACCAACAGCCGGGTTACACTTTACGGATAACGTGCTGAAAGCGTTGCAGCACAAAGGAATTAAAACCGATTTTCTAACGCTGCATGTAAGTGCCGGAACATTTCAACCTGTTAAAACCGAAAACGCTACCGACCATGTTATGCACCAGGAGCAAATCGTTATTACAAAAAAGAATATCGATTTTTTATTGGAAAACGACAGGTTCATAACGGCCGCAGGCACAACATCTATGCGCACGCTGGAAAGCCTGTATTGGTTTGGCGTTAAGTTGCTGCATAACCCACAAGCGGACTTCATCATTGAACAGCGCGACCCTTACAAGCCGTATAAAAACCTTCCCGATAAGACAGAAGCCTTATCAGCCGTAAGGCAACTTATGGAAAGTACCAAAGCAACCACACTTACCGGGCATACTTCCATATTTATTTTACCGGGTTATACGTTTCGTGTTTGCAACGGGCTGATTACAAACTTTCATTTGCCTGGCTCAACACTTATGCTATTGGTAGCCGCCTTCGTTGGCCACGACTGGAAAAAAATTTATGATGAAGCATTAGTCAACCAATACCGGTTTCTAAGTTATGGCGATAGTTCGCTGTTGATGCCTTAGCTTGTATTGTATGAGAAGATATAGCTTGACAGTGGGATACAAAATCAAATAACGGTATCTACACTACCAACACCACAAAAAAAACCTGCCGGGTTGCGACAGGTTTTTTATATGCGTGAACGTTACTGACTTGTTAAATAGAACCCTCAGCCTGAAGATCAATAATCCTCACTTCTACCCTTCTTCCTTCTTCCTTGCTGGTTTCGGTTTTGGTGGCGCCATAGCCTTTGGCTACAATTCTTCTCCTTACTATATCGCGGTGGTTCAGGTAGTTTAGCACTTCAATGGCACGTTTGTTTGATAGCTCACGGTTCATTTCTTCCGAGCCTTCCTGCGAAGCAAAGCCCGAAATTTCAACACCCAGCTCAGGATATTTTTTCAGGATGGCAAGCAGTTCGTCAAGCGAAGCATGGTACTGCGCTTTCAAATCGCTTTTTGCCACATCAAAATAAATTTTGGATTGCTTTGCCAGCACGCTCTTATCGTAAGTTCCCGCTTTCTTCGCCAACTGGTTTTTCTGTTTCTGCGCTTCTTCCGATACTTCAAAAGTAGGCAATGAAAGAATGGTTTTTCCCTCTACATTTTTCTTCTCAAACTTGTCTTCATCCGTTTCATCGTAATAGTACACACGGGTTGCTATTTCTAAATTAGGGTTGCTGTCATCAAAGTTAACCTGGTCCATCGTGTTGGTTAAATGAATCAGTTCCAGCACGTAATCAACACCTTCACCATCACCGGCTGCTAACATATCCATCATCAAATCATACACATCAACATTACCGCTTTGTGCAAGCTTGGCTTCATGCGTTTTACGCAAGTCGGCCTTTGAGTCCTGATTGGTGTTATAAAATGCATTCTTCACCTCAACTTCCTGGCCTACTACCACATCAAACTGTTTAATGGTTTTAAGATTAATCTGCTGGAACAATTCGTAGAAGTAATCCTGGTTCGGAACGTTTACATTGATGGTGTAGGGTAAAAATCCTTCCGACTCAATGATTACATCATAATTGCGTGCCGGGGGAAGAATGATCAGGTAGTTTCCGGTTTCGGGATCGGGATCGTAAACAAAATCAAGTTTCTTGTTAGTCTGGTTATCGATCACATAAATTTTAGTGGGCATCGGCTTGCCGGTGTCGGCATTAAGAATGCGGCCTTTAATCATCGTTAACGGAATGTTCGCGGCATCTTCGGGCATATCTATATAATAAATATCCTGCGCACCCTGACCTCCTTTACGATCAGAAGAGAAATAAGCGCGTGTGCCATCGGCAATCAACGTAAAGTAATTATCGTTTGCTGTTGTGTTTATCGGGTAGCCAAGGTTCTCAGGCTTTGTCCAGTTGTTGTTAACAGACTTCGTCATGAAAATATCGCGACCGCCCATAGTGCTGTGTCCATCCGAAGTAAAGAACAACGTCTTCTGGTCGGGGTGAATGAACGGAGCATCTTCGTTATCTTTTGTGTTTATGGTAGGCCCCAGGTTGATGGGCTGGCTCCAGTTGCCATTGGCCTGCAATTCAATCTTATAAATATCCATACCGCCCATACCGCCTAAACGGTCGCTGGCAAAATAAATGGTTTTACCATCGGGCGTAATGCTGGCCGTAGTTTCGAGGTGCTTGCTGTTTAGCGTTGACGCAAAAATTGTCGGCTTCGACCACGTGTCACCGGTTTTGTTGATCACAAAAATATTTCCGGGGTCGGTAGCACTTCCCATAAAGATCATCATCTTCTGGCCATCGGCAGAAATACCGGCTGTGCCCACATTAAAATCAGACGTAACCGGAACAACTACCGGCTGCGACCACGTGCCGGAAGTATTGTATGAAATAAGAATTTCTTCAATAAACTTTTCGCCTGTACGGGTTTTACCGGTATTGGGGCGAAGCGCAGTAAACGCCAGGATACTCTCATCAGCCGACACTACCGGATTATACTCCGTGTATGTTGTGTTTACGCCAAAGCCAAAACTGTTCACCGTAACATTTCGCGGCACCGACATTAATGCCACAGCATTATGGCACGATCCAATGGCCTTATCGGCAAGGGCAACAGCTTTTTTATCGGCTGCGGACGCCTTTTTAAATTGGGTGTAAGCGTCAATAGCTTTTTGCAGTTCTTCATTGCGCTGATAAAGCATACCCAGATCGTAATAAGTAGAAACGGGCACCTTTGCTCCGTTTTTCAGGGCGTATTCTAAGTAAGCAATAGCTTTTAATTGCTCATCCGTAGAAGTGGATTTCTGATAGCAAACCCCTGCTTTATAGTGAACATTGGGGTCTTTCTCACCGGCCTGGATGGCCTGCACAAACAGTGGCAACGCCTCCTCGTAATTGCGGATGTTAAAATACTTTTCCGCTTCGGCTACAGCCTTTGATGACTGGGCATAGCCTCGGTTTACAAACAAAATGAAGGAAATAAGGGCCAAAATGGCTACAAGAAGTCTTTTCATGATTATTTAGAGATTCGTTTTTTTATGCAATGCTACGACCATACGCGAGTGCAAAACGTTCATTTTTCCGCTCAACCTTACAAGTGCGAAGAAATACAGCAAAATTAGCCTGATTGTCAGTTGCTTAATGAACGCGGAAAGGGTGGGCAAAAAGCCATTCAAAAAGATTAAACCTTTACTTGAGGTAAGTAATGCTAAAGGTAGGATTACGAAAAAATTGCAAGGCTTTAGGAATTACACCAGAATGTACCGAATTTTAAGTAGATTAGCCGGACTATTACGATGCTCATAGAAGAAAACGACAGGAGAAGGCAGCCGGATCGTAATGTTCTGTCCGCTTGCAGATTACACCAACTATAAAAAATTATAAAGAATACCGATTGTGAAAACCGGAATACTGCACAAGTCACTAAGAATGCAGGAGGGCGAAGAAGGCAGGGTAATCCTTCTGCTGCTTGCGAGTTTCTTTATGGGAGCCTTTTTAGCCACTTTTACAGTTGCCGCCCAAACCCTGTTTCTGAACAACTTCGATGAACAAAACGATCTGCCAGGGGCTTTTGCCATTGGCGGGGCTTTTGGACTTGTGGCTACCATCGCCTATAATTTTTTGCAACGAAAAATATCGTTTCGGTTCCTGGCTATTTTAAGCCTGTTGGTGGTTACGGTAATTACGGCAGCCATCGAATATGGGCGTCTGTATGTTGAGGATATAAACACCATTTATTATTACGGCTTTACGCAACTTGTTCCGTTTACCCTGATTGTTTTACTGGTTTTTTGGGGAACATTCAACCGGTTTTTTAATGTGCGGCAATCCAAGCGATTAGTGGGCACGGTTGACCAGGGCGCTTTGGTAGCCTCGGTAATTTCCTTCTTTCTTATACCGGTGGTGTTGCCCTCGCTGGGCGATAACGAAACCGAGCAGGCTGAATCGCTTTATACCATAAGCCTGGTGAGCATTATAATCTTTACCGTATTATTCATTGTGCTTTCGGCAAAATTTGGTGGCGAGCAGTGGTCGCTGGCAAAAGAACGTGAAACAAACATTAAAATAGCCATACCAAACTTCTTTAAAAGCCGCTACCTCATACTCCTGTCCGTCTTTATTATTGTATCTATCATCGCCTTAAATTTCGTACAGTATTCTTTTTTAAGTGTTTCAACGCAACGTCTGAAACCGGAGCAGCTTGCCACTTTCCTCGCCTTGTTTGAGGCTACCGTAGTAATTTTCGCCTTCCTTGCCGATACCCTAACCTCCGAAAGAGTATTGCAGGATTACGGTCTTCGTGTGGCTATTCTCATCAACCCCGCCATGATCGGCATATTTACCGTGGCAGCCCTGATCATAGGTTGGGCCTTCGGCTACACACAAGATAGCCCCTCCTTTACGATATTCTTTGTGATGGTTGCCATGAGTTTACTCATTATAGGCGCAGCAAAAGAAGCGTTTGACGAACCTGCGTTCAAGCTATACCAACTTCCTATTGACTCAAACATCAAAATTGACGTGCAAACAAAAATTGAAGGTATAGCAGCAGCTCTCGGTACTATGATTGCCGGGGGATTGATTTACCTCATCAATCGGGTACATGTATTCAACCTGTTGCATATTACCTTATTTACCATTCCTATTGTTGCACTGTGGTATTTTGTAGGTACACGTATGTACACCAATTACCGGAAAACCCTGCGCAGTACCCTCATTAAAAACAAAGCCAACGTTGAACACACCATCGAACAGGAGTTTACGGTTGACCGCGTATTAGAAAGAGAAATAACAAGTTCGGCAGAAGATAAAGTATTGTTCGGCTTGCGGTTTATGGAGAAAATTGAACCGGCACTTTTTGAAAACGCCATCATTACATTAGCAAACAGCAGCCACACACAGGTAAGAACATTCGCCAACGAAAAAATTCAACAGCTTGGCCTTGATAAAGATCCCTCAAAAGACAACGACATCCGTACCTTAGCCTCGCAGGCGCAAGGCGCAACCGAGGATAGCGACCTGCTTTCCATACCGCCCGAAAACCTGATGAAACTAAGCAAGTCTGTTAAAGCTGCTGACCGTATGCTGGCCGCCAAACTGCTGCGTAAGCTTATCAGTCAGCGCACCATTTTTATTTTACTTGAATTGCTTCGCGATGTTGATTACAACGTGCGCCACGAAGCATTAAAAACCGCCCGAAAAGTTAAACGACCGGAAACCTGGCCTACGCTGATCGAGTTGCTTTCGTCATCTTCATATTGCCATCAGGCAACTGCCGCGCTTATTGAAGCCGGTGAACCAGTATTACCCGTTCTTGATACAGCCTTTCACAAATCGGGGCAAAACGATGTGGTTATGCTGCGGCTTGTACAAATTGTTGGCCGCATAGGAGGCGATGCCGCACTCGACTTGCTATGGAAAAAAGCCGACTACCCCGATAAACGGATTGTAAACCAGATTCTCTATTCGCTCCGGTATGTAAACTATCGTGCCACAGGCAGGCAGGCCAACCAGGTAATGGATTTACTTGATGCCGAGATCGGAAAAAATATCTGGAACCAGGCTGCGCTTCATGAACTTCCGCAAACGGACACCTTCCGGTTATTGCGCAGCGCACTTCGCGAGGAAATCCGCATCAACAACGACCAGATCACCATGCTGCTTTCTATTCTGTATGATCCGGAAGCCATTCAGTTAGTGCGCGAAAATATCGACTCCGGTGATCCTAATGGTGTAGCTTATGCCATTGAGCTGATGGACTTATTCGTTGATCCCGATCTGAAACCTAAACTCTTCCCTTTGTATGACGATATTCCCATGTCAAGAAAGTTAGAGTTGCTGCAACCCTATTTTCCGAGAGAAAATTATAATCCTATACAGGTAATAAACTTCATACTGAACCGCGACTTTAACCTGAACAACCGATGGACAAAAGTTTGTGCTGTGTACACGTCAGCTTATCTGAACAGGTTCCGCGTAAGTCGCGGACTGATTGCGCAGATGTTCAACCGTGATAAACTGCTTCAGGAAACAGCCGCCTGGGTTATCTACAATAAAAACAAGAATACATACCATACCATCTCCGAACGTTTGCCCCATCGCGACAAGCGCTATCTCGATTCAGCTATTGAAAACAACCAGTTGCTTGACGGACTGAATGACGGATTTTTCTTAGGCATTGAAATGATCATGTTCCTTAAACAACTGCCCGAATTCAATGGCATCAGTGGTGTATTGTTGGCGCACCTGTTCGATAAAATCCAGTCGTATGATTTGCAGCGTGACGAAAAACTCCGCTTTACAATCAGCGAACAGAGTAACCCCGTGTTTATCGTAGCGCATGGCAAAGTTTACCTGAAAGAAAACGATATAACCCGGATAACCTTAAAACCCGGAGATGTGTATGGCGATTTATTCAGCATAAACAGGAACGGATACAACCTGAATACAGTAGAGGCGGCAGAACGCTCGGTTGTATTCCGGATTGATTTAATGGATTTCTATTTTGTGATTGCCAACCATCATGAAATGGTAGAAAAAATTATCAGAAACGCTACCGAAAATGAAAAAGCTATAACCGAACCTGAACAACAACGTTAAACCAAAACTCTTGAATTTATTTACATTATGAACCTGGAAATAGACGTACTGATCACTTACCCGGATAAAGACAACGAAACTGCTGACGGCCAGGCCGGTTGGGTAACCCAATTTAAAAAGTTCCTCGACCTTATGCTTACCCAGGTGTTGGGTTCAAAGCCCAACATCATGCTTAAAAGCGAACATGATAGCATGACATCGCCAAAGCTTGATAATGCCGCCACATTAATCAACATACTCTCGCCCGATTTTATTAAATCCGGGCAATGCCTTGATAACCTTGAAACCTTTTACCAGGCTGCCGAAGCCAGCGGTAAAAACAGAAACCGTGTTTTCAAGGTGTTCAAACATCCGCTTTCCGTTCAGGAACAACCGCCACGTTTGCGCGAACTTATCGGGTACGAAATGTATCAACTCGATTCAGAAACCGGTGAAGTGCGCGAATACACCGACTACTTCAGCTCGGAAGCTGAACGGCAATACTGGATGAAGATGGTTGATCTCGCTTACGATATTTACGATACGCTGCTCCAGTTAAAAGGAACCGAAACAAAAGGCGAAGTCAAGAACATCTACAAACGCAAAACTATTTACTTAGCCGAAACCGGGCACGATCTGTCCGTGCAACGAAACATCATCAAGCGTGAGTTGCTGCGACACGGATATATTGTTACGCCAAACCAAACGCTGCCGGGCAACATTCACGACCTGGAGAAAATTGTAAAACGCGACCTGGAAGAAGCCAGCCTTTCCATTCACCTGGTTGGCGCTGCTTATGGTGAAATACCCGATGGATCGGATCAGTCGATTGTTGATTTGCAAAACCGGCTGGCTGCCGAAAAAAGTCAGCGGGTAGGCAAAGAACAGTTTGCGCGCCTCATCTGGATTTCACCGGTGCTTGTTAACGCAAGCGATCGGCAACGTGCCTTTATTGAAAACCTGAAACGCGACACCGATGCACAGGAAGGCGCAGAAATACTTCAAACGCCTTTGGAAGATTTCAAGAATATTATGCGCGAAGAACTGCTTGATGCCGATGAGAACAGGGTGTTGGATGAAACCGGGGGCAAATCGGTTTACTTAGTGCACGACCGCGTTGATCACCAGGAAATAAAACCCATTATAGAAGCGATTGAAAAAAATGGTTACAAGGTATTGATGCCTGCGTTTGAAGGTGAGTTGCTTGACCTTCGTCAAAAGCACATTAACAACCTGCGCAACTTCGACACAGCCATTATCTATAAAGGAAAAGTAAACGATCAATGGGTGCGCATGAAAGTGCTTGACCTGTTGAAAGCGCCCGGGTTCGGGCGTAAAAAACCAATAAAAGGAAAAGCCGTGCTAACCAATTCCGGCACAGGCTTAAATCTTGACGCATTTAAAAATCAGAACCTGCGGTTGGTGCAGGCCGATCCGCGCGATACGGAGAAAACGATAAAAGCATTGTTGGATGAGTTTAATACTTAAGCTAAGTAAAATGATTAAAACAGCATACGAAAATAATCGTGATAAAGCTGGTACATATTCAAAAATCAAAATTCGTTAATCGTTATTCATAGATGAAAAAATAATACCTAAAGCCATGCCACAACACGTTGACGAAAAGGTATCGGTACTGAATCCGTTTCCCGGTTTGCGCCCCTTCAAAATTGAAGAGAGTCATCTTTTCTTTGGCCGCGAAGGCCAGAGCGATGAAGTGCTTCTCAAACTTTCCAAAAACCGGTTTGTAGGTGTTATCGGCCCTTCCGGTAGCGGTAAATCTTCCTTTATATATTGTGGTGTGCTGCCCATTTTATACGGAGGCTTCCTTACCGATGCCAGCCCGAATTGGGAAGTAGTAGTAACCCGCCCCGGTGCAGGCCCTATTGATAACCTTGCCGAATCATTATTAAAGAGCAACCCCGAATACCAGGATGCCGAGGTTGAAGAACAAAAAATCAAGCGTACTATTTTCTCAACCTTGTTGCGAAGCAGTTCACTTGGGTTAGTAGAGGCCATTGAGCAATCGCGCAGATCAGCGGATGTCAACTACCTGATTCTGGTCGATCAGTTTGAAGAACTTTTCCGCTTTAAAGACAGTACCGATCCGAATTCCGTAAACGAAACCTTAGCCTTTGTTAACCTGTTGATGGAGGCCGTGAATTACCCGGATGCTCCCATCTACGTAGCCATCACCATGCGTTCGGATTTTATTGGCGATTGTGCGCAGTTCCCCGAACTAACACGCAAAATCAATGACAGCCACTACCTCATTCCGCAGCTTACACGCGATCAGAAACGCAGGGCCATTGAAGGGCCTGTAGCCGTTGGCGGAGCAACCATTACACCTCGGTTAGTTCAACAACTGTTAAATGATCTTGGCGATAACCCCGATCAGTTGCCCATTCTTCAACACGCGCTGATGCGCACCTGGAGTTACTGGTCAAGCTATCGCGATTATGAAGAAGAACCGCTCGACCTAAAACATTACGAGGCTATCGGTACCATGTCGGAGGCGTTGAGCATGCACGCCAACGAAGCCTATGACGAACTCACCGAATCGCAAAAGCATATTTGCGAAGTGCTGTTTAAAGCCATTACAGAAAAACGTGGTGAGAATTTTGGCATACGCAGGCCCACACGCCTGAATGAAATTGCCGCCATTGCAGGTTGCCCCGAAGAAGAAGTAGCCGAAGTGATTGAAAAATTCCGCGAGCAGGGTCGTTCGCTGTTAACGCCTGCACACGGCACGCCTGTCACTTCCAAATCTATGGTAGATATTTCGCATGAAAGCCTCATGCGGATATGGGTGAGGTTGAAAAACTGGGTAGATGATGAAGCCGATGCCGTGCAGATGTATTTGCGATTGGCAGAGGCAGCCTCTATGTACCAGGTGGGCAAAGCCGGCTTGTGGCGTCCGCCCGATTTGCAGCTTGCGCTTAACTGGTTAGCCAAACATAAACCTACCTTGGTTTGGGGGCAGCGTTACAACCCCGCTTTTGAACGCACCATGATCTTCCTTGAGTATTCAAGGAAAGAGTTTGAAATGGAGCAGCGCATACGCGAGATACAACAAAAGCGTAAACTTCAGCGGGCAAGAATTACCGCATTGGTGTTTGGCGCGTTAACGGTGGTTGCATTAGTATTTCTTGTATTTGCTTTTATCCAAAAAGGTATTGCTGATGATAAAAAATTAGAAGCTTTAAAAGAAAAAGAAAGAGCGGAAAAAAATGAAAAGGACGCAATAGCTGCCCGAATTGAAGCCGATGCTGAGCGTGATAAAGCAGTTGCTGCACAGAAGTTAGCAGAAGAAGCAAAGCTTGCCGAAGAACAACAACGCCTGAAAGCTGAGGAAAACGAACGGATTGCACGAGAGCAGGAAGAAGAAGCGCAAAGACAAAAACTCCGCGCCCAGGAAAATGAAAAAACAGCTAAAGACAACGAAAAATTAGCCAAGGAAAATGAGGAAAAAGCTAATATAGCCCGTGCTGATGCAACCAGTAAACGCTACGTTGCACAAGGCAAAGCTATGGCCCTTCAATCCATAACCCTGACCAGCGACCCGCAATTAGAAGCCTTGTTGGCGCAGCAGGCTTACAACTTTAATACAACCCATGACGGCTACCCTTTTGATACAGATATCTACAATGGCCTGTATTTCGCTTTGAAAAACAAACTTGATGCTAACGGCAAGCCCGATCCGCATCCGCTCATCAAAAGTTTAAAAGGGCACGATGCCGGTAATGCCCGCGCCCTGGTTACCCATGGCAAGGATGAACATATTTATTCGGGCGGAAGCGATGGACGGATTATCCGGTGGACGCACGTAAGAGGTGTGTGGCAACCGGAAATATTGGTGGATAAAACCAAACGCGCCAACTACCAGGTGTATAGTATGGACATAAGTCCGGACGAAACCAAACTTGTGGCAGCCGGGCTGTACACCCTCAATGAACAAAACAACTATGTTGAACTGTACGACCTTTCCAATATGAAAGCGGAACCCAAAAAAATTACAGGATTCAGATACAGCGTTGAAGATGTTCACTTCACACCCGATGGCAACGGAATTTATGCACGCGACAACGGTGGGATGAGTATAAAATTAGCCGACTTCAATACGGCAAAAGAAGTTATAAAACCCCCGGTAAAAATAAATGCCATCAGCCTGAGCGATGACGGTAAAAAATTAGCTGGCGCTGGCGATAACGGAACACTCTATATATGGGATGTTACCAATAACTACGCAGTAACTGAAGTTCGTAATCTTGGCCGGCACCTGACAGCGCTCACCTGGCATCCGAAAGACAACTTGATTATTGTGGGTAATGAAGCCGGGTTGTTGCGCATTGTGCAAAACGGAATATTGGTACGTAACCTTCCGGGGCATGACGAGCCAATAGAAGAAATCAAGTACAATCATGGTGCAACCTTCTTTGCCTCGGCAAGCAAAGACCGGTCGGTGCGGATATGGAAAACCAACGAGCTTAACCAACCCCCTATCCGGTTGTTAGATCACTCCGATTGGGTATGGTCGCTCACGTTCTCGCCCGATGATGAACAGATTATGGTGGGCTTGCAAAGCAGCAGACAGAGTGTGCGCGCGGGCACCATTCTTGACGAAGAAAGTATCCGGGCCTACCCAACTAAGATTTCTTCTATGGCCAATATCCTGTGCAGCGAATTCATCAAACGCAACATGAGTGAAGATGAATGGGTTATTTATGCGGGAGATGACCTTACACTTGAAAAAACTTGTCCGAATATTCCTGACAGTAAAAACTAATACGTGAATATGAAAAGACTTCTACTGATTGGTTTATTGATTACTTCATCTGTCGGGGTGTTTGCCCAGTGTGCGCAAACGTTGCGGTTGGCGCGCGCTACCTACGAACAGGGTCGCTTACACGAAATTGAATCGCAACTGCAAGGCTGCCTTGAATCTCCTGAAAGAGGCGGGTTCAGCAAGCAGGACAAACAACTTCGTGTTGAAGCGCTCAAAATTCTTTGTATGAGTTACATCTACTTAGAAGAGCCGCAAAAGGCCGACAACACCATGCTTAAACTCAAACAGGCCGATCCGTACTACCGCCCTAATGAAGCCGTTGACCCTGCCGAATTTGTTGCCCTGTACAAATCGTTTCGCGAAGAGCCGGTTTATCGCATAGGCGCAAGACTTGGCGTTAATTTCTCACGGCCTAATGTGAGCGAACTCATTACCGTAATTGAATTAGCGGAAGACAGCGAATATAAGGAGCAGGCTGCTTTTCAATTTGGTGCAGTAATAGATGTACCGGTTACGTTGTTTCAGCAAAAAGATAAATGGACACTGCACGGAGAGTTATTATTCCAGCAAAGACGCTTCGGCATTAACCAGAAGGAAGCTGTTCTTGATCCCTTTACAGGCGAGAGCCGCGTCAATCAATTTGAGGGGGCTGAATCGCAGATAGCCATCTCCCTGCCCGTAACATTAGAGTATAAATTCCTGAACACAAAATTCAATCCGTACATCGCAGTAGGTATCTCTACCGATTATCTCGCTAACAGCAAACTCACCGCTGAACGAAAGAAGGAAGGTGAGCCGGGTGTGCCCGAACGCGGTGAACACTTAGAGCGAACTAAACTTAACCTAAGCGGATTAGCCGCAGTTGGTATCAAGTGGCCTACCGGCCCGGGATTTATTGTGCTTGAAGTACGGTACGCGCACGGGTTAAACAACATGAGCACGCCCGAAACCGCTTATGCCAATCAATCGCTGGCATTAGATTACGGTTATGCCGATTCGGTTTTTAAACTCTCGTCACTGTCGGTGGCCGGTTCATTTGTATTCAATAAACACAACCCTAAAAAACTTACATCCCGAAAATGAAATCCAGATTGCCACTATTTTTCCTGTTATTGATATCGGCATGTACGAGCATGGAGAATGCCGAACTGACCACACGCGCTACGTTCATTAAAACCTATAGTGGCATAAGGGGTATTGAAGCAGCCGCTGCCGAACTAACACCCGATGGCTTTATTGTACTCGGAAACATGACCATCACCCGCGACTCTGTATTGACAGTGGTCTTCAAAACCGATAAACGCGGCAACCGCACCACACCCATACAATACTTCCCCGGTGGTTCGGGCAATGCTATTAAAGCATTGCCTGATAATCAGGGTTACTTAGTTGTGGGAGAGCGCATAAAAGTAAATCCGCAGGATCCTGAAACCAGCAACATTGATATATACGAGGCCCGTATGCTTCACGTCAACAACAACCTTGATGTAGTCAACAATTTTTATCGCGCTGATGTAAGCGGGCAAGCCATCATTACAGATTATAAAGCTGTTACATTAACAATTACACCCGATGAAAAAATAGTTGTTCTTGGCTCATACCAGGGAGCCCTTAATACACCGGAACGGCCGTACATTGAAATATTCGATGCTAACCTTACCTCAGAAACGTTTACAGAATATGCGGCACTGGAAAGAAGCTATAAAAATGCAAAATCAATTCATCACCTGAATGAAAACCTGATCTGGGCAAGTGCCATTGCGTTGGAGCAGCAGAATTTTGATTTCTCCTATGCCTCCGTTCCCGTTGTAAAAGAAGGTTCTGTATTTACCCGCTACACCAGCATTGGTGAAAATACCCCGCTTTCGCAGTCGTTGCGGGTAGATGACATTCAACCTTTTAAATTTCAAGGACTTGGTTTTGGCGTGGTCGGTACCCGCTCAAACCCGAACGGCACAAATGCCAATATCATTTTCTTCCGGACAGATTCCCAGGGAAACATTCGCGAAACCACTGTTAACTATTTTGATGCCATCAGCGGTGAAACTACCGAAACAACCTCCTCCATACAGGATTACGGAACTGCCATAACCGGAACCTCCGATGGCGGGTTTGTAATAGCCGGGCATTATGTTACCAACACACAACAGGGAAACGGGTTAAACGACATTGTATTGATAAAGGTGGACCTCAATGGAAATTTAATATGGATGAAAACCTTTGGAGGCACAGGCAGTGAAACCGTAAGCACCATCCGGGAAACAGACGATTACGGGCTGCTTGTTTGCGGTACGAACGTGATCGGGGGAGTGCCCTCTATTTTTCTTATTAAAACAGACGCAAACGGTGAGTTAAAGAATTAATCTATGGTAAAAAGGCTTTACTTTCTTATTCTTTTAATTTTGGTTTTATCGCTAAGTGCTTGGGCCCAACCTGAACCCACCAACCACGCGACAGGATTTTCTGTTACTGCAACAAGCAGTACGGCAATAACAGTAGCATGGACAGGGGCGACAGGCGCTACATTACCAGAATTTTACCTTATTGTAGGTCGTGAACTACCCGGAGGAACATTTGTTACTGTTGCAGATGGCCCGGAGATTCCGGCCGATGCCGACTGGACGGACGGTAATTTTGCTGCCATTGTATCCCATTCGGCAGGTGCAAATTCATTACCCGTTACAGGGCTTGACCCCGAAACAGAATATGAATTTTCCATCTACTCTTACCAACGATCAGGGGGTAGTGGTGGAAATTCCAATTATAAAACCGGGGGGCAGCCAACTGCAAGTGATTTCACTTTTTCTGTTGAACCGGGAGGGCATTCTGCAACGTTTACAGCGACCTTAAACGGCAATACAACTATTGACCTTGAATTTGAAGATGCAAATACTTTAAGTAATGCTGTTGGTTACGTGCTATACCGAAATGCAGGCAGTGCAGTAAATCTAAGTGGGTTGAATGATGGTGCTGCCCCTCCTAATCCGTTGAACGGTGCAACATTAGTTACAACTACAAATGCATCTGCAACAAGCTACAGCGATGCGGGTTTACAGGGTGGAGTAACCTACCATTACGCATTAGTTCCTTTTAATTACAATGGAAGTAATGCCGGAACATATAACTTCTTAAATAATGGCGCTGCACCAACAGCCTCTGCAATAACAACATTAGTTGTAACACTGAATCAAATTTCCGGACCCGGCAGTAACATTGCTGCAAATCCTTTGAATAGCGCTTCAACCAACCAGGCTATACTAGGTTTCTCCATTACTACCAACGGCCCAACCACTTTCAACGCACTTACAGTTTCGCTCACCTCTACAGCTACCGGCAAGTTCCTCAACCCGAGAATATTCAAATCTGCTGACACTTCTTTTGGTGGAGATGCCAGCATCAACACCGGTACAATTGGCACTCAGCTACAATTTACCGGAATAAACGATGTACTCTCAGGCGCAGGTACAACCAACTACTTTGTTGTAGTAAATGTTGAATCAACAGTAAGTGCCGTTACACCTTCAATACAACCTTCCTTTACACAAGCCAACATCACCTTTACCAGTCCACCGGTAACCCCGGGCGCCTTAACCATTACCGGTACAGATTATTCGTTTGTGGATGCCACACCTCCTGCTGTTGTATCAACTACACCTTCAGACAACGCAACAGGGGTTTCAGTGTTGCTGAACCAATTCAGCATTACTTTCAGTGAACCTGTTGTGCTGACAAGTGATTATGATGTAAGCGATGCCACAAAAAGAATTGTGCTCTATAACGATGATGCGAACAATATCGTGGAGACCATCGCTGAAGCCAACATTAACATTGCCGGTAATGTTGTAACCTTTACTATAAGCGCCTCACTGGAAGACAACACCAATTATGACATTATTATTGGGAACCAGGTTTTTGAAGACCTGATAGGCAATGTGTTCACAGGAATACCGCAAAACAGTTGGGATTTTGATACGGAACTGGCGCCATCGCTTTCACCAACTGGTGCGGTAACGCGCTGCATTGGAGATGTACAAACAATAACCGGGGCACGTTTTACAGGAACCGGTGGAACGGGTAATACCCAACCATTTGTATTTATCGATGGAGTGCAGGTCCCTCCGGGTAATATTTCAGCGTATACTAGCGGGTCAGTTACGTTTACTGTTCCAACAAATGCACCGATAGGAACAGGCCCGATAACCGTTCAGAATCAGGATAATTTTCTTATGAGTAGTAATAGCCGGTCAATTACGGTTCATCCGCAAATTGACACGGGCTTACCCGTAATACCCGCAACATTAACCCCTGCTCAAAACACAAGTGTTAATATTCAAATACAGAATACCCAAAGCAGCAACTATACCTATTCACTTATTGCCAATTCAACACCAGGGGGCTACACGGCAACCACTCAAACAACAACAGGGAACAATGGAAACCGGACCCTGACCACAACACCAGCGCTTTCTGTAATTGGAGATTATACTTACAGGATAGATGTATCCAGAACCGGTTGCACAACCCGAACATTAAGTAATACGCCTTTTACCTTAACTATTGCACCTCTTTCAGTAACAGTCAGTGCAACGGAAACATCCGTTTGTATAGGGAGCAGCACAACATTAATCGGTTCCGTAAGTGGCGGAACGGGATTTTATCAATTCAGGTGGACATCTGATCCCGCTGGTTATTCATCAAACAACTCAAGCCCAACGGTTTCCCCGACAACAGATATTCGGTATATCCTTGAAGTAGAAGATAATTCAGGGAATACTGCAACTGGCTTTGTTGATATTACTATAAACCCAATTACTACAGCAAGTTTTGAACCGGCACCTGGTGAAACAGTTGTTAGAACTAATTACACAATTGAAAACCGAAACTATCAGTTGTATGGTTTGCCCGTTGGAGGTACTTTTAGTGGTCAGGGGGTGTCCTTACTTAGTGATGGAAACTACTACTTCAATCCACAAAATGCAGGGGTTGGTGAGTGGGATATAGTATATTCTTTCACGAATGCTTTTGGGTGCACTGACCAAGCCACTGAACAATTCAAAGTTGCTTTGAACGCTATTGTTGGTCTAGATCCGTCTTACTGTAGAAATGTAATTACTGATGGGCCATTAACTCATAGTATTGCTGCTTTTCCTCCATCAGGCTGGCAATTCACCCGAATTGTATTTTATAGGTACGATCATACAACTTTCAATTATTGCATAACGGAAGCAGCACCCGTATTTCCTTTTTGTGGAACACCAAACCCCCTTACGGTTACCTCTGTTCAAACAGTAACCGATATTCAAACAGGCTTGCCGGTTGTTCGGCCTGTATCGTACAGCATAAATCTCAATGTCATTAGAACCAACTATGGTTCTAGCACAACAAACGATTTTTATTTACTTGTGTATGGAAAGAATTCGTCTGGAGTTGAAACCTATTTAACTTTCCAAGCATTTAGATTACTGGACAATGATCCAGCCCCTAGTATTATAGGAATTAATGAAAATGAAAATATATGCGTAGAGTCTGCTCCCGTACCTCTCTCTATTTCAGAACCAGGTTATAGCGTCACTAACTTTACAATTACCCCTGGCATCCATTCTGGTGCGCTTTCGGGCTTAAACAATAGCGAATTTAATCCGGGACATTCGTCCTTTTTGGGGGTAATTGAAAGTGAAAAGCCTCTTACAATTAACATGGCCTATAACGATTTTAATGGATGCCCCAGCAGCGTAAGTCGAAATTTCAACTGGATAGGCAAACCAAGTACGCCCTTAGTAAGCAATTCGGAATATTGCCAAGTACCTGTTGGAGGTACAGTGCCACCATTAATAATTAATGCAATTAAAAATGGTGACGCTACCAACGCCAAATGGTACGACCGGGATCCGGTTGCCAACCCAACAACACATATACTACTGGATGATATAAATTTTACGTTTATACCACCCGGTATAACAGGGTTGACCCCAACTATTCAAATATTTTATGTTTCACAGGTAAACAAAGGGTGTGAGGGGAATGCCATCCCAGCAAGCATTGAGATTAAACCCGCTCCTAATGCTATTTTCTCTGTTCCTACCGTTTGCGAAGATCAGGAATTTAGTTTGATTGGTCCTACTGATTCCGGGGTGCCCTACGCCCAATATCATTGGGTGACAAGCACTAAAGACACGATAATACACAATCACAATATTGTTACTCATAATTATGGGCCTAATACAGGCAATATTCAATATACTATCGGCCTGACAGTAACTTCCGATAGAAATTGCATAAATACTTTTAATACAAATGTCGTAGTTGGAATAAACCCATTTGCTGACTTTACCGCAGAACTCATTTGCAGGGGCGACTCAACAAGGCTAAATGCTACCGTACCAAATATCCAAGTCGATCAATTTGAATGGGATTTCGGAGATTCCTCGCCTATAATCGGCCCTGGTAATCTTGATGGTGATGAGCCCGGTGGTGGTACTTTTCAATCCCCCAAACATCTGTTCTTAGGAAGTGCTGAAACTTATGATGTTACTGTGACAGCCTACACCGGCATTGGTTGTAATTCTTCAAAAACCAAAACTATAAGAATACTTGATTCACTCAATGTTGCTACTTCATACAGAATGGGTGATTGGGATAACGGGCAAGGGTACTGGAGACTCGAAGATGTTGCAGGAAACTCAACGTGGGAATTTGGGCAACCTGCTACACCATTATTCAGCCAATTTGGAACAGATGCATGGGTAACGAATGCTGACAATGTCTATCTGGAAAATGAAAAATCGTACGTTAATAGTCCTTGCATTAATTTTTCATCTATTAATCGCCCCTCTATTTCTATTGATTACCTGGTTAATACACGCGACCGGGTTGATGGTGCTGTATTAGAATATTCAAATGACAGCGGGTTAACATGGGAATCATTAGGGTCTTTAAATACAGGCCTCGATTGGTTCAATACCACCGGTTTTCTATTGGGTAATATCGGATCAAGTCCTGTTGGTTGGTCAGGTGATACTGATCTGAGTATAAAGACCGGTCGTCACACTTTAGATATTGTTACCAATAAAGCCAAAGCGAGATTCAGGATTGCATTTTCAAGTGGCCCGGATGGCACCAATCCAATTGCCGTTGGAGCGTTTGAAGGGTTTGCCTTCCGAAATATTGTTATCGAATCCCGTAACCGTAACTTGCTCATCGAAAACTTTACGCAAGAATCCTTCGGAACAAACAACAACACCTTCACAAACATACCTTCAACCGAAGGAACCAAACTGCAATACCACATCGGCTTCCCGGGAACGGATAATATCTATTTGGAAAATACAGCAGACCCAGGCGCCCGTGCAGCATTTTACGGCATTACTAACAGCACGGGTTTAGTTCCTCGTGCTTATATTGACGGGTATTCAAACGGAAGCTTTACCGGTTCCTGGAATAGCTTATACCGGGGATTGCGGTCATTGGCTCCATCACCTGTTGAAATTGACATTACAACACTTCCTCAAACTATTTCGGAAGAATTACAATTCGAGGTTTCCATTACACCAGCCACCCCAACCAGTGAAATACCAACAGGTAAGCCCGTTTTACATGCCGTTATTATTGAGCGCGAAGTTGAAACAGACAACTATTTTGTAGTGCGGAAAATGCTGCCCAATGCAGCAGGCAGGCCATTGGCAGTTCCGGTCAATGCTCCGCTAACGGAGTCCTACACCTGGAAGCCCGAAAGCCCGAACTTTAGTCGCAGTCAAATTGCTATTGTGGCATTTATACAGGATGAAGTAACTAAAGAGGTTTACCAGGCCGCAGAATTATTAAATCCGGATATTAGTCACATTCCTGACCCCAGTATTATCACCTCTATCGAAGACCCTTCCTTTGCCGGTAAAATACAGGTATACCCCAACCCCGCCAACCGCGAGGTTAATGTGGTGTTACCTGAAAGAACGCTGACCTCCATTGCCGTTACCCTGGCAGATGCGCACGGGCGCACCGTGCATACCAATGGCTTTGCAGCCGGTGAGCAACAAAAAACCATTGATACCAGCGAGCTGGCTGCGGGGCTTTACATCCTTCAACTCAGCACCCCGCAGGGTGTGGTGCGTAAAAAGGTAATGGTGGTGCATGAAAAGTAAACCGAAACAGTATATGGCGGCACGTAAAAACCTTACAGATTCGGAATCCAATTTCGAATCTGTAAACCCTGCTGTTAACCAGGTACTTACGAAACAGCTTAACAATTTTAAAACTTGTTTGTCCGTTGCAGGAATACCCTACTTCGTCTATTTTTAAGGCTCAAATTCCTCTTGAATGGAAATTTTCTTACATGCCGAAACCTGGTTGGCGCTCATAACCCTTACCTTCTTTGAGATCATATTGGGGATAGATAACATCATTTTTATCTCCATTATCTCCAACCGCCTGCCGGTAGAAATACGGGCTAAAACACGCAATATGGGCCTTATGCTGGCTATGGGCGTGCGGGTGGTACTGCTGCTGGGCATTACCTGGGTTATTGGTTTTGTGGAGCCGCTCTTTACTGTTGGTGATATTTTGCCCGAATTCTTACATCGGTTTGTTGACCCCGAACACGGCTTCAGCGGCCGCGACCTGATACTCGGTTTTGGCGGACTTTTCCTTATTGCAAAAAGTACCCGCGAGATCAACCACGAAATAGAGGGTGAAGAAGATGAGCCAAATCCGGCCTTGAAGCCAAAAGTGAACATTCCCGGCATCATCCTCCAAATCATCCTCATCGATATCATTTTCTCATTCGATTCAATTCTCACGGCTGTTGGCTTAACCAAACAGGTAACGCTCATGATCATTGCAGTGATTATTTCCATCGCTATTATGATGATATTTGCCGGGAAGATCAGCGAGTTCATCAACAAGCACCCCTCTATGGAAGTGCTCGCGCTCGGCTTCCTCATCCTGATCGGCTTCATGTTGTTTCTGGAAGGGCTGCACTACGAAATCCCGAAAGGATACATTTATTTTGCCGTAGCTTTTTCATTACTCATTGAGATGGTGAACATACGCATACGCAGCCGCGAAAAACGAAAACGGGAAAAAGAGCGGGAACTAAAAAAAGAAATGAAAGAAAAGGAGGAAAAAGCAATAAAAGAAACCCATGCCTGACATTGATCGTCAATACCCAATTGGAAAATTCGTTCCAAAAGAAACCTACACCGCTGAAGAGATAAAAGCGTTGATTGATACAATTGAAGCGCTTCCAAAAAAATTAGAGTCTGTACTCTATTCGTTAACACCCGCAAAACTTGAACAACCGTACCGGCCCGGTGGCTGGACAGCCCGCCAGGTTATTCATCATTTGGCCGACAGCCACATGAATTCATACATCCGTTGTAAATGGATGCTGACAGAGGAAACTCCTGTAATTAAAACTTACAATGAAAAAGCCTGGGCTGAAACACCTGAGGTAAACGCTGATCCGGCTTTGTCGCTGGCGATTATAAAAGCCCTTCATGCTAAATGGTGTGTTCTGCTGCGCGCACTTACGGGTACAGATTTAAACAAAGCGTTTATTCACCCTGAAACACAAAGACAAGTTCGCTTCGACCGGCTTATTGCGCTCTATGCCTGGCATAGCGAGCATCACCTGGCACACCTTAAACTGATTGCAGATTGTAGATTGTAGATTTTTGCACGAAGGCTATGACATCAGAGGAACTAAAAACACGAACAAAAAGATAACTGATGTTACGCAAAACAATAAATAGTACGTCATTGCGAGGGAGGAACGACCGAAGCAATCCCGATTTCTGCCCTGTAAAACGGAATTGCTTCGCTGCCGCTCGCAATGACAGGTATCGTTTTGCGTAACATCAGAAGATAAGTCAATGGCTGATTTTATCAATAAACTCAAAATCGTTGAAGAGGAGGCAGATGAATCAATCTACTTCCTGGAATTAATTACAGAATTAGAGCCTGATGTAAAATTAAAAACCGCTGTTCTTGCAAAAGAGGGAAATGAACTACTGGCTATAATTGTATCTTCCATTAACACATCCAGGAAAAAATTATTCAATCAAAAATCTAAAATCTAAAATCTACAATCTAAAATCTAAAATCTAAAATTGAACTACTCCCCTCCATTCCTGTTATTCAACGCGCATCTTGAAACAATTTACCCTGCCCTACTCAGGCGTGTTAACCTCCAACCCTATCAACGCGAGCGCATTATCACACCCGATGATGACTTCCTTGACCTTGATTGGTTAAAACAAGGTTTGCAAAAATTGGTTATCATATCGCACGGGCTGGAAGGCAACACGCAACGCGCCTACATTAAGGGCATGGCGCGCATTTTCTTTACCAATGGGTTTGATGTGCTGACATGGAACTATCGCGGATGCAGCGAAGATATGAACAAACAGTTACGGTTCTATCATAGCGGGGCAACCGATGATTTACATACGGTAATAGAACATGCGTTGAACCTGGGCTATAAAGAGGTAAACTTAGTGGGGTTCAGCTTAGGCGGAAATCTTACCCTTAAATACCTCGGAGAAAACCGGGTGCGCTCAATACTAATCAAAAAGGCTGTTGCGTTTTCCGTGCCCATTGATTTGCATACCAGTTGTCTGCGCATATCAAAGCCGGAAAACCGGGTGTACTCCAACCGCTTTTTAAAAAGCCTGAAGAAAAAAGTAACAGAAAAAGCACAATACATTAAGGCGCTGGATATAAGCGGCCTTGAACGTGTAAAAACATTAATGGAGTTTGACGACCATTTTACCGGGCCGGTGCATGGCTTTAAAAATGCAATCGACTACTATCAGCAATCAAGTGCGCTGAAGTACATGCCCGGCATTTCCGTTCCTACCCTGCTGGTAAACGCGAAAAACGACCCTTTTCTAAGCCTGGAATGCTTTCCGGTGGAGCAATTCAGCCGACATGATTTTTTGAAAATTGAAACCCCGCAACACGGTGGACATGTAGGCTTTACGCGATTTAATAGCAATAATATTTACTGGTCGGAAGAGCGTGCGCTGAAGTTTATAGCGGGTTAAAACTTAATCGCTAAGGCCGCTGAGTTTCGCAAAGGATTTTCTAATAAGGCATCTCTGCGGTTCTCCGCGCACTCTGCGGTTGATTGATTTTTTTCTTACCTTGGCCATGTTGTTTGTGATTGGCCCCATGATTGAACGTTACAGTTTAACCGCAACCGCAGCAGAAGTAGCAGAACGCTTCACTGCCGATGTACCGGAGTTTTATAAACCCCGGTATAATGCTGCGCCCACACAACTGCTTCCGGTAATCACCAGCGCAAACCCACAAGGGCTTTCGCTATTCTATTGGGGTCGGCCTCCGCAATTTGCAAGAAATAAAGCGCTTAGTGAGCGCATTGTAAACCTCCGGCAGGAAAATATTGTAGAAAGGCCGGTGCTGAAAAAGATGCTGCTGAACCATCGGTGTATTATTCCGGCTGATGGCTTTTATGCCTGGAAAAAATTAGGAAAGAAAACCGCCATACCACACCGGTTTACATCTGTTGAAACGCTTTTTTCGTTTGCAGGATTATGGGAAGAATTTGAAGATGAAGGTGGCGCGATGGTACACACGTTTACCATCATTACAATGGCAGCCAATGATGCCGTAAGCAAAATTACCGACCGTATGCCGCTAATCTTAGATAAAAGATTGGAAGCCGTTTGGCTGAACCCTTCCGTTTCCGAGTCAACAGTACTCAGTACATTTATTCCTTACCCTGACGACAAGCTAAACATCTACCCGGTTTCACCACGCATTAACGAGGTTAAACTTGATGTTCCTTCGCTGATTATGCCCACGCCTCCTGCCGACCAGCATGGTAATCTTACATTATTTGATTAATTAATACCGCTCTCCTCAAAACCCATCATCATCTTCTTCCTCTTCTTCTTTTTTAGCCGGCTCTTCATCGGCATCGGGTTTGGCTTTTTTCTGCTTAGGCGCTTTTTCTTTTTTCTTAAACAGGTTCTTCAAAAATCCTTTCTTCTTTGCAGGTGCAGCCGTAGTAGCGGTAGTATCACGGGGCACGTCATCGAACTCATCAAAATTAAATTCATCCATGTCAGCCGACTTGAGTTTTTGTGATGACTCTTCTTCGGTTGGCTTAGGTTTCTTCTTGAACAGATTCTTGAAAAATCCTTTCTTCTCTTTCTTTGCTGCAGCACGCGCTTTCTCGGCTCCTATCTGTTGTGCTAACCGCACATCAGGCAACACAAGCATATCGCGCAGGTACCACATATAATTATCCTGCTCAACATTAAACCCAACCTCTTTTACATTATACTGAGGCCTGGCCGGAACACCGGGAACATAATATAAATCATAGCGGCCTTTAACCGAATCGTACACAACACTATCGCGATACGTATGCTTCAATACGCGCACTTCACGATCTATACTAATCACATACTCGGTTGGCTGTGCCTCTACTGTATCGGCAGGCTCTATGTCAACAATGTAGATGCTGTCAATAACCGAGCGGGCAGCTCTATCTAAATCTGCGGCCAATACCTCATCGCCCATCAGTATCGAATCCGGTACAACCGGGTTAACCGGCTTCATGACCACTGTTTGAAGGCTGCGGTTTTTCTTTTTGTAGGTTGTAGGTTCGGCTATCAAAAACTTGTTCTTGCTGGCCGTTAATACCTTGGGTGTTGAATCGGCATTGAAATAACTGTACTTCTGACGAAGGGCTTCTTTATCGTAAATAAACGCACTTTGATAGGCAGGGCAAATTACCTTTTGGGTGCAGGCACTCAAAAGCAAGGTAATTACAACTAAAACAAGAAAAGCCCTGGTCATGCTAATGGCAATCTGACAAAAATAATGATTTTAAACAGAAGTAATCCGAATTAAGATTGAAATGTAACCTACTGATTATCAAATTATTTGATCGTTTAAGCTGACTTAGGGGTTCTGCAAAACGATTTAATAACCAAAGAAATAACGCTTGAGAATGACAAACAGACATACCAAAAACATAAGAATGGCTATTTTATTGATAATGTGCATAGCCCTGATATTGAAGTTCTTAGGGCGTGAGGGGTCTTTTTTTCTGAAAAAATAGCCAAAAACTTCACCCATACTGAAGAAGTCTTTCAAGCGACTGCTCTGCCCGGCACGGGCTTCTCTGTCATCGTGGATATTAGAATCTTTGCTCATATACTTTCCTCAACTACTTCGGGCTGGAACCAGTTTCCATCCTCTTTAATCAAACCAATCAATTCATCTACTGCATTAACGGAAGGAACGTTTCGCTTCACCACTTCCTTGCCACGATACAACGTAATGCGGCCGGGGCCGGAGCCAACATATCCGTAATCAGCGTCTGCCATTTCTCCGGGGCCGTTTACAATGCACCCCATAATCCCGATTTTTACACCTTTCAGGTGGTCGGTGCGCTTGCGAATCATGGCGGTTGTTTCTTGTAAATCGAACAATGTGCGGCCACATGACGGACACGAAATGTATTCTGTTTTCGACATGCGGTTGCGCGTGGCCTGTAAAATCCCAAAAGAAGTTTTATTACAAACATCCGCCCAGCGAAGTTGTTCATCTTTGTCAGCTATTCCGGTAACGCTTGTCATAATGCCATCACCGAAACCATCAATGAATAATCCTCCGGCATCGGTGGCAGCATAAACCCGGAAATTATCTTCAGGAACGACAGGATAAACACGTTGAATAACAACCGGAATATCAACACCTTGTTGCACAAGTTCAAAAAACAACCTGCGCAACTCTGCCATCGCATGTTGATTATCGCTATAAACAATAGCTACAAGATTATTTGTGTTCTTTAATCGCGTAAGCAATAAATCATTTAACTCATTAATGCAGAACCGAACAAAATTTATTTCGGGATGCAGTGTTTCTGCTTCCAGGAGCTCTTGTTTGGTAAGCAACGGCAGTGTGTTCACTTTATCAGCTGATTTCAGCCACACGCTATAATCACGAATTTCTTTCAACCCGTTTGGAAGCATGAATGCAATTGGGTTACTGCCTGTATATACATAGTCAGCGCCCTGGTCGTTCATGCGCCACTTATCGGGTTCGGGCAAATAAAAATGCCCGATGCATTTTAAATCTTTATACTCGCTGATTTGTATTTCACTCAAGTCGGCAATTACACGCGGAACATGATGCCCCCCTCCGAAATTTCCGACTTCGCGTGTTTGTCTTCTGTTATACACAAACGGGTTAACAGGCGATTCGATAATATCCGCAATAGCGGCATGACCTGAACGGTTAACATAACGGTCGACCATTGTTTTCGCTACGGGTGCTTCCGCTTCCGGTTCTTCCGTTAACGAAACGCGAACGGTATCGCCCAGCCCGTCTTCCAGCAATGTGCCAATACCAACAGCCGATTTTATTCTTCCGTCTTCGCCATCGCCTGCTTCGGTTACACCCAAATGAAGCGGGTAGGGTTTCAATCCTTCTTCATCTAATTTTTGTACCAACAACCGATACGCCTGCACCATCACCTGCGGGTTGCTGGCTTTCATGGAAAGTACAATGTTGTAGAATTGTAAATCTTCGCAAATACGCAAAAACTCAAGTGCCGACTCGACCATGCCTAATGGCGTATCGCCATAGCGGCTCATAATCCTGTCGGACAACGAACCGTGATTAGTGCCTATGCGCATGGCGGTGCCATACTCCTTACAAATGTTTACAAGCGGTGTAAACTTTTTGCGTATGCGCTCCAATTCTTCCTGGTAAGCGCTATCGGTATAGTCGATAGTTTCAAATCGTTTTTTATCCGCATAGTTGCCTGGGTTAACACGCACCTTCTCCACAATGCGCGCAGCAAGTTCGGCAGCGTTAGGTGTAAAGTGTATGTCGGCAATAAGCGGAACGGTGTACCCGCGCTTTCTTAACTCATTTTTTATTGCTTCGAGGTTTTGCGCCTCTTTTATACTGGGTGCTGTAATCCGCACATATTCACAACCGGCTTCAACCATACGGATGGTTTGCTCCACAGAACCAAGGGTATCCATCGTATCAACGGTAGTCATGGATTGGATACGAATGGGGTTGTTTCCGCCCATCGGTACATCGCCAATAGAAACTTCAATGGATTTTCTCCGGCTATAACTAACCAAGCTGTTACAATATTGTTTTATAGATGTTATCTCAGGATTCACAAGCCGTATTTTATTGCAAAGTTACCCTTTTTTCAGAGGTCAAAAATCAAATATCCCCCAACTGCGGCCTGATTATGACCTCCTCTACCACACTGCGGTTGGAAAGTGCATACGCGGCATACACCAGGTCGGCTACATCTTCAACCTTCATAAAACGGTCATTGGGCAAATCCACGCCCTCCCAACTGGCCGTAAGCGTGGCGCCCGGCATAACAGCCGTTACCCGTATGCCAAATTCTTTAAGTTCCTCGCGCAGGCATTTGGACATCCCCAACAGGGCAAATTTGGTAATGGCGTAAGAGCCTCCATTGGCATAAGCCTTAATACTGGCTATGGAACAGATATTAAAAATATGACCGCTTTTATTGTCTTTCATGCCCGGCACAAAACCGCGCGTAACGTGGTAGGCGCTATACAGGTTAGCCTCCATCATCGCCTCTAAGGCCCCCTCCTGTTCAGTGGAAATATCGCCCGGCACAAAATACCCGGCATTGTTTACCAGCACATCTACTGGTCTGTTCAGCCCGTTTACAAAATCGCAGAAAGCCTTTACCTGCTGTCTGTCAGAAACATCGGCCTTAAAAATATGGATATCAGCCTTTTCAGTGAGCGAATCGCGCAGCATCTCCAGTTCGGGCATTTTACGGGCACAAGTGGCTATATCAAACCCATAGGCGACAAATTTTTCTATCACAGCCCGCCCGATTCCCTTTGTTCCCCCTGTTATCACTAATAATTTACGCATATTAACCGGAGTGTTATATTTTGGTATCTTTGGCAAGATAGTGATAAGACCATAAGAATGTTGATTTACTCACCTTATACTGCATGGGCCTGCTGAAAGAAATCGGAAAATACTTCATATTTCTCGGGCGCCTCTTTACCAACCGGGAATCCTTCAAAACGCACTATAAATTAGTGATTGACGAATGCCTGCTTATAGGCATCGATTCCATCCTGCTGTTTGTGCTTGTTTCTACGTTTATCGGGGCGGTGTCAACCGTGCAAACCGCCTTTAACTTAGTGGCTCCGTATATTCCCAAATACGTAATATCGCAGGTAGTGCGCGAAATGACCGTGCTGGAACTGGCCCCCACAGTAATGGCGATTGTCTATGCCGGCAAAGTTGGGTCAAGCATGTCGGGAAACTTAGGCACCATGCGCATTACCGAACAGATTGACGCCATCGAGGTGATGGGAATAAATTCTATTAATTACTTAGTGCTGCCGAAAATTATTGCTTCGCTACTTATGTACCCATTGTTAGTGGTAATTTCGGGCGTGTGTGCCCTTACGGGAGGTTACTTAGTAGGCATGATTACAGGCATCCTCGCACCAACGGAATACGTTTACGGAATACGATACCTGTTTAACGATTTCACCATTACGTTTGCGCTTATTAAAGCCATTACATTTGGATTTTTAGTCGCCTCCATCTCCTCATATAAAGGATACTACACCACAGGGGGGGCATTGGAAGTAGGGATGTCAAGCACTAAGGCTGTAACTACCAGTGTTATAGCGGTGCTATTGGCCGATTATGTTTTAGCGCAACTTTTACTTTCACCGGCATGATTGAGATTCAGAACATTTCAAAATCATTTGGCGACAAGCAAGTGCTTAGAAGCATTAGCGGTGTGTTTGAAAAAGGCAGGACTAACCTTATCATCGGTGCATCAGGCACGGGTAAAAGCGTGTTGCTGAAATGCATTGTAGAGTTAATAAAACCCGATGAAGGACTTGTGTTTTTTGATAACCGGAACTTTACGGAAAGCAACAGGCACGAAAAAATCGAAATCAGGCGCGAGATAGGTATGCTCTTTCAGGGCGGAGCGCTTTTCGACTCAAAAAATGTGGAAGAAAACGTGCGGTTTCCGCTCGATATGCTGGCCGTAATGCCACGCGATGAAAAACAAGACCGGGTAAACCTTGTGCTGAACCGTGTTGGGTTGCAGAACGCCAACAAAAAAATGCCATCCGAACTTAGCGGGGGTATGCGCAAACGCGTGGGCATTGCCCGCGCCATTGTAAACAGCCCTAAATATTTATTTTGCGATGAACCCAACTCGGGGCTTGACCCGCAAACCTCTATTTTAATTGATGAACTCATCCAGGCGCTCACAGCCGACTACGATACAACAACCATTGTAGTAACCCACGACATGAACTCGGTGATGGGTATTGGCGACAACATTATGTTTCTCTACCAGGGCGATAAACTATGGGAAGGCAGCAAAGACAACATTACACACAGTGGGGTAAAAGAAGTGGATGATTTTGTTTTCGCCAACAAGGTGATGATGGCCATGCGGAAGGAGAACACCTGACGGAAGCTTACACGTATGGCGCAAAGCCAGCATAAAGCGGTTGGGTTGACGCAGTTTTGTGAGGGGTATAAATGAGTTAGTGGCAAGCTTAAAAACGACAACTGAATGATAATACTCATAGATCTTGACGGAACATTAACGGACACAGCACACGAACGATTTAAACCGTTCAAAGACGGACTTCAAGAAACCGTTATAGAGAACATTCCAATTTTCAGGGGAGCGAAACAATTCATAATAAACTTAATAAACGCAGGACACAAACCAATTATCCTTTCAGACAGCCACCCTAAATATGTAAACAAAATTGCTCAACAAATTTTTCAAATTCCTGCAATTAGCTTAACGGACAAGCCCAATGTTGAAAAAACTTTGAATTATATTAACTCTAATCCAGAGATTGCTCATCTCTTTACTGAAAAGGACAATTTTATGATTGTCGGAGATAGTTGGTTAGATATAGAAATAGGAAGAAGACTTAATATTAGAACTGTTTTGACGCAATTTTACCAAGCTTCATCAATAGAAGAGAGAGATGGTATTGGACAAGATTGGAAGCCAATAAAAATGGGTCCAACATATTATGCTAAAAGCTTTGACGAACTTTTTAATATTATACAACGACCAATAGAAAATCTGCTTGCTATTGAAGCTATTTTTCATAATCAAAACTCATCAAAGGCTGTAAAATTTCTACATAGACCATATTCTGATGGCTTTGCTACATTTCGCTGCTTAGCAAGACAAGAAGATGGAGAATGTGATAAATACGCAAGAGCAGATAAATACTACCAAATAGACAACCCTAATAGGTCAGAAGCCTTTTTAAATTCATTAGCCCAGGCAACATCAAATTATTTAAGCGAAGTTGCAAGTTTTCAAAATCTGAGATGGGATTACTTTACTTACGTATCAGATAAGAAAACAACAAATCCGCCAAACAAAATGAAAGAAATTTTTGATTTAGTGAACTCCCCTTTTCCTAAAATTAAACTTTTTGAGTGGAATGAAAACGTAACAGGTAGTTTAAGAAATCAACCAAATTATGAAGCAAGACGTTCTTTTATAGCTAATAACTTACACACAGTTGAAGGCATTGAATTACAGAACAAAAATATAATCGTCTTAGATGACCAATTTACTTCATCTGCGACAGCAAATGAAATTTGCACACAGCTTCGAAACAAAGGAGTTAAGAAGATATTATTCATAGCTTTGTTTTATCTAATACTTCCAGTTGTAAGCAAAGCTTGTCCACAATGTGGCAAACCTTTAAAAATTAAGATTAGACGAAATGATGGAAACAGATTTTATTCGTGCCTACCTGCAAAATTTGGCGGACAAGGCTGCGGATATACTGAAAATATAGCTTGACATGAAAGAAAATAACAAAATAATTGGTCTTATTTCTCTTTTAGAATTAGATAAAATAGGCCCTGCTTTTATTAAAAAAGCAGTGTCAAATAAATGTTTTGAATCATCAGATATTTACAAGGAAATAAAAGAAATAACTTCTTCCAACAACAAAAACTTTGATGATGACACAATCTATGATGCGGTTGAGAAAGCCAAGGAAATCATTTTCAAATGCAAAGAAGAAGGAATTACAATAATTGGATTAACTAGCGATGATTATCCCTCATTGCTAAAGGAAATCAAAGACCCTCCCCCGGTTATCTATTGTAAGGGAAATCTTGATTTGCTCTATGATAAAATAGTTTGCATTATCGGAACAAGAGAACCAAACGAAACCGCAATCAAAATATCTGAAAGAATTGGCGTGTTTTATGCAAATTCAAGATATACGATTTGCAACGGACTTGCAGAAGGAGTTGACAATTTTTCAATTAAATCAAACGACCAAATTCATAGCAATGTCATTGGCATTTTAGCAGGCGGACTTAATTACAATACTAAAAAAACACTTCTCAAAAAGACTGCGGAAAATGCTGAAAAGACTATTGAAAGTGGCGGACTTCTAATTTCAGAAATGCCACCAGATAAAAAGGAAGACACTTTTACCATTGTAAAATCTTGCAGAATACAAGCAGGGCTTTCTTACGGTCTAATTTTAGTCCAAAGTTCGTTGGACGGGGGTTCACGTTTTACGACTAAATCATTCTGCGAAACACAAAGACCTATTGCCGTTATCAATCCAATACAGTCCGACTTTGAACTGCCGACTTATAACGCAAACAAAGAAATCATTCTTAACGGTAAAAAAGGACTATCTAAATTCACAGAATTAAAAGAAGAAAAAATACAGACTTCACAAATCTTTGTAATCAAATCCAAAGACGACTACACAGAATTTGAAAAATTAATGAACAATAGACCGAATAAAATTGAACAATCAAACGCAACATTATTCGGATGACAGAAGAAAGCCAGCCACTAACAGGCGTTTGGCTCAATGGCGGGTGAAGTGGTTAATTGAACATTCTGCCTCGCATCAACTTTTGTGGTGTATTGACAGTTTTGTGCTCCGAAATCCGCCACTGCGCCAAGCGCCAAACCGTTACCAGCAAGCGTAAAAGACGACACGACAACAAGAAACAGACGACTAAAAACTGAGAAAAAAGTAAACCATTTTGACAGGAGAACACAGACATACAAACGATATAACAAACGGACAACGAGTAAGCCGACACTCATTGCCTACCCTTCTGTGTTTTAATTTTTTTCCCACCGCACAAAATATTTTGAATTTTCATTGCCACCGCACAAATGGCACATTTGGTTTTGCCCAACCCACAAGCCGTCCCTTCAGCAAAACCAAAAGAGCCATTTTTTACCATCGCACCGACAGGAATGATAACTTTACGAATTGATAAAAACAGACATAAATAATGTTCGAGCAGACCTTTAAAAATATTGACGATATACTTCACAAAGACGCAGGTTGCGGCAGTGAATTAGACTATGTGGAGCAAACCTCCTGGATTTTGTTTCTCAAATATTTGGACGACCTGGAGAAAGACCGAGCCACCGCAGCCGAACTGACAGGCAAAACCTACACGCCCATTATTGACAAAAAATTCCGATGGACAAGCTGGGCTGCACCCAAACTGAAAAACGGAAAGATTGACCACAACGCATTGACAGGTGACGACCTCACCGATTTTGTAAACAACAAACTCTTTCCTTACCTCAAAAAGTTTAAGACCAGTGCCGAAAGTGCCGACACCATTGAATACAAGATTGGCGAAATTTTCAGCGAACTGAAAAACCGTTTGCAAAGCGGCTACAACCTCCGGGAAGTCATTAACCTCATTGACCAGTTGCGTTTCCGCACCCATGCAGAGAAGCACGAAATGAGCCATCTGTATGAAGACAAAATAAAAAACATGGGCAATGCCGGGCGAAACGGTGGCGAATACTACACGCCCCGGCCGCTGATTACGACCATTGTAAAAGTGGTAGCCCCAAAAATTGGCGACAAAATTTATGACGGTGCCTGCGGCTCTGCGGGATTTTTATGCGAAGCCTTTGCCTTCCTGAACAAAAAAGGACTTTCAACTAAAGACACCACAACGCTTCAAAAGAAAACCTTTTACGGCAAGGAGAAAAAATCATTGGCCTATATCATTGGCATTATGAATATGATTTTGCACGGTGTGGAAGCTCCCAACATCATACACACCAACACACTTGCCGAAAACCTTGCCGACATACAGGAAAAAGACCGCTATGATGTAGTGCTTGCCAATCCGCCTTTTGGTGGAAAGGAACGTGCCGAAGTGCAACAAAACTTCCCGATTAAAACAGGCGAAACCGCTTCGCTCTTTTTGCAGCACTTCATTAAAATATTAAAAGCAGGTGGCAAGGCAGGTGTGGTCATTAAAAACACCTTTTTGAGCAATACCGACAATGCCACGGTTGCCATACGCAAAACCTTGTTGGAAAACTGCAACCTGCATACCGTGTTGGATTTGCCGGGTGGCACCTTTACCGGTGCAGGCGTAAAAACCGTGGTGTTGTTTTTTGAAAAAGGCAAACCCACACGCAACGTTTGGTATTACCAGTTAAACCTCGACCGCAATTTGGGTAAAACCAACCCACTCAATGAAAACGACTTGGCAGAATTTGTTGAACTGCAAAAAACCTTTGCCGATAGCGAAAACTCTTGGACAGTCAATTTAAAAGACATTGACCAAAGCACCTTTGATTTAAGCGTAAAGAACCCGAATAAAAAAGAAGAAGTAACGCTACGCCAACCGCAAGCCATTTTGGAAGAAATGAAAGCATTGGATGAAGAAAGTGCCGAAATACTAAACTCAATTTTGGAACTGATATGAGGCAAGAACAACTAATTAACTTGCCAATTGAATGGAAAAGAGGCAATGGACTAAGAAAATCTGATTTGTATGATGAAGGCAAGTATAAATGTATTTTATATGGTGAGTTATACACTAAGCATAAAAATGCTCTAATTGAAAATAGAGAACTTTCAAGAACAAACAAGACAGGAGCATTTTACTCTAAAAAAGGAGATATTTTAGTTCCTGGCACCTCAACTGCCTCAAAAAAAGATATGCTTCTTGCTCGTGAAATTGACGAGGACGGTGTTATTTTGGGTGGAGACATTAATGTAATTAGACCCAAACAAGGTCTTTTTGCTAAAAAGTATTTGCCTTATTTTTTTGATACATTTTCTGCATATGACCAATTAGATAGATACATAACAGGAGCAACAGGGATAATACATATATCAAATACAGGATTAAAAAAATTAAAAGTCCCTTTACCTTCCTACCAAGAACAACAACGTATTGTTTCCATATTAGATGAAGCCTTTGCCGCCATTGCCAAGGCAAAAGCCAATGCCGAACAAAACCTCAAAAACGCCAAAGAACTTTTTGAAAGCTATTTGCAGGGGGTGTTTGAGAATGGGAAGTGGGAAACAAAAAAGTGGGGTGAACTTTGCGACTTTGTTCGTGGACCTTTCGGTGGTAGCTTAAAAAAGAATGTATTCAAAGAAAGTGGTTATGTGGTTTATGAACAGAAACACGCCATACACGACCATTTTAATCAATTACGTTACTTCATTGATGAAGAAAAATTCAATGAAATGAAACGATTTGAAGTATTCCCAGGCGATATAATTATGAGTTGTTCAGGAGTTACTTTAGGTCGAGTTGCTGTAGTTCCTGATGGTATTCCCAAAGGCATTATTAATCAAGCATTATTAAAGCTCACTCCAAAGAAGAATGTAAATGTTCACTTCATTAAGCATTGGTTGCGTAGCAGTATTTTTCAAAAAATAATTTTTGATTTTTCGGGTGGAGCAGCTATTCCAAATGTTCCATCTGCAAAAATTTTGAAAGACATAAAAATTCCTTGTCCAAGTTTAAAAGAACAGGAAAGAATTGTAATGGAAATTGAAATCGTATTGAACGAATCCAAAAGACTTGAAGGAATTTACCAAAGAAAAATTGATGATTTAGAAGAACTGAAAAAATCAATTTTGCAAAAGGCGTTTGCAGGAGAATTGAAAACTGAAAAAGCGGTTGCAGTATGAAAAAGATAGACCTACATCTACATACAAAGCCATCACAATACAGTGATTCAGCATTTATATTTAGCCTTCCAAAGCTAAAAGAGTATGTTGAAAAGTTAGCTATTGATTGCATCGCTGTTACCAATCACAACTTATTTGATTTACCTCAATTCAATCAGATTTCAGCAGAACTTGGAATAAAAGTTTTGCCAGGAATAGAAATAAATTTAGAGAAAGGTCATTTGCTTTTGATTTCAGAAAATTCGGAACTCGAAGACTTTGAAGCAAATTGCAACCAAATTGAAAGTCTAATTACAAATGAATCAGAATTTATTTCAGTTCAAAAGCTAAAAGAAATCTTCGTTGACCTAAGCAGATATCTTTTGATTCCGCATTATGACAAAACTCCGATTATTCGACCTGAAATTATAGAACAACTAAAGCCGCATATTACATCAGGAGAAGTAACCAGTGCAAAAAAATTCAAATATTGTTTGAAAGATGCCAACAGCCTAATTCCTGTATTATTTAGTGATTTGAGATTTACAGACCATATGACTGCATTCTCACCACGCCAAACATTTATTGATATTGATGACACTTCATTAAGAGCAATAAAAACGTGCTTAATGGACAAACACAAAGTTTTTCTACATCACACAGAAGGACATCGGTTCTTTCAGATTTTTGAAAATGGTCAAAAACTTTCAACAGGTTTAAATGTAATTTTAGGTGAAAGGTCATCAGGCAAAACCTTTACACTTAAAACAATTTCTGCTATGTATGACAATGTCAAACACATCAAGCAATTTGAGCTATTGGAAACGGATGAAGAAAGAGACAAAAAGAAATTTGATGAATTGCTTACTACTAAACAAAGCAGTGTTTCAGAACAATTTTTAAAAGAGTTCAAAGAAGTTGTAGAAGATGTTTCAAAAATTGACAGAAAAGAAAATGAAAAACGAATTGAAAGTTACTTAACCTCTCTGTTAAAGGTTGCAGCAGAAGAAGAGAAAAAAGATGTTTACTCAAAATGCACTCTGTTTAATGAGAGCAAGTTCATTGAAACAAGCAACGATACATTAAAGCAATTAGTAACTGCAACCGAATTACTTATTGAGAATACACAATACAGAACTCTAATAGATAGCCGCATTTCTAAAAAGGTGTTGCAAGAGTTAGTTGTTGATTTAATGAAAAAATATGAAGAAGTGCAAGAGAAAAACTTGAAAGTAAGGTGGGTAAATTCTCTTGTTGTTAATATTCAAAAGGAGTTGCAATCATCTACAGCATCAGAACATATTAAAGATGTTGACTTCTATACGATTCTTCTTGAAAATGATAAGCTAAGGAAGTTTGAAAATATCGCAACTCAAATTAAGAGAGAAAAAGTAATTGAACAAACAGATGTTCGTAGGTTTAAGATTGTAGCATCAACGAGAAGATTTAACGGAGCACAAGAGCTAAAAAACAAAAGCGGCATTCAACAAACCGCTTTCAGTATTGCTTATCCACTATACGATTCTCCTATTCAATATTTGGATGAACTAAAGAAAATGGAGCGGATACCAGAGACTGAATTTTATAAATATTTTGTAGATGTCAGTTATCGGATATTGAATGAATTTGATGCAGAAATATCAGGTGGAGAAAGGTCAGAATTTAATCTACTTGAAAAAATTCAAAATGCTCATCATTTTGATTTGCTTTTAGTGGATGAACCCGAATCATCATTTGATAATTTGTTTTTAAAAAATGAAGTGAATGAACAAATCAGGCAAATTTCAAAGACAGTTCCTGTAATTGTGGTTACCCACAATAACACTGTAGGGGCATCTATTAAGCCTGATTATATTCTCTACACAAAGAAGGAAATTGTTGGTAGCAAAGCAGTTTATAAAGTTTTTTCAGGTAATCCTGCTGACCCAATACTAAAATCTATAGATGGCGAAGAAATTAATAATTATAACATAATGCTGAATTGCCTTGAAGCAGGTGATTCAGCATACATTGAAAGAAAACAGTCCTATGATATACTTAAAAATTGAAAACGGTAAAGGTTACTTCTTCAAAGAACCTGACCAGTGGATTGAAATAGACCAAATTGGTAAAGAAGATTTGTTGACTTTACTCGATAAAGCAATTACTGATGATTTTGAAATGAATGATTATGATGCAGGCTTGTTGCAGAATAAAGCACACCAAATCATTTACAAACACCTTTTTCAAAAGTTCAATGAGTTAGTTGAAAATAAAAGTCGCTTCAAAGATGAAAGCGAACAGCTTTACAAAAGTGCAATAGAAAAATACACAGAAGCCATTCAAGAAAGTGGTGATGTTTAAACGAATATAAAATGAACGAAGCAGAAACAAGAGCAGAACTCATAGACCCCAAGCTAAAGGCTTGCGGTTGGAGCGTTGTGGAAGGCTCTAAAGTCCTTCGTGAATACAACATAACGGCAGGTAAAATTCAAACAGGCGGTGGCAGAGGCAGACGTGAAATTGCCGATTATGTGTTGGTTTACAAAGGCATCAAGTTGGCTGTGGTAGAAGCCAAAAGTGATGAATTAGAGGTTGGCGAAGGCGTGATGCAAGCCAAAAAATACGCTCAAAAACTACAATTAGAAACCACATACAGCACCAACGGGAAAGCCATTTACCAAATCTGTATGAAAACAGGCGAAGAAGGTTTGGTAACAGACTTTCTAAGC
This sequence comes from Cyclobacteriaceae bacterium, assembly GCA_019638235.1. Classification (GTDB taxonomy): domain Bacteria; phylum Bacteroidota; class Bacteroidia; order Cytophagales; family Cyclobacteriaceae; genus UBA2336. The sequence continues at coordinate 314,327 of JAHBUE010000002.1, forward strand.
CCTGAAGAACTTTGGAATAAAACCTTTGCCGAGCAAAACGATTGGAGAGAAAAATTTGCCAATGTTCCGTTTGAAGATAAAAGCGGAAGTTGGCAATTGAGATATTATCAGGAAATTGCCGTTCAACGCACCGTTGAAGCCATTGCCAACAGAAGCGAAAGAATTTTACTTACACTCGCCACAGGAACAGGAAAAACGGCAATCGCTTTTCAAATTGCTTGGAAACTGTTTCAAACCCGTTGGAACTTGTCTGCAACAGGTTCAGACTACGTTCCGAGAAGACCAAGAATTTTATTTTTAGCCGATAGAAACATATTAGCCGACCAGGCTTACAACTCCTTTTCGGCATTTCCCGAAGATGCTTTGGTGCGGATAAAACCCAACGAGATAAAGAAAAGCGGAAAAGTGCCAACCAACGGCAGTATTTTCTTTACCATTTTTCAAACCTTTATGAGTGGCACGGATGCAGAAGGAAAAGCTGCACCCTACTTTGGAGAATATCCAGCCGACTATTTTGATTTCATCATCATTGATGAGTGCCACCGTGGCGGAGCAAATGACGAAAGCAATTGGCGAAGCATTTTAGAGTATTTCAGTCCGGCAGTGCAATTGGGTTTAACCGCCACACCCAAGCGAAAAGATAATGTGGACACTTACAAATATTTTGACGAACCAGTTTACATCTATTCGCTAAAAGAAGGCATTAACGATGGTTTCCTAACGCCATTCAAAGTAAAACGCATCAAAACTACTTTGGACGATTACCGCTACACTTCAGACGACACGATTGTAGAAGGAGAAATTGAAGAAGGCAAACTCTATGAAGAAAAGGACTTTAACCGCACCATTGAAATTGTAGAACGAGAAGCCAAGCGGGTAAATATCTTTTTAGATGAAGCCAACCAAAACGAAAAGGCAATAATCTTTTGTGCCAATCAAGCACACGCAGCATTGATAAGAGATTTGGTAAACCAAAACGCCAAGAGTAAAGACCCGTTTTATTGTGTTCGTGTTACCGCCAATGACGGAGAAGAAGGAGAAAGATTGTTGCGAGAATTTCAGGACAACGAAAAAACAATCCCAACCATTCTCACCACTTCGCAAAAACTCTCCACGGGAGTTGATGCAAGAAACATTCGGAATATCGTTATGCTTCGCCCGGTCAATTCAATGATTGAGTTTAAACAAATCGTTGGTCGTGGCACACGCTTATTTGACGGCAAAGAGTTTTTTACCATTTACGACTTTGTAGATGCCTACAAACACTTTTCAGACCCTGAATGGGACGGAGAACCTTTGGAAGAAGAACCAAGCGGAGTAAAAGAACCAAAAGGCGAATATAAACCAAGAGAGCCTAAAGAACCGACTGAAACCGAACGAAAGCAGAAAATCAAAATCAAATTGCGAAACGGAAAAGAAAGAGAAATACAATCAATGATTTCTACTTCGTTTTGGAGTGCGGACGGTAAACCGATTTCAGCAGAAGAATTTTTGAATAATCTGTTTGGTGAGTTGCCTAAACTTTTCAAAGACGAAGAAGAATTGCGGAAACTTTGGAGCAATCCAATGACAAGAAAAGTTTTACTCGAAAATTTAGATGCAGCAGGTTTTCCGAAAGACGATTTACTGACTTTACAAAAGTTGGTAGATATGGAAAAAAGCGATTTGTATGATGTGTTGGAATACGTTTTCAATGGCGACTATATCGCAATGACAAGAGAAGCCAGAGCCAAAGCTGCCGAAGCGACAATCTTTGCTTTACTCAACGACAAGCAGAAAGAGTTTATCACTTTCGTTTTGAGCAAATACATTGAAACAGGTGTGGACGAACTCGACCAAGAGAAATTACCAATCTTGCTGACAAACAAGTATCAATCTTTGGAAGATGCAAAAGAAATTTTGGGAGACGTGGCAAATATCAGCCGACTGTTCATAGAATTTCAAGAACATCTCTACAAACAGAAAGCAGCGTAATGACAGGTCAACAAACACATACAGCCAAAACACAGCAGTCATACACATTGGCAAGCCGCACAAGCCAACGCACAGACCAAAGCTTGCCAAAGAGTATGCCTGCTCCAACGCAAGAGAAAATTCAAAATATTTTTTCCTACCCTTCAAAAAAAATTAAAACACCCGACACGCAAGCCGACACAAAAAAGACACGGAAACTCAATAACGACAATGGTTTACAAGCACGGACGACAAGAACCACTGGCTATAACACGGTATTGCCAAAATGGCGGCAGAAGTGCTACTATGAAACATTTGTGCTAAATTCAACAACAGTAATTCTATTGAACTTTAGTGCTACTAATCCGCCACTTCGGCAATACCCAAACCGTTGGCAGCCATAGCAAAACAGAAAACATAATACATAAACAAATTTAACAAGATGAACTTAAAATTTTTAATCCTTTTATTTTGCTTATCAGCAACTATTCATTTGATTTTCGCTCAACAAAATGACGAGTTGAACGATGCTAATTTTTCAGCATACAACAATTTTGACTTTGTTGCCGGAAAAAAGATTCTCTTTTATGATGACTTTTCAAATGCTTTGACAAAATGGAAAGTTATTGAATATGATGCTGCCGATGATGTGGAATCGCCCGGTGTGAAAAACATTACCAATGATGAATCTTTCTGGTTTAAAGTGCCAAGAAAAGGTTTGTTCTTTCCGTTAAATAGCAAAACATTACCCGAAGAGTTTTCCATAGAGTTCGATATGTGGGCAGATGTGGATAGAATGAGTGAAATGGAAAGCGGACTACTTGTGATTTTTGTGAGCAACACGAAAAACAGAGAAGAATATAATATTCATTTTGATGAAAACCCGCAGATTCAGTTAGACATTCACCCGTCTCAGGAGTTGCTTTATTGTATTGCTTCAAAAGAAAATACCGATGAGCGCGTATTGATAAGAAAAGATTTAAAAAACGGTTGGCGAGCCGGTAAAACGCACCGCATATCAATTTCACGCAACAAAACACACATTAAATTATACGTTGACGAAAAGAAATTTATTGACTTGCCTGACGGGCTACCAAAGAAAGGAACGTATACGCTTATCCTAAGCACTAATATGTGGGGAGATGGGTTATATTTTACAAACTTCAAATTAGCAGAAGGACTTGAACAGCCAACCAAATTAGACAGTGAAGGTAAATTCGTAACAAATGCTATTTACTTTAACGTAAACTCATCTCAACTAAAGCCGGAATCCTGGGCCGCTTTAAATCAGGCGGCAACAGTCATAAAATCTACACAAGGAAAAATTACTATCATAGGACACACCGACAGCGATGGTAGTGATGATGCCAATCTTATTCTTTCAAAAAAGCGGGCAGAAGCCGTAAAGCAGGCATTGATTAAAAATTTTGATATTGATGCAGACAGGTTACTTACAGACGGCAAGGGCGAGGCAGTACCAATTGATACCAATAACACACCTGAAGGAAAAGCAAACAACCGTAGAGTAGAGTTTGTGCTGGCTAAATAGTAACTAAGGGGAATCAGCGGCTAAAGCGCAGAGCCTCTTGCGCTTAAATGCCCGTTCACGCTTACACCCCCTCAACGTCACTCGCCAGAGGACGTTGAGGGCTTGTTCCACCAAACATCACCCAATCTCAATCACCACATCATCGGTAAGGGGGTGCCCTACGCAAGTAAGCACATACCCCTCATCACGCTCCGACTGCGACAGGCCTTCTTCTTCATCTAATTTCACTTTGCCGCTCAGGGCTTTTCCGCGACAAGCGGTACACAAACCGCTTTGACAGGAAAAAGGAAGGTCAATGCCCTGGTCGAGTGCGGTTTCAAGAATGGTGCGGTCAGGCTCTACCATAACTTTGTACTCGTTACCATCGTAGCGGATAGTAACCTCGCGTGCTTTCTTCTCGTCTGCTTCGACAGGTGTAGCTTCCTGTTTCTTCTCTTTATCAATTGTGCCCTGTACGAAACTCTCTTTAAATATTTTTTCTTTTGGTATGTTATGCTGCGCCAGCAACGTATCCACGTTCTTCATCATGCCTTCGGGGCCGCACATCAGGTACGTGGTGTTGTCGATACCCCAATCCGGTATGCGCTCAAATAATTTTTTCAGCATGTCAGGGTTTAACAAACCCGAATACCCCTGCCAGTTCATGGGTGCGTTATCCAGCACATGAATTACGTGCAAACGCCCCTGGTGGTTGGTTTCCCACGTTGCCAGTTCGTCTTTAAAAATAATACTGTCAATATCGCGGTTGCAATAAATCAACGACACCATGCTTTCGGGTTCCTGCGTAAGCAAGCTTTTAATAATCGACAGTATGGGCGTAATGCCCGAACCCCCTGCAAACAAAATGAGGTGACGCTTGCGTGCTTTATCAAACTCGGTAGTAAACTGCCCCATAGGCTCCATAATCTTCAGCACATCGCCCGTTTTGAGGTTATCGGGCAGCCAGTTCGACATTAGCCCGTTGTCAACGCGCTTTACGGTAACGGCAAGATCTTCATCGGTAAACGGAGAGGAACATAACGAATACGCCCTTCGCACCTCTTTACCCTCAATGGGAACAATAAGCGTTAAAAACTGCCCTGATTTATATGTGATTTTCGGCTCGGGCTGTTGAAATACAATGCTGATGGCATCCTTTGTTTCGCGGATGATTTCTTTAACGGGCAGGTCGTGATACCGCGACCCGCTGGTTGTAGCGGGCGCCTCCTTCTTTGCACTTTTCTTAAAAAAGCTAAACGCCATTTTTTGTTGATTTTAAGCGACAAAAATAACGATAAACTACGGGCTGTACTAAAGATTAAACCAATAGGTTAGCTTAAAAACCAACGCCCTGTTTTTACTTTTCAGGTGTTGGGGCAGGTAGTTTTCGGTGTAAACAACAAAAAAATCTGAGGCCGGCTTGTAACGCCATTGAAAACGGGCGTTCAGGTTAATGTTATCGGCCAGGTTGTTATATTGCACAAACGTAGTCAGGAATATTTTATCGGTAAAGGTAAGGTCAATACGCGGGCCAATCAGGAACAGTTTTTCTTTTCCATAGTTATCCGGCAAATCGATGGCATTATAATCGTAACGGATGGCAATACTGCCGATGGGCTGATACCGGTAGTTCAGCGATCCGTTTACATTAAGAAGGTTGCCGTTATAAAATCCGCCATAATTTACCTCAGTGGAATAGTTGATGATTTTGCGTTGATCAGAGCGGTACCCGAACCGCACACCCGACCAGGTATACGTATCGCCTTCAACGAAAGAAGTATACCTATCTGAATCGATCGGGTTAAAGGTGTTGGTAAGCCTTTGATATGTTAAAAAATATGCTACCTCCAGTTCGGATGTGTTCAGAAAACTGAATCCATATCCCACGCCAAAGCTCTTATCCGTTATGCCGCCCCCTGGAATTCGTGTTATCTCAGCATTTAACGATGGCCCCATGCGCGCAATCTGTTTGCTTTGCGGATAAAGAACTACATCCATATTAAAAAAGGAATTCTGATAACCGGGATACACGCCTCTTACCGGAACAAATCCCGCTCCGGCATTATAATTTTCCTGGATAAACGATTCGCCAAACATCGCCTGAAAATTCCGGGAACGATAGCTGGTAAATGCCATGCCCGATTGATTGCTTCCGGAAAGATGAGGATCAAAGGAAGCGCTGTAATAAAAACTTCCGTACCAGCGATTATCAGAACTAAGTAATTCCAGGTCGGTAGTCAGCACGCGGTTGTAATCGCTCAATATCCACGTAGTGTCGTTAGCCTTAACTTTCGGTTGCCACAATTCCCGGTTGAAATATTTCATACTGTCCATACGGGAAACACCAAGCGATTGCTTCTCTACATACGTAACGGATATGTTCGATTGCTTCCAGAAATTACGCTGAATGGTAGAAACAGTATACAACTGATTCGGCAACCCCAATTCTTCCTTTTCTTGTGTAAGCATATTGAGCGCACTTACGCGCCAGTCTTTATTGATAGAACCGCTAAGCCTTGCTCCGTACAAAATAGGAACCTGCTGAATATTTCCGGAGGTGTCGCGCGTCAGCCCTACCCGTCTGCTAAAGAATGGCCGCGCATTCGGGTAACCAGCCTGATCGAACAAGTCGCTGTTCTCTAAGAAAAATTGTCTGCGTTCAGGAAAGCGAAACTCAAAGCGTGTGAGATTGATTACCTGCTGATCTACTTCTACCTGTGAAAAATCGGGGTTAAAAGTTAAGTCAAGGTTTAACGAAGGCGTAACACCAATTTTAGCATCGAAGCCAACATTCAAATCGGTGTTTTTTTTATTCGGTGAAACTTGTCTGTCAACAGATGAAAGCCCGGCTATGTAGGGAATGATTGAAATATTGGTTTTGGCTTCGGGTGAGGGGTCTTCCCATATCAACTGACCCGAATATGCAAACGAACCGGGATCATACTGGATGGGCACGGCAATCCAGGCGCTGGATAAATTTCTTTTTCTGTCCCACCGGATGAAATTGATGTTCCATTCCTTCAGGTTGCTTTTGAAACGAAAGCTTTTGAACGGAATGGCGATCTCCGCAATCCATCGATCATCATACTTCTCCACATGACTATACCATTTGTTATCCCATGTGGTGCTGAAGTTATCGCCACTTGCGCCACCTCCGGCAACCGTGCCCTCCATTTGAACACCGCGTGGGGTAATCACAAAAAAGAAACCATTGATGCGATCGTTGTACGGCCCTAATGTGAAGCCAACGTTGTCGTTATTATCATAATCGAAATCGCGCCTGAGCGATTGAACAATGTCGATAGTCTGGTCATCGTAACACACAAACGACACATAGAGATTTTGGTCGTCAAAGGTAATCCGTGCTTCTGTTTGAAAGGGCGCAAAAGTGGTATCAACCGGGAAGTTGAGGTAAAAGTCTTTAGCTACTGTGGCCCGCTGCCATTCGGGTTCATCCAATTTCCCGTCAAGGGTAATGGCGCCCTGCGCCTTGCGGATGGGCAACTCCATGCCCGGCTTATTTTGCGCAACGGTAGCAAGCGCCACAAAGAGCAGTAAGGTTGTAAGGGCCAGGGTTTTCATTTAGGGGCTGAAGGTAACTTCAATTTTTGTATTTTTACACCTTAATTATCGCACGTGCAACTCAATACATTAACCGCTATTTCGCCTATTGATGGCCGCTATTTCGCAACCGCCTCTTCATTGGCAACCTATTTTTCTGAATTTGGGCTGATGCGCTACCGCATACGGGTTGAGATTGAGTATTTCATTGCATTGACTTATACCCTGCCCGAGTTGGAAGCATTTCCAAAAGACAAGGAAGATGTGCTGCGCAGCATGTACCTCAACTTTAACGAAGATGACGCCACCGCGATAAAAACCATTGAAAAAACCACCAATCACGATGTAAAGGCAGTAGAGTATTTCATCAAACAAAAATTTGAAGCGCTGAAATTAGATGCGTATAAAGAGTTCATCCATTTTGGCCTCACCTCGCAAGACATTAACAACACGGCCATACCGCTTTCGCTGAAAGAATTTTTAGAACAGGATTTTTTGCCGATGCTGCAACGTTTAGTCAGCGAGCTTACCGGGCTTTCAGTTGCCTGGAAAGACATGCCCATGCTTGCACGAACGCACGGGCAACCCGCTTCGCCAACGCGGTTAGGAAAAGAAGTATCTGTATTTGTTGAACGTGTAAACAACCAACTTGAGCTGTTAAAAAGTATCCCGCACTCGGCCAAGTTTGGGGGTGCTACCGGAAACTTCAATGCGCACCATGTTGCCTGCCCTGAAATAAACTGGGGGCATTTCGGAAATACATTTGTAAGCAAACACCTCGGTTTGGTGCGCAGCGAGCCAACCACGCAAATTGAGCATTACGATAACGTAGCTGCCCTGTTCGATAACCTGAAACGCATCAACACTATTCTTATCGATTTCAGTCGCGATGTGTGGCAGTACATTTCAATGAACTACTTCAAGCAAAAAATAAAAGCCGGAGAAGTGGGCAGCTCGGCAATGCCGCATAAGGTAAACCCTATCGACTTTGAAAATGCCGAAGGCAACTTAGGTTATGCCAATGCCATTTTTGAACATTTGTCGGCCAAGCTGCCGGTTTCGCGTTTGCAGCGCGACCTCACCGACAGCACCGTGCTGCGCAACATTGGCGTACCATTGGCGCACACCGTTATTGCGTTACAATCGCTACACAAGGGCATTGGCAAGCTTGAGTTAAACCAGGATGCTATTACTACCGACCTGGAAAACAACTGGATTGTGATTGCCGAGGCTATTCAAACCATTTTGCGGAAAGAAGGCTACCCCAACCCTTATGAAGCGCTGAAAGAACTTACACGCAAAAACGAGAAGGTAGGAAAAAAAGAGTTTGAGGCATTTATTGATGAGTTGGCTATAAAGCCGGAACTGAAAGAGCAATTGAAGAACATTACTCCGTTTAATTATACGGGGGTTTGAAAATAGATTAATTATGAAACCAATAACAACACTATTCGCGCTCCTCATTACACTAACAACCTGGGGACAAAAGAACATCCAGGCAACAGATAACTTTGTAGTAACCGGAGAAGTGAAGAAAGAACTGAAATTTACCCTTTCTGATATAGAAAAGCATGTATCAAAAAATATAGGAGATGTAGTGATTACAAGCCATACAGGTGATCCACGCGGAACAGCCAGGCAACTAAAGGGAGTTTTAGTAAAGGACATACTAAAGAACATTGAATTAAAAGAAGAAAGCCCGAAACTATTAAGTGAATTCTACTTCATATTTACGGCAGTTGATGATTACAAAGTCGTTTATTCCTGGAATGAAATTTTCAACTCACCAACAGGCGACAACCTTTATGTTATCACAACACGGGACGGTAAAAAACTAAAAGACATGGAGGATAGAATTTTAATATTAACTCCAACTGACTTTAAAACCGGTCGCAGGCATATTAAAGGACTAAGCAAAATAGTAGTTGAGCGGGTCAGGTAGTTTGTCAACCCCGAAACTCCTGCCTTCTCAGCCAACTGGCGGATTCGGCAGGCAAGCGAAACTCAAACGTACTGATTCAACATCACGGGCATTACCAGCATGAGTATGTCCTCGCTCTTATCTTGTTCGGAAGGAAAGATAACTCCGGCTTTATTGGGAGCAGACATATTCAGTTTTATCTGGTCGGCATCTAAGTTGGTTAACATCTCTACCAAAAACTTGGCGTTGAAACCAATCTCAATGTCTTCGCCTTCGTGCTCGCATGACAGGCGCTCGTTCGCTTCGTTAGAGAAGTCAAGGTCTTCAGCAGAAATCTGCAATTCGCTGCCTGTAATCTTCAACCTGACCTGGTGCGTGGTTTTGTTTGCGTAAATAGAAATACGTTTCAGGGCGCTTAAAATTTCCGAGCGGCCAATGGTCATCTTGATTGGATTCTGCGTAGGGATAACATTTTCGTAATCCGGAAAACGCTCATCAATCAGGCGGCATATCATCCTGATGTTACCAAATTTGAAAAACGCATTCGACAGGTTAAAGTCGATATTAACCGGGGTATTTTCGCCCGGCAGGGTGGCTTTCAATAAGTTTAGCGCTTTGCGCGGAATAATAATGGAATTACCGTTATCCGATTTAATGTCGGCCCTGCGGTAGCGCACCAACCGGTGGCCATCCGTTGAAACGAAAGTTGCGTTTTTCTCGCCCAGGTTAACGTACACACCCGTCATGGCCGGACGCAACTCGTCATTGCTGGTAGCGAAAATGGTATTGTTAACGGCACGCGCCAACACATCAGACGAAATCTCGGCAGAGAAATCGTTGCTTACGGAAGGCACCTTGGGGAAATCGGTGGCATTCTCACCGGAAAGTTTGTAGCGTCCGTTGTCGGAGATAATCTCAACACTATACGTTGATTCGTCAATCGAGAAGGTAACGGGTTGCTCCGGCAGGTTTTTGAGGGTTTCCAGCAAAATGCGAGCAGGCACGGCAATGTTGCCCCGCTCTTTTGATTCTACCTGCAACTCAGTAATCATGGACGTTTGTAAATCGGAAGCCGTAACGGTAAGGCTTCCCTTATCCAGCTCAAACAAAAAGTTTTCAAGAATGGGTACTACCGGGTTGGTGGTAATTACACCGTTAATATTGGATAGTTGCTTGAGCAGGTAAGCAGAGTTGACAATGAATTTCATTTTGTGGTTGTTGATTTAATCGTTAAACGCGGTAAAGTTATAAAGAAAAGGCAATTTAGGAAACGCGGCTAACGCCACTTTTTACAACCCCAAAAGTCGTTATTTCGGGGCAAAATGGCCGCGTGTTTTCAATATGCCTTCCAACGATTTGCGGTTGAACCAGGCAAACTGGGTGTTGTTGATAATGCCCGTTACAATTGCCGGGTCGCGCGGGTCGGGGTACAGGCTAAGCGCAAACTCGCGGTTGGCCACATCGCGCAGGGAAATGGAAAGCGCAGGGTGTACCGAATTAAGGCTATCGCGCAACTTATCATTTGTTATATAGGAGTGTACCGTTAAAAACGACACCGCGTCTAAGTAATCATTCAGCCGGGTGGTATCGGTAGCGGGCAATTCTTCCACGCTAAAGTAACCGGCATTAAAACTTACGTTGAAGTTATCCGCAGGCGAGTTGGGAAATTCAGCCTTCAGGCTTTGGAAGTTGCGCCAATTTATCTGAAATGCCTGTTTGTCTTTCCAGCCGTTTTTATCCAATTCAAAAATGCCCGACACATACACCCGATACCCCGGAATGGCCATCACATAAACATCGTCATCCGCTCTTTGAAAATACGCCTGCGTTTTCCGCACATTGCCTCCTGCCACAAACGAAAGCAACTCATCATCACCAGAAAATATCCGCACACGAACGCCATCTGCCTGCAACAGTTGTTTTACCGAGTCCTGTTGCGTCTGTGCCATCGGGCGAACCGGCTGAACCTGTTGCAGCGTAGCAAACAACACATCTATCATGTTGTGGTCTGCCTGTTCGTTGTTCACCGTCCAGCGTGTGCCGTCAAATTTTAATATAACCTCGCCTGTTTGTTGCGTTAACACTACCTGGTCAACTTCTTCCAATTGCTTAACGCGAAACAGCGCCTTATCAGCAACCGTAAACCTGTGCGAACTATACCAATAGTAAGCCGCTGTAATCGCGATGAGCGCGAGCAATGTTATCAGTAAAAACCGGTTTCTGTTCTCTACGCTCTTCATGCCTTGCTGTATTTTCTTTTTCGCAGATACACCGAAACCAATCCGTATAAAATCAAGCACACAACCGGCAACACTAAGTTAATAACCTGCCATTTGGTTTTTTCTATCCGAACTTTCTCCCTATCCAACGGACGAACCTTCACTTCTTTTGAGCGGGTTTTAATCAGCCCGTTTTCATCGGTAAGAAAGGCAACTGCATTCAACAAAAACTCTTCGTTGGCAAAGGTGTAGTTGGTAAATGGGTCGGCCCCAAGTTGTTGCGGATTACCGGTGCGTGGGTTCACATCATTACGGGCAATGTCGCCATCGGCCACAACAATAATTTTTGTGGCTTTGCCTTCCGGCAGAAAGTTTTCTTGTGTTACGCCTTCCGGCAGAAAGCGGTTTTTATACAACGAAGTAAATTTTCCTTCCAATAAATAAGCAACAGGAATATTTCCTGACAAAAAAGATTCGGGTTTTACATTTCTCCTTATTTCATTAATACTTGCCGGAACCGGTGCGCTTACCCTTCTTGAATATTCGGACGTAAACGCTAATGGGGTTTTAACTATACCAATTGCCTTTACGGTATCGATGCTACTTGCAAATTTCATCATTACCGCATCAAGATTTCGTGTAATGGGGTGCGCGGCATAGCGGTTAATAAGCGGAAAGAAGGGCCAATCCATTAACTGCATTTGTGGTTGATTGCCCTGTTGCGCAGTAACTACCGGGTAAAAACCGGCATTGCGGTCTTGCACCAAGTCGGCATTAATGCGCACACCATATTTAAACAGTAAATCATCGAGGCGCAACTCATACGGAAAAGCAAAATAATCTTCGCGCGAGGCGCTATCCATAGTGGCATCAAGCCTGTCTAACAAAAACAACATCCGCCCGCCATTCATTATATATTGGTCGAGCCTGTATTTGTTTGCTTCAGAAAAAGAACGGGTTGGCTTTGCTATGATTAATGCGTCATAATCCGAAAGGTTTTGCTTACGCTCAAGATTAACTTTGTAAACATCATAAAGTTCAAGCAACGCATTATTAAAGCTGGCGATATAAACACTGTCGAGTTCGCCATGACCGAGAACAAGTCCGACACGTTTCCTGTCGATGTTTGTTAGCTTGAAAATTGCATTTGAAAATTCATACTCAAGTCCTTCAACCGACCGGTTGATTTCTTCCGCTGAAATGCGCGGGTTGTTTCCTTTAAACAACATCACCCCGGTTTCCATTCCCCCGTAAGTCATTACCGCACCAGGAAAAATAAGTTTCTCGGAAGTCTGGCCGTCCTTGCGTTCTACTACGCGCGTGGGCTGAACACCTTTTGCGGCAAGGTCTTCCATAAATTCGTTGCGTGCCTTCTGGCTGATAGCGATGGTTGGGTCAATAAAAGAAACCTTTACCCGGTTACCGGAATAAATCCTGAACTCATCCAGCACTTCGCGGATAGCATTTCGCAATCGTCTGAACTCGGCATTCAATTCGCCTTCAAGATAAACCTCAATATAAATATCATCGGTAAGCGTATTCAGCAATTCCTGCGTTTGTGGTTTTATGGAATAGCGTTTCTCTTCGGTAAGGTCAAGCCTGAAAAAATAATCGGACGCAAAAAGGTTTAGCAATATCATCAGCACCAAACCATTGGCCAATAAAAGAAAATCGCCTGTACGTTTGCTTTTCATTACCATGACCGCGAACCGATTACTGTTTTGGTGAGTAATAAAAACATAAAGGCCATGCTGAAAAAATAAACTAAGTCGCGACTGTCAACCAATCCCTTACCCAGCGATTCGTAGTGATATAAAATTCCGAATTGTTTGATTACCAACACCCACTCCGACCATGTGTCTAATGCCGAGAGTGAATCAAAACCTAAAAACAACAGGAAACTTAAAAATGCCGCTACGATAAACGCCACTATCTGGTTAGGCGTAATGGATGATGCGAATATGCCTATCGAACAAAAAACACCGCCCAATAAAATCAACCCAATGTATGAACCAATAACACCGGACGTATCAATGTTGCCAACCGGGCTACCCAGCGCGCGGATAGAAAAGTAATACACTACTGTTGGCAGAATGGAAAATATAACCAGCAGAAAAGAAGCGAAATATTTTCCAAGAATAATATCCCAATCGGAAAGCGGGCGCGTAAGCAACAGTTCCATTGTGCCGCCACGTTTTTCTTCTGCAAAACTTTTCATGGTAATGGCCGGAACTAAGAAAATGTAAACATAAGGCGCCAACGAAAACAACGTGTCCATATCGGCATAGCCATACTCCAACACCGAAGTTTCAGGAAACACCCACATCAGCAACCCAATGGCCGTAAGAAACACCCCGATTACCATGTAGGCAATCAGCGAATTCAGAAAACCATTAAACTCACGCGACAGTATGCTTATCATGTTTCCGAAGCGGGTAACGTTAAAAGTCTGAACATATCCTCAAGCGAATTTTCTTCCTGTTTCAACCCAATCAGCGAAACAGATTTCTCGGCAGCATATTTAAAAATTTCCGGGCGAACATCACTTGCCTTATCCGAAACGATGCGAAAGATAGTATCGCCCAATACCTCAACACTGGTTACTCCGGGCAGGGCTTTTAATTCTTCTGCCAAAACAGCGCGGTCAAATTCAACCTGTATAGTTACCGAGCCTTCTCCGCCCCGCACTAAGTTTTGCAGTAAATCATCGGCCACAACCTTGCCTTTGTTAATTACAATTACACGGTCGCACAGCGCTTGCACTTCCTGCATAATGTGCGTTGAGAAAATCACGGTTTTATTTTTACTTACTTCTTTAATCAGCTTTCGGATTTCCACTAATTGATTGGGGTCAAGACCGGTAGTGGGCTCATCCAATATCAACACCTGCGGGTCGTGAATGAGCGCCTGCGCCAGCCCCACGCGCTGCCGGTAACCTTTCGAGAGCATCTCTATTTTTTTGTGCTGTTCAACAGTAAGGCCGCATTGTTCAATCATGGCGGTTACACGTTGCTTCAAAGCCTGGCCGCGTAACCCATACAACCTGCCAATAAACCTGAGGTATTCATGCACATACATATCGCGGTAAAGCGGGTTGTGTTCGGGCAAATACCCGATTATCCGCTTCACCTGCATAGGTTTTTCCTGCACATCCCACTCCCCTACACGCACCGTGCCCTCTGAAGGAGGCAAATAGGTGGTGGCAATTTTCATGGTGGTGGATTTGCCCGCACCGTTCGGGCCAAGAAACCCGACAATCTCCCCTTCGCCAATGGAAAACGATATGTTATCCACAGCGCGTTGCTGGCCGTATAGCCGGGTAAGATGTTGAACGGTTAATGACATGGTTGACGGGGCACAAAACTATAAAAATAAACGAATGGATACAGCTTAATCGTTTCTACCAATGGTTACGGGAACCAACCCGCCCGAATGAAGGTTAACGGCATACAAATTGCCTCAAACCCGAAATAGTAATAATATTGAGTGCTCAAAAACACAGGCCATGCAAAACCAAATCAGTACACGTTTTATTATTTTCTCCATATTAGTATATGCCTCATCAGCCCTGGCACAGGTAAAACCCGGCTACGATATAAGCTTTAAAGTCAGTGGTTTGAAAGATACAACGGTTTATCTCGGATACTATTATGCCGAAAGTACGCTGGTGCGCGATACAGCCCGTGTAAATGCCAAAGGCGAGTTCCGGTTTAAAAAACCACAGGCATTGCCACAAGGAATTTATTTTGTTGTATTGGATAGAACGCGCCTGTTCGACATAGCAGTGGGTAGTAACCAACATTTTGCTATGGAAACTACTTCGGATGATTACGTGAAGAACATGGTGGTGAAAGGCGATGACGACAACCGGCTGTTTTTCGATAACCTTCGGTTTAATATGGAGCGCGGCAAGGAAGCCGACCCGTTTATCAAAATTCTGCAAGACACCACACTGAAAGACGAAAACCGGAAAAAAGCAGCACGCGAATCGTTCAGCAGAATAAACGACCAGGTAATGGCCTACCAACACGACCTGATTACTGCGCATGGTAACACCATGACAGCCCGCTTGCTGAAAAGCACCAAACGGGTTGAAATACCCGACCCCCCGAAACGTGCAGATGGTTCTGTTGATTCAACTTTTCAGTTGCAGTATTACCGCGAACATTTTTTTGATTATTTCGATTTGAGTGACGATGCCCTTATCCGGTTGCCCCAGCCCATGTACAGCCAAAAGGTAAACGAATATTTAGATAAACTTTTTGCGCCACAGGCCGATTCGATAAAGAAAGCCCTTGAGCCGTTGATTGCGAAAGCCAAAACCAACGAGGAAACTTACAAATATTTAATCTGGACGCTGGTACTGAAATATCAAGCTCCTGAATACATGGGCCTTGATGAAATATTTGTGTATTTGAACGACACGTATTTTACGTCCGGTGAAATGGATTTTTGGGCAAACGATAAGATGAAGAAAAACCTGAAAGACCATGCCGACCGCCTGCGCAAAAGTCTGATAGGCAAAACCGCACCCAACCTGATTATGCAAGATGCAGCGCTTCAACCCAAAGAGTTGTATAAAATAAAAAACAAATACACGCTTGTTTATTTCTTTGACCCCGATTGCGGAGCCTGTAAAACAGAAACACCTAAGCTGGTTGACTTCTACACCAAAAACAAAGCAAAGTTTGACGTGGAAGTGTTTGCTGTAAGTGCCGATACATCTATGCAAAAGATGAAGGAGTACATCAAAACCATGAATATGAAGTGGATTACGGTAAACGGCCCCCGAACGTATGTAGGCCCCTACCACGACCTGTACGATGCCATGAGCACGCCTACGCTCTACATCTTAGACGAAAAGAAGAAAATTATCGGAAAGAAAATACCAGCCGAGAAACTGGAAAATTTCCTAACCAATTACGAACGTTTTCAAAAGCAGCAAGCGGGTAAATCGTAATTGTAAGGCGCTTTCTGTAACTTTTTAAAATTTTTTGCGTCCTATATGCAACTATTCCGGGGGGTCGGAGTATCTATAGTACAAACAGGACGAAAAAATCATGACATTCTTCAACAAACTTCTCGGCAAGTCTCCCAAAAAAGAGCTGAAAACCCGATGCCCGATTACGCGCGAACAAATTGAAAATGGCTTCGGATACCTGTTAACTACCTCGCAGGTGGTTGCTTCAAAAAAATATTGGGATATGGTGATGACCGAACCCGAAACGCTATCGTACACGGTTTCGCATTTCAACAACCAGCCCAACGGCACACACATGCGCAGCCTGATTTTTGAAAAATACAGCAGCATTGAAAAGCCCTGGATTGTTTCCGATTCGTGCATCAACCTGTTTGAAATAGATAAAAGCGAAGCCAAAGAGTTTGCAAAGCAATGGTGGAGCAATGCGGGTAATTTTGTGCCCGAAGGAACCGGCCCGGCCATAGAAACACTTGACCCGACCAGCTACCAGACCTGGAAAGACTACGCAGTGCTGGAAGCCGGAAGAAACCGCGTTCCTGTTTTGTAAGACCTGTATAGGTTTAGGTTATAGATGCGAAGACCCTTGCTACGGCAGGGGTTTTCATTTTTTAGCTGCCCTAACTGCCAAACAAGGCATGCCTGTTTGTTATGTCTTGATTTTTATTACACCCGTTCTGTATAAGTCCAGCGCTCTTTGTAAAATACTCTCAATCGTTTTTACAGGTAAAGTTTTATTGGGGTTAACCCTGAAAATTTTCATGCGTGAGCGGTCGCCTTCTTCCAGCTTGGGGTGGTTAAGGTGTTTTCCTTCTACCATCAATATGTAAGGCTCGCCTGTTTTTTTATCAGTCCACAAATAACAGAACATTTTCTTCTTATAGCAGAAGCAGGGCATTCCATATTTTACTGTTTCCGTAATATTTTCGTCTTGCTCAAGAATAATATCCCGCAGAGCAAGCAAACAACTTTTGTTTGGTTCTTCTTTATCTAAGTAAAAGTGATGAAGTTCCTGAATCATTGCTTTAAGTTTACTTCATTAGCCGAAAGGGCTTTTACTCACTTACTGCGTTCAATCGTAAACTGAACCAATTGAATGAGTGATTTTTTATAATCGGAATCAGGAAACTCATTAAGAAGTTGCAACGCTTCCTGGTGATGCTTCTCCATTACAGCATTTGCATATTCAATGCCGCCCGATTGTTTCACGAATGAAATTACTTCATTCACTTTTTTTGGTTTCTCGCTTTCGTTGCGAACAATGCCGATGATTCTTCTTTTCTCTAACCAACCCGCTTTTGATAACGCATAAATCAGTGGCAGCGTCATCTTCTTCTCTTTTATGTCAATACCGAGCGGTTTGCCGATTTCGGCTTCGCCATAATCGAACAAATCGTCTTTTATCTGAAAGGCCATCCCGATTTTTTCACCGAACAGCCGCATGGTCTGTACCACATCATCAGTTGCACTAACCGAACTTGCTCCTACCGCGCAACACGAAGCGATAAGCGAAGCTGTTTTCTGACGGATGATATCGTAGTAAACATCTTCGGTAATGTTAAGCGACCGGGCTTTCTCCATTTGCAGCAGTTCGCCCTCGCTCATCTCGCGCACGGCATTTGATACAATATTCAACAGGTGATAATCTTTGTTCTCTACCGACAGCAGCAATCCTTTCGACAAGAGGAAATCGCCAACCAAAACGGCCACTTTGTTTTTCCATAAGGCATTGATGGAGAAGAAACCCCGCCTGTAATTGGCATCATCTACCACGTCATCGTGCACGAGCGTTGCCGTGTGCAGCAATTCAATGAGGGCAGCACCCCGGTAGGTTGAGTCGTTAATTAAGCCGCACGTTCCGGCACTAAGAAACACAAACATGGGGCGCATTTGTTTGCCCTTGCGCTTCACAATGTAATTCATGATGCGGTCTAACAGCATGACACGGGTTTTCATGGAGTCGCGGAACTTCTGTTCAAACTCATCCATTTCATGGGCGATGGGTGCCTTAATATCATCAAGCTTTAATGCCATGCGGCACAATATTACAATGCCCGAAAGGGCTTTCAAAATGAGATTTGGCAGGATTAGAACAAAACGTCTATCTTGTAATACTATAAATTATTACCGTCCAAACCCATGCCCCACTCTCCCGTCCAATCCGCTAACAATACCCCACCTGTAATCCTGGAACTGATCAGCTACAACCGCGAACAGTATGAGAAAAGCGACACACTAAATATTGACGACCTGCTTCAAAAAATTAACCCCGACAGGGTTAACTGGGTTAATATAGACGGACTGTTTGATACCGATATTACCGATAAATTGCAGTCGCATTTTAACCTGCACTCGCTGCTGATTGACGATGTGTTGAACGACCAACGGCCAAAAACTGAGGAATACGATGACTGCCTCTACGTCACCTTAAAAATGTTGTATAGCATTAATGGCGAAAATATCGAATACGAACAAATCAGTTTTGTACTGGGAAGTAATTACCTGATTTCTTTCCAGGAAAAGGAAGGCGACTTGTTCAATTTTTTTCGTGAGCGCATCCGGCTTGACCTGGGGCGTGTGCGAAAAATGAAAGCGGACTACCTGCTGTACAGGCTCATTGACATTATTGTTGATAATTATTATAACGTGTTGGACGCTATCGGTAACCGGATTGAAGATATTGAAGACAACCTTAACGAAAACCAGGACGAGAAAACCTTTGCCCGCATACAACGACTGAAAAAGGAACTGATTTTTCTGCGCAAGGCTGTTTACCCGCTGCGCGATGCTTTATCGAAACTGATTAAAGACAAAAGCGAATTTATTGATGAAGATAACCTCCGCTTTTTTGATGATGTGTATGACCATGTAGTGCACCTGCTTGACTCGCTGGATACCTATAAAGACCTTACGTCAAGCCTGATGGACATACACATCAACACACAAAACAATCAGTTAAATAAGGTTATTAAAGTGCTTACCATCATCTCCACCATATTTATTCCGCTTACTTTTATAGTTGGCGTGTACGGCATGAATTTCAAACACTTCCCCGAATTAGAATGGACCTACGGGTATCCGTTGATTTGGGGAGGTATGGTTGTGCTGGCCGCAGTCATGCTGATGTATTTCCGGTTCAAAAAATGGTTTTAAAGTGAAATTCCGTATCCGCATCCCTGTTTTTTCACCCATCTCGCAAATTGAGCAAATGTTCCATTATCTTTAAAAAATTTAGCAAGCATAATCTATGATTCTATCTTTTATTCTGCTTCTCACCGGGTTTGTTATCCTTATAAGAGGGGCTGATTTTCTGGTAAACGGGGCATCGTCCATTGCCCGGAAATTCAATATTTCAACCTTAGCCATCGGCCTTACGGTTGTGGCTTTTGGCACCTCCGCACCCGAACTGGTAGTGAACCTGGTTTCGGCCATAAGCGGAAAAAGTGATGCCGCCTTCGGTAATGTTATTGGCAGTAGCAACTTCAACCTGTTATTTATTTTAGGCATATCCGGGATGATTTACCCGTTGGTTGTGCAGCGTCAAACCGTTAGGTACGAAGTGCCTTTATCGTTACTGGCCATATTGGTGCTTTACCTGTTGGTGAATGATGTACGCTTATGGAGCGCTGAAACAAATATGCTTACCCGCCTCGATTCGTTAATCCTGTTGAGCTTCTTCATTGGCTTTCTTTTTTACGTAAAGCGCACCATGAAGGAAACCAGTGAAAACCAGGAAACCGTAGAAATAAAAATTTACAGCAACCCTAAAGCAATCGGCTTGGTTATAGCCGGGTTGGCCATGCTGGTGGGGGGCGGAAAGCTTGCCGTAGATAATGCCGTTGAGCTTGCGCAATATTTTGGATTGAGTGAAAAGCTGATCGGGCTTACCATTCTCGCTGCCGGCACATCGCTGCCGGAACTGGCTACTTCGGCAGTGGCGGCATACCGTAAAAATACCGACATCGCCATCGGCAATGTGATAGGCTCAAACATATTCAACATCTTCTTTATTCTTGGTGTTACGGGTACTATCAACCCTATCAGTTTCAACACCGCCATGAATTTCGACATCGCGGTGCTGACTGTCGCAACCATTCTGCTCTTAGTATTTATGTTTACACTACGGAAGAATAAACTCGACCGTTGGGAAGCTGTACTCCTGTTTGTAGGGTATTTAGCCTACACTGTGTACCTTGTCAGTATGGAATAGTTACTTACGCTAAGATTACTTTTCAAAAACCGGTATCAAAGCCTTTTCTGAATCTCTGCAATTTTTGCCTGTGCTTCCTGCTTGCCCAGCGAGAGCGATTTCCTGTAAAGCTCTAACGCCTCCTGCAAGGTTTCCTTTTTCTTTTTCGGAGCTAATTTGGTGCGGTTGGCAGCTTCTTCAACTGCCTGCGCGCGGGCAAAGTAGGCATCGGCTTCGCTTACCTTTGATTGAATCATCAACTCCTGTATGCGGGCTTCAATCAGCGCAAGCTCCTGTTCTTTTGCCGAAATCTGGATTTCCTTATCAGCAATTTCTGCGCTTTGCAATTCGGTGAGGTTAATCAGGTTTTGATTTTCGTTTCTGTATTTTTCTACCTGTTCCTGCAACGAAGCTATCTCGCTGGTTTTAGCTTCCAAATCGCTCTTCAGTTTTTTAAGCTGACGCGCATACGTTGCGGCACTTCCCTGCGATTTCTGCAACGCATTTTCCAGGTCGGCAATTTTTCTTTCGGTGTCCTTTACATAGTTGTTCAGGTTTTTCATGCGCGTGGTGTAGTCATCGTAGGTGGTTCCTTCCACCATATCCATGCGCAACGACTGCCGGTTTGCATCAATGGAGTCCATTAACGCGCCAACCTCCATTAAGGTGTTGGTCATGCGCTGTGAGTTTTCCAGTTCATTCCGAAGGGAGTCAACTTGTGTTTGAAGTTCAGCTCTTTCGTTTGCACCGCACGATGCCAGCAAGGCGGCTGCGGGAATTGCCCAAATAAGGTGTTTCATAGGGGTGTAATCGTTAAAAGTATCAGGTAATACACAAAAATACTCCCCGGCATCATTCATTGGTTACGAATGGATAAGATTTTTTCGTGTTTAAACCCCTGTGTTAAAAAACTATGGCCTGCAAAAACTTTAACCGATAAGTGCTTTTACCATGATATAAACCGCTTAAATTTGCCCCCGTTACGGACCGCCACGCTAATTCATGTCCACCCAAGCTACCGCACGCACACGTATTGCCGACCTCGGAAAACCCCGGATTATCATTATCGGGGGCGGATTTGGAGGCCTCGAAGTAGCCAAAGGCTTACGAAAGGCCAAAGCGCAGGTTGTATTATTCGACCGGTATAACCATCATACCTTTCAACCCCTGCTGTACCAGGTGGCCAGTTCCGGCTTAGAAACCAGTTCTATTGTTTTTCCTTTCCGGAAACGATTTGCCAAACAACAGGATTTTTTCTTTCGCATGGGCGAAGTTATTTCCATAAAGCCTGAAGAAAACTATATCGAAACCTCCATCGGGGGTATTAAATACGATTACCTGGTTATTGCCAACGGGGCTACCACAAATTACTACGGGATGAAGGACGTGGAAGAAAACTCCATTCCGATGAAAACCATTATCGATGCCATTCAACTGCGGAACAAAATAATCCGCAACATGGAAAAAGCATTGCTGACCGATGACCTGGAACTGATGAACAGCCTGATGGATTACGTGATTGTGGGCGGTGGGCCAACCGGTGTTGAGTTAGCCGGGGCATTGGCCGAATTGAAGAAACACGTTTTCCCTAAAGACTATAAAGAGTTGGAGTTTACCCACATGGACGTTCACTTAGTGGAAGCAGGCCCAAGATTACTTAACGGTATGTCGAAAAACGCCTCGGAAAAAGCGCTGGAGTATTTGCAGAACATGGGCGTGAAAGTTCACCTGAACTGCGCGGTAAAATCGTATGACGGCTACGAGGTACTATTGAACACTGGCGAGAAACTGATTTCGCGCACACTTGTGTGGGCAGCCGGTGTAAAAGGAAACCCCATTGAAGGATTAGGTGAAAGTGCTGTTAATCGTTCAGGAAGAATTCGGGTGGATACGTTTAATCAAGTTATCGGGCACGAAAATATTTTTGCCATTGGCGATGCCGCTATTATGGAAGGCGATAAGGATTACCCCGCAGGGCACCCCATGATGGCGCCACCTGCTATACAGCAAGGCAGACGTGTGGCTAAAAACCTGATTAGGATAATGGCTAACAAAGAATTGAAACCCTTCGCCTATTTTGATAAAGGTTCAATGGCCACCATCGGGAGGAACCGTGCGGTTGTGGATATTAAAGGCTTTAAGTTTCAGGGCATTTTTGCCTGGCTTGTGTGGATGTTCGTACACTTACTATACATCATTGGCTTTCGTAACAAGTTTTTCGTTATGTTCAACTGGCTGTTGAGTTACTTCTCTTACGACAAGAGCAACCGGCTTATCATCAGTAGAAACAAGGAGGGCGTAAGCTAACGGAATATTATAGCACCATGTTGTTAACCCGTAATGGCGTTAGAATCTTACCATAAAAATAAAACTCCGCTATCCGCTGCCGGTACCCTCATTGCACTTGGCATCATTTACGGAGATATAGGAACATCACCACTTTATGTTTTCAGCGCTATTGTTGGCACAAAAGAGATTTCTGAAGAATTAATTCTGGGCGGGCTCTCCTGCATCATCTGGACGCTTACCTTAATCGTAACCATCAAATACGTTTACCTTGCCCTGAATGCTGACAACAAAGGTGAAGGCGGAATTTTTGCATTGTACGCATTGGTGAGGCGTTACAAAGCCGGGTGGGTGGTGTACCCTGCCATTATTGGTTGCGCTACACTTATTGCCGATGGATTTATTACACCTGCCATCAGTGTTTCATCAGCCATAGAAGGTTTGCGCCTCTTCGATCCCGAAATACATACCATACGCATTGTTATACCGATTATCATTTCCTTCTTCATTTTTCAGCAATTTGGAACCGGGTTTGTCGGCAAAATTTTCGGGCCTATTATGGTAATATGGTTTACCACCATCGGGATATTAGGCGCTTCACAACTTCTTCAAAACCCGGTTGTACTGAAAGCACTCAATCCACAATACGCTATTAATTTATTAACACAATATCCCGGTGGCTTCTGGATATTAGGCGGTGTGTTTCTGTGTGCAACCGGTGGCGAAGCGCTCTACTCCGACCTGGGGCACTGTGGCAAAGGAAACATCCGTGTAAGCTGGGGGTTTGTTAAAGTAGCCTTACTGTTAAACTATGGCGGCCAGGCAGCATGGTTGCTGAACCACCAGGGCACTACACTGGGCGCACGAACACCTTTTTATTCCATTATGCCCGAGTGGTTTCTTCCGTTCGGTATTGTCATTGCAACACTTGCCGCCATCATTGCCAGCCAGGCGTTAATTACCGGAACCTTTACATTAGTGAACGAAGCCATGAAGCTGAAGCTTTGGCCTGTGATTCGTGTGCGATACCCAAGCCAGGTTAAAGGACAAATTTATATTCCTTCCATTAACTGGATACTGATGGTTGGGTGCATCATTGTGGTGCTTCACTTTGAAGAGTCTTCGCGGATGGTTGGAGCTTATGGCTTCGCGATTATCATTGATATGCTGATGACTACTCTTTTGCTGATATACTACTTTTCTCTCTCGAAAAAATCAACGGTGCGATCAGGTTTACTTGCACTGGTTTTCTTTACGTTAGAAGGTATGTTCCTATTATCGAACATAGACAAGTTTGCACATGGTGCAGGATTTACGTTTGTAATTGCCGGAGTGTTGTTTACACTGCTCTTCATTCAGTTGCGCGCACGCGGGCTGCGCACACGGCATACCGAGTTTGTCGATCTGAAACATTATGTGGAAATGATCAAAGATTTGCAGGCCGATACTACTATCCCGAAAGAAGCTACCAACCTTGTTTTCCTGGCTGTTGCCGATAGCAAACGATACATTGACTCGAACATTATTTATTCCATGTTTCGCAAACGCCCCAAGCGTGCCGATGTGTACTGGTTTCTGCATGTCGATACGGTGGACAGTCCGTTTACCAGCAAGTATTCGGTTGATACCATCATCCCGAAAAAATGTTTCTTCGTGCGCATAAAACTTGGGTTCAAGGCCGACCACCGGATTAACCTTATCTTTAACAAGATTGTGCACGAAATGGCCGACAGTGGTGAGATAGATTTGATAAGCCCCTATCCATCACTGCATAAATACAGTCAAACAGCCGACTTTAAATTTGTGATTATTCAATCCTTAGCCTCACCCGACAGCGAGATATCCAGTTTCGACCGGTTGATTATCCAGGGCTATCGTTTGCTCAAAAAATTCAGCCTGTCAACCGAAGCGCATTTCGGTATAGAAGCTGCAAACCTGGAACTGGAAAAGGTGCCGATACAGGTGGGGCCATCTGCCGTTGTAAAACTCAAACGCGACCGCGAAGACGAGAGGTAACATTGCCCGATAACGGACGGAGTTGTTCATCTTCGACCGGCTCCATAAAACAGATTCCTCTCCAACAGCCTGTAAACACAGTTTTTCAGAAATGGTATTGCTTTTGGCAACTAACGGGTCATAAACAAATATCCATGCTGAAAAACTACCTCACCATAACCTTTCGGAACGTCATCCGAAACCGGAGTTACACCTTTATTAATGTGGCAGGACTTAGTGTAGGCATTGCCGCCTGCTTAGTCACCTTCTTAGTCATCAGCTTTGAGCTGTCGTTTGAAAAGTTCCATGCGCATTATGACCGCCTGTACTGCGTAGCCCGTACCTCCACCGATGCTTCAGGAACGGGTCATTCACTGGCAACGCCTTATCCTTTTGCGGCTGCCTTCCGGACGGATTTTCCGGACATTCCCCTCAACACACAAATTCACCATCATGAAGAAGCGCAGGTTATTCTTGGCGATGAGAAACATAAGGTAAAAAATATTCTCTTTGCCGACTCCCTGTTCTTTGACGTGTTCAGCTTTGAGGTGCTGTCAGGAAATCCCCGTGCCGAGCTTGGCACTCCGGGAAAAGTATTCCTGACCCAATCGCTGGCCGGTAAAATAATGAAGGACGGCATCACGCATCTTAAGCTTAGCAACAAGCTCGACCTGGAAATTGCCGGCATCGTGAAAGACCCACCGCCTAACTCGCATATTAAGTTTTCCATGATTGTATCCATGCCCTCGTTCACCAGTGATTTCTTAGGCCTGCCCATTGACCAATGGGGTATGATTAGCTCGGGGTACAGCTATGTAGTGTTGCCGGATGAAATGACTCCGCTGACTGTTGAAAACAGGTTTGAGCCATTCGTTGAAAAGTACCAGGACAGCTCGGAATCGGAAAAAGTCGTTTATCATCTTCAGCCTGTTGGCGATATTCACTTTGATGAACGCTATGGAGAAACAGCCGGTGGCCCTTCGTATGTAAACCGGTCAACGCTGGTTATATTAGGCTTGTTAGGCGGGTTTATTTTATTGGTTGCCTGCATCAACTTTATTAACCTGAGCACCGCGCTTGCAGTAAAGAAATCGCGTGAGATTGGTGTACGCAAAACATTAGGCGCAAGCCGGGGGCAGCTTGTCTTCCAGTATTTATCGGAAGCCTTTATGCTTACGGTTATTTCAACCTTGTTGGCTGTTGTGATAACCGAAGCCGCACTGCCGTTCATCAATTCGTTCCTGCAAAAAGAGCTTCTGTTCAGGCCGTTCAGTGGATTGCCGGCCGTATTCCTTGCTGTGCTTGTATTGGTTACCACATTGCTTTCGGGATTGTACCCTGCCTTTGTGCTGTCGGGGTTCAGCCCGATTGCCGTGCTGAAAAACAAACTGACCTACCAGGGAACTTCGGGGGCGTATGCCCGCAAATACCTTGTTGTGTTTCAATTTTTAGTTGCTCAGATGCTGATTATCGGTACGCTGGTAGTGGCCGACCAAATGGAGTTTCTTAATTCCAAGCCGCTTGGATTTGCCAAAGAAGCCATCCTGAACGTTTCGCTTCCTGATACCAAAAAAGAGTTGCGCGAATCTTTTCAAAGCTTGCTGGAAACAATACCGGAAGTTGAAAAGGTGTCATTCTCTGTTGGGGCGCCTACTTCTGATAACAACCTGAACACCAGTTATCATCTCACTGAACGCGGCAACAAAGAACGTTACGGCATCGGGCTAAAGCTGGTTGACCGGAACTATCTTGAAACATACGGTATGGAATTAGCGGCAGGCAGGTGGTTTACTGAGAATGAAGAAAAAGCCGTTGACTTCTCAGCCTTGTTCGGAACGTCATCGGAAGAGCAAAAATATGTTTATATCGTAAACGAAGCGTTGGTAAGGCAATTGGGCTTTAGCTCAAACGAAGATATCATCGGGAAAAATATTACCACAGGCTTAAATGGCATTACTGCCGAGGTGGTTGGCGTGGTAAAAGATTTTCATATCAAATCGCTGCACCATGCCGTTGAGCCGGTTGCACTGCTGCATTTTCCGTACTTCTATTATGATGCCGGTATCCGTTTCAATACGGCAGGCACGCAAAATGTGTTAAACGCCATAGAGGAAGCATACGCCAAAGTATTCCCGGATTACCTGTTTGAATACAGTTTTTTAGACGCTCACCTTGAAAACCTCTACCAGCAGGAGAAGCGGTCTTTTGCGCTGATACGCATTTTTGCCGGGCTGGCTATTTTCATCAGTTGTCTGGGGTTGTTAGGATTGGTTTCTTTCCTCACGCAGCAAAAAATTAAAGAGGTGGGCATCCGGAAAGTTTTTGGGGCTTCTGTTACCAATATTGTGTTTCTGTTTTCAAAAAGTTTCATAACCCTGATCGTGATTGCGTTTGTTGCAGCCGTGCCCTTAGCGTGGTATGGTATGAATAGTTGGCTCGAAGGTTTTGCTTATCGTACCAGCCTCAATGTTTCCGTATTCGTTGTCGCGTTGCTGTCAACGTTGGTTGTTGCGATGCTTACCGTCATTTATCAATCAATGAGAGCGGCTGTGGCGAACCCGGTAGATAGCCTACGCTCGGAATAAATTTTGGCTATTAAAAGAATTTGAGAAATGAATAGAAATCAGTTGACAAATGTACAGTTGGCAATTGACAATGTCCGATTAAAAATTTGTGTGCACTGTCAATTGCTTATTTGTCAACTGTCAATTCTTATAAATAAAGAAATCTAAAATAAAAAGAACATGCTTATCAACTATCTCAAAATCTCGTTGCGCAATATGCTGCGCCACAGGTCTTTCAGCGTTATAAACATTGCCGGGCTTACGCTGGGTCTGGTAACATTCCTGGCCATCAGCCTGTATGTGGCGGACGAACTTTCGTATGACCGGTTTCATCAAAAGAAAGACAGGATTTACCGTGCCGTTATCAGCGCGGATTTTGACGGGCAGATACAGAAATGGGGAGGCGCACCCAACCTGCTGGCCACTACCGCTAACAAAGAAATACCGGAAGTGGAAAAAGCCGTGCGTGTGTTTCATCACAACTTTGGCGGTCTGAGCTTTATATCAACCGGTGAGGAGCAGTTTTCGGAAACCAACATGTTTTATGCCGATCCTGAAATCTTTGATGTGTTTACCATACCCATGCTTAATGGTAATCCTCAAAAAGCCCTTGAACGGCCTAATACGGTTGTTCTCAGCCAAACTGCTGCAAAAAAATATTTCGATGAAACCGACCCCATCGGCAAAACCCTTACGGTGGACAATACCTTATCATTGGAAGTAACGGGGGTATATAAAGATTTTCCTTCCAACTCATCTTTACAATGTAACCTGGTGGCATCGTTCAACTCGAACTGGTTTGGCCAGGAACGCAATCAAAACTGGGGCAACGCCAGCTTCGACACGTACTTCTTGCTGCAAGAAGGAACAGTGAAAGGAACCGCAGATCAGAAAATAGAAGACATGCTCAACCGGCATATTCCAAAGGAAGATCAATGGTTTACCATTGCCTTACAGCCCTTAACAGAAATCCGACTGCACTCGGGCGAGCTTAACGCCAGTTTTGACCGCAGAGAGTATGGCGACATGAACCAGGTTAAGGTGCTCATCGCGCTTGCGCTCATCATCCTCGTGATTGCCGCTGTTAACTACATGAACCTGACTACGGCACAGGCGCAACGCAGAAACAAAGAGGTAGGCATTTCAAAAACATTGGGCGCAACGCATTTCCAGCTTAAAGGAAAATTTTATTTTGAAGCTTCCCTGTTCGTGCTGGTTTCCATGTTAGGCGCATTAGTTGTCTTCACAACGTTATTGCCGCTTTTCAATGCGTTGAGCAATAAAACCATAACCATAAGCTTTATTGAATCAGGGTGGTTTTGGTTGTCGTTTACGAGTACATGGATTGCGCTTACGCTGCTGTCGGGTTCTTATCCCGCCCTGTACCTGTCATCGTTCTCGCCAAAATCTATCTTACAAAAAACAACTGCTTCGGGTGGGCAGGCAGCTATCCGCAAAGGATTAGTAGTGATGCAGTTTTCGGCATCCGTAATCCTGATTATATGCTCTATTGGATTTTACCGGCAAATGGAATTTATCCGCAATAAAAAGCTGGGCTATGAGCCTGAACAGGTTATCGCAGTCATGACGTCTGCGGCAAAAGATCAAAACCAGGTGTTAAGTGTAAAAAGCGCTTTTGAAGAATTAAGCACCGTAGTAAATGTTGCCCGGAGTCAGTCTTTCCCAGGCATGGGAACCAGTATGCGAAACATTATTCGCGAGGGCAGCGATGGTACACAAGGCTCATCGTTGCTTACCGTGCAGGCAACACATGAAGTGTTTGATGTACTTGATATAAAACTTATTGCCGGAAAAACACTTCCCGAAATCAAAACACCTGGCGACACCATCGTGCAGGCGGTCATTAACCGGGCTGCTGCCGATTACCTTATGCAAGAGCCTGAAGATTTGATTGGCAAACGGGTTCAAATGGGATTTGGTCGCCACACGGAGATAGTAGGTGTAGCCGAAGATTTTCACTTTACTTCGCTTCATCAACAAATCATACCCCTCTGCTTTCACAACGCCCCGACTGAAAGATTTACTTACCTGTTGGTGAAAGTAAACACTACCGATTTGGCCGGAACCCTGAAGCAATTAGAAAGCACGTATAAAAAAATCGTTCCCTCTGCATTTGAATATTCGTTCTTAGACCAGCATTTAGCTTCCATGTACAGTTCGGAGCAAA
Source organism: Cyclobacteriaceae bacterium (assembly GCA_019638235.1). Classification (GTDB taxonomy): domain Bacteria; phylum Bacteroidota; class Bacteroidia; order Cytophagales; family Cyclobacteriaceae; genus UBA2336. The sequence continues at coordinate 343,709 of JAHBUE010000002.1, forward strand.
CGCTTTTGCAGGTAGTGATGCTTTTTGCTTCGTTAGCCATTTTTATTGCCTGTCTTGGATTGTATGCATTAGCCGCTTACACGGCCGAGCAACGAATAAAGGAAATCGGTATTCGCAAGGTGATGGGCGCTTCGGTATCGCACTTAGTCAGCTTGTTATCAAAAGATTTTATGAAGCTCGTGGCTATCGCTTTCTTAGTGGGTATTCCTATCGGGTACTATATTATGCACCGGTGGCTTGAAGGATTCGCCTACAAAACTACTATCGGGTTTACCATATTCGTTGTGGCAGGAGCGATAACCGCAATAATCGCCTTGTTCACGGTAAGCTTCCAGGCTTTTAAGGCTGCTTCTGCTAATCCAGTGGATAGTTTGCGTTCGGAATAAGCTTTGGCTATTAAAATAAAACAGTTTGAGAAATGAATAAAATAAGTTGACAAATGTGCAGTTAACAATTGACAATATCTCGGTTAAAAATTTGTGTGTATTGTCAATTGCTTATTTGTCAACTGTCAATTCTTATAAGTAAAGAATCTAAACAAAAAAAATATGCTAACGAATTATCTGCGCATCGCATGGCGAAACATTCGGCAAAGCCCTTTGTACGCTTTTATTAACATCTTTAGTCTTGCCATCGGCTTTGCAAGCTGCATGGTCATCTACCTGTTTATCCAGGATGAAAGGAGCTTCGATTCTTTTCATAGCAAGGGGAAAAATATTTACCGGCTCAATGAAGTACAGAACTTTACGGGTACGAATGAACAAAAAGTTGCTTTGTCAATGCCGGGAATGGGGCCTTCCATTTTAGAAGAATTTCCGGAGGTGCTGAATTATACGCGCTTCATGAACCGCGAGAAGCAATTGGTAACAAAGGATGAGAAAAGTTTCCTGTTGCCGTATGTGGCCACGGTTGACAGCACTTTTCTTGAAATATTCGACTTTGAAGTGCTGGCAGGCGACCGGAGCACGGCCTTAGATGAACCCAATACCATGATGGTTACCGAAGAAACCGCGCTTAAATTTTTTAACAGCACAGAAGAAGCGATGGGCAGCATGCTTAATTTCCAGAATAGGGAATTCAGCATTACGGGCATTCTCAAAAACATTCCCGAAAACTCGCACATGAAGTTTGATGCGCTTGCCTCCATGACAACCCTCACTACCGAGAACAAAGAGTTTAACAATCGCTGGGGATCCAATTTTCTGAATACATACCTGGTATTGAACCCTCACGCAGACATTAAGACAATAGAAGAAGAGTTTCCTGCTTTTCTCAGGCGCCACATGGATGATCCCGATATCAATACATATTATGTATTGTACCTCCAACGACTTGACGAGGTTCATCTGGCCTCTTCATCGGTTGAACACGACTACAATAACTACAGGAAGTTCAACGGGGCATACTTAGATGTATTCACGATGGTCGGAATATTCATATTGCTGATTGCGGGTGTAAACTTTATGAACCTGACCACAGCAAGGGCATCGCACCGCTGGAAAGAAATAGGCGTGCGGAAAACCGTTGGCGCAAGAAAGCTCCAGTTGTTCATTCAATTCATTTTCGAGTCGGTTATACTGGCGTTTTTAGCGCTGGCGTTAGCTGTTTTCCTTAGCCAGCTTTTTATTCCACTGCTTAATGTGCTGATCGGTCGCAATCTTTCCTTAATGCCTTTTTTGAACGAACCTGCCGGTATCAGTTATGTGCTTCTCGTAACGATTGGACTTGGTGTTCTTACCGGCATTTATCCTTCCTTTTACATGACTTCTTTTAACATGGCGCGGGTATTAAAAGGAGGCGGTAAAGGAGAAGGCGGACGGTCGGTATTTCGTAGCGGACTCGTAGTACTTCAGTTTGGCCTGGCGCTTGCCATGATTGTAAGTACCCTGATCGTGGTTCAGCAGCTTTCCTTTATGAAGAATAAAGACCTTGGGTTCGACAAAGAGCAGATGATGCTGATCCGGATGGATCGCGAGGTGAACGAAAAGTTTGAATTTTTGCGAACTGAACTGAAACGCAGTCCGCTTATTTCGGGTGTAACCGCCAGCGGGCAGCGGCTTGGTGAAAATTTCCATCAGTCAGGCTTTAAAATCAAAGGTGATACGGCCGTGCTTACCATCACGCCTTCCAACGTGAATGTGGATTACGAATATCTCGATGTATATGGTATTCAACTCGTGGAAGGAAGAAAGTTTTCCAAAGACTCTCCCACTGATAGAGGCATGGCCTTTATTATTAATGAATCGTTTGCCAAAGAGCTCGGGCTAAAAGAACCTGTCGGAACAAAAGCTGGCTATAATTGGTATCACAACGACAGCCTCGGCACCATTATCGGGGTGGCAAAGGATTTTCATTTTAATTCCCTTCACTATGAGGTTAACACCCTCCAGATGTCCGTGCGCCCGGATTGGGGTTATAGCGAAATGTCCGTAAAAATTGATGCTGCCCGTGCAGGAGAGGCAATTGCATTTGTTAAGAATCTCTGGGATGAGCACATCACTTATCCGTTCGACTACTCTTTCCTAAATGAACACTTTGAAAAACTGTATCGCTCCGATCAGCAAATGGGTTCTGTAGTCACCATCATGGCCGTTCTTGCTATATTGATTTCCTGCATGGGATTGTTTGGCCTGGCCGCCATTACAACAGAGAGAAAAACAAAAGAGATCGGCATACGAAAAGTGCTGGGCGCTTCGGAAACGCAGATTGTTTTTTTATTGTCGGGAAATTTTACCTTACTGATCGTGCTTTCCTTTATACTGGCAAGCCCGGTAACATACTGGTTATTGTTGAAATGGCTGGAGGGGTTTGCTTATCGCGTAACGATTAATCCGTTATTATTTTTATTGGGAGGATTGGTGGCGTTGGCTATTGCGTTAGCCACTATCAGCTATCACACAATAAAATCGGCAAGAGAAAACCCGGTAAAAGCATTGAGATATGAATAGCGTGTTCGGGCAGAATTGATAAAGAACACAAGGGTTTCCAACCTTTTAAAGGTTGGAAACCTTTTAATTTTTTGCCAGGTATTTTTCCCTAAATTCTTTCATCACCTCCTCATGGGGCTGGGCAGATAAAAATATTATCAGGCATGGAGGTGTTTCCAGAAGATTTAGTAATATTATCATCAGATTATGGCAAAGATCAAACCGACCAATGTAGATGAGTATATTCGTGGTGCTCACGAAACAGCACAGCGAAAATTGAAAGAAATTCGTTCAATTTTAAGAGAAGTTGCTCCCAATGCAACTGAAGAATTGAAATGGGGTCAACCGGTTTTTATTGAAAAGAGGATTCTTTTTGCTTATGCAGCTTTCAAAAACCACCTGACATTTATGCCAACAGGCCCTTCCTTAGAACATTTCAAAGATGAATTGAAAGACTTCAAAACAGGTAAGGATACTGTTCAGTTTTCGTATGATAAGCCGCTTCCAAAAAAATTAATAATTAAAATAGCTACATTCAGGTACAAGGACGTTATAGAAAATGACGCCAAATGGATGTACTGAAGTTTGGTTGTCCAAATGAACTATCGCTATCATAAAACAGACCCTAAGTTAACCGATTACGTACGGAATGTCGTCTTTACTTTGTATGGCAGGCTATCATATTACGGCATTTATGCAAACGCGAAAATTTGACATTGAAAAATTGGTGCAGGCGTCAATTTCCTAACAGCAAATCGCCCTACCCCATCTTATATAAAATCATCATGCGCTCATCTCCTTTCAGGCGCAGGTCGTAACACACACGGGCAGGCGCAGGCCAGAAAATTGCCGGCAACAACAGGCTAATCATAAACGCAACAGTAAGCCACTGTTGCTGCGTAAGGTAATACCCCAAAGCCAGCACCAGCATACCGGCCGAGAACAAAACAGAACGTACAGTTGTTAGCTTGGCATACCGGCTAAGCCGTTCACCCAGGCTGACAATCTTTCGTATGCGCTTCAATCTAATGTGCATAATCAAAAAAGCCGTTAACCAAACCGCACCGGCTATGAAACCCGCAGCATAAACAACGATTTCAGGCTCTATATCCAATTCCGGCAAGGGCAACCATACGGCCTGCAACGCCTGGTATAAAAAAATAAACACGCCTGCCGGTATAAGTACCAGTACGAACAACCGCGCATACAGCTTATAAAAATACTGGGCAACCGACAGGTAATTCATGAAATAAAAATTCTGTTTAGCAAATTATGGAATGAAGTTTCAGCGTGTAACTATTTTCTCATATTTTTGATAGGCAAAACAGTATGGCAGAGGTTGTAACAAATTTATCAAGAAAAGAACAGGTCATTCGCATGGCGGCTGAACTGTTTAAGGAGAAGGGCTACTCCGCTGCCTCTATGCGCGACCTGGCTCAAAAGTTGGGCATTGAAGCGGCCAGCCTGTACTCACACATCAAATCGAAGGAAGAAATTCTCCGTACCTTGTGTTTCGACATGGCCGCAGAGTTTCGTACGTCTCTTTCGGAAGTAGAAAAACAAAACGTTTCAGCAAGCGAAAAACTCCGCCTCGGCATCATCGGGCACGTTAAGGTAATGGCTAAAGACCTCACCGCTTCTGCCGTGTTTATGAACGAACACCGCCATCTTAGCCAGCCCTGGCTGCGCGATTTCCTGTTGTTGCGCATTAATTACATCAACCGGTTTAAAACCATTATTGAACAAGGCGTTTCCACGGGCGACTTCAAAAAAGATATCGACACCAAATTAGCCGTTATGACCTTGTTTTCATCGTTGAACTGGATGCCCGGATGGTTCAACCCCGACAGCACCATCGAACCCGAAAAGCTGGGTCAGCAATTAGCCGACATGCTCATAAACGGGCTGAAACAAAACGCCTGACCATCTTGTTCTTCCACTAACAGTTGTTAGTTTTGTTCATACTTAATTAATTGAGTTATGTACGGAGGAGGAAATACGTTTGAAGGTGTAAAAACCGACAGCCTGGCGCAGGAAGACCCTGTTAAGTTAGCCGAATTTGAAGCCCGAATTGAACGTGGAGAAAAAATTGAACCTACCGACTGGATGCCCCAGCTCTACCGCAAGCAGCTCATCCGTATGATTGAGCAACACGCACACAGCGAAATTATAGGGGCGCTGCCCGAAGGCACCTGGATAACCCGCGCACCGGGTTTTAAAAGAAAACTTGCGCTTATGGCCAAAGTGCAGGATGAAGTAGGCCACGCTCAATTATTATACAGCGCAGCTGAAACCCTCGGCAAATCGCGCGAGCAAATGATAACCGACCTGATTACAGGCAAATCAAAATATTCAAACATCTTTAATTACCCTGCCTTTACCTGGGCCGACTCGTGTTTTATTTCCTGGCTGGTAGATGCAGGCGCTATTGTAAACCAATTAGCAAACGCCAAAGGAAGCTACGGCCCCTACTGCCGTGCGCTTGATCGTATATGTGCTGAAGAATCCTTCCACCTGAAATACGGACATCATTGCGTTATTTACCTTGCCACTGGCACACAAAAGCAACGCGATATGTTCCAGGAGGCACTCAACCGCTGGTGGGCGCCCATGATGCACTTCTTCGGCCCTTCCGATAAAATATCGGTGCACACCGAGGTGCTGATGAAATGGAAAGTAAAAATGGGAACCAACGATGATATGCGTAACCAGTTTTTAGACATGTATGTACCTAAAATTTGGGAGCTTGGTTTTACCATACCCGACCCGAACCTGAAGAAAAACCCCGAAACAGGTCGTTGGGAATACACCGAACCCGACTGGGAAGAATTTAAGCGTGTTATTAATGGCGATGGCCCCTGCAACAAGGAGCGGCTTGAAGTAAGAAGAATTGCCGAAGAGCGTGGCCGCTGGGTGCGCGAAGCATTGAAGTCGCCAAAGGCAGCTTATGTTACTCCGTTAGCTTAACGTAATACAACACTATAGTAAACTGAATTTAAAAAATTGAACTCACTTGACCCCAGGGTTAAACGATTGCCCGTTGTAGGCGAACCGGGACAGGCAGAACCAAAAGCTCCGCTCGACCAGTTCGGCACGTTCGAGGTTTTTGTGCAACCCAAAGAAGGCAAACCCTTTCAGCACGAAGGCGCTGTACACGCGCCTAATCTTGAAATGGCTTTTGTGTTAGCGAAAGAAACGTTTACGCGCAGGTTTCAATGCGTATCGTTATACACGGTTGACACCCGCCATGTGTTTGTATCGCCCATGACGGAAGGAAACATTTCCGTATTTGATTACCTGCACGATGTTCCCGAACAAACCGGCACAAAGGTGAGCTATGAAATTTACCAGTTAGTTAAACGCGGCAAGCAGCACATACACGTTGGTACTGTACAGGCAAACACCCCTGACGAGGCGATGAGCGAGGCCAAACGAAAATTTCACTCGGATAAAATCGTATACAACATTTGGGCAATACGCACCGATGACATTCGCTTTACCAAACCGGAAGAAAAGGAACTGTGGCTCACGCTGCCGGAGAAAAAATTCAGGGATGCTTCCGATTATAAAGGCGGGGACAAGCTAAAGGTGTTTTTGGAGAGTCGGTAACTGAATTGCAAAGTTTGCGGAACTTGAGCTATGGACAATCATTGTGTTGGCAATACGTCTAAGGATGAAAAGTTTTAAGCAGGATTTTTATAATTTTAGCAAATGATCAAGAAAGTCTATATTGATACTTCCGTGGTTGGCGGAAACTTTGACGAAGAATTTAAGTTCTGGACTGAATTGTTTTTTAAAGAAGTCAAAAATGGGCAGTTTCAAATAGTCATTTCCGAGCACCTGATTAACGAATTAATGTTGGCTCGGGACAATATTAAATATTTTCTGGACTCAATCCCTGATGAACATAAACTCTACATTGAATATACCAAAGAGGCAAAAGAACTGGCTGAGTTGTATTTAAAAGAAAAAATCGTTGGCCCGTCAAGCGTTGTTGACTGTCGGCATATTGCCACTGCAACCGTAAATAATATTGAAGTTTTGACCAGTTGGAACTTTAAACACATTGTTAACCTTAATAAAATAAGGCTTTATAATGCCGTCAATATAAAAGGGGGGTATAGAAATATTGAAATAAGAACACCCAGGGAAATTTTAAATTATGAAAACTAATATCCACACAAAAGAATTTGACGCAGTTGAAACCATGCGTTCAATCCGGGAAAAAATTGCTAAGGAAATTCAGGGAATGACTTTCGAGCAAGAGAAAGAATATTTAAAGAAGCGAACGGACGAATATCAAAAGAGGAAGCGAAATAGCCGTCAATAGCAATTACTGGTACAGGTTTTTGCAAATACAAAACACTCAATGGTGCTTCGGATTATAAAGGCGGGGATAAGCTGAAGGTGTTTTTGGAGAGTAGAGGATGAAATGATGTCTGTGGAATATGTTCACAGGTGTATATAGCCAAATGTTAGTAGTAATTAATTTAAAATGAGATCGAGTTTATCCGTTGAGGACTTTAGAGGAAGATTGACTGAATTGACAAACATTGGTGAACCAATAATTAACGGGACTCCTTTTGCAATCATGACAGTATTTGATTCACCTAAGAGTTTATTTTACGGACAATTTGATAAAGAAAGTTTTAGATTAACAAGCAATGGACTTACTCATATAACTCCATATATAATTGATGGAACTTTTACACAAACAGACAATGGGACTGAAGTAAACTACAAAATTAGGAAAATATGGTTTGGATATCTTTGGATTAGGTTATTACCAATTATCGCAATTCTATCTTTCAATTTGGTTTTTGTTAAGGAAATGGGGCGATTTGGACTAGTGGTATTTATACCCATTAATCTATTTCTATTACTGCTCTTCATTCCGATAATATTGACAAATGTTAAAAAGAAACGATTGGAGGAATTATTCATAAAACATTTTGAAATAAATTAACTATCGCCAGCAAAATGCAATTCCATTACGTGGGAACGATCATTTAACTTTGGCTCCTATAAAACAACAGCGCAGGGTCGCTCCGCAGACCCTGCGTAGAAGAGGGTTTTCGACAATTAAGATGACAAATGATTAAACTGGCAATAGCATTACTTACGACAACATTCGCAGACACTACCACAAGTCTGGAACAGAAAGCGTGTGACCATTTTTTCTCCGACATTTTTAGAAAAGAATACGCAGGTTATAAAGTAGTTGAGTTTGACAATCAAACTGACACCGCAAAATATTGGGGAATCGTTTATGGTTGTAAAAATTGGGACGAAAAGACTAAGGAACAAATAGTATCAGCAACACCAGACAAATCTACTGTGGTTACTGTTTCGTTGAATGACCTAAAGATAAAAAAGATGAGAACTAACTCGAACAGGCTTAAAATTCACGTTTCTTCAAAGATAAGGGTGGGCAACAATTACTTTGTGCTTATTGGAACATATAGAAAGTTGAGGTTCGCTGAATACTTTTATGTAGAACTTGACCATGCAGGTAATATTATCGGAACATGTAAAAAGGGAGAAATAATTTAGATTTACGTGCGACCGATGCTGTTACCGAATCGTCTATAAATAAATACACAAAACCACATGAACGAATCCGCCATAAAAGAACTCCTTTACAAAATAGCCGATGACCAGCTTATTCTTGGTCATCGTAACTCCGAGTGGACAGGCTTTGGGCCATTGCTGGAAGAAGACATTGCTTTTTCTTCTATGGCGCAGGATAAAGTCGGGCAGAGCTATGCGCTTTATACAATTTTACATTCGTTGGGCGAGCAGGAACCCGATACGGTTGCCTTCACACGTAATGCTTCGCAATTTCACAACGCTATATTTACCGAGTTGCCTAATGGCGAATACGACTTCAGCCTCATTCGTCATTTTTTATACGACACAGCCGAGATTATCCGGTTCGATATGCTCACGTTATCATCGTTCCAACCAATAGCCGAACTTGCCGTAAAAGTACGGGCCGAGCTTCGTTACCACACGTTGCACGCCAACACCTGGGTAAAGCAATTAGGCAGCGCCACCGAAGAAAGTGTTGCACGCCTTCAACAATCATTAGAATATGCACTGCCCTACGCACTTGGTTTGTTTGAGGAATCGCCTTACGAAAAAGAATTGATTGAAACCGGTGTGTTTGGCGGAGAAAAATTACTTAAAGAAAAATGGCTGGAAAGAATAACTGAAATACTTGTACAGACACAGCTTCAATTACCCGACATAAAATTAATTGAACCAGTTTTGGGCGGCCGGGCAGGTAAACACAGCGAGCACCTCCAGCCGTTGTTGGATGAAATGAGTGAAGTTTTCAGGATTGACCCAACAGCCGAGTGGTGATGAAGCACGTTATTGAAGAATTACAATCACTCGTTAATGAATTTACGGAAAAAATATCCGGCATACCGGACGATGAATTTTCCGCAAAGCCGCTTCCGCACAAATGGAGCAAAAAAGAAGTAGTAGGCCATCTTATTGATTCGGCTCAAAACAACCTGCGAAGGTTTATTTGCAGCCAGTATGAAGCAACTCCGCCAAAAATCATCTATGAGCAGGATTTTTGGGTAACAGTCAACGGGTATCAATCGGCTGACCGGCAGGATGTGCTATTGCTCTGGAAGTTAGTCAACGAGCGCATTTGCGCAGTCCTGGCTAATACGCCAGAAGCCAATTATTCAAAACCAACCGACACAGGAAAAGATGGCGCACGGTTTCATGCGCTTCAATGGCTTGCCGAAGATTATGTAAAGCACATGAAACATCATCTTAACCAGATTATCCCGAGGTCATTTAATGTTATCTACACCTGACGATATGCTCACAACTAATCAAATCATACAATGGCTTGAAGAGGTGAAAGACCCCGAAATACCGGTGCTGTCGCTGGTTGACCTGGGGGTGATTACCGGCATTGAAATAAACGGTCAATCGGTTACAGTAAACATGACCCCCACGTTTACCGGCTGCCCGGCATTGGATATGATGAAACAAGATGTAATTGACGTGCTCCACAAAAACGGCATCGCTGATGTTAACGTTGTTATCTCGTTCAAAGAACCCTGGACTTCCGATAAAATTTCAGAAAAGGGCCGCAACGCCCTGAAACAATTCGGGCTGGCGCCACCCCCTGCCGGCAAAAATCTGTTTACCGATATTGACGTGCTGGAACATGCCGCCTGCCCCCGGTGCGGCAACACAAATACAACCCTGAAAAATCCGTTCGGGCCAACATTGTGCCGTTCCATACATTATTGTGAGGATTGCCGCGAGGCTTTTGAGCAATTCAAACCATTGTAAGTGCCGGAATTAATTGAAAAATGACCATTTTAGCACGTGGCTGATAAATGTCACAGGCAAAGCATAAACCTTTATTTCAATAAGCCGTATTCGTATTTCAGGGGTACAGAAATGAACACACAACAAAACATAACCTGGTTATTTATTGCGGGGGCGCTGATTTTAACAGGTTGCGACAATCCTAAAGCAAAGGAAATGTCAACCCAGTTTACACGCATTGATTCCCTCACGGAAGTCTATCTTGATTTACAAGACAGCCTGCACACGGCCTGGAATCTGATGATTAACGATGATAACCAGAAAATAAAAACCATGCACAGCCTGTTGCACGAACTCGAAATTTCGGCACAGCTCGACCCCGAAAAATCAAAAGCATTTGCGCAGCGTATTGACCAATTGAAGCGGATAAGGTACACCCCAAAAAGCATGTCTAATTCCGACCTTGTTGCGGAATACGATTTCGCATCAAACTCATTGGTAAATGAATTGATAACATTATCGGAAGGACATTCGGCTTACAGCTACAACACAACTATGCAAAAACTTGTGGTGCAAATCCGGGAGTCGGAAGAAAGCGTAGAGAACTATCGTTCAGCTTATGATGCCGTTGTAATGGCATACAACAGGTTTATCTCTGAAAACAGGGAACACATGCGCGAAATTGACCACGCGAACAAAGCCGAGAAAAAACCACTCTTTCAAATGGCCTCAGAGTAACGGCTATTTATAATACGTTACTTCTACCCGAAAACGCTGGTCGATAGCACCCAGCCTGTCGTAAGCCGACTTAGAAATTTTTATTACGAGTTTATCGGTTAAGGCCGTATCAGGAAGTTTGCCGATAACGCGCACAAACACTTCGCGGTTGTTCATTTCATTCCTGATTTTCAGAATAGTGCCCACCGGTGCGGTGCGATGAAGCGCAAGGTATTTGCGGTTTCCTTCCGTTCCTTCAATCAACTCGGCCAGGCCTGATTGCTTAATCTCATCTTTATTCGTTACCGACTCTGAAATGGTAACAACAGGCGTTTTAACTTCCGGCTTTGCTTCTGGTTGCGGTATAGTTACTGGTATTGTTGACTCAACAATCACCGGTTTGGTTTCCGGTTGCGCAGTGCTGCCATACATGGGCTGAACCACCTGAAGGATCTGCCCTACTTTTAATTCTTCGGTAGTGAGGTTATTCCATTCTTTTATTTGCTGAACGCTAACCCCATACTGGCGCGAAATACTGAACAGCGTTTCCTTTTCGGCTACCGTGTGCACGGCACGCACCGATTTCATCTCCAACTGTTCAGCGGGTTGTTTGGGTGGTATTGTTATTACCGTGTTGGCCGCTTTTATCACAAGGGTCTGCCCTACTGATAATGAGTTATCCGACAGGTTATTCCATTGCTTTATATCGTCAACGTTTACATTATACAGCCGCGAAATAGAAAACAGGGTTTCTTTTTCCGCTACGTTATGCACAATAGCACCTTTTGGCATTTTCGGGCGGGGTATATAGGGCACTTTCAGTATTTGCCCAATCTCAAGCCCGGCATCAGCCGTTTTATTGAACTCAAGAATCTGGTTAACGGTAACCCCATATCGCCCGGAAATAGCAAACAGGGTTTCCTTCTCCTCTACCTTGTGGACGATGAATGTTTTTCCGTTTATGGTCTCAATCCCAATCGAATCTTGCCGGGGATTAAAAAATGAGAGACCGGTAATAATCAAAAGTTTAAACATACAATTCAGTAACGAAACCTTCCGGGTACTTATTTTGATACGAAATTACACAATCCTGAGGCCGCAAAAAAGGGTTGCACCCGTTAAACCCCTTCTTTCACCTCAAAGTTTTTCAATCAAATATTCCGCCAAAAAAATACCTCGTTTTCAGCCTGTAAAAGAGGGTTGTATTATGGCGTTTTTTGTGCGTATTTACAGGTTATAAAGCTAATGTCCATGAGGTTTCTTTTTTCCCTGTTGCTTATTCTTCCTGTTGCTTGTGTTGTGGCACAAAAGCAATCTTCCATTATGGTAATGGAAATTAAAAGTGAAATTGACCCGCGCACCAACCGGTACGTTGAACTTGCTCTCGACCATGCCAAAAAAACGGATGCTGATATTGTTATTATCGAAATGGATACCTACGGGGGTGTGCTAACCGATGCCAAGGAAATCGTTGACAAAATCATGCAATACAAAAAGCCCGTGTGGGTGTTCATCAATTCCGATGCGGCTTCCGCTGGCGCCCTGATTTCAATAGCGTGCGATAGCATCTACATGGCTCCGGCTGCGAGCATAGGGGCCGCTACCGTAGTTACCGGCACGGGCGAAAAAGCACCCGACAAGTACCAATCGTATATGCGGGCAATTATGCGGGCCACGGCAGAAGAAAAAGGCCGCGACCCAAGGATTGCCGAAGCTATGGTAGATGAAGACATTGTTATTGACAGCATTACGCAGGCAGGGCAAATCTTAACGTTCTCTACATCCGAAGCACTAAAGCACGGTTTCTGCGAAGCAAAAGTTGAATCTATTGAAGAAATTCTCCAGCGAAACAACATTGAAAACTATACTCTCACAAGGTTTGAGTTGAAAACAACTGAAAAAATCATTGCCTTCTTTTTAAATCCGTTCATCAGCGGACTTCTCATTCTCATTATAATAGGAGGAATTTATTTTGAGCTGCAAACGCCCGGTGTGGGTTTCCCGTTGTTTGCTGCACTTACCGCGCTCATTCTCTATTTAGTGCCCTATTACCTGAACGGCCTTGCCGATAACTGGGAAATTATTGCCTTGTTTATCGGGCTTGTATTAATTGCTGTTGAAGTTTTTGTGATACCCGGCTTTGGCATAGCCGGTATTGCCGGCATTTCCCTTACGGTGATGTCGTTAATCCTGATTATGATTAACAACGATGCATTCAACTTTGATTTTGTTCCGGCCAATGAACTACTCTACGCAGTTGCTGCCACGTTTGGGGGAATACTCGGGGGCGTGGTGCTATTGTTTGTTGGCGGCTCGCGCATACACAAAACACGTTTCTTTAACCGCGTGGCGCTTACCTATACGCAGGAACGCGAAAAGGGTTATACCGTAAGCGCTGCGGCAGAATCGGTAAAAGGAAAAACAGGCATTGCCCATACCGTATTACGGCCAGGCGGAAAAGTAATGATTGACGGACAACTGTACGATGCCTTTACACGCGGAGAATACATAGAAAAAGGCGAGGCTATTGTGGTGCTGGATGATGAAACTACTTCCTTGCGGGTGAAGAAGGCGTGAAGACTTAACGGAAGCCTGAAACAGGCTGGATACACGGGGTTAGAAAATATTTTTTTTCACCATGCAACCCCGGAACAGAAACCGGCATCTTATTCACGAAATGTTTAAATGGATCTGAAAATTTACCGGGCAAAGGAAGATGAGCTTATCAACGGGTGTAAGGCGCGTAACAGCAGCGCCCAGCACACCCTGTACGATCTGTATTCGTCAAAAATGTATGCCTTGTGCTGCCGGTATATAAAGGACTCTATGGAGGCCGAAGATGTATTGGTAACGGCTTTCACACGGATTTTTGAGCGCATCGATCAGTTTAAAGGCGAGGGAAGTTTTGAGGGATGGATCAGGCGGGTAGTGGTGAACGAAGCCCTCACCTACCTGAGGCGAAACCGCTCGATGTATTTGGAAGCAGACCTGGAGGCTGCCGAACGTGAACCGGATTACCAGAGTATAAGCGATCATTTGGAAGCAGAAGAACTACTGCAAATGATACAGGAACTACCCAGCGGCTACCGGATTGTATTCAACCTGTACGCCATTGACGGGTATTCGCATAAAGAAATTGCCGACCAGCTTGGCATCAGTGAAAATACTTCAAAGTCGCAGTTGAGCCGTGCACGCACCTATTTACAAAAGATGCTTGCCGACCGCGACTGGATTACAAAAAAACAAAGCAATGAAACAACAACCTGACCACCTCTTCCGCGAAAAGTTAGAGAACTTGCAGCGCAAGCCTTCGGCTGATGCGTGGAGTCGTATTGAAGCCGGATTAGATAAAAAAAACGGTAAAGTGCTATGGCTGAAAATTGCAGCAGGGTTATTACTATTCTTCGTAGCTTCCGTACTGATTTGGAAAATTCAGTTTACTGAAAAAACCGATACAATCGTAAGCGCCACATCTGAGGTGAAGAAATCTATCACGGAAGAAATACAATCCGCACAACCGGAAGAAACCATTGCAACAAGTAGTAAAGAAGATAATCCTGAAAAAGTAGAAAAGAAAAGTGAAGATATTCAGGTTCACAAAACACACTCAACTTCAACAAATCAACAAATAGCTGAAATTGAACCAGCAAAAGAAGAAACGCTCATTGAAATCGTCCAACCTGAAACAGAAACGCTTATTGCGCAAATCGAAAATGTTTCTTCGGAAGAAATAAGTACGGAAACCAACACCGGTGTATATATTGTGTTAACAGCCATCGAAGTGAATCAAAAATATTTATTGCCGAAATCCGAACATGAAGCAACCTCCGAAGAGAAAAAATCATCTCGTATACAAATGTTGATGGACGCAACCCTGAACATTAGTGAAGGCGCGTTTGGCGACCTGAGGCAGAAAAAAGATGAGTTGTTCGCCCTGAGTTTCCTGGAGGATAAAAAACTAAAAAACTAAACAGAATATGAAAAAGATTTTTGCAGTATTGATGTTAATGACAGCCGGGTTTGCTTCATCTGCGCAACAAAAACCCGACACCGTAGTAGTAGAACTGGCCAACTCCAGCCGGGTAGTGTTTACCATTAAAGACCGGAAAGACCTGCCCATATTGCGCCAATATAACTTCCAGGCATTGTTCACCGATATACTGAACCGCATTGAAGAAACTCCGGTAACACCTGTTTCGGACACCGACTCTGTTTCTTTACTACCAGTCGAGCCTCGTGAAGCAGAAATCGTAAACGAACCGGTAACCTGGGATGATGGTGACGCCACGGAACAAGTGCGTCACATCAAGGTGAAATCTGTTCGCAAGTTTCATCACTCCGCTAACTTAGATCTGGGCGTGAATAATTACCTGAGTGATGGAAAATTTCCAGACACAAACAACGAGCTGCACTCCGTACGCCCGTGGGGTTCTTGGTACGTAGGCATAAATTCCGTACAACACATGCGTGTCAGTCGCAAATTCTTTGTTGAGTGGGGTCTGGGGTTAAGCTGGTATAATTTCAAGTTTCAGCAAGACAATATTCTTGTTAGTAAAGATGAAAACGGTGTCATATTCAGTGAAGACGCACGCAACGTAAACTTCATCAAGAGCAAGTTGGGCGTTACCTATGCAAACGTGTCGCTCATTCCCATGCTTGATTTTGGCGGGCGTGGCGTAAAAGCACGCTTCGGAAATTCTTATGACAGTAACTTCCGCATCGGTGCAGGGCCGTATGCCGGCTACCGTATAAGCAGCCGTGCAAAGCAGGTATATGATGATGGCGGGCGCGAGAAAGATAAATACCGCGACAACTTTTATTTAAACAACTTCCGGTACGGTGTGCGCGTACAATTGGGCATCCGCTCAACCGACCTCTTCTTCAACTACGATTTAAACGAACTGTTCAGCACGGAAAAACCCAACAACCCAAAATTGAATGCCTTCAGCTTTGGAATAATCTTTTAAAGTGGTCAGCCTGAAGTGGTGAGCCTTTAGGCAGACCAATTTTTCAAAACGGTCTGCCTAAAGGCTGACCGTTTTCACCAATCTGCGTTATCAAACCCTCAAGACAATCCGTTACATAAGCACCTGTACCGTAACCATACCAGTTCATTAGCCGCGTTTCGTAGTGATTTTCCTCAAAGTACCTGTCGGGGGTAACATACCCGATATACCCGCCATTAAAACTGGTAACAATCGGAAGTATGTTATATGAATCCGCAAGCCGGTCGAGTTGAGTGTTGAACTGCCCGGAATAATCGCAGGGTGTACCCAACATCAATACATTGCCAAACTGCAACGCGTTCAGAAATACAGGGTATTCACCAAAAGCCGAACGAAACACCCAGGAGCACAACCGCAGGTTACCTGTAATTTTTGGTTGCGGATTGTTTAACTCCAATCTTAGACGCCCTGTATTCAGCGTAGTGCCTGATAGAGTTTGTAAATCTGTTTTTGAATGTTCAAGCGCATTCGTTACTTCATTCGCCATCCAACCAATGCAATCATCGCCTTTTTCAGGTGCATTACATGCATGACTTCCTACTGCACCTGCCAAAAACATAGCAAACGAATACCCACGCGCTTCCACGCTGTCGGTTAATGCTCCGGGGTAGTCGCGCGAAATGCGCAGGTCGGAAGAAGAAAGACACGTAGCATGTGCCGTGTAGCTCATCAATACCTGTTTAGAACTATCGGGTTGCTGAAATTCAATTACCCGAAGTAACGAATCTACCGGGCCGTTTTTGATAAGGCGGTTTCGCACAGCTTGCGGAACAGGAATTACACCACTGCGTACCGTTACCGGTTCAAGTTGTGCAGAGGCTTCCTGCAAACAGGCTTTCACCTGGTCGGCAATAAACCGGACAACGGTTTCATTATAATCGCCATATAAGAATGATGCCGCACCCTCGCCCCAATTGCCTATGCTGTTATGTGTATGAGTGGCTCCGAGATAAGTGTTGTCAATAGAAAAACCAATGGAAGGCAATTCCTTTTCGAGAAGCAATGTTACTGTTGGGGGGAAAATGAGCAAATCGGCACTGACGATAGCCGCTTTAGTTATGCCTTTATCCACAACCATAGCACGAACAAAAACAGAATCGCGTATGGCAGTATAAAGTTTTCCTCTTCGTTTGCCGTATCCGGCAGTAGCCACTGCAAAAGGTGGCACTAAACTTTTCTTTGCATACCCCATCCGGAAAATTCCGAAAGTTGTATCGCCTGCCGGAAGATTTTGAATACGTTGCTTCATTTCTTCTTGCATAGCCGACCGGTCTATGGTGCGGTTAACCGGGGCCAGTGTAAACAGTGCTATCAACACAACAACTCCAGCAAGTGCAATAATTGTGAGAACCGTAAACCGAGCGATTTTCTTCAATACCATAGGGTGTTAAGATAGGGAAAAACTTTTAACAACATAGGAGATTCATAGGCACTGTTTACCGCGTACAGACTTAATACAAAATAGCATCACGGCTAATGCGATTTTGTTTGTCCTGCTAATCAAGCCAATAACAAACTGAGTAACTATGTGGTTAGGAATTAGAAACCATTAAATCAAACTAACACCTAATCTTCAGGAATATACAGCAATCTGCGGTTGGAGAAATCGTAAAGGGTGAGCCTGCGCAAGTCATAATAGGCAGTCCAGAATGAACGAAGGGCACCGATATAACTACGCTTGGCTGCATCCTTCTCCATCAA
The DNA here is from genome assembly GCA_019638235.1 of Cyclobacteriaceae bacterium. Classification (GTDB taxonomy): domain Bacteria; phylum Bacteroidota; class Bacteroidia; order Cytophagales; family Cyclobacteriaceae; genus UBA2336. Next base: position 361,362 of record JAHBUE010000002.1, read on the forward strand.
AGCATTATTAAGATTGGTGATATCTAATTTTCCAATCAAGTAACGGTTTTGGGAAACAACATATCGCTCCAAACCTACCTCATCAGATTTTTTAGTAATCTCAATTTGACTGAGAAGCACTTCAAATTGTCTAACCAGTGTAATAATCTCCTGCTCAAAATTCACTTCATCCTGGGCAATCACGTAATCATTCAATTTTTTATTTGCGATGGCGGTTTGCATACGCGCCTGGTTTCTACCCCAGTCAAGTACAGGTACATTCAATGCTAAACCAAAAGTCTGCTGCTGAGTAGGGTCCTGATAAATATCTGACAGTGCAAAGCCATTATTATTCAAGCCAAACGCTGCCGTAAGGTTGGTTTGAAAACGTTGTCCCTTTGCCTGCGCCACTTCGCGCTCCGCTTCAATCTTTCGTCTTTCAAACGCAATGAAATCAGCCCTGTTTTGCCTTGCCAACTGAAGAGCTTCATCAACCGTTACATACAACGGTGGAATGCTTTCCGGTAGTATTAATTCAAATTCCTCATTATCGCGCAAGCCAAGATAGCTTCGCATCTGTAAACGGGCAATCTGCAAGTTGATTTTTGCCTGTGTAACATCCTGCCGCGAGCGAAGCAATTGCAGTTCAGCCTGTAGCAATTTATCTTTTGGTGTTGTCCCGATATTATATCGCCCCTCTTCTATCTTATAAATCGTATCGTTATTGGCGAGGTTGAACTCCGCAATCTGGAGATTGATCTGCGCATCTAACACATTAAAAAACCTATTTACTGCTTCTGCAGAAAGAAACTCCATCTCTTCCACATAGCTTCGTTTTGATTCCTCATAGCGGAGCGGCTCAGTTTTACGATCCCAGCGCAACGCATTAAAAGCAAAAATGGGTTGTGTCAACTGAACGTTCACCACAGTTCCTCCCCATTGTTCGCCAAAACTGGGATCGCTTGGATTATAGTCCCGAAAGAACTGAAGGCCGGAGTTTACCGAAACGGTACCCCCTGTAAAGAAAATTGGTTGGACTAACCCAAGATTAAGACTGTTGTTCGATTGTTCAACAAGCCTGTACCGGAAAGAACCATCTTGCTGTGGCGCCTGGCTCACATTTTTTGAGTAAGCCGGTACCGTTCCGTTCAAGCGCAATTGCGGATTATAATTCGATTTAAAAAACCTGTACTGCCAGTACCTGTTCTCCTTCCTTGTTTCAGCCTGCCTGGAAAGAGGCGACTGGGATTTTGTCAGTTCAATCACATCCATTAGTCCGTATTGCCTCTGTTGGGCAACTGCTTCTACACACGCGAACAGGCTTATCCACGTAATCAAAAAAGGGGATAGGAATTTATTCATAACGTAACGAAGTAATGGGGTCTTGCAAAGCAGCCTTACGTGCCGGGGCAATTCCGAAAATCAACCCAACCGTTGCGGCCACGCCAAAGGATAATATAATAGAAGTAAAACTGATAACAGTTGGAATATCGGCAAAGGAAGAAACCAACAAGGCTAAGGTTATGCCCAATGCCACACCAATAATGCCTCCGCTAACGCTAATCATAACCGCTTCAAACAAAAACTGCTGAATAATGTCGGTTTTTTGCGCCCCTATTGCCAACCGTAAACCAATTTCTTTAATACGCTCAAGCACGGATGCAAGCATAATATTCATAATGCCAATACCGCCCACTAACAGGGAGATACCCGCAATGGCGCCCAACACATAATTAAAAATATCGTTGGTGCGTTGTTGCTGCTTTAATAACAATTCCGGGATTTCAATTTCATAGTCTACTACCCCATAGTGTTTGCGCTCTAATAAACGCGAAAGAATTTCGGCTGTTGGCGTAAGCGATCCGGTTTCTTCTACCTGTATCACCAGCCTGTCGAGTTGGTGATAGTTTACCGCAGGCCCCGAATCACCGGCATCGCTTCCATCCCCGGTAATAATAATAATTCCCCTACCCCGGCTGAAATTCTGCATCGGGTTTAAACTATTGTTCGTAACCAGGTCGCGGTTTTTATACCGGATAAGCACCGTTTGCAAAGGGGCGTACACATCCATATTAAAATCGCGGATGCCCAGTTTGGCAATACTACTTTCGGAAACATACCGCTCTTTCATCACACCAATAATAGTAAGCCAGTTGGGGCCAACTTTTATAGATTTCCCAACGGGGTTTTCTGCCGGAAAGAATTTTGACTTGATAGCATTACCAATGATACACACGGGCGCACCAATCTTTAAATGCTCACCGGTAAACATGGCACCTTCAGAAAGTTCAAAGTTGTAAATCTCAAAGTAAGAAGGTTCAACACCCACTAATTTTGCCGATCTGCGAATACCACTCTTAATAATAGTTGATTCGAGGATAATCTCCGGGCTCATTTTCGTAATTCCGGGGATGGTTTTCTGGATGCTCTCCAGGTCACGCACGGTAAGGCCGGGCGAAAACTTTTTCTTTTCCTTTTCTGCGGAAGCCTCTTCAATTTTTGTTTCCTCCTGTTCAACAACAGGCTTTATAACAATGTTATTTACACCTACCAACCTGATCTGATCGAGTATCTCCTGCTGCGCCCCGTTACCAATGGCAAGCATGGCAATTACGGCTGCTACACCAAAGATAATCCCCAACGCTGTCAGCAACGACCGGAGTTTGTTGGCTATTACCGCGTCAATGGCAATGTACAGGTTGGCAAAAATTCTTTCCTTCATAGTTGTGGGGTTATGAAGCTGAAACTATTGTCCGGCTGGTCGTTGTCCGCCCTGGGCTCTTCCTTGCCTGCGTTCACCGCCCTGCATTTGAGGCTGACCGTTACCCGAAACTTTTACTACTTCGCCATTAGGCAAGGTTATCGTTTGCTCTTCCGGAACTTCATTTTGTTTCGGTTCGGGCTTCCTACGCTTTCCATCCATTTCAGGAAGCAAGCGAATATCGCCAGTGGTGCTGGAAGGAAGCGATAAGTACAACCTGTCATTTTCATTCAGCCCGGCCAGGATAACGGCATCGTTGGTGTTGGTTTCGCCCAGCATTACTTCTTGTTTGATAGTATTAATACCATCGCGTTTATACACAAACGAAACAGAATCGGCATGGCTATGCAGGCATTCTAACGGAACAAAAAGAACACTATCCATAACAAGGGTAATGATCCGGTTACTGGTAGTCATGGCCGGGCGTAATGAAGGGTCGGTACCGGCAATCTCAACATCTACCTGGAATACTTTTGCGTCACTGTTGGGACGTTGCTCACCTACGTTAGCAACAGTGGTAACTTTGCCAAACAATTTCTTGTCGGGGTAAGCATCCAGCCCAATCTCTACGCGCTGGTTGCGCTTTACTTTGCGCACATCCACTTCGTTTACATACGTCTTCGACATCATAGTAGTAAGGTCGGGCAAGGTAGCCACTACCGGATCCCATGTACTGATCTGCGAACCGGCCTTTATGGGTTTTCCGTCCCAGCCTTTGCGGTATATCACCATGCCCGGTTCGGGTGCAGAAATATCAAATGTTGAAACAAGCTCCATCATGCCGTTGAATTCATTTTGCACCTTGCGCAATTCGGCATTCACGGTGCGCATCTTCTCTATATTTTGACGATGTTTGATTTTATAATTTTCCAATGCCTGCTCAAGCGCCCGCTGCGATTTCTCTAAGTTTATTTCGTTTTGTTTGATAGTGGCCGGAGGCTCAAACTTGGATTGTTCCAATACAATTTTCATTTCCTCTACGTTGTAGCGCAGGTTTATTAGTTCATCGCGCGACTGACGCATTTGCAGGGTGGTGTCTAATTGTGTTTGAACAAAAGCCGCCTGGGCTTTTTCCAATTCGATTTCTTTATCCTTTATCCGCCCCTGGAATTCAGAACGATCAAGCGTGGCGATCCAATCGCCTTTTTTCACTACTGTTCCTTCATTAATAATGTTCTGGATGGTGAGGTTATTCACCCGATATTCGCGCAGGGTAGTTGGTGCCTGAATTTTAACTGAATTTTTGGCTTCAAGTTCACCGGTGGTTTCAATTTCTACCTTGAATGTGCCGCGCTGTACCGTGGCAAAAATATCTGCGCCATCGGTCTTTTGGTTTCCCCTCACGATGAAGTAGGTTATCAAAAGTACAACCACTATACCTGAAGCGATGATGAGATTTCTTTTCATATATGTTTTCTTAACGTACAAAAATAACCGGGTGGTTTTGATTCAAAAAACCACCCGGATAAAATGAAGCCCTGTTGTGTAATTACTTATCTCTTAAAACAACACTCTCGCTCAGCCCCTTACTCCCCCGCTTGGCGCACAACTTCTTATACTTAGTAAATCACCAAAAGTTTCACTGCACCTGCCCCTTTTTTATGGCCACTTTACCAATGGCTGCTTCTTTGGTGATTTTGCCGGAAGCGTAATCCTTTAAAACATTACCCTTTACCGACAATTCAAGCGATGAGGGGATTCCGCAACCTTCGCATTTTGTCAACTTAACGTTAAAAACAAGCGATTCATTGTCCCCCAGGCTCTTTACTGTGCGCCCATACTCTACTACATTTTCCCTTATCTCTTTTTCAAAATCCGGGTATAGTTCCTTCACCTTTTTATCGCGTGCGGCCTGGTCAACTTCGCGAAGGCGGATAGTAGGCATATTGAACAGGTTGCTATTTGGAATCTGGTTGCTGCTATACACCCGCATGTAATACACGGCCCCGAAATCTTTCAACCGTTCGTAATAGATACCCTCATCGGTAAAGAATGTATTGGAAAGGTCGGAACGATATAACCTGTTGAAAATACTTGACAGTAATTCAAGGTCGGGTTCAACCGTATCTACCGATTCGGTATTCACTACCGTAATCTTGTTCAGCGCCTGGTCGCGGGTAAGTTTACCTTGCTTGTGCGCGGTTATATCGCCCCTTGCAATTTCAACAGACAAATGTGAGCGCTTTGACGAAGTAAAAAACTGGTTTACCCAAATACGGGGTTGATCGCCCCGGTTGGTGATCACAATTTTTTCATTGGGGCCAAGCTGGTTGATAAGATCACCATAATCCAAGAGAAAATCTTTTGCGGTAGCAATAAATTTTTCATTATACACCTGCCGGATACTGTCAGTATTTTTCGATCTTGATAACGTTTGTGTTCTTGACACGGTGCCCGCTCCTTTTATCTGAAGTGCCAATTCTTCCTGCACTCTTTGTTGCGCTTCCTGTGCTTTTTGCTGTGCTTGCTGTGCTTCCTGTGTTTCGCGAATACGGGTTGAAAGTGAGAAAGATTGATTTTGCCTTTCTCTACCATCATATATCAATGGAAACTCACCTACATCACCGGAAAAAATCATGGCAATGGGTGTTGTAAAATCTGCAGGAAAGCGAAAGGTAATGCCATAGCCTTCCTGGTAACTGCCTTCAACATTAAAGTTGAAAAACATGCGTTGCCTGTCAAACTGTTGGCGTACCAATGTTTTCAGAATATTTTCTGCCACTTCTATATCACGCTCCATGCGTGCTTCGTCAATTTTTTGTGCCACTGCGGGCGTTGCTATCATTACAATCGCGCAAAGCAAAATACTTAATAACGTTTTCATTTTAGTGTGTATTAATTTTTAGTTAATGAAGTTGATTGGTCTACCGAGCTTATAATGCTGCTTAAAATCTGCCCGGTTTCATGTTTAAATAAATCGGTGTCCTGTTCAATGTTGTTCAGCCTTGCCTGCAACACTTGCAAATCGTTGCGGTGCTGCTGCTCTAAATATTTGGCAAAGTCGATGAGCAATTCTTCCATGTACTTACGCTGGTCAGTTGAGTTGAGCGTCATGTAATCTTTTATCATCGAAGCGTTTTCGGCTTGCAACGTGAGCGCAAACTGCCGTATCTGGTCTTCGGATGCCGCAGAAACTTTTTGAACAAGCCGGTTAAAATCGGCATCTGAACGGTTAGCGAGGTTGCTCTTAATCGACTGGTCTAACTTCTGCTGCGTTTCCATCCATTGCGTTTGCAACGCAGCATTATGCCGATTAAGCGACTGGTCAATCATATCCTGAACTGCATTGGTCGTAAGCGATGACGGTTCACTTTCCGCTACCAAAACCGGTTGTTCTTTCGGCACGCCAAAGCTAACCGTAAGTGTTTGGTTGGTGTACGAAACATGAAGCCCCGTAAGTTTGCCTATCAGCAAAATAAATGCGAACGAAGCCGCAACGCCAATCAACGACCGGCCAAATGGTGTTTGCCAGAAGTACCGCGTTTTGCGGTCGTCAAACACAATGGGCGGGGCAATCACTTCCTTATCGGGATTTTTTTTCATCACCTCCCGAACAAAGGCCATCGCCTCCAACTCTTTCAATGTTTCCGGGTGTTCTGCCAGGTAACGTTCCACTCGTTGTTTTTCTTCTCCCTGCAACTCGCCATACATATAGCTTATCAACAGAGATTCATCGGGTTTATAATTCATAACTTACTGTTTCTCGTGTAATCTTTCTTTTTTCCAAAATCCGTTTCAACGCATCTAATCCGTAATACATACGCGACTTCACCGTGTTTTCAGAAATATTGAGCGCTTCCGCAATCTCACGAAACTTCAGCCCTTCATATTCCTTCATTATCACCACTTCGCGTTGTTCTACGCTCAACTCCATCAGGCATTGTTGTAGCAACTCGGCCAGTTCTTGTTGCTGATACTGCCTTTCGGGGTTTTCATTTCTGCGCCCTGTCTGTTCCCAGCCGGGCGAATCTTCGCCATCTGCATTCACCACAACATCAAACGAAACAGCCCGTGCACCCTTCATCTTTCTTGCCTCCTCGCGGCAACTGTTCACCGCAATCTTATAAAGCCAGCTTTTAAACCGCCCCGCATCCTGCAACGCCTCAATATTCCGGCACATAGAAATAAACGCCTTTTGCGAAGCCTCCATTGCAAGGTCGTGGTCGAGGAAAAACCTGAAACAATAGTTGTAGATGCGCTTATACCACACCTGCACCAATCGCCCCTGGGCATTCTTGTCCCCCTGCCGGGCGCGCTCAATCAGGGTATCCGAATGCATCAGTGCCATATCCTGTAAAGTTTCTGCATGCATGTAACTACGTTTTTTGGCTTGCTTCAGGTTGTTACTGTATTTAGGATGAACGGAAAGTTAAAAAAGTTTTAAACAGGCCATGTCATAAAACCCGCAAGGGCTATCTTAGCGCCCTTTATGAAGAGGCTGATTTCGTTCCTGATTCGCAATGTACCCCGAAAATACCTGCAACGCATAACCGGTTTGGGGCAAAGCGTGCTGTCCGTAGCCTATGCCGGTAAAAACGTAATGTGCCCGGTATGCGAAAAAAGTTTTCGCAAATTTTTGCCTTACGGCAGAATTAATCCAAGAGAAAATGCCTTGTGCCCGAACTGCCTCGCATTGGAACGCCACCGGTTATTGTGGCTGTACCTGAAAGAAAAAACCGGTTTCTTCTCCGGCCAGCAAGCGGTGCTGCACATTGCCCCGGAAGTATGCTACATGAAACATTTTGAAAAACTTCATGGTGCTCAATACATCACAGCCGATATTGAATCTCCGCTTGCCAAAGTAAAAATGGATATTCACCGGATGCCGTTTGAAGCCAACCACTTTGACGTTGTATTGTGCAACCATGTGCTGGAGCATGTGCAGGACGACAACCAGGCGTTAAAAGAAATTCATCGTGTGTTAAAGCCGGGCGGCTTTGCCATTTTACAAGTTCCATTTTTTGAACCCGTGCCCGATGAAACTTTTGAAGACAACTCTATAACTGACCCTAAGGAACGTGAAAAAATTTTCGGGCAGGACGACCATGTACGCAAGTATGGTAAAGATTATGTTGAACGGATTAACCGGTCGGGGTTACAGGCTGTTGCCGATATGTTTGTGCAGGAACTTATGCCCGAAACTGTTGAGCGTTTTAAGTTGCCAAAAGATGAAGTTATTTATAAAGCCATAAAATAATGTCGCTCACGTTTGCTGTTGTATTTGATATGGACGGTGTGCTTGTTGACACCAACCCAACTCATAAAATTGCCATTCAGCAATTTTGCACCCGCTACGGGTTTAACCTTTCGGAAGAAGAACTGCGCACCAACGTTTACGGGCGTACCAACCGCGACTGGATTACCAATCTTTTTGGCACATTACCCGAAGCGCAACTCGAAGCGTATGCCTTTGAAAAAGAACAACTCTTCCGCGACTTGTATGCACCTATTATTGAATCGGTTAAAGGACTTATTTCATTTTTGGATTTGCTCCGGGCAAACAACATTCCCCGTTCCATTGCCACCTCTGCCCCGCCTGCCAATGTTGATTTTGTGTTGGAAAAAACCGGCACACGAAAATATTTTGATACCATATTGGATGAACGCATGGTAAGCCAGGGCAAGCCCAATCCTGAAATCTACATCAAGTCAGCGAAAGCGCTTAACCTGCCCAATAACCGGTGCATTGTTATTGAAGATTCGCTGTCGGGTGTGGCAGCGGCCAAAGCCTCCGGCTCTAAAGTAATTGGCATTACCACCACCCACACCAAAGAAGAACTGCACGATACGAATTTGGTTATTGACGATTTTAACGGGCTGACGATTGAGGTTTTGAAAAAGGTGATTTCCTAAAAAGGATAGGCTTTACAGGAACCAGCTAAGAAGGATTTTCGTAAATTTGTGCAAACATAACATTATGGCCATTGTATTCGGGGCAAACCCCACCATCGAAAAAATAATAGAGGTGATTGAAAATCTCAGCGAACTGGAACAAAAAAAACTGTTGGCGCAATTGAGAGCAGAACAACTCGTGCAAAAGGGCGTACCTGAAATAACCCAAAACCCTGCCGAGGTACCCATGAAGGTTATCGACCAATGGAAACACGATAGCCGTAAGAAAAAATGAGGAGCAAGCAGTTTGTTTTAGATGCTAACATCTGGATAAGTTACCTCATCTCTAAAAAAGCGGGCATACTTGCCCAGGCAGTGGCTGCCGAAAAAATTTCTATTTTGTATTGTCCTGAATTAATATCTGAAATCAAAAGGGTGTTGGAATATAATCACCTGAAAGTATATGGTGCCAACATCAAAGAAGCCGTTAACATGATAAAAATTATAGGTGTTGAATTCGACTTGAAAACACCTGTTCCAAAATACATCCCCACCGATAGCGATGATGATTATGTTATCGCCCTTGCACTGCAAACCAATTCTGGTTTTGTTACCAGTGGCGACAGTGATATTTTGAATGAGAAAGAAAACCTCGAAAAGAAATACAAAAAACTCCGGATTATAACGAAGTCAGAGTTTGAAAACATTATTAAACTCGATAGAAGTTAACTTTCGGATCGTAGTATTTCGTTAACACTTATAAAAACCATAAGGCCGCCCGTACAGGGCTTGATTAGACTATACTGTTTTGTTTTTACCATAAGCCACATCCCTACGGGACTCGCTCGTTTACCCCATAGTTGCAAGTGTTTCGCAGGATTGCCGAACCAACCTTAAGTTCCGTAGGAACGAAACGTATGGTAATAACAACAATAAAAAAAATGCATCAAGTCCTGTAAGGACGGCCTTAGATATCCCACGCACTTCATTAATTCTTATGCAGGGTCGCCATTGGCAAACCCTGCGTAAACTAAACCCGTTAACATTTCAATCGAACAACACCTCGTAACCCGAAACCCGTATCACGAAACCCGAACCCCGGACTATCCCAACTTATCCAACACATCCATCACTTCGCGCACGGCCTTGCGGCTGGCTTCCATAAGCGCTTTTTCATGCACATTCAAATCCAACTCAATAATCTTCTCAATACCGTTTTTGCCGAGAACAACCGGCACGCCTAAGTAACAATCGGTAATGCCATACTCGCCATCCAACTGCACACACACCGGAAACACCCTGCGTTGGTCGCGCACAATGGCTTCTACCATTTGCGCAGCCGCAGAACCGGGTGCATACCAGGCAGACGTGCCCATTAGTTTCACCAATTCACCACCGCCAACTTTGGTTCTTTCCAAAATCGCGTTCAGCTTATCAGCGTCAATCAACTCCGTTACCGGAATACCGGCTACGGTTGTATAGCGCGGAAGCGGCACCATGGTATCGCCATGACCGCCCAACAGCATAGCCTGAATATCTTTAGGAGAAATATTTAACGCTTCGGCTAAGAAGGCACGGTAACGCGCGGTATCAAGAATACCGGCCATACCAAACACTTTGGTGCGTGGAAGTTTTGACGTAAGGTGCGCCTGGTAGGTCATCACATCCAACGGGTTGGATACTATAATGATGATAGCATCAGACGAATGCCTGATAATATTTTCAGTAACTGATTTAACAATACCGGCATTGGTCCCAATAAGGTCATCGCGGCTCATGCCCGGTTTGCGAGGCAAGCCGGAAGTAATCACCACCACATCCGAGCCGGCAGTTTTTGTATAATCGTTGGTTGAGCCGATAGTACGCGAGTCGTACAGGTCAATCGGGGCTTTTTGCCAAATGTCAAGCGCCTTGCCTTCGGAAACACCTTCTTTAATATCTACCAACACAATTTCGTTGGCAATTTCGCGATAAGCGAGTACATCGGCACAAGTAGCGCCTACGTTGCCGGCACCTACAACAGTTACTTTCATAGTAGAGTTATGTTTAAGTTATTGAGAATCATATTTTTTGCCTGAAAAGCGTGGCAATTTATCAATCCATACTCCAAAGAAAAAGGATAATCGGGCAAATTATAGCGATACCGAGAGTTTGAGAACATGCCGGGTTTGGTCGGTTAACTTAAACCGGTTATCAATACGGTGCCCCGCAACCCAGCAAATCTCCCCGCCCGATTCCAGCACTGTAACCAGGCTTTTATCGGCCAAGCTCACTTTTTCATCCACCAACAGGTCGCTTACTTTTTTGCGCTGTTGCATACCCAGCGGAAAAAAGTAATCACCGGCCTGCCATTGCCGCCAGTGGAGCGGAAAAGAAATTTTATCGGCATCCAGGAAAGCCGTATAGGGGCTTACCGGTTTTGTCAGCTCCGCACGGGCCTCGTCAATCGAAATCATTTCAATCGTAAGATTCCATAACCCGATACTCGCATGGGTTTGTTGCTGCGCGATAGATACGGCATCCCACAACGGCACGATTGGCGACACTATCGCGGCATCACGGTCAACGATAAGTTCATGAGCCACGCCCGTAAATTTTTTGCCGGGTTGGCCGTGCAGCGCTTCGATAATCTTTTCGCAGGTATCGTAATGAAAGCCGAGGCGATGAATTAAGTACCACAACAACGAAGCGCTGTTACTGTATTTTTCAAACGCCTGTTTGGCGATGATGATTTTATCCGCATCGTGCCTTACGAATTGCTGTTGCCAGTGCCTGAAAGTTTCTTCAAACAATTCGTGTTGTATAGCGTGTTTATCCCAACCGCGCATAACGGTTTGCTCCAATGCAGGATTGAGTTCTTTCAACAACGGTAAAACGCTATGGCGGATAAAATTGCGTTCGTAATCTGTTGTTGCGTTGCTTGCGTCTTCGCGCCAGCGCACCTGGTTTTGTGCGGCATACTCCTCAAGTTGTTTGCGTGTGGCAAACAACAAGGGGCGGATTATCTTCCCGTTCTTTACCGGAATGCCCGCATCAATCGTGTTGCCTTTCGTCCAGTTTAATAAAATTGTTTCAACGGAGTCATTGGCATGATGAGCCGTAGCCACGTAATCATATCCTTCACTTTCAACTATATCCTCAAACCATTTGTACCGGAGTTCGCGGGCAGCCATTTGTATGGATATGCGCTGTTGTGCAGCGTATTCTTTGGTGTCAAAACTGGTAGTATGAAACGGCACATTCAGCGCCTGGGCTTTTTCGCGAACAAACTGTTCATCATCATCGGCATCGGCATCACGAAGTTTAAAATTGCAATGCGCAACGGCAACGGTAAAACCGGCCTTCACAAACAAATCCAGCATCACCATTGAGTCTAACCCCCCACTAACGGCCAACAACACGCGATTACCCGAAGCGCATAGCCAATGTTTATCAATATGGTTCAGAAATTGCTCTAACACGCCCCAAAGATACCATTCACCCTGAAGTTTTTGGTTAATTTTGACGCCATGCGATTTTTCCTTCTTGTGCTCGTACTGTTCTCGGCCGGCTCTGCCCTCGCGCAAAGCCGGGTTACACTAAAGCAAGCCGACCAGTTGAGAGGCGGGGTAAAGGATGGCGAACGTTTCGACCGGGTTATCGGGAATGTGATATTTGAACAAGGCCGAACCACCATTTACTGCGACTCCGCGCTGTTTTACCGGGCAAAAAATACGGTTGAGGCGTTTGGGCATGTGCGGATTATTGAAGGCGATTCCGTAACCATTACGTCCAACAAAGCCGATTATGACGGCAACACCCGCATCGCGCGACTGCGCAACAACGTAGTGTTTACCAAATTAGCCCAAGCAACGCTCTACACCGATTACCTCGATTTCGACAGGTTGAAAAATGAAGCCTATTATTTTAATGGCGGAAGGTTAGTGGACAGCATCAACACGCTTACCAGCAACAAGGGGTACTACCAGGTTAACACCAACATGGCATCGTTTAAACGAAATGTAAATGTTAAAAACCCCGACTATACCATGAAGTCGGATTCGCTGCAATATAATTCCGCAACCAAAGTCATTTACTTTAGAACGGAAACTACGGTAATCGACAATGAAGGCAGCACGTTTGTATATGAAGGCGGGGAGTACGATACAAAAACGCAGCAATCGGATATTAAGCAAGGTCAGGCCGAGTCGCCCTCATACACCCTTACCGGGAAGAAGATAAAATTAGACGACATACGAAAATACTACACCATAAGCGGTGATGTGGTGATGACACACAAAGAAGAAAACCTTACTATCTATGGTGATGATAGCATCTTCGATAAACAACAAGGAATTGCTAAAGTGTATAACAATGCCTGGTTAGCACAAGTGACAGAAGAAGGCGATACGCTTTTTCTTTCTGCCGATACGCTTGTTTCTATCGACAGCCAGGACCCGGCAAAAAAAAGATTGCTGGCCTACCATAATGTAAAAATCTTTAAAAGCGATTTGCAGGGCCTTGCCGATTCGCTGGAATACCGCCAGGCCGATTCGATGATGTTCTTTTACAAAGCGCCCGTGTTATGGACGGCCGGAAACCAGATGACAGGCGACACCATTACGATGCTTATCGAAAACAAAACAATCAGCAAAATATTTTTGAGTAGTAACTCCTTCGTAATCTCAACCGACACACTCAAAAATTTTAACCAGATAAAAGGAAGAAAAATGACGGCCTTCTTCCGCGATAAAAAACTGAACCGGGTAAACGTGGATGGAAATGGTGAGAGCATCTACTTCGCGTTAGACGATAAAACAAACATGCTGATGGGAATGAACAAAATCATTTGCAGCAATATTGTTATCCGGTTTAAAGATTCGCAGGTCAATAACCTTAGTTTTTATACCAACCCCGAAGCGGATTTCGTGCCTCCGCACGAATTAAAAAAAGACGAAATGCTGCTTCCTGGTTTCGACTGGAAAATTAATGCCCGGCCGGAGCGTGCCGATGTGGTAAAAAATGAGCCTGAGCCAACACAGGAAGCCCCTAAACGCAACCAATATTAAATTATTGTTGCCCTGCCCAAAATTTCCGGGCTTTCGCTATGAAATGCGAATCGAAATGCTAAATTTTGTCAAACTTCATAAACAAATATGAAGAAAACCCTACTCTTTGCATTCGGACTACTGCTGACTTCCCTCCTCCACGCACAAAGTTTTGAGGTGAAAGGAGCGTCAGACAACCACAAGGGCCACATTGGCGACCTTATCAAGGTACCTTTATCCATCAAAAACACCACCCAAAAAACACTGTCGCTGGTTGTGCGCAGAACCGAATCGCAGATAGGAAGTACCCAAAAAAACCTGTTTTGCCCCGATGGCTACTGCCTTGAAAATTCCGCAGAAGAAATAGTAATCAAACTTGAGCCTGGGCAGTCGTTAGAAAGTTTTATGCTGGGGCTTGAGGCCGGGCTTGTACCCGGAGTGAGCACCGTAAAATACACCCTCATCAATCGTGCTAACCCTACTGATTACCAGGACATTGAATTGAATTTCAGCGTAGAAGAAAGAGTGGCCAAAAACGATATTTACTCCTCGCGCTTCGTTACCGTGCACGATGTTTACCCGAACCCCGTTTCGGACGTAGCCCATATTGAATACAAGTTGCAAAGTGACCAGGTTAAGGCTAAAATCGTCATACACAACATTTTAGGAAGCGCCCTTTCCGAATATCCCCTGCCCTTTATGGAAACCCATGTAAAAATAAAGACGGAAGAGCTTACCCCGGGAATCTACTTCTACACCTTATACCTTGAGAATGAAGGCGTAATGACGCGCAAGCTGATTGTAAGGCGATAAAACCTGTTTCTCCGTATATTCATTACCTTCAAACCTTCGTTTTACTCATTTCAGTTTCATGTGCTATATTTGCGGGCTTATGCGGATACAAGTAACCGGATTAACGATTCTTTTGATTCTTCTGCTCAGTGCAGGATGCAGCAACTTCAGGAAAATTGAAAAAAACCCCGATTGGCGGGTAAAATATGAGGCTGCCATGCGGTACTATGAAAAGAAAGACCATTACCGCGCTTCGGTGCTGTTTGAACAGGTTATGCCCATTATCCGGGGCTTACCCGAAGCCGAAAAAGCGCAGTTTTACTTAGCCTACTGCCAGTTTTATGAAAAGTTGTATCTGTTAGCCTCCGAACAATTCCGCACTTTTTACGAAACCTATGGCCGCAGTGCCTTAGCCGAAGAAGCGCGGTATATGTTTGCCTACTCCCTGTTCAGGTCTTCGCCCGACTCGAACCTTGACCAGACCGGCAGCATTGACGCTATGGCCTCCATGCAGGAGTTTCTGAACCGCTACCCAAACAGCAAATTCCGCGACCAGGCATTGGAAGTAATTTATACTACGCAAGAAAGACTTGACCAAAAAGGATTTGATAACGCAAAGCAATATTACAGAATGCGCCACTACAAAGCCGCCATTGTAGCGTTAAAGAATTTCCAGAATAACTTTCCTGACTCGGAACACCTGGAAGAAGCACGTTACTTCGTTGTAGAATCGCACTACAGGCTGGCCGAGCAAAGCATTTATACAAAACAACGCGAGCGCTACCAGGAAGTAGTAAGCGCCTACCTGGAATTCATCGACCGGTACCCTTCCAGCACGTACCTGAAAGACGCGGAAAAAATGTATTCCGACAGCTTAGAGAAATTAAGTAAATTCAAAAATGTAAATTTATAATTATGGCTATTCAATCATCTATTGTTACCCGCGACCTGGAACAATTGGCTAAACCTACCGGAAACATTTACGAATCGGTAGTAATCGTTTCAAAACGCGCGAAACAAATTGCAGTAAATATCAAGGAAGAACTGAACAGCAAATTAGCTGAATTCGCTACTACCGTTGATAACCTCGAAGAAGTTTTTGAAAACCGCGAGCAAATAGAAATTTCGCGTTTCTATGAACGTATGCCCAAGCCTACCTCAACTGCCACCGAAGAATTTCTGGAAGGCAAGTTGAACTACCGTATGCGCGAAGAATCGGAGAACGCTGCCGAAAACTAATCTTCTCCGGCCATGCTGCACGGAAAAAAAATCCTGGTAGGTATAACCGGCAGCATAGCCGCTTATAAAAGCGCTTTATTAGTACGCCTGTTAGTAAAAGCAGGCGCAACCGTTAAGGTTGTAATGACGCCCGCCTCATGCGAGTTCATCACACCGCTTACACTTGCCACGCTATCAAAAAATCCGGCACTTTCAGAATTTGTAAGGAACACCAGCGGAGAATGGAACAACCACGTTGAGCTTGGCCTTTGGGCCGATGCTATGGTGATTGCCCCGGCCAGCGCCAACACCATCGGTAAAATGGTTCATGGTATTTGCGATAACTTACTCCTCGCTGTTTACCTGTCAGCACGCTGCCCGGTAATGGTAGCCCCGGCTATGGATGTGGATATGCTGCAACACCCATCCACCAAAGAAAACTTAGCCACACTTACCCGCTTCGGCAATCATATCATTGAACCTGTTCATGGCGAACTTGCAAGCGGACTGGTAGGCACAGGCAGAATGGCCGAGCCGGAAGAAATCGTAGATTACTTAGTTAACTTTTTTAAAAAGCATGAGCCGCTCTCCGGCAAAACAGCGCTTGTAACGGCCGGCCCTACATACGAAGCTATTGACCCTGTCCGGTTTATCGGAAATCACTCAACCGGCAAAATGGGTTACGCCATTGCCGAAGCATTAGCGCAGCAAGGTGCAACGGTGCATCTTGTATCAGGCCCTACGTCACTCAATACTATTCACCCTTCCATTCGCGTTAAGAAGGTAATGTCAGCGGAAGAAATGTATTTGGCATGCCAGGAAATATTTCCACAAACCGATATTGCCGTGTTTGCTGCGGCTGTAGCCGATTATAAACCTGCCCATAAGGCTGACCAAAAAATTAAAAAGAAAACTGAAAGCTTTTCATTGGAGCTTACCAAAACACACGACATTGCAGCCACGTTGGGCAAACAAAAAGCAAACGGGCAGCTTATGGTTGGTTTTGCGTTAGAAACAGAAAATGAAAAAGCCAATGCTATCGGTAAACTCGAATCGAAAAACTTTGATTTGATTGTGTTAAATTCCCTGAACGATGAGGGCGCAGGTTTTGGCCACGACACCAATAAAGTCACCATCATCGGGCGCGATGAGCAAATCGCGCAATACGATTTGAAAAGTAAAACGGAACTTGCAAAAGATATTGTCCG
Organism: Cyclobacteriaceae bacterium; assembly: GCA_019638235.1. Classification (GTDB taxonomy): domain Bacteria; phylum Bacteroidota; class Bacteroidia; order Cytophagales; family Cyclobacteriaceae; genus UBA2336. The sequence continues at coordinate 378,179 of JAHBUE010000002.1, forward strand.
GGTAATCAGCGAAAAACTTTATGCGTAATTTTTTATTTCTATGCTTTCTGTTCATCGGGCTTGCCACACCAGGCACATTGGCTCAGGAATTAAACTGCATTGTTACAATAAATGTGGGGCCGAAAGTGCAAACCACCGACCGGTCGGTGTTTACCGATATGAAAAATGCTTTTCAGCAATTTCTGAACACACGCAAGTGGACAAATGACAACTACATGCCGCACGAAAAAATAAATTGCAGCATCCTCATCAACATTAACGATATGCCGGCTATTGGCATATTCAGCGCGTCAGTGCAGGTGCAGGCAGCACGCCCGGTGTATAACACCAACTACAACAGTCTTATATTTAATTTTGCTGACCGCGACTGGGAATTTGATTACCTCGAATCGCAGCCATTAGAATTTAACGACAACACCTTCACGTCAAACATTACTTCGCTGCTTGCCTTTTATGCTTATACAATCCTGGGTATGGATTACGACACCTTCAGCGAATTGGGCGGAACACCTTACTTTCAACGGGCGCAACAGGTAGTGAACAACGCGCAATCTTCCAACCGGGCCGGTTGGCAATCGGTAGGGAGCATACGCAACCGGTACTGGCTGATTGAGAATATTATTAACACACAGTTCACTGACATCCGAAAAACGTATTACACCTACCACCGGCAGGGCCTCGATACCTTCGATAAAGATGCCGATGCCAGCCGTGAGGTTATCCTGAAAGGGCTAAAGGATATTAAAAAAGCCCGCGACATTAACCCCAATGCCATCTTGCTTGTTGCCTTTTTCGATGCCAAGGGGCGCGAACTGGCCAATATCTATTCAGAAGGCCAACTCCCCGTAAGAAGGGAAGTGTATGAACTGATTACCACGATGGACCCCTCTAACCAGTCGAACTACGAAAAAATCATAAAGTAATTGGTTCCGGCTTATTTCTTTATGGTTGCTAAGGCATTCATCCTGTATATTTCGAAAAAATAATTTCGTTTGCTCAAGCACCTCATCATAAAAAACTACGCCCTCATCCGGCACCTCGAAATGGAGCCGTCCGGTAACCTGAATGTAATTACAGGAGAAACTGGTGCGGGTAAATCCATTATGCTGGGTGCGCTTGGGCTATTAATGGGCAACCGTGCCGATACAAAAGTGTTGTGGGATGAGCAAGAGAAATGCGTTACCGAGGGCACTTTCCAAATCAAACCCTATAACCTGAAATCATTTTTTAAGTCCGAAGACCTGGACTACGATGACCAGACGGTAATCCGCAGAGAGATTAGCCCCGGTGGAAAATCGCGGGCGTTTATTAACGATACACCCGTAACGTTGGATGTGCTTCGCAGGCTCGGCAATGTGTTAATGGACGTACATTCGCAACACGAAACCCTTCAGCTTGGTGACCGGAATTTTCAGTTGCGGTTAGTTGACGCTTATGCCGGAAATGAAAAATTAGTAGCCGAATACCGCGAGGCGTGGCTGCAATACACCGATGCAAAAAAAGAATTAGAAACGCTTCAGCAACAGGCAGCATCACTCCGGCAGGAAGCGGACTTCATAAACTTTCAATTAGATGAGTTAACCAAAGCAGCCTTTGAACCGGGCGAGCAGGAGAAGTTAGAAAGCGAATTGAAAATAATGGAACATGCAGAAGACATTAAAACCCGCTTTAACGCCATACTCGATTTACTTTCGCGCTCCGACTATGCTGCACAGCAGGCGTTAACAGAAGCACGCAATCAATTGCAGGCAGTGGCCGGCTATTCGGCAACGTATGAGGCATTGGCCGCACGATTACAGAGCAACATACTTGAGTTACAAGACATTTTGAATGAAATTGAACGGGCCGAAGCAACAGTAGAGTTTGACCCTGAACGGGCCGAAGCAGCAAAAGACAGGATTGATTTGCTTTACCGGTTATTAAAAAAGCATCGTATAAATTCTATTGATGAATTGTTAGCCCTCCAGGAAGAATTTCAGCAAAAGGCGAACCTCACAGCCAACCTTGATGATGAGCTAAAAAAAGCCAAAACCGATTTCGATAAAAAAAACACCACGCTACTTGCGCTTGCCGGTAAACTAAGCCGGTCGCGCACAAAAGTATTTGATTCGTTATGCAAGGAAATTGCACGGTTGTTACACGAAGTAGGCATTCCGCAAGCCTCGTTGCGCATTGAGCATGCAGCCATTGCGCCTTCCGCTCAAGGTGCCGACAGCATCGACTTACTCTTTAGTGCAAACAAAGGAATTGCTCCACGCCCGTTGGGCGATGTCGCTTCCGGAGGTGAGTTCTCGCGACTCATGTTCTGCATAAAATATATAATGGCCGAAAAAACCGAAATGCCAACATTGGTGCTTGATGAAATTGACAGCGGCATTTCGGGCGAAATTGCCATTAAGCTGGGCAAGCTTATGAAAGCTATGGCCGCAAAACACCAGGTAATCACTATCAGTCATTTACCACAAATTGCCGCCAAAGCCGATACCCATTACTACGTGTACAAAGACAATTCATCTAAGAAAACCGTTAGCGCCATTAAGCTGTTAACGAAGCAGGAACGGATAGAGGAAATTGCCAAAATGATTGGTGGTGAAAAGCCTTCAAAAGTAGCGGTAGAGAATGCGCGGGAGTTGTTGACAAACTGATTTACACCAGAAAACCTACACCAAGCCAACACAAGTTGGGGGTATTTATGTAGTTTTGTTACATATTATAAACGAGTTGCCAGCAAGCCATTCAAAACAAGACAGACATGAGACAACAAAACAGACTTTTGACCTTGTTAATTTCGACATTGATACTTGTTGGACAGGGTTGTGACGACAATCAAAATCCTATGTATGACTACCAGACAATTTGGAAATGTCATTATGAAAACAACTGGAGTTATGAGACAACCAGGAATAAAATTATTGGACTTTGGGAATGGAAATACATTAAGTGTTGTGGCGAGACAACAAAGCCATATCAAAATGGCACTGAGTCAAAAGGACTTAAAATTGAATTTAATGCGGACGGCACTGGAATTGTAATGGACAAAGATGCTATTAAAGAATTTAGTTGGGACATTGAAGTTTTAGTAAATGAAAATGGACTGTACGAATTTCAGACTACTCCGGCAATATCACAACTATACGGACGGCTTCTATTCTGTGACAACGTTATGATGTGTAACAATAGCTATAGAGACGGTGCGGATAACTTCCTGGTAAAAGTTGAAAATACTAATCCTATATAAAATAGGTACAGGATTACAAACCCTGGCTTTATGCCTACAATCAGAATTTCTCCAACCCCAGGCCAAACAGGGCGAAGTCATATTTAACGGGGTCATTGTTATCAAACTTTCGTAGCGTATTGGTAAGCTCAACAGCCGTAAGCCAATCGGTTTGTTTCCGGGTTACCAGTTTCAGTTTTCGGGCAACGCGGTCAACGTGAACATCGCACGGGGAAATTAATTGCGCGGGGCTTATGCTTTGCCATAACCCAAAGTCAACACCGTTATTATCCTGCCTTACCATCCATCGCAAAAACATAGTAAGGCGTTTGCAGGCCGACTTGCGTTCGGGTGTTGCCACATGCTTTTTTGTTCGTTGCGGATAATCGGGCAACGAAAAAAACAAGTTTCGGAAACGGATTAATCCTTTCTCAATGGTAGCTTCTTCGGGGTCAACCTTAAAAGCCTCTTCCAGGGAATGATGATGGGTATAAAACCATCGGAGAAACTCAATAAAATACAATGTATCGGTAGCATTGAACGTGCGGTGCCGAAAATCAAGAAACGGTTTCAGGTCGCGCTCACGGTGATTCAACACAAACGCATGTGGGTCGTTGTCCATCCAACCCAGCAAGCGCTTACAATTATTAATAATGGTAATACGTTGCCCCCACGCCAGGGTAGCGGCAAACAAAGCGGCTATTTCAATATCCTGTTGCTTTGTGTACTGATGCGGAATCTGAACCGGGTCGTGTTCGATAAACCCGGGTTGGTTGTATTGCGCTACCTTTTCATCCAGCAACTCTTTCAGTGCTGCCGGTGTTCGTGTACTTGATTTCTTTTTCTTCTGTGCAAACACGCGCATAAGTACCGGTAAAAATCAGTATGTTAAAAGTAAATACGCTAAATTTCCGAAAACTATTTATCAATGAGCAATGAATTTAATCTGGTAGAGCTGTTGGCCGGTATCGGCATTTTTCTTTTCGGTATGTTCCAAATGGAGGAAGCCCTGAAACAACTTTCGGGTGGTTCTTTCAGAAGGCTGTTGCGCAGGTTTACCAAAAACTGGTTTCGCAGTGTTAGCAGTGGAGCCATTGCCACGGCTATTCTTCAGAGCAGCACTGCGGTTTCGCTAATGGTGCTGGCCTTTGCCGGGGCTGGTGTGCTGGGCATGGAAAGCGCGATTGGTGTTGTTATCGGGTCGAACTTAGGCACCACACTTACCAGTTGGGTTGTTGCTGCGCTTGGTTTTAAAATAGATATTGCGTTGCTGGCCTTGCCGTTTATCGGGGCGGGTGGGCTCGGACTTATTTTTTTCAGCAACTCACGAAGGGGCGGTAACATCTGCAAATTCCTGCTCGGCTTCGGGTTTTTATTTCTTGGCCTCGATTACATGAAAACCAGTATCGATGACCTGGCACAACACTACGACTTTGCCGGCCTGAGCCAATATCACTGGATTGTATATATCGTGGCCGGGTTTTTTCTCACGGCCATCATTCAATCCAGCACGGCATCAGTTGCCATTATTCAAAGCGCTGTGCATACAGGAATATTGGCCTTTCCCGTTGCGGCCTATATGGTTATTGGTATAAACGTAGGCACAACGCTTACCGTAATGATTGGTTCGTTAGGGTCGCAAACTATTAAAAAGCGTGTAGCGTTTAGTCACCTGTTGTTCAACCTGGTAGCAGCCATATTGGTTACTATATTGTTTCCGCTACTGATTTATTTTGTTCAGGATGTTGCTCGTTTAGAAAACAACCCGGTAACGGGCATTGCGTTGTTCCATACTTTATTCAACCTGATTGGCGTTATTGTATTTTTTCCGCTTATCGGTTTTCTCACCAACGTAGTTGTCCGGGTTATCCGCGAAAAGAAAGCCACTATTACCCGCTACTTGCATACCCTGAAGCCCGATGTTACCCAAGCGGGTATTGAGGCGTTGAGAAATGAAAATCGCCATCTTGTAGTAGAGGTAATCCGGTATCACTTGCGATTGCTCAAACTCACCAAAAGGGAGCCTTTTCAATCGTTTTTAAAAAGAGAAAATGTAGCGGTTGCGAAAGAACCTTCGCTGGAGAATATGTATCAACAGGTAAAACTATTAGAAGCAGAAATCTACACGTTCGCTTCGGGTTTGCAAGTGCATGAACTACGCGATGAGGAAGTGCGCGAACTCAACACATTGCTTCATGCAACGCGCAATGCGGTAGCCTCGGCAAAAATACTGAAAGATGTTCAGCACGATTTTCAGGAAGCTGAAAATTCTGACAATGCCGAAATAGAAAAACTGATGGTTCACGTTAAAGAAAAGTGGGCTGCCACGCAACAGGAATTTATCGCTTTGCTGGAAGAAAAAGAGTCCAGCACGAATATCAGCCTGATACATGGGCTGATGTTAAAAAACAAGGAGGATGATATTGCCTTTACGCAACTGATTACTGCGGCTATTGCTTCAAAGAAAATCAGCCAGGCCGATATTCCAACCCAGATTACACTTAACCGGGCATTTAATATTTCGGTACGGCAAATGATTGACGCCCTGCGCGATTTACTGTTTACAGAACCTGAAGCGGAGATTGTTGAAAAATTAGCCGAGCAAAAATCAATTACTGTTTAACCACTTTCACCACCACCGATTTTGAAACGGGTGTCTGGCTGCCGCGTGCGTAGTGATTGTAGGGTATTACCGCATTGGCCTCCGGGAAGTAGGTAGCCACGTTCTGCATTGGTATTTCATAAGGAACCACCGTAAAGTCTTCAGCCTGACGATGTATGTTATCATAAAAACTACTGATGGTTACAGCATCGCCTTGTTGTAAACCTGCCCGCTGCATATCCGCGCTGTTCATAAAAATAACACGCCTCCCGTTATAAATTCCGCGATAGCGGTCGTGCATACCATATATAGTAGTGTTGTACTGGTCGTGGCTGCGCACGGTCATCATCAAATACTCATCTGCATGTAAGGCATGGTCGGCCAATGTATTAATAGTAAAATTTGCTTTTGTTGTTGTGGTGTTGAATTCGCCTTGTCGTGCGCCATTCGGCAGATAAAAGCCACCATTCTTCCGCACACGTGCATTATAGTTTTCAAAACCGGGAATAGTCTTTTCTATCAGGTTACGGATGTTGTCGTAGTTGGCGATTAGATTATCCCACCCCCCTTGTACTTCCATTGATGCGGGCAACGTAGTCTTCGCCAACCCGGCTACAATTTTAGGCTCGCTCAACAAGTATGATGAAGCGGGTTTCTTTCCGCCTTGCGATTTATGCACAACACCTGTTGAATTTTCAACGCTTACAAACTGGTTGCCACTTTCCTGGTAGTCTTGTTCCGTTCTACCAAGGCAAGGCAATATCAACGCAGTTTTGCCATGAACCAAATGACTGCGATTTAGTTTTGTTGAAACCTGTACGGTGAGGTCGCATTTTTGCAATGCAATTCCGGTCAACTCCGTATCGGGCGATGCCGACAGGAAATTTCCGCCCATTGCAAAAAATACTTTTATTTTTCCTGAAGCCATGGCATGAATGGAGTCAACAGTATCGTAGCCATGTTTGCGCGGAGGCTCAAAATTAAAAACGGATTTCAGGCTATCTAAAAACTTTTCAGAAGGCTTTTCATAAATGCCCATGGTGCGGTCGCCCTGCACGTTGCTATGACCGCGCACGGGGCATGTTCCAGCTCCTTCTTTACCGATGCTGCCTTTCAGTAATAACAGGTTAACAATCTCGCGAATGTTATCAACAGCATTTTTATGTTGCGTTAAGCCCATTGCCCAGCAAACAATAATTTTTTTCTTGCTTGCAAGAACAGAAGCCGCTTCAAACACTTTTTCTTTTTCAACACCCGATTTCAAAATCAAGTCATCGAGATTGTGGTTCGCTAACTCCTTTATAAAGGCATCGTAGCCGGTTGTTTTATTGCTGATAAACTCTTCATCTAATACCGTTCCGGGATTTTTTTGTTCTTCTTCCAGCAAAATTTTATTGATTGCCTTGAGCAACGCTACGTCTTCGTTAATTTTTACCTGCAACCATAAGTCGGTAATCCGCGAAGGCTTGCCGATTAAATCCATTGGGTTTTGCGGATGCCGGAAACCAATCAGCCCCGCTTCGGGAATGGGGTTAATGGTGATGATGGTCGTGCCGTTCCGTTTTGCTTTCTCCAACGTGGAGAGCATACGCGGATGATTGGTGCCAGGGTTTTGCCCGATGATGACGATGACTTCGGTTTTATAAAAATCATCAAGCGTAACCGAGCCTTTACCAATGCCAACGGTTTCTGTTAGCGCTACTCCGCTTGATTCGTGGCACATGTTGGAACAATCGGGAAGGTTGTTTGTGCCATACATACGAACAAAAAGCTGGTACAGAAAAGCGGCCTCATTGCTTGTTCGCCCCGATGTGTAAAAAATTGCTTCGTTGGGAGATGACAGGCTCTTTAATTTATCACCGATTAATGTAAAAGCATCTTTCCAGTCAATAGGTTCATAATGGTCTGAACCTTCTTTTACAATCATCGGCTGCGTAATCCTTCCACTCTTGCCAATTTCATAATCTGTCCACTGCCGCATTTCCGAAACCGCATGTTTCCTGAAAAATTCTGCATCACACCTCTCAACGGTTGCCTCTTCTGCAACTGCCTTGGCGCCATTCTCACAAAACTCAACAACCGACCGGTGTTCGTCAGGGTCGGGCCATGCGCAACCGGGGCAATCAAAGCCATTAAACTGGTTGAGTTTCAGTAGCGTTTTGGTTCCTTCCACCACACCAACCTCGCCAAAAACATGCTCTAATGAACTCACCACTGCGCCCACTCCACCCGCTGATTTTTGAGGTGCCTTTATTTTCATATCTTTTTCAGTTGCCACAATTATTCGTTTCGTTACCTTGTGCACAAGTTACCAAAAACCCTGTTATGTCTTTCAAAAAAATTATCTTTCGGTCGCTCTTAGTTATTTTATCGGGCGTTTTGTTATACGGAATTTACTACGCCTCGCAGGCTTTCCCAATCCTGGCAGGCTATGGAGCAAAAAATTTATGTTCGTGCGTAACGCTTGGCAATCGTCTGCCGGAAGACGTTATTAAAAATGAATTGGGCGGGGGGATATTAACATTAGGAACATTTGAATTTCATGCTGAAGACTCATCTGCAACGGGCAATGTGTTTGGGTTTGCCAAACGTAAAGCTATTTATCGCAAAGGATTGGGGTGCACATTAGTAAGCGAGATTGAAGAACAGGAACTAAGAAGTCAACGATTTAGTGTGGCGCAATCTTCGGCTATCAACCAGGATACTATTCCCTGGCCTTTCGGGAATCTTGTTCGTGATACGCTGTTGAGTGGTGTCGATTATGAAAAAATAAATCAAACCCTTGAAGACGCCTTTACTGAACCAAGTGAAGAAAAAAACAGGAGAACACGGGCCATGCTTGTTGTTTATGATGGAGAGATTATAGCAGAAAAATATGCAGAGGGTTTCACGAAAGATTCGCGTTTGCTCGGCTGGTCTATGACGAAAAGTTTAACCAATGCGCTTGTAGGGTTGCTGGTTAAAGAAGGGAAACTTTCGCTGAACGACAAGGCGCCCATTGAAGAATGGAGAAATGATAACCGCAACGCCATTACCATTCACAACCTGATGCAGGCCAGCAGCGGACTTGCCTGGAAAGAAATTTATTCGGGGGCAAGTGATGCCACAAAAATGCTTTTCAGAAAACGCGATGCCGGAATTTTTGCATCGCACGTACCGCTTGCCAAACAACCCGATACTGATTTCTATTACTCAAGCGGAACAACCAATATACTTTCGTGGATTGTCAGGAAGCATATTGACGACTCGGCTTATCACAGTTTTCCGTACACGCAACTTTTTTACAGGCTTGGCATGTACAGCATGGTGATGGAACCGGATGCAGGCGGAACGTTTGTCGGGTCATCTTTTTCGTATGCTACTGCCCGCGATTGGGCGCGGTTCGGACTTCTTTACCTAAATGATGGTGTATGGGGTGATAAACGAATTTTGCCGGAGGGCTGGGTAGCGTACACCACCACTCCTGCCAAAGGTGCTGAGATGGGAGAATACGGAGCACAATTCTGGTTAAATGCAGGCGCACCCGGAAATCCAGAAAAGCGAATGTATCCAGATGTTCCTTCCGATCTGTTTTGGGCCGATGGCTACGAAGGGCAAAACGTTTTCATTTTACCTTCAAAAAACCTTGTGGTAGTGAAGTTGAGTCTATCAAGCGGGAACTACCTTGATGACAATAAATTTTTATCGGATGTTATCCGTGCATTGCCTTAAAACGATTACTCGCTCACGTCCCTATCACCAGCACCCCACAACTAAACCCGTATTCGTTCCTCACCGCTGTAAATATTAAACCGTTCATCGCGCACAAAGCCCAGTAACGTCATGTTAACATCCTGCGCAAGCTGAACAGCCAAACTTGATGGCGCCCCTACTGCTGCCAACAAAGGAATGCCCGTCAGCGCAGCCTTTTGCACCAACTCAAAACTGGAACGGCCGCTTACCAATAACATATAATCAGAAAGCGGGAGTCGGTTTTTTATAAGCATAGCGCCTATTACCTTATCTAAAGCATTATGCCGGCCTACATCTTCGCGCAGCAACACAAGCTCACCCTGTAAATTAAACAACCCCGAAGCGTGCAGGCCACCCGTGTGGTCAAACACACGCTGGGCGTTACGCAAGTTTTGGGGCAGAGCATGTATCAAAGAAGTCTCGGTTTGCCAATTTACGTTTAGTTTTAAGCATTGCTGTTTCACAGCATCAATGGATGATTTTCCACAAACGCCACAACTGGAAGTGGTGTAAAAGTTTCGTTGCAATTTTTCAACGTTGAGTTTTACTTCAGGCTTTAATTCAACACGAACCACATTTTCTTTTTCTTCCTGTCGCCCAACATCTTCGCAATACTTTGCGCTCTCTACTTGTTCATAAGAACGAATAATTCCTTCCGTAAACAAAAAACCGATAGCCAACTCAATATCATGACCAGGTGTGCGCATTGTAACTGACAAATTTTTTTGCTGACGGTTGGTTATCTCACCAAAGCCAATACGAATTTCGAGAGGTTCTTCAACGGCAAGCAAATCATCCTTACGTTCAGCTTTTGAAGAAGCAACTCTACTTATTTTGATATTTTTTACAAGAGGTTTCAATCAAGTAATAAATCCAGTTTTAAAAGGTCATTTCTAAAGTCTTCATGAAATTGAATGAAGTAATCTCTATTACCAAACCAATTCAATACTTCATTTCTCGAAATAAATGAAAATGATTGGGCATGAGGCAATACGCAAAAGTATCCGCAACCGGGGGTATATATTCTTTATATTTATCTATAAAAAACCGAAAATTATCAGGTTCACGAAAAAGATTTTCATTACCAACGGCATGCGTGTAAACATGATATACTTTATTCGGAATAAAAGGTACGGTCATTTTAAAAATAAAAATAATAAATAAAACCAACTCTCCGAGGGTTTAAAACCCTCGGAGAGTTTATTAAAAACTACGACAATCCGCTAATCCTCCCTTCGTTATCAATATCCATTGCCAGCGCGGCAGGCACATTCGGCAAGCCGGGCATCCGCAGGATATCACCGGTAATGGGTATAACAAACCCCGCACCGGCCGCTACTTCTATTTCGCGCACGGTGATGATAAAATCCTTTGGCCGTCCTAACTTTTTAGCATCATCCGAAAAACTGTTTTGGGTCTTGGCAATACATACCGGAACACCATTCAGGCCAATGCGCTCGATTTTTTTCAGGTTTTGTTTTGCCTTGGGCAAGAACTCTACATCCTTCGCACCATAAATTTTTACTGCAACGGTTCTGATTTTTTCTTCCATAGATGATTCCCAATCATACACCGGCCAGTATTTTCCATGAAAGTTATCGGCAGCCTGCGTAACTTTTTCGGCCAGGTCAATCATGCCGGCTCCGCCTTTTTCCCACCCTTCCGAAAGGGCTATTTCCACACCAAGCGATTCGCATTTTTCAATCACCCAATTCAATTCTTCATCCGAATCGGTTATGAATTTATTCAACGACACAACGGCAGGAATTCCAAATATTTTTGTGTTCTCGATATGTTTTTCAAGGTTAACAAAACCCGCTTCAACCGCTTTTACATCCGGCTTGGTTAAATTTTCGCGCGAAACGCCTCCGTGATATTTCAGCGCACGAATGGTTGCCACCAACACAATGGCGTGTGGTGAGTAATCGCCATACCCACAAACAATATCAATAAATTTTTCAGCACCGAGGTCAGAGCCAAAGCCGGCTTCGGTAATCACATAATCGGATAAACTCATGCCCATGCGTGTAGCGATAATGGAATTGGCGCCCTGCGCAATATTTCCGAAAGGCCCGCCATGAATAATGGCCGGATTACCTTCAAGTGTTTGAACAAGATTGGGTTTAATGGCATCCTTCAACAGCAACGCAACCGCGCCTTGCGCATTCAGGTCGCGGGCAAAAACAGCTTTTTGTGTATACGTATCGCCAACATAAATATTCCCGATTTTTTCTTTCAGGTCATTCAAATTTTTCGACAGGCAAAGTATCGCCATGATTTCCGAAGCTGCCGTAATGTTGAACCCTGTTTCGCGTATCATGCCACCATTTTTACCGCCAAGCCCTGTAATCATGTTGCGAAGCGAGCGGTCGTTCATATCCATTACACGCTTCCACTCTACCGTGCGCGGGTCAATTCCTAATCCTCCTCCCGGTTTCTGAATATCGTTGTCGATTAACGCAGCCAATAAATTATTTGCTTTCTCAATGGCAGCAAAGTCGCCTGTAAAGTGCAGGTTAATGTCTTCCATCGGCACAACCTGCGAGTAACCTCCGCCCGCAGCGCCACCTTTCATTCCGAACACCGGCCCTAATGACGGCTCGCGCAATACCACTGTGGTTTTCTTGCCGATTCTGTTCATGCCTTCGCACAACCCGATAGACGTAGTTGTCTTCCCCTCGCCTGCCGGTGTGGGCGTCATGGCTGTAACTAAAATTAGTTTATTTTTTTTGAGTTTAGCCTCATCAATAAGCTGGAGCGGAAGTTTAGCCTTGTACCGGCCATATAGTTCAAGGTCATCGTCAGCAATGTTAAGTTTGGCAGCAATGTGCTGGATTGGCTTTAAGGTTGCGGATTGCGCAATTTCAAGGTCGGATTTGAATGTCATATACAGTAAGATTAAACCTTGCGAAAGTTAAAACTATTTACTTTGCAGCCTAATGATAAATATCAGAAACGCCTCGCATGAAAAAGGTTAAAAGCGACCGGTTCCATTTCAAACAATTTTCCGTTACCCACAAGCGCAGCAGCATGAAAGTGGGCACCGATGGGGTATTGTTGGGCGCCTGGGTTGGCGTGGCAGGCGTAAAATCCGTATTGGATATTGGCACGGGTACGGGCGTAATATCCCTGATGATAGTCCAGCGAACCGGTAACGACACCGCTATTGATGCGGTTGAAATCAATGAAGATGCCTGCCGTGATGCAGAAGAAAATTTTTCAACATCGCCCTGGCACGCGCGATTGCATCTGCATGCCCAACCAATACAATCTTTTCAACCGGGAAAAACTTACGACCTGGTTGTTTCCAATCCGCCCTACTTTATTAACAGCTATAAACCGTCCGATGCAGGGCGGCAATTAGCACGGCATACCGACCAAATGACTTTTGAAAATCTTATAGAGGCAACAACACAACTACTTAACCCGCATGGGCGACTTGCTGTGATTCTCCCTCCCGTAGAGGGTGCTACATTTGAAGCAGCAGCCGAAAAGAAAAAGTTGTATTGTATTCGTAAATCAACTTTTCGTGCGCGAGAGAACAAACCTGTTGAACGGGTGCTGATGGAGTTTGCCTACACTATGCGCGAAACGCAGCACGATGAATTATTGCTTTACAAACACGGGGATGAATGGACGGATGAATATAAAAAACTTACCGGGGAGTTCTATTTAAAAGTATAACGTGGTGTATACTGGTCAATTAAAGAATCAAGGAAAATAAATACAGACTAAATACCTGCTTTTTGATAACCTCCTGCCCCCGATACTCAGGGTATTTCTCTTATAAAATAATTTTTTCTTACTGATTATCAGGCTATTACATTATTCCAGAATAGATGTTTAAACATTTATTTTAAGACTTACGTTATACTTGCATTGCTAAACGCTGTTTAACTTAAAAATCAACTATGAAAAAAATCAATGTACTATTAGCTGCACTTTTCATTACCGGTAGTGTAATGGCTCAGACTACTTACAAAGTGGACAAATCTCACTCTTCATTAGGTTTTTCCATTTCGCACTTACTTATCTCTGAAGTAGATGGCAAGTTTAAATCGTTCGATGCAACCATCGTATCTCCTACTGATGATTTCGCAGATGCTACCGTTGAACTAACTGCCGACATAAGCACCATTGATACAAACAATGAAGGCCGCGACAAACATCTGAGAAGTGCTGACTTCTTTGACGTTGAGAAATTCCCTACGCTTACATTCAAAAGCACTTCGTTCAATAAAACAGGCGAAAAAACGTACAAAGTAACAGGCGACCTGACTATGCACGGTGTTACCAAACCGGTAACGTTAGATGTTACCCTAACAGGCACTACTACCGGTCGTGATGGTAAAAAAATAGCGGGCTTTAAAGCTACCGGTACGTTTAACCGCATCGATTGGGGTGTGGGTAAATCAGGCCCAGGCGCTGGTGATGAAGTAACACTTAACGCCAAGGCTGAATTCAAAGCGCAATAATTACATTATATAAAAGCCGGGGTAACCTTAACAGGATATCCCGGTTTTACTTTATGAAAATAGAAGACGAAATAAAACAACACAAATTTACCTGCCCGTATCAAAAGGCAGTGGTTAACCTGTTGTTTACTTCTAACTGGTTGGAAAACCGGCATCAGCACTATTTTAAAAATTTTGGTATTACCAATCAGCAATACAACATTCTTCGTATCCTTAAAGGGCAACACCCCAACAGCATTTCGGCAAAAGAAATCAAATCGCGGATGCTGGATAAAAATTCAGATATATCGCGTTTGTTAGAGCGGATGGCTGCCAAAAAGTTCATCACAAAAAAAACCTGCCCGAAAGATAAACGGGCATACGATGTATTAATTACAGAAGCCGGGTTCAACGTGCTTTCAGAAATTGCTTCGCGCGAAAACGAAATAAACGGACTTCCTGGTCTTACGGCAGAAGAGGCGGAGCAATTAAGTAACTTGTTGGATAAAAGCAGGGTTAGCAATTAACAATTAACAATTAACAATTAACAATTAGCAATTAACAATTAACAATTAGCAATTAACAATTAGCAATTAACAATTAGCAATTAACAATTGTTAATTAGTCAATTGCTTTGAGTTCTTCCCGAACAAAGCTCATCAGCTCGCTGATATACTCATGGCTGAAATCAAACCGGATGTTTGCAGCCGCATACACTTCAGGAATGGATTTCATGTAACCAAGTTTCAGTGCGTTGAGGTAGCCCTGCAATCCTTTCTGTTTATCCTGCTTATAATTTCGCCACACGGCAACCGCACCTAATTGCGCCATGCCGTACTCAATATAATAAAACGGAACTTCATACAAATGCAGTTGCTTCTGCCATAAGTAATCTTTAGCCTCCTCCTGTCCATTCCAGTCAGTAATCGTATCGCTGAACCGATTGAGGATTGTATTCCAGCTTTGCTTTCGTTCTTCTAACGTGTGATTTGGATGCTCATAAATCCAATGCTGAAAGTTGTCAATCGTAGCCACCCAGGGTAATGTTTCCAATATATCTTCAAGATGTTCGCGCTTCGCACGCTTCAATTCATCTTCATCGGTAAAGAAAACATCCCACGCGTCCATCGAAATCAACTCCATCGACATGGAAGCAAGTTCGGCCACTTCTGAGGGCGTTGATTTAAAATCATTAAGAGCCAACTCGCGGGTGAGAAAATTATGCACGGCATGACCGCCCTCGTGCATAATGGTTACCATATCGCGTAAGGTAGAGGTTGCGTTCATAAAAATGAACGGCACACCTATTTCCGACAGCGGATAATTATAACCGCCCGGTGCTTTACCTTTTCTCGACTCCAGGTCAAGATGCCCCATAGCATTCATAATACTCAGGCACTGCCCAAGATACGGGTCAATTCTGCGGAAGCACGCTATGGTTTTTTCAGTAAGGTCTTTACCATTCTCAAACGCTTTTAGCGGATTTTTCCCTTCCGGGTCAACGGCTTTATCCCAGGGCTTTAGCACATCAATATTCAGTAACCTTTTGCGTTCGCGGGTATTGTCGTTTAGCATGGGCACAACCTCGTTGCCAACCGACTCATGAAAACTAAAACAATCGTGCGGTGTGTAATCAAACCGCCCCATTGCTTTAAACATATAATCGCGAAAATTCTCAAAGCCCGCATTCACGGCCACGCGATGACGAAGATTAATCAACTTAGTAAACAATTCATCCAGCGCTTGTTTATCTTGTAGTCTGCGTTCAGTAATTTTATGATAGACCTGTTCGCGTTCATCGCGGTTGGTTGACATTAATTTTACAGATGCCTGCTGAAGTGTTAGTTCCTTCCCCTCAAGTTCAACCGTCATGGCGCCCGTCAGGGTGTTGTATTTTTGTTGTTCGAGGCTTATTTCGGTAAAGAGCGAAATATTTTCTTCTCGAAAAATTTCAATATCCTTTTTCAGGTTGCGAATCATAATATCATACCCCATTTCTTTTTCCAGTTCATCCAGAAAACTACAATCAGCGGCCTTGCGGTTTAGCTGGTCGGATATAGGCGCTATTTGAGGTTGAATATTTTCAACAAAATCCTGGTAGGCTTTGCTGTACGTTTCATTTTCGGTAAAGCGGGTCATGTTGATGTAACGCCAGGCGAAATCTTCGCTGATTACGCTTTCAAGCTCGCTGCGATTACGAAACCAGTCTTTTAAGTCCTCTGCCGAGGTGAGTTCTTTATTCAATAATTGATTGAAATAAGGCTTTAAACTCTCCCATCCGGATACGGTAAATGACTCGGGTAAAAATTTTCTGGCCGGGCGCTCTAATTTCTCTGCAACCATAATGTGTAACTGTTTTAATCCGCGTATATTGAGTGCTGCAAAAATAAAACGATTTATCACACTGACAGTTCCTCTTACAAAATTATTGCTATGCGACTGATTATTCTGCTCTGCGCTTCCATCCTGCTGTTTGCCTGCCCGGCTCAAAAAGAGAACAGCATCGGCTTTGTTGAACGGCTGGATGCCGAACTGGATAAAATCCTCGATAAAAACGCAACTATTGAACTATTGGCTGACGGATTTACCTGGAGCGAAGGCCCGGTTTGGATTGAACAGCACAACATGCTGTTGTTTTCGGATGTTCCTAAAAACACAATTTACAAATGGACGGAAGCCAACGGTGCAGAACTATACCTCACGCCTTCCGGTTTTACCGGTGCAGAAACTCAAAGTCGTGAACCGGGGTCTAACGGTCTGCTGCTGGACGATAAAGGCAACCTCGTTTTATGCCAACATGGCGACAGGCGTATGGCATATATGGATGCTCCGTTAAATAACCCCAAGCCGGAATTTGTAACATTAGCTGATGACTATAACGGAAATAAATTTAACAGTCCGAATGACGCGGCTTATTATAATGGTGAATTGTATTTTACCGACCCGCCATACGGCTTACCCGAACAAGAGCATGACCCTTCAAGAGAAATTCCTTTTCAGGGTGTTTATAAAATCAGTAAAAACGGAACCGTTATTTTGCTGATTGATTCCCTCACCCGGCCAAACGGCATAGCCTTTACACCGGAAGGCGCCATGATTGTAGCCAATTCTGACGGGCAAAAGGCACGTTGGTATACGTATGTACTTAATGATAGTTCGATAATCAGTGGTGAAATTTTGTATGATGCTACCGACCTGGTTGCAACCGAAAAAGGTTTGCCTGACGGATTGAAAATTGACAGTAAGGGAAATATTTTTGCCACCGGGCCTGGCGGTGTGTTTATCTTTAATCCTTCCGGAAAACTGATTGGGAAAATCAAACTAACAGAAGCCTCCTCTAATTGCGCATTATCGGGTGATGAAAAAATGCTTTATGTAACAAATCATAGATATGTCATTCGGGTTAGTCTGAAATAATCTATTTCTTTGCCATCGCAAGATTTGTATAAAGAAAATGAAACTCCTTATTGATATCATCGGCTGGGCCGGGTCGGTTATGGTAATTACCGCTTATGGCCTGAACAGTTACCAAAAAATAAAATCCGATTCGCTTGGGTTTCTTTTGTTAAACCTGTTTGGGGGAATTTGCCTTATCATTTATTCGGTTTACTACACCGCCTATGCCAACACGTTTATTAATGTAGTATGGGTGATTATTGCCGTTCCTGCCATTATTAAACTCATCAGCAAAAAAGAAAGGCAGTGAAATCCACTGCCTTCTGAATTTACACTCCTGGTCTGATTACTTCCCTTCTTCCCACTCATTATTCTTTCCGTCAGCATCGCCATTGGTAGGTATAACTAAGCTAATGGATTTTATTTTCTTCTTACCGGCATTTATCTTATGCGTGTATGTAGAAGAATTTTTCCATACGGACGGATTAATTTCTTCCGAAGTGGTTGAGCCATCCGTAAAGGTAATATCCATACTAAATGCTATGGGGCGTCCGCCAATATTTTGAAGGGTAACTACATTATTTTTAACACCGGCAATGCCCATGTCCATATATCCCCAATCAAAATACCATTTATTCCAGAACCAATTCAGGTTTTGCCCTGACACGCGGTTAAACGTGAACATAAAATCGTAAGGCGAAGGGTGTTTGTATTTCCATTCGTTCATATAGGCATGAAGACATTTTGCAAATAAATCCTTACCCAACATTTTATACAAACTGTAATACGAATACGAACCTACCGTGTAGGAATTCAACCCACTGCTTTCATAAATATGGCTGGGTGCCATAATGGGCAGTACGTTTTTAGAGCCGAGATAGGGCTGGTCCCAGTTTCCGGAAGGAAACAACTGTTCGATAAAGTATTCTGAAAAAGAAGCAAAGCCTTCATCCATCCAAGCGTATTTCTTTTCGTTAATGCCCATCATAAACGGAAAATACATGTGGCACATCTCATGCAGCGTTAAGCCAAGTTGTGCGTCCACATCGCTCACTTTCTTTCCTATCCATTGTTCAATCATAGCGCCCGACATCTCCTGGTCGTTGGCCATGCCCGGAAACTCCATACCGCCACCTTGCAAGCCATTAAAGATGGTGAAGTAATGATAAGGAAATTCGTACACCGGGAATTGCATATGAAAAACTTTCAATGACTCTTCCATAGCTTTTAGCACGGCAGCAAACTCTTTATGATTTACCGGGTAAGCCACCTGCAAAAAATATTCGCCCATGTTATCCTTATACGAACGGGCATCCCACACAAAGTGATCGCTCAAGGCAAAAGCAAAATCAGGAAAGTTTTTAGCGGTGTATTTCCACGTTACGTTTTTAGATGATGACGTTTTAAAATCCGCTTCGTTGATAATATTCACCGGCTCGATGCTGGTGCGTGCTTTTGCCAATCGCTCGCGAATGCTTTGCGAATACACTTCGCTTTCGTTGTTCGGTGCTACCGAAGCCCACACCATAAAATTATCAGGAACTGTAACTTCAACTTCATAATCGGAATAGTCGTGATAAAATTCAGTTGCCGCATCATACACAACACGATCCCACGCATCAATATCATCCAACACGGCCATTTCAGGATACCAGTATCCTATAAACATAGAAGTGCTGTCGATAGCGCCACTGCGTTCAAAGCCCTCACCGGGGATTTTATATTTCCAGTTGATTTCAAACTGTGCAGATGACTTTGGAGCCAGCGGCTTGCTAAGGCGAACGGTATAGTTTGTGCCATTGTGGCGCACTATATCACGATTTTTAATATCAACCGCATCACCGTTAATGGCAAGTTTCTCAATCACAACACCTTCGTGGTTGGCATCTGCCGGACTGCCCGAAGCAAAGAAGCCGGCCTTTTTCGAGCCGGGCTTATAATAATCGTGGTAGGTATGGAATGTAGGGTTCCGCACCGTATCGGGCGAGTTGTTGTAATAGGTAATAGTGGCCTGACCGTACAGCATTTTTGTTTTAGGGTCAATAGTGGCCTTGATTTTATAATCGGAGCGGTTTTGCCAATATGTTGAAGAAACCGAGCCATCGGCTTTACGGGTTCCGGCCTCGTAGGCTTTTTGAAACTCGATAGGCATGTAGAGGCCATACTTATTGTTTTGCGCACCGGCAACAAAGCCTGCGGCAACAAAAAGAAGTAAAAGAATTTTTGATTTCATTTGAACATAGTTAAGTGATACTGCAATAATACGGACTTCCTGTTAATTGGTTTGGTATAGGGCAAAAAACTATGCCCGAAAATTATATCCGTTAAGCGTTAAAAGCCTTCAAAAGATTAAAAGCCAGTTTGATGATTCGTGCTGATAAAATCAC
The DNA here is from genome assembly GCA_019638235.1 of Cyclobacteriaceae bacterium. Lineage (GTDB taxonomy): Bacteria > Bacteroidota > Bacteroidia > Cytophagales > Cyclobacteriaceae > UBA2336. The sequence continues at coordinate 397,967 of JAHBUE010000002.1, forward strand.
ACCAGGCCAGCCAAATTAGGGGGTATTTGTGTAGTTTTGTTACATATATAAACGAGTTGTGCGCAACCTTTTCGGACGACAATTAGACGACTGACAAGACAGAATGGAGAAACTGATTAAGACAATCGGGTTATTTATTGGAATAGGCATTCTAAATACAATAGCGTTTACTTTTTATTTGAGTACCACCGGACTACCAGGCGGAGAAGTGGGTATGGCTCCGTTTTTAATAGCAATGGAGTCTGGAATTGCTATCGTTCTTTCGACTGTGATATATTTATTGGTCAGAAACAGGTTTAAAGTAACGACAATCAGGATAATCTTGATATATCAAGTTATTTATCTTCTGACATTGATTTTCTCTGGTGTAAATCCATTTGACGGAGACTTAACTGCAACTTTCAAGACACTGGCTCAGTGGACATACTTTGTTTCTTTCTTAGTGACCATTGCACTGTTGTTGACAGCCAAACTAATTAGCGGACTAATGACAAACAGAGAATGAAAAAGGCAGCGCACAACAAAAGCTATAAAACATGGTGGGGTGAAGTGTACGCTGAAAGTTTTTATCTTCGTTCAACGTTTGGTCACGTGGGACAGGAATTCGTTTTCAAATTCCCGACACAGCAAATAGCCAGACGTTAGTAAAATAAGAAAAATTGAACCTGGTTCTTGATAAGAACAAAATAAAATCACTTCTTGCGCCAAAATTCGTTTCTACAGACAGGAACCTGTCGAATCCCTCCCGATTTTTTGATTGATCATTAAACCATAAAAAGATGAGAATAAAAATTATTGTACTGTTTCTGTTTGTGGCTTTACAAAATTTATACGGACAAAATGCCGAAGGCTCTAACACAAACCAGTTTTTCGACCCCCTGAAAAACAAAAACCACTGGGGCGTAAACACGCAATTTGCTTTTGACCGGTTGTTTGGGCTGCGGGAAACCCCCGTAGAGATTATCTATAAGCGGCAAAAAACTGAAAACAAGGCCACCCGGCTTGGATTGCAATTGTATTATGACCACAATAACGAAAAACCCTACCCTACAGCACCAGACCGGAACACGATTGAAACGAATTTGACAACAGGTGTTTTCTGGGGGAAAGAAAAGCAGCATTTTATAGGAAATTCACCCCGCTGGCAGTGGTACTACGGTGCGGACTTCAATTTTATTTTTACATATAGCAGGCAATATCTTGACGAGATAAATAATCCCCATCTTCGTGAATACACAGACGAGAGACATCATAAATATGGTGCATCCATCAAGCCGTTTGTAGGTTTAAGATTTGAAGTTACTCCCAATATTTACGTTTCGGGCGATATGCTCGCCAGCGCACAATTTGAAGCACAGCGTGTAAGACTGGATGAGAAATCAGCTCCCAACGTCTTCCCGAAAGATCCTCGTTGGGAAGTTCACAATTATTATGGACAACTCAATTTTTACCCTATAACAAGGCTTTCAATTTTTGTTAAACTACAATAAACCCAATACCATGAGTAAGTTTGTACTTTCATTTATTCTTCTAACTGCTCTAACGAGCATGTCATTTGCACAACAATCTGCCGGAACAATAACCTTTTCTCCAGGTGCTGACAGCCCTATACCTGAACAGGTGTATTGGTATGAATTTAAGGAACCAACTACAGAATGGAAAACAACAAACTGTGGCTACAACTGGATAACAACTGGCGAATCGTTGTTCACCACAAGTGATGGCAATCATTGGGGAGACCACACCACGAAAAGAGTTTACATAAAATGGCTGAACTCTCCCATAAATGTACATCCGGATGGCCGGAAAGTTCTGCTAACTGTTGCAGGTTGCGACAGTACCCAGTTAGATGGCAACAGAGATTTGGTTGTCCGGCCTAAATACTTGCCACCCCCAACTTTCAAAAATGCCCAGGGAGGAAGCATTTCATCGCTTAACGTTCCGTGCTATGCCAATGAAATTACGTTAAGAATAGAACCATCCCCGACAGGGAATACTATCACTGGGAGCTGCCGACCGGCTGGAGCAGGAAAGGCTCGCCCGGTATAAATATGTTTTCAACAACCGCGGCTACTGTTGAGGTAACCGTGCCCGAGGGATATTCAAATACAAGCATTAAAGTACACTCATCGGTGGGCAGCTTTACCGGGCCGAGCACCACGCTTCCGGTTACCCGGCACACCGACCAGATCAGCATCACCGGTAGCCCCTTGGTTTATTGCAGCAGTATAAAACCGGTAACCTACAAGGCCACACATGTTCCGGGCTTAACCTATACCTGGACATACCCTTCAGGGTGGTCATGCGAGTCGGGCTGTAACGCCAGCACTATTACCTTGCTTCCTGATGGCAGTGATGTGCAGGGACAGAATGTTATGGTCCGTGGCTCAATTACATGCGCCAGCCAAAATACCCAAACGAACACTGCTTACGTGGGCATCAATTTCTCAACAGCGCTTTCGCCAGACTTTACTATTTCGGGGCCATTGTTGGTCTGTAGTTCAGGTAATCTGTTTTCACTGGCAAATGTTGCCCCTAGCGCATCAATAACTTGGACAGCCACTCCTTCAAATTTGTTTACGGTAAGTTCGGGGAATGGTGCAAATGCTACGCTAACTGCGGCTAATAATGCGAATGGACAAGGTACTCTTACATTTACTATCAATAGTAACTGTGGTAACCAGTTGCAGATACAAAGGTCAGTGTGGGTAGGCTTGACACAATACCTTTATTTTTCAGCGAGCTACAGCCAATCCCATGGAATAATGTTATCCACGCCCTATGTTGGCGGTGGCGCAACGGCCCAATGGTCAGTAAATGGTGTGCAGCATGCAGGGTTTGACATTTCTGTTCAACCGCTATGCATAGATGACACTAATCAACTGATTTCAATTAGTTTAACTCTTTCTAATCAGTGCGATTCAAAAACGGTTTGTACACAATACATGTTCAAATGCCCGCCTTCACCCACATTGACAGTCTGGGGTTCATGCGGAAGCGGTGGTGGTGGAGAGGAGCCCGAATTCCATGAAGAATACCAATACAGTGTTTCACCTAATCCTGCTAATCAACTTTTAAGTATTTCTGTTGTCACTAGTCCAGACTCTCGTAAGACTTCAGAGTCGTCAACCGGTGAATCAAAAAGTGCCACTACAATCCAATCGATAGCATTAACAGACATAAATGGATATGTAAAATATTCACGCCAATATTCAAATGGACCGACCAAGGCAGAGATTGATGTGTCAGATCTAAAAAAAGGAGTTTATATCCTAAAAGTATCAAACGGTAAACATATTGAAACACATCGGGTTATCATAGACTGACGGAGTAAACTACATACTTGACTCAAAACCACACCAATGCCAGTGCCACACTTGCCGACACGCAACCAAAGCACTGGCATCCCTGTTGTTAGAGTACGGTGAATGCGGCACATGTGCATAACACCGGGTTTGTTTAATGGCGGACGACACAGTCGCCCGTAGTGTCAGCAAGTTTATGTATATTCGTGTAGGCGGACAAATCCGTTGGATTTATCCGCTACTAAACAAACCCAAAACGTTAGTAAAAATTCTAAACCAACTGTTATCTAAATGAAAGTTATATTAAAAGTCTTACTAATAATTTTAGTATCATTAACAGTATTAAAATGCAATACGCGAAAAAATGGTTTATTCAAACCTAAAACTGTTTATGAATCTAAAAACCTGATAATAACGCAGATTTCGGAAAATTCATTTAAGCACACATCATTCTTACAAACAGAAAGCTTTGGAAATGTTCCCTGCAATGGCCTGGTTGTCAGAAATAATAATGAAATAATAATTTTTGACACACCAACAAATGACGCAGGCTCAGAAGAATTAATCAAATGGGTAAATGAAAGTCTTCATTCAAAGATTAACGCAATAATTCCAACCCATTTTCACGATGACTGTTTAGGCGGACTGAAAGCCTTCCATAGTCATGGAATCCCCTCTTACTCATATTTTAAAACTATCGAATTTACGAAAGAAACCAATTCCGAAATCCCGGAAAACGGCTTCAACGATTCTCTTATTCTGAAAGTTGGTAACGCAACTGTTATTGCAAAATATTTTGGAGAAGGGCATACAAAAGATAATATTGTAGGTTATTTTCCAAGTGAAGATATAATGTTCGGAGGATGTTTAATAAAAGAACTTAACGCAACTAAAGGATATTTAGGAGATGCAAATGTTTCAGAGTGGTCAAATACGGTTACAAAAATCAAAACAGAATACCCGAATGTAAAAATTGTCATCCCAGGGCACGGAGAACATAGCGATAAAAAAATACTTGATTATACAATCAATTTATTCAAAACTGAATAAATAAAAGAACAACTTCACCCATCACCAAAAACATACCACACCCTGCCCTTGTTGGAGTTTTTCTCCAACAAGGATTTTTATTACTATAAACTACTCATTAACCACAGGCATCTCTATACAAAACACCGAGCCTTCCCCTATCGTTGATTTAAACCATATCCTGCCGCCCATCTGCTCAATGCCCTGCCGGGCAATGGCCAATCCCAAACCGGAGCCTGATTTTTTAGTGCTGAAATGAGGCAGAAATATTTTATCCCTGAGTTGTTCGTCAATGCCCGTACCGTTGTCGGCTATGGAAATCTTAACAACATCAACCGTTCGCTGTACCGAAATCTGCACAGCAAGCGGTTCGTCAGCGCGTGCGGCCTGCATACTGTTTAATATGATATTCGATAAAATGCGGCCTAACAACTGCTCATCGCCCTGCACATAAACAGCATCAACATCTGTTGAAAGGTGAACCGAAACATTTGATTCGTGCAAGCGCATTGCATTCTTTATCAACGCCACTAATTCTACCTGCTGCATAACCGGTTCCGGCATTTTGGCAAATGCGCTGAACGATGAGGCTATGCCATCCAATGTATCTACCTGCGACAATAATGACGCAATGGTGCGTTTAATCTTCTCTGCTTTTTGCGGGTCGCTGTCCTGGATACGTTCAGCCTGTTGAAGCATTAGCTTCATTGGCGTTAACGGATTTTTTATTTCGTGCGCAACCTGTTGGGCAATCTCGCGCCATGCCCGTTCACGCTGGTTCCTTTCAAGTTCACGCTTGCTGTCACTCAAACTGGCTAACATAAGGTTATACTCGCGAACCATAATACCAATCTCATCATCAGACAACCATTCCATAGGTTGATTGGATTGCGTTAACGAGATTCGTCTTAGCTTTTGCGTAATCATTCGTAACGGGAACGTTAGCCATTGCGAAACCCAATACGAGATAATGACCAGTACCGCAAAAACGGCCGTGAAAATGGAAAGAATGTTCGCCAACACGTTTATTTGCATGCGCTCCAACAGGTAAGCCGATTGATAAAACGGGATAGCTATTACGCCTGTTAATGAACCATCCTTCGGGGAGTATAATGCCGAATACGCCACAAAATATTGCAACAAACCCACCTGCTCATCCATTGTAAATACCCGTTCACCCTGCTTAATGCGCCTCAAGGCTACCGGGTTAATGTATGGCGTTAGCAATTGGTTTTCAAACACCAAAGGTTGTGTTGTAAACAACAGATGCCCTTCAGCCGTAAATAGGTTGGCATCCAACCCGGCAAGTTTTGCCAACTGAATAAAATTCTGTTCACCCGGAACTTCACCTCCCCCATCACTTTCCAATGAATGATTACTAATCTCCATAGAAAAGTTCTGCGATTTCATTTCATACTCATTTCCCATCTGTTGTTGATTCGAGCGCGCTGTTAGCCCAAGGGTAATTACGCTTACTGCGATAAGCGGGATAAAGAAAGCGAGGTTCAATATAAGTTGTATTCGGGTTGACAGGAGTGGTCGCTCCTGCCGGAGATAATCTGCAAGGCCAATGATGAGTAGTAAAATAAACAGCACAAACAAACCCAGCACAATCAGAAAAGAAAAATCGGCTACCTGGTAAATAAACGGAAACGTGGCGGATGAAATAACAACAATTCGTCCGCTTGCATCTTTGGAAGCCGTGTGTAAAAATCCTGATTGCACCATCCCCTGCCGGTACAGCGCTTGCTCCTCTAATATTGAAGCAAATCCCGAACGGTAATTGAACTCACCGGATTGTGCCTGCATCTCATCATTACTCCAGATAGCATAGCTGAAATCCTGCGCGCGAAATACCTGCTGGAACCGGTTATCAACCAAAAGTTCCGGGTAAACGCTATTGGGAATTACGCGTTTCAGCAACAACTCCAACACAATATAACCCGCGCTAAGTTCATTGCGCTTAACGGGTATAACCACAATATATTTCCTTGCCGATTCATTGTCCTGCCGGTTTACAAAGTAAATGCCCTCAAAAGAGGTTCGCGATACTTCCGAGTCAAATGTTGAAAGTAATGTGGAGAAATTTTGCGGTTGTTGTTCGTCTAACGATTCGCCCGTTGCGCCATACAACTGAATGCTGATATTGTATTTATTGAAATACCCTGGAATAAATACCTGCCGGACTTTTTGACGAACGGTCTCCTTATTTATAAACGGGCCGGACAACCGGGATTGAATAAAGAAATCCGCAGCGATTTTCTCCCTTGCTTCAGCCAACAAAAACTCACCGAAATCATCGCGCTCTATTAAAAATGAATTGGCAAACCGGAATTGCTGCTCTACCTTTTCATTCACGTTAAAATGATGCAGCGCTATTAAGCCTGATACTGAAAAGAAAATCAGTCCAACAAAAAAATAGGTAAAGGTGTGGTACCTGAAAGGTTTCAGGCTTTGATACAATTTAAAATAAATTATCACCCCGACATAGAGTACAGTCAATAACAATGTGTAGAGGTAACCCTGACCGGTAGCTTCGTTAATCAGCACAAAGAGCAAAAGCCCGATACCGGCCGCAATAACAATCCGAAGCGTTCTTTTCTCTACCATCAGCAACCGCACAAACACCTGGATAAACACAAAGGCGCTTATCCACGACAGGATAACGGATAGAAAAGAAAGCACGCGCAATAAATCAAATGCTATTGATTCGGATATGTTTAAGGTAATGGCCGAGTTATTATAAATGGTTTGAATAACTATGAAAGGAAACAAACCACCAAACAAAATGGCTAAGGACGCAAAAATCAACATCGGTAAGTGTATACCGGTTTCACTAAGGTACAGTAACCTTCGTTTCATACGCTGCATATACAGCATAACTAAAAAGCACAACGCTGTTACGGTAATCGAATTCAGCACAAGGTCGCCTAAGGAAGGGTTAAGTTCTGATGAAGCAAAAAACTTGGCATCAAATACACCGGAACCGATAAACCCGGCCGGGAATTTCAGCACAATCATCACAGCACGAAGCAACACCAGGCCACACGCTATGAGTAATAAACCACCAGCCGATTTTTTAAATACCCGTATGTGTATCTGTATCAGCAAGGCTACAAACAAAATCATGGCGAACAACACCATAAAAACTCCTGCCCGCCTTGAAGCGGAATTCATCCCCGGCTCATCAGAAACAGAAATGCGGAACAACGCCTGAGCATCAACTGACACAGCTTCTCCGGTTGGTGCGTTCGGGTCATAGAGTGTTACGGGGTGATTACCAAACACAGATTCATTCCACCAGGGCTGGAGGTATTCATTCTGAATAGGATAATGAACGTACAACGGTGTGATGGCTAACAGGGAGGCACGTTCAGTCCACTCCCATTTTTTAATAATAAAATCACCTGCCGAGGTACGCAAATGGCGCACAGAAAAATCGGCTTGCGCAAACCGTACAGGCGGCAGAAACCGGTTACCCGTCCATTGGATAAATTCCTGGTCGGCAAGAATACAAAAATCGGTAAGCCCTACCGGGGTAAGTTCTACAACAGGGCCATTGCTCCACTGTTCCTGCCAAACCCGGTTAAGGTCGTCTAAGTGTTCAACATGCTGGTTAAGGTTTGCGCTTATCGCAGATACTACCTTTTCCGTATTGCTATGGTTGCCAGGATAAGACAACAGCCATACACCGGCACCTGTCAGAGCAAGTATGCCTACAAACGCGAATAATTCAGTTTTAAACTTCGTGAGAAGTTGCATCCGATAAAGTTACGAAATAACACTAATCTCGGTAACGCGAATCGTATTTGATTCCACCAAAGAGGTACAGGTAGATAATCCGCGAAAAGCGGTAGTTAAGCGGGGCAATCACGAGCATAAGGCCAATCGTTATCCCGACATACATCCATTCGGAAGGATTCCACAAAAAATAAAGCGCCAGGCCCACCACAGTAATACAGGCAACCGTTATTCCATAACTCACATACATGGCTCCCTGGTAAAATCCCGGCTCCGGTTCCAACCGTACACCGCAATGCGGGCAGGCTTCGTTCATCGCCATAAACCGTGTTAGGTTTGCGGCAGAATGAATAAACATATCGCCTTTATGACACTTCGGGCACTTACCCTGCAACAGAGCCTTTATGTAACCTGGCATTGTTTCGACTATGTTTATACCATACATACCCCAATACCATAATGGCAAGGTAAGGCAAGCTAAGGAGGTACAAGATGCCGGTGTTGATTCCCGCAGCAATACCAATATCTCCGCTGCTCACGTTATTTTCTAATTGTGTGCGGCACATGGCGCACTGCGCCCACGCTACCGAACTCATTAAATAACACACTATCGATAAACCTATCCGTTTCATTATGCAGGATAATATGGACTAATCATCAAATATACTATTACGCCCGTAACGGCCACATACAGCCACAACGGAAATGTGTACCGCGCCAATGCCTTGTGTCGCTCAAAATTTCCGGACAAGGCACGCCCCAATGTAAACAGCACTACCGGTATAACAACAACCGATAGTAAAATGTGCGTGATGAGGATAAAATAGTAAACATACCGGATGACGCCCTCACCGCCAAAAGGGGTTGATTCGCTTGTCATGTGGTAGAGCACATACATCACTAAGAAAGCTGCCGATAAGGCGAGGCAGGTTTTCATCAAACGCTCATGCAAAACTCGTTTGCCGGAACGGATAGCCCATACCGCTATCACCAGCAAAATGGCAGTGAGGCCATTTACAGAGGCGTAAATGGGCGGTAAAAAAGAAAAATCATACCCGTCAATTTTTACCCCAAATAAAACAGCCACTACTATGGGTATAATCATCGAAACGGTGATTATGAGTTTACGATACGGTTCCTGCTGCGTCATTAATATTTCTTTAAGATAATTTTTGCCTCAACCAAAAGCCTGTCAACTTCTTCGCGGCTTGCTGCATGATACTGACCCCGTATTCGTTGTTGGTTATCCACTAATAACAAATCATACGGTTTGTTAAGAAAGAAGTAGCAGGTGCGGAGTTGCTGAAGGCTGTCTGCCGGTATGCCTTCCGGTTTTAAAATACGAACCTCGTGTTCGGAAAATTCTTCATGAAGCCTGTCTGAAAACGTAAGCCTTTCGGTTTTTGTATCAGCAGTAAAAATCACGGTAAGGCTATCGGCTAATGACCAACCAAATCTGTTTAGTATTTCTGCCGGTATATAATACTGTCCTTGCGGAAATTCCGGGCAACCGGCAACCACAGGTGCGCCTTCTGCAAACAAGGGTTCAACGGTAAATTCATTTTTCCCAAAAAATTTCAGGAATACAAAAATCAGCACCGGCAAGGCCAATGCAAGAAGTAATAAGATTAGTTTAATACCTTTCATTTCAACTATTGTGGAAAAAAGAAAGGCTTAAGGTAATCTTAAGCCTTTTTCAAATCATATAATTTTCAACGTTAACGTGCTAACCCAATATGTATGCCTTCATAAACAAAGGCAACCAGCATCCATACAACAAATATCATCGGGATTAAAATTGACCACAGCAACACTTTTGATTCGTGGCGCAGGTGCATAAACTCCATTACAATGTAGGCCGCTTTTACAATGGTCATTAAAATAAATGTCCATACCCGAAGGTCTTTATATTCATGCGGAACACCAAAGGCAACGGCAAATTCCAGCAAGGTTACAAGCCCTAAAATTCCGGCTACTGTCCAGAGTTTTTTAATCTTCGCGGTATCGGGAGGAAGAACGGTTACTTGAGGTGTTTCTTCAACATGCGCCATGATCTATCGAATTAATTGTTAATAACTTAAACCAGATAAAAGAATGTAAACACAAATACCCATACCAGGTCAACAAAGTGCCAGTACAAACCAACCTTCTCTACCATTTCGTAATGACCTCTGCGTTCGTAAACACCGGTTACAGTATTATAATAAATCAGGAAATTGAGCATTACACCACTGAACACGTGAAAACCGTGAAAGCCTGTAATAAAGAAAAAGAAAGCCGCAAAATCAGGAGGGCCGTATTGGTTAAATGAAAGATTTGCTCCGAAGAAAGTTGTGCCTTCAACAACAGCCTTACCACTAAATGTACCATGAATAAAGTGGCTCCACTCCCATGCCTGGCAACTTAAAAAGGTAAGTCCTCCAATGATTGTCCAAAGCATCCACTTTTCAACCGCTCGTCTGTCCATACGCTGACCGGCTTCTACTGCCAGTACCATCGTTACAGAACTCATAATCAGGATGAATGTCATCAACCCAACAAATACAAGGGGAGCTGTCAGTCCGTGAAAGAAAGGCACTGCGTCAAACACCTTTTCAGGGATGGGCCAGTAAGCCTGTGAGAATACAAACTCTTCAACAGTTCCCGGATATTCCGGGTGCGAAGAACGCACCAATCCGTAGGTGATTAGCAATGCAGAAAAAGTAAAGGCATCCGAAAGCAGGAAGAACCACATCATGAGCTTGCCATAACTGGCATTCATTGGAGAAACTCCTCCATCCCACACTGATTTTCCGGGTGCTGGTACGGTTACGGTTGAGGTGCTTGCCATGGTATAAAAACAGGTTTTTTGGTTAAGGATTCAATATTAAGAATATGAACAAATATAGCCAAAGTCCGCCCAAAAAATGCCAGTAAGTAGCACACATTTCGAGCTGATTCAGGCTTTTGGAGTGAACGTTGAACCGGAAGGCATTTACCCACACAATCAACACAAAAACAAGCCCGCTAACCACGTGCAGGCCGTGCGCCCACGGAAAAAGCCACAGGAATGAATGGGATACGTTACTGCCGGAAAAATACTGGTTTACCGCAATCATTTGTCCATAGGCCATATACTGCCCCACTAAAAACACCACCCCCAGTATAAGTGTCAGGCCCAACGCTATTTTCAATTGACTGATATTATCGCGCCTGGCCGACCGGGTTGCCCAGACCATTGACAGGCTGCTCATTATCACAATTATGGTATTGAATTGAAATATCTGTGGCAGGATAATTTCGGCCCACCCGGCATCGGCACGCTTTACCAGGTAGGCGCTTGTCCACGCGCCAAACAGCATGACCACGCTAATCATAAAGAGCCACAGCGCGAACTTCTTGGGGTTCATCGCCAGGGGCTTTTTGGCCTCTTCTACAATTCTCAAATCTTTAATTTCACTGCTCATAATTTCCCTTCTTTAAACCTTGTCCATCAAATAAGCAATCTGCACAATGGGCAGATAGAAAAACGAGCCGAACATAATACGCAAGGCGCTGGCCCGGCTTCCGGTGCGCATTAATGAAAATGTTTGCGCCAGAAACAACACACCACACACCGTAACAACAACAGCCGAGTCAATACCGGTTATGCCGAATTTGGCAGGCAGCAAACCAAGCGGCAGCAAAAACAAGGTGTAAATCATAATCTGCACTGCCGTGTTAAAATCTTTCTTTCCACCAAATGGTAAGAGTTTAAAACCCGCCTTTTTATAATCATCATCGGCTATCCAGGCAATGGCCCAAAAGTGCGGAAACTGCCAGATGAATTGAATACCGAAAATAATCAGGGCTTCATGCGAAATCTGTCCCGTAGCGGCAACCCATCCCAACAATGGAGGCAACGCCCCCGGAATAGCGCCAACAAATACAGCAATTGAACCCACACGCTTTAACGGTGTATATACAAAGCTGTACAGTATCATGGAGATTACTGATAGTATAACGGTTAACCCATTGGTGTACTGCATGAGTATGCCAATACTCAATACAAAACAAATGGCGGCAAAAATAAGCGCTTCCTGAACGGACAACCTGCCGGTAGGCAACGGCCTGTTCATGGTACGTGTCATTAATTTATCGAAGTCGCGCTCTATAACCTGGTTAATGGCAATGGATGAACCGGATAACAAAAAGCCACCGGCAAACAGCATTATCAGTTTTGTCCAATCAAGTGTTGGTGAGGCTAACGTAAAACCGAACGCACATGAAAACGCCACTAACAACGACAGCCGGAATTTAAGCAACTCCCAATAGGCTTTTGCCTTGGAGAGCGTCCATCGCAGACCGGAAAGTGTATCAAGTTGATTAGCTACCATGCGTTACGATAACACGGGTTTAAGCGTTCTGTTTACTTGCAGCGCCAGGTAAAATTCAACACCGAATGTGAGCGTTGCCAGTAGCAAATGCACCGGCTGAAGGAATGGAGGCACTGCAAACCAGGCCATTCCCATACCGCTTAAAATCGTGCTCAAAATTAACACGAATAACGGTAGCGCGAAACCTTTAAGCGGCTCTGTTTTCCATAGTTTTACCAGTAAAACAGCATGAAAAACCAGCACAAGCCACGAAAATGAACGGTGAATAACAAACGTTATTCCCAGTGCCGGAATCCAGGCATTCCTGTCGCTTATTTGATTGGCTACCTCATCTACCATTTCGCGTACGCGCGTACCTAAAAATATCTGCACGAACACAAGAAGCATACAACCCAACACCCAGGGCATAATGCCCGGAACATGGTATGAATTACCGCCTCGTGCTACATGCACCAAGTAAATCAGCAAGGCTACAATTACCATAGCCAGAAACATGTGCACGGTAATTGTCCAGGGTGTAAGGTTTGTAGAAACCACAATGGAACCTATCCACCCCTGAAACCCCACCAAAACAAAAGTAAACCCGGCAATCCAGGTTATTTTCCTGTCTGTTTTCCGGAATCGCAGAGCATATACAAACACGGCAAAAATCAGAAAGCCGATGACTACGCCTGTCAACCGGTTCATATATTCAATCCAGGTTTTTACCGGGTTGAAATCAGCCTCCTCACGAATGGTTTCATCTGTTAAAATCCGGTTTGCGGTTTCACTAAATCCAAAAGCGGTTAAATAGCGTGCAAAACGTACATTCTTCTGATGACGATACTCAGAATAAAACTCTTTGTAATCAGGCGGAAGTTGTTCAACAGAAGTTGGCGGAACCCATTGCCCGAAACACTTCGGCCAATCGGGGCAACCCATACCTGCACCGGTGCTGCGCACAACACCGCCTACTAATATCAGTATGTAAACAGCAATAAGTGTAGAGAGGCTTAACCGATAAAAACCGCGGTGACCCATAAGAAATAAAGCAAACAGGGTTAGTCGCACGACTAACCCTGTTTGTTAAAATGAATTAATGCTTATCTCCTTCAACAACAATGGCGTTCCCGTTGGAGCTTTCCAACTTAATCAACTCATTTTCATGAGGCAGGTTCGACTCGGGGGTTTCTGAGTACGGTACAGTTTGCGGAATAAAGTCTTCTTTCGCGCCAGGCTTGCTGTAATCATAAGGCCAACGATACACGGCCGGAATTTCGCCCGGCCAGTTGCCGTGCCCCGGATTGCGCGGTGTTGTCCACTCCAACGTGGTTGAGTTCCACGGGTTGGCAGGCGCAGGTCTTCCACGGAACATACTGTAAAAGAAATTAAACAGGAATATAAACTGTGCCGACAACGTCAGGATGGCTGCAATACTTACCAACGCATTCAGATCGGTAAATCCGCTGGCAAACTCAAAGTTGGTAAACGAATAATATCTTCTTGGGAAGCCCGCGATACCGATATAGTGCATCGGGAAGAATACCATGTAAACACCCACAAACGTTATCCAGAAATGCACATATCCTAACTTCTCATTCATCATCCGGCCAAACATTTTCGGATACCAGTGATAAATACCGGCTAACATACCAAAGAAGGATGCGCTACCCATAACAAGGTGAAAGTGCGCCACCACAAAGTATGTATCGTGCAACTGAATGTCGATGGCAGAGTTACCAAGGAAGATACCGGTAATACCGCCTGTTAAGAAGAACGAAACCAACCCAATAGAGAATAACATACCGGATGTAAACCGGATGTTACCTTTCCATAGTGTAGTTACATAGTTAAAGATTTTTACGGCTGAAGGCACCGCGATAATCAGCGTTAACAGCATGAAAATTGAACCGAGGAACGGGTTCATACCGGTAACAAACATGTGGTGCGCCCACACAATAAATGAAAGAATAGCAATGAATAACATGGAACCAATCATCGCTTTATAACCAAAAATCGGCTTACGCGAATTGGTTGCAATAATTTCAGAAGTAATGCCGAGTGCAGGAAGCAACACAATATACACTTCGGGGTGTCCGAGGAACCAGAACAAATGCTGGAACAAAATCGGGCTACCGCCTACATTCGCCAGCGCTTCACCGCCAATGTATATATCCGATAGGAAGAAACTGGTACCAAAGCTTCGGTCGAAAATCAGCAACAGGGCGGCAGCAAACAATACCGGGAATGAAAGCAAACCAATAATGGCTGTAAAGAAAAACGCCCAGATGGTAAGTGGCATCCGTGTAAACGACATGCCCCGTGTGCGCATATTAATAATTGTAGTAATGTAGTTAATACCGCCTAAAAGCGTACTGACTATAAACAGTGCCATTGCAACTAACCACAGCGTCATGCCTAGACCGGAGCCGTGCATGGCTTGCGGCAATGCACTAAGCGGAGGATAGACCGTCCACCCGCCACTGGCCGGGCCTGTTTCAATGAAGAACGAAGAGAGCATAATCACACTCGACAAGAAGAAGAACCAGTACGACAGCATGTTCATAAAACCGGAGGCCATATCGCGTGCCCCGATTTGTAACGGAATCAAAAAGTTAGAGAACGTTCCGCTCAACCCGGCAGTCAATACAAAGAACACCATAATGGTGCCGTGCATGGTTACCAACGCTAAGTAAAACTCCGGGTCAATTTTTCCTTCGGGTGTAATCCATCCGCCTAAAAGCGGGCGCATCCACTCTAAGCTCATTTCAGGGAAACCCAACTGAAGGCGGAAGATCACCGAAAGGGTACCGCCAAACAGCGCCCAGAAAATACCGGTGATAAGAAATTGCTTCGCAATTACTTTATGATCCTGGCTGAAAATATAGTTCGTCCAGAAGTTACCTTCATGATGTTCGTGCTCATGATCATCGTGGTGAACGTCAGTGTGTGTGTGAATATGTGTTGTTGCCATGTCTTGTTAAGTCTTAATTAGAACCAACTGCTGTTCCGAAATCTCCTTGCGTAAATTTCATTCCTGTTTCAGCGGATATGCCTGCCTTAATCATAGCCGACTCGCGCAAGCCTGCCGGTACATTTTTCAGGTAATCAGGATTCTGGCTAAGCCAGCTTTCCTGTTCTGCTTTCCATTTAGCAAAATCTTCTTCGGTGTGCACAATCACATTCATTTTCATAGAGAAGTGACCCTGACCGCATATTTCCGTACAGGCAAGTTCATAGTTAAACTCCGGGTTTCCGGTTTCTTCCCGCATCTCCTCGGTAGTCTTGGTAACGATAAACTTAAACTGCGTAGGCATACCCGGCACGGCATCCATCTTTACACGGAAGTGCGGAAGGAATACACTGTGCAGCACATCTTTTGCACGGATTTTCAGCAATACTTCTTTCCCTTTCGGGAGATGAAGCTCAAGCGACTTGAAGTCATCAAAGGTTTTGTTATCCGTCAGGTCTAACCCGAACTCATTGATCGCATCAATTTTTTGATAGTGATAATCACCTAATACATTATCCTTTCCGGGATACCGGGCTGTCCAGGCAAACTGCTGAGCAATTACTTCAATTACCTCGGCATCTTCACTTGCCGGAGCCGTAATATCGTTCCACGCACGCAAACCGGTAAAAATCAGCAAGGCTAACACAATAGCGGGTATGATCGTCCAGGCTAATTCAAGGTAATGGTTGTCCGGGTAAAACTTGGCCTTTCTTCCTTCCTTGTATTGGTATTGGTAAAGAAATACAAACTTGATAATACTGATAATAACAAACGCTACTACCGTTACCGCCATCGTAATCCAGAATAACTTATCTGTCAGGGCGCCATGCTCTGAGGCTACCGGTAACGTATAGGAATCGAAATGTGCAAACGAATACCAGAAAAAGCCGCCAAGCCCAAGTATCATAAATACAATAAACAACAGCGCGTTGGTGCTATTACTGCTATCCACGTCAGTCTCCTTCTTGCTTTTGGCTACGCTAACCAATGTACTGATTCTGAAAATCAGGTACAGGATCATCAGGACCAAAACAACACCAAGAACTACAATCAAAGTCGTCATAATGCTATTAAATTAAATGTGGTGATGAAGGCTTTCTTCTAACAATGGATGATTTTTTCCGAACAATGGCATTTTCGAAAGGCTGCTCAGGGTTATCCATAGGAATGCCGCCATAAAGATTAAACCGGTTCCTATTTCAAGCAACCCTAACCCACCGTTGTGCTGCATTACACCCGGTGTAACCATGTTGTAAAAATCAAACCAATGGCCTACAATCACAATCGGGCAAACCACTTTCAACATGGACAAGTGCCGTTTGGCATCTCTCGTCATCAACAATAAAAATGGCAACACAAAGTTAAGAATCAGGTTGGTGTAAAATACCCAGCTATACGGGCTTGTGCTCATGCGCTCAATAAAGTACACGGTTTCTTCGGGGATATTCGCATAGTAAATCAGCAAAAACTGTCCGAACCAGATATATGTCCAGAAAATAGAAAACGCGAAAACAAATTTTCCCAAATCGTGCAGGTGATTGGCGTTTACAACTTTCAGGTAACCGGCATCTTTCAGGAACACTACTATTAAGGTAATCATAGCCAAAGCCGTTACCCACCAACTGGCAAACACATACCAGCCAAACATGGTACTGAACCAGTGCGTGTCAATGCTCATTACCCAATCCCATGCAGCTACGGATGAGCTTACGGCAAAGAATACTAAGAACCACGCTGAAATGCTCCGGTTCTTAAACCAGTATTTTGTATCTGCGTCAAGGTCTTCGGCCAGCATATTCTTCCTGATAAGGGTAAAGAACCAATACCACATACCGAAGAAAATTATCATACGGGCGATGAAGAAGATCGGGAAACCTCCGGACGTACCGGGCCAAAAGAAATACGGTGCCTTTCCATCAATAATGGCATCATACCCCGGATTAGGTTGGGTCTTGGCTTCATCAACATACTCGCCATAAAGCGAGCTATGTGTCCAATGGAAAATATCGTGATTGGTTACAAACCACAACACAACGGTTATGCCGAAGGCAACTAAAATCCAGTTGCCCATAGCTAACGGAATGCGCTTGATACCGGAAGACCAGCCTGCCTGCGCAGCGTATTGAATGGCTACGAAAAACAGCCCGATAATACCTAAACCAACAAAATAAATGTTGTTCATCCACAAGGTTGTGTACAGGCGCTTCACCCAGTATGCCGAACCATGATGCTCACCATCGTCATGACCATCGCTGGCGGCTACCGCATCTGCGCTGGCTACCAATTGTTCCGTAGCCACATGTCCATGTCCTTCGGCATGATTATCATGGCCGCCTTGTTGCGCCAGGAGAAGTCCAGCCACGAACATCAGCACCCCGGCTCCCAGCAACCAAAAGATTTTGGTTTTTGCTGCCTGGGTAAAGACAAATTTCTCTTCCACTATTGTTGAATGACCCATTGTTGTATTCAGTTAACCCTGTTGTGTGTTAATCTTTAACTAATATTTACTTCTGTAATGCTTTTACATAATGTGAAATCTTCCAGCGATCTTCCTGGCTGATCTGCGAGCCATGTGGCGCCATCAATCCCTTGCCCACTGTAATCACATGAAAAATATATCCTTCTGTTATGTCTTTATAGGCATCGCCTTTGAGGTTGGCCACACCCGCATACATGCTGCGCTCAACACCATCTACCGTAACACCGGTAGCCACTTTTCCATCGCCTTCACCTTTTGCACCGTGACAGTGTGTGCAATACATAGTGTACAATGCTTTTCCATCTGCAAGTATTGCATCAACTGAACCTTCGTACGGGCTTACCAATTTTGATGCACTCTCCAAACTGTCTTTATGCAGGCGATACGGAAGCAATCCTAACTTATTACGACTAACCGTATTGGCAGGCGGCATGCGCATATTCATTTTAAAGGGATTCAGGTTGTTTGAGTTGTAAAACTCGGCATGACCATCCTCATATTCAATGGACGTTAACCAACGGCCCGCATCCAGGTTGGTTATCTGAGTGTACGGTTCGTACGCCACCGAGTGATACATATTCGGAGCATACTCAAGGCCGGGGCTATCGCCACCAGCCCGGCAGCCGGCTAACAAAGTCGCCACAACTAAACCGATACATAATGATGCCGTTACTCTCATAGTATTCTTCATCATACAGTTATTCAAAACTTTTTTCATTCACTTCCACTGCGCCACTTTCGTTCAGCAAGCGCTTTAACTCTTCCTTGCTCTTACCGGCATTGGCTGCCAGGTCAATAGCCATTACGTGCATATCCTGTGTGCTGCGTATATCAAATTGGCGTGGCCATTTATACGGCTTCATATCGCTTACAATCAAAAACGTACCTACCATACCCAGTGCGGCAAGCAACACGGTTAATTCAAATGTTACCGGTATAAAAGGGGGCAGCGATGCGAAGTTCTTTCCGCCAATAATCATCGGCCAATCGTAGCCCAGCATCCAGAACTGCATAAGCAACGCCAGGCCGGTTCCTGTCATGCCGAAAAGAAATGCAGCAATTGGCAACCGTGATTTTTTGTAGCCTAAGGCATCATCAATGCCGTGTACCGGAAACGGAGAATAGACTTCCTGAATCTTAACCCCGCCCGAACGGACTTTCCGTATGCCGTCCAGCAGCACATCCTCATCATTAAAAACACCTACAACAAAATGTTTGTCTGCATCCATGACTATTGCTTTTCAGAAGTTGACTTAATAATACTTTTTACTTCGGCCATGTTGATTACCGGGAAGAACTTGGCAAACAACAGGAACGCGGTAAAGAAAAACCCGAAGGTGAATACATACTCGCCCACATCATACCATGTAGGATAGAACATCGTCCAACTGGACGGAATATAATCGCGGTGCAGCGAGGTAACGATAATCACGAAACGCTCAAACCACATCCCGATATTTACAATGATAGACAGCACAAAGGTAGCCACTAAACTGGTGCGTATTTTCTTGAACCAGAACAACTGGGGCGATATAACGTTACACGTCATCATTGACCAGTATGCCCACGCATACGGCCCTACCACGCGGTTATAAAACGCGTAGCCTTCGTACTCAACCTGCGAATACCACGAAATAAACAACTCGGTGATATACGCAATACCTACTATGGAACCGGTAACGATGATGATAATATTCATCAACTCGATATGGTATATCGTGATATAATCTTCCAGTTTGAAAACCTTACGGGTTATCAGCAACAGCGTGAGCACCATAGCAAACCCGGAGAATATAGCACCCGCAACGAAGTAGGGTGGGAAGATAGTCGTGTGCCAACCGGGAATAACTGATGTGGCAAAGTCCATTGATACAATGGTGTGAACGGACAATACAAGTGGCGTAGAAAGACCGGCCAAAATCAGGGCAACGGATTCGTAACGCATCCAGGTTTTTGCACCACCCTGCCAGCCAAAGCTAAGTGCGTTGTAAACAGCGGCACGGATTTTATTGCCTTGCGCCACTGCGCGGTCGCGGATAACGGCAAAATCAGGGATAAGACCTATGTACCAAAACACCAACGATACGGTGAAGTATGTTGAAATGGCGAACACGTCCCACAACAGGGGCGAGTTAAAGTTTACCCAAAGCGAACCAAACGTATTGGGGAGCGGAAGCGCCCAGTAAAAACCTAACCACAACCGGCCCATGTGAGCTAACGGGAAAGTGGCCGCGCAAATAACCGCAAAAATTGTCATGGCTTCTGCCGCACGGTTAATCGACATTCTCCAACGCTGACGGAACAGCAACAAGATAGCCGAGATAAGGGTACCTGCGTGACCGATACCAACCCACCAAACGAAGTTGGTGATATCCCACGCCCAGCCTACGGTTTTGTTAAGTCCCCATACGCCTACGCCCTCCCATAACAGAACGCCAACACAATATCCACCCCACAACAACAGGGCTATTGAAACAGCCATGGCCATCCACCACAATTTTGTGGGCTTGTTCTCTACATGGCGGCTAATGTCGTGCGATACATCCTTGATGGTTTTACCACCGGTTACTAAGGGATCGCGAACTACTGAAGTTACTTGCATAGTATTTTACTTCTCTCGTTTATCGTTATGCTTTTGCTGAATCTTTATTTCTTACTTTAGTGAGGTACCAGATATTCGGTTTCACACCAATTTCTTCCAACACCTGGTAAGCACGCGGATTACCGGTTATCTTATCTATACCAAAAGGTTTTTCAGGATTAGCCGGGGCAATCTTCAACAGTTTGCTGATTTTGCTTTCCGGATCGTTCACATCACCGAATACAATAGCGCCTGTTGAACAAGAAGCCTGGCAAGCCGTAACCACTTCGCCATCTTTAAGCGACCGCTTTTCTTTCTTGGCCTGGAGTTTCCCGTTTTGAATGCGCTGCACGCAGAAGGAACATTTCTCCATTACACCACGCGAACGAACTGTAACATCCGGGTTCAATACCATCTTACCAAGGTCGGTGTTCATGGCCGGGTTGGCAGTTGCAAATTGCTTGTTGTCGTGGTATTTAAACCAGTTGAAGCGCCTTACTTTATACGGACAGTTGTTGGCACAATAGCGCGTACCGATACAACGGTTGTAGGTCATTTGGTTTAACCCTTCGGTACTGTGTGTTGTTGCAGCAACAGGGCACACGGTTTCGCAAGGTGCGTTATTACAATGCTGGCACAACATCGGTTGGAATACCACTTCTGGATTTTCGGCTGCTATTTCCAACCCACGCACATCGCTTACTTCGGCATCGCTGCTGTAATAGCGGTCAATACGCAACCAGTGCATTTCCCTGCGGTTAATTACTTCTTCGCGACCAACCAGCGATACGTTGTTCTCTACATTACACGCCACCACGCACGCGCCACAACCAATACAGGTGTTCAGGTCAATGGCCATACCCCAATGGTGATTCTTATATTCGTGCCCTTTCCACATAGAAAGTTCACCCGGGGCTACTTTGTGTTTAGGATCTTTCCACGTTGCCACTTTAGGCTGGAACTCGCGTTTCCAATCGGCCTTTGAGAAGTTTGCTAAGGAAGTTTCCTGCACAACCGTTTGGCGGGCCATGTAGGTTTGATGTGTTTGTGTAGTAGCAATCTGGTAACGCTCGCCTGTTGCCTGGAAGGATGCACCACCCACGCTATAATTCAGCGAACCATTTACCATCGCGATAAGCGGATAGGCATTTTTACCGATGTCATCAGCAACCTTACCGGCATTTGTACGGCCATAGCCTAACGGAATACCCAACGTGCCGGGTGTTTGACCGGGCTGAACCAACACCGGAAGTTTAACAGGCTCCTGGCCGTTGATTGAAATGGTAAAGTATTCTGTTTTTGCTTCCGCGAAATTAATTCCTTTTGCATCTGCAGGCGCTACGGTTACATAGTGTTCCCACACGGCTTTTGTAATCGGGTCGGGAAGTTCCTGCAACAGCGGGTTGTTGGCTTGCGAGCCGTTACCTACTGTTCCGTTTTCAAATACAAATACTTCAAAACCGTTGCCGGGTTTGTAGTTTGCAGCAATGGCCGAAGCGGCTGCCGCTACATCACCACCGAAAGAAACAGAGGTTTCTTCTACCGGTAATTCCAGCACACCGTTATACAGGCATCTATCCCACCAGGTCTGGAAATTACCTGATTTATAAAACCAGTTTTTCCAGTTATTCTTTATTACTTCAAAATAGTCAACATTGGTTTCGCCTGCCCAGGTAAGGAAACTCTCCTGCGCTGCACGCGATTTGAAAATCGGTGTAATGGCAGGCTGCGCCAGGCTGTAATGATTCTTCTTAGGTTCGGCATCATTCCACGCTTCAAGGAAGTGATGATCCGGGGCAATGTAGTCCGCCAATGCTGCCGTTTCATCTTCTTTATATGACGTGGAAATCTTAACCTGTACTTTGCTCAAGCCGGAAGCCAATTGCGCACCCATCGGGTGATCGTAAACCGGGTTACAGTTATAGAAAATCACTCCGGCAACACTGCCTGCGTTTACTTCTTTAACAAAATCGGCCATAGCCTGGTCGTTACCCTGGCGGTAGTTTACCGGAATGTTAGGAAGAATAGTCGTGCCATAGCTTCCCAATATATCGTTGATAGCGTTTACTACTACCTGAACAGACTTATCGTTTGAGCCTGCCACAACTAATGCGTTCCCGCGACTGTTCCACAGGTCGTTTGCGGCTTTCGCCAGATGCGGTTTATCAACACCACCGCTTATGGTTTCTCTTCCGGCTTTGGCGGCAAGAAGGTTGTAGAGTTGCACAACCACCGCTCCTTCTTCCGAAGGTTTGATTTGTGTGCGGTAGTCGGCATTGGCACCGGCCAACGACATACCCGCTTCAAACTGGTAGTGGCGCGACATTTCTTTTTTGTCTTCGCTTACCTCGCGTGTTTTAGCATACTGACCGGTAAATTCAACCGGCGCAAGCCATGAGGTAAGAAAATCAGCCGCCACACTCACAATCACTTTCGCTTTGCTGAAATCGTAAGAAGGAATCATGGCCGTGCCAAATGATTCTTCATTTGCTTTCAGCATACCATAGTTCGAGCCCTGGTCGTACTGAACGTGTTGTGTAGTGGGGTATTTTTCTTTGAATTTCTCAATAACCGCCTTTGTACTCGGGCTTAGTATGGTGTTGCTCACGATTACAATCTTACCATTGCTAAGGTTTATGCCCCTGAGTTTGTCGGTGATTTCCATGTCCAACTCATCCCAGGTAGCCTTGCGGTTTTCGCCTAAACGGGGAAAACGAAGACGGGCATTATCATATAATGAAAGAACGGAGGCTTCTACCTGCGCGCTGGTGCCGCCTTTGGTTACGCTTGAAAGTTCATTGCCGTCAATCTTAATCGGGCGACCTTCGCGGGTTTTTACTACAATGCTGCAATAATCGCCACCGTTGGTATAGGTTGAGGCGAAGTAGTCGGCTACACTTGGTGTGGAGTCTTCAGGTTTGTTTACATAGGGAATTGCTTTCCGGATAGGAGCCTCGCAGGCTGCCAACGAAACAGCGGCTACGCCAAAGCCCATCATTTTAAGGAAATCCCTGCGGGAGTGGCCAAGGTCTTCTTCCGGGCCGGGCGCAAACTCGTTATGAGCATGCTTCACAAACTCGGAATCGTTACTGAGTTGCTCAAGGCCTTTCCAGTATATCTTCTTCGTAGATTCTTTCTCCATAATATATATTAAAGCGAAGTCTGAATTAAGGTACGGTTATCTAATATTATTAATAGTGACACTTAGCGCAATCCAACCCACCAATGTCCTCTACTTTCATAGGCTCCTTGTTGGCCTGGTTATGTAATTCCACCAACTTATCGTAATACTCATTGCCTTTGGTGTTCACATCGGTTTTGCGGTGGCAATCAATACACCAGCCCATTGTTAATAAGGAGTATTGTTTCACTACTTCCATTTCTTCGATAGGGCCGTGGCAAGTCTGGCATTCAATGTTACCCACATTTACGTGCTGGGCGTGGTTGAAATATGCGAGGTCGGGCAGGTTGTGGATGCGCACCCACTCAATCGGCTTCTGGTTCGGGCCGAAGGTTAATGTTTCGGGTTGCCAATCGGCAGCCGCCCAAAGTTTTTGAATCTGGGCAGACTCGGTTTTTACCGAACGGTGACAGTTCATACAAATATTCACCGAAGGAATAGTTGCATTTTTACCTACCATTGCGCCCACGTGGCAATATTTACAGTCGATTTCATAGGCACCGGCATGAAGCTTATGAGAAAATGCAATAGGCTGCTTGGGGGCATACCCTTGCTGAACACCAACTGAAAATAATGTATTGATTGTCCACTTGAAGCCAAGTGATGCAATAATAAATATCATAATAAACCGGAAACCGGCACTGGCGGTAATGCTGCCTACGGTATAGGGTGAGTTTATTACTTCTTTATCCTCTTCCGAGAGGTCTTTCTGGTCAAGGAAACGCTTGAGCGCGGATACCAAGAACAGCAATACTATAACAAGGAGTGTGAGGATAACCAACATCCCGACAAGGATAATGTTGAGATAGGCTGCCGGAACACCGGAACCGGTTCCTTCACCACCTGCGGCAGTCGTGGTAGCGGCAACCGGGGGGCCTTTTTCGGTTTCGGCCTTAATGTAGGCCAACAGGTTCATCAGTTGGTCGTCCTTCAGACCGGTGAAGGCAGTCATCTGAGTTTTGTTGTACTCATTATATATGTTAACCGCATAGTCATCGCCACTGGCAATAACTGCGGCTGAGTTTTTAATAAATGCTTTCAGCCAATCGATAGAAGGCGCACGATCATACACGTTTGCCAGGGCAGGCCCAACTAATTTTTGGTGAACGCGATGGCAGGTTTTACAGTTTGCGTTAAAAAGAGATTCCCCATCGGCAATAGCCTCAGGTGTTTCTGGAATTTCCTGTGCGAACGAAACGGATAACGTAAAAAATAAAACGAACGTGGTGATGCTTCGGGTGATGGAGTACAAGGATACTTTTATCATGATAGGTTTGTAGTGTCCGGTTTTACATCAAGGTGCACAAATCTACTATCGGAAGTCATTTTTTCAAACTTATTTGTAGGTATGCACCACAATTATTTGAGGTTGTAAATGCACCTGTTGAACAACTGTTTAGAACTACCTGACCATGACGAAGAAAAGGCGCTGTGAATAATTTAGAATCAATATAAATAATGGAATCATGCGCCCGTTCCGGTTCGATTTACATGATTTTTTGTGGTGAAAATTTAGCTACAACCCTACAACCCCATCGAGGCCGCACAACATTAAATGAACTTTGAAAAAGGTCTTGTGGAGGTGCCGGTATAGAACCTTCACTCTTACTTAAAAATATTATATTCCTTCACCATGTTTTTATACTCCGGCATAATCTTTTCGTAAGAGGCTTCATCTACTTTTTTCAAGGTATTCATCAGGCCACCCAGGCCGGAGTCTTTCAGGCTTATGCGTTGCTTTTTTATTTCTTCCATTTTGTTGCGAATGGTAGCTTCAAGTTTGCGCAGGTCGCGTTCGGTCATGGTCGTAAATCGTTAAAGAAAGATAATCAACAAAGACTTTAAAAAACAAAACCCCTCCGGTTTTCAAGGAAGGGTTTTAGTTGAGGTCTCGAGCGGATTCGAACCGCTGTAGGAGCTTTTGCAGAGCTCAGCCTAGCCACTCGGCCACGAGACCGGATCAGGCGTTGATCATGTTGATGCGGGTAAAAATAATAACCCTGCTTCAAACGCCCAACGCCTGCTATACATTACTCAGCTTTTGAGTCGTCTGCTTTAGGTGTGTTCAGTTTGTCTTTCAACGCACTTAACGCTTCAAGATCGCCCAGTGTAGATTTCTCCACTTCCTGGTTAATCTTATCAATGGTCTTACCTTTGGCGGCAGCCGGAGCTTTCTTCTTGGCTGCAGGTTTTTCCTTTTCCTCTTCGGCAGAGAACATCGCCTTATGCGACAAGGAAATTCTGCGGTCTTCTTTTGAGAACTCAAGCACTTTGAAGTCAAGCGATTCGCCCACTTCAATTTTGCTGCCGTCTTCTTTCACTAAGTTTTTGTTTGAACAGAAACCTTCAATACCATACGGTAACTCAAGCGCTGCACCTTTATCGTTTTTGCTGATAACGGTACACTTGTGTACAGAGCCTTCAGTAAAGATAGTTTCAAACGTATCCCACGGATTTTCTTCGAGGTGTTTGTGGCTAAGGGCCAATCTGCGGTTAGCCGCGTCAAGCTCCAGCACTACTACCTGCATTTTATCGCCCACCTTCACAAATTCTGAAGGGTGTTTGATTTTTTTCGTCCAGCTTAAATCCGATACGTGTACCAATCCGTCAATGCCTTCTTCCAGTTCAATGAACAGGCCGAAGTTGGTAAGGTTACGCACAACACCTTCGTGTTTGCTGCCAATAGCATACTTGGTCATTACATCCTGGCGCGTCCAAGGGTCTTCGGTAAGTTGTTTTATACCGAGTGACATCTTACGTTCTTCACGGTCGATGGTCAACACAACGGCTTCAATTTCATCGCCTACTTTCATGAAGTCTTGCGGATTGCGCAGGTGTTGCGACCAGCTCATTTCACTTACGTGGATGAGGCCTTCAACTCCGGGTTGCAGTTCGAGGAACGCTCCGTAATCAGCTACGTTCACAATCTTGCCACTAACCTTAGAGCCAACGTTGATATCGGCAGGCAACGCATCCCACGGATGTGAGGTAAGTTGCTTCATGCCGAGGCTGATGCGCTTCTTGTCTTCGTCAAACTCAAGCACCACAACCTTAACAACCTGATCGAGTTTGAGCACTTCTTCTGGATGATTAATGCGACCCCATGAAATATCGGTAATGTGAAGTAACCCATCTACACCACCAAGATCAATAAACACACCAAAGTTGGTCATGTTCTTGATAGTACCTTCCAGCACCTGGCCTTTTTCGAGGTTGCTCAGAATGGCCACCTTTTGTTCTTCGAGGTCTTTCTCGATAAGCACTTTATGCGATACCACTACGTTGTCGTTGGTGTAGTTGATTTTCACAACTTTTACTTCCATCGCTTTATTTACGTAGATATCGAAATCGCGGATCGGCTTCACATCAATTTGCGAACCGGGCAAGAAAGCTTCAATGCCGTACACATCTACGATCAAGCCGCCTTTTGTTCTGCGTTTCACAAAACCTTCAATCACTAAATCTTCATCCAACGCTTTCTGAATGCGCTCCCAGCCTTTTACTAATTTCGCTTTTCTGCGGCTCAGCACAAGCTGGCCCATTTTGTCTTCACGTTCTTCGATGAAGATTTCAACTTTATCGCCAATCTTCAGGTCGGCCACATCTTTGAATTCTGCCAACGGCACCAGGCCATCCGACTTGAACCCGATATTCAGGATTACATCGCGGTCGTTAATACCCACTACAACGCCATCCACAACTTCACCGCTGTCAACCGTAGTTACCGTGCCGGCATACAGTTTTTCCATTTGTTCGCGATCGCTGCTGGAGTAGCCTTCGCCAAAGCCTTTTGTTTCAAAGGCATCCCAGTCAAATTCTCCGGGAACGGCCATAGCCTTAACGGCTTTGCGCAATTCGGTAGCGGGAATTGCTTCAGAAACGATTTCTTCTTTCTCAAGCGCTTTCACTTCCTTCATCGGATCGTCTTCATCGATCTCGGCAGGTTTTGCTTTTTCTTTTGCCATACTAAAAATAAGCCCTGTATTACATGCAGTGGCCGGGCTTGCTACTGCATTTTTTGGTTAAACACTGCTTTTTGGCCGATTTTCAGCAAAAAGCCCCCAATACTCATTGAGGGCTGCAAAGGTATGAAAATATTTGATTTTGGCCTTAATTTATCTCAACTGGCCAACCTGGTAGTTAAGAATAGTTTCCTGGAACATGAGGGTGTACTCGGACTGGGCTTTGGCGGCCTGCGCCTGAATTAAGGCATTGGCTGCCTGCGAAAATTCAAAGAATGCGGAAGCGCCCAATTCGTATCGCTCCTTCTCCAGGCTGTACGCAATATTGGCTGCTTCAAATTGTGCTAAAGAGGCCAGGTAGCCTGCTTTAGCCGCTTCGAAATTCTGATAAGCAGTTGTAACGTCACGGTAAATTACAGTTTTCAGGTTTTGCTCGTTAAGCAAGCTATTTTCTCTGTCAAGTTTAGCTGAGTATACCCTTGTTCGGGTGTTGAAACCATTAAGAATGGGTACCGACAGGGTAAGTCCGTAGAATTGATATGCGTTGATAGTCGTTAACTGTTCAACTCCGGAGAACCGGACTCTGGAATTGTAAGATGATCCATAGGTATAAAATGCTGACAGTGTTGGAAAATAGCTACCGCGCAATGCCGATACTGTTATGCTATTACGCGCTACCAATGCCCGCTGCTGGTTATAGTCGGGTCGATTGGTTAGTGCAACCTGATACAGGTCATCCAAATCAATCTGCAACTGAAGCACGTGATTCAGATTAAAGCCCGGATTGAGCAAAACAAAATCGGTACCCGGTCCAAGTTGCAGGGTTTGAGCCAATACAAGCTTATCATTTTGAAATGTATTTTTCGCTCTGATCATCAGGTTCTCCAGGCGTTTAACTTCAGCTAACTGATTATACTTATCGGTGATAGCTAAAGCCCCTACTTCAACCTGACCTTCAATTCGCTTCAGGTTCTCTTCCTGATTTCTATGATTATCAGTAGCAATCCGGTACAACTCGTCACTTAACAGTACCTGAAGATACTGTTGAGCTACATTAAATATTGTATTCTGCCGGGATCGCTCCAGCGCAAACTCCTGCGATTCCAAGTTGTTTATGTTAGATCGAAATGTTTGCAATCGGTTCAACCCGTTAAAAATTACCAGTTCAGTACCTATACTGTACTGGAGGTTATTTGAAACCACATCCGGGAACTCCACCTGGCTGGTTTCCGGATTCTGAACTTGCTGTCGTCCTCTCCTACCAAAGTAATCTGAATTTAACCGGGCGGAAGGCGCCATGCCCATGATCCCCTGAAGTTTCTGTGCCTCAGCCCGAACTACTTCATTTTGCTGCACATTGTAATCCACATTCTTTTGCAAAGCAATCTGAACAGCTTCTTCATACGATAACTGGCGTTGTGCATACGCTGTAAACGATGTTAAAACAGTAACAAGAACCAATACGTGTTTCATACCTGAAATTTTATCCCTTAACTTTTTCATCCGATACAATCGCGCCATCCACTACACGCACAATGCGTTTGCCACGCTGCGCATTTTCTTCCGAGTGTGTTACCTGTATGATGGTCATACCTTCTTCATTCAGCTTCTGGAAAATATCCATAATGTGTTTGCCCTGGTCGGAATGTAAATTTCCGGTAGGCTCATCGGCCAATAACATTTTCGGCTCGCCTACTATTGCGCGGGCAATACCTACTAATTGTTGCTGCCCGCCCGAAAGTTGTTCAGGAAACAAATCCTTTTTGGCAACCATGTTAAACCGGTCTAACATTTCGGCCACAAGGCTCTTGCGCTCGTTACTGCTTACACCTTTGTAGAGCAAGGGCGTTTCAATGTTTTCGTAAACGGTTAATTCATCAATGAGGTGATACGCCTGGAAAATGAACCCGATATGATTTTTATGCAATTCAGATTTTTGCTTTTCCCGGAGCTTATGCACGGGCTGGTCATAGAAAAAGTATTCACCGGCCGAAGGTTCATCCAACATGCCGATGATATTCATAAGGGTTGATTTGCCGGCTCCGCTCGGCCCCATAATGGTAAGAAATTCGCCTGGCTCTACGTCAAGGTGTATTCCTTTAAGGATGAACGTGCGCTGAAAGCGCGAGTCAGTAAATTTGTCGATGTCGCGTAATTGTATCATGTTTCACCTGTAATTAGTGCCCCATAGCCAATTATGGTGCCAAGGGCTTTTTTCAGGTAATAGACGCAAAAAACAGGGCTGAGTTGCACACCGGGCGTCCGGTTATGCAAAAAGGTGTCTGAAATCGGACAGTTAGAAGACGATAGGATACAGGATAACATCTACCCTTCGGTTCATGCTCATGCCCCTGCGTGAGTCGTTCCGGTAAACGGGATTTTCAAGGCCCCAGTCTTTTATAGAGATTTTATGTTCGGGTATGTTGCGTTGCAGCAATAACTCCTGCACGGCCTGGCTGCGCATTTTAGAAAGCCATTCGTTGTATTGCCTGCCCCCGATTGGGTCGGTATGGCTGATGAGGTGAATCTCGTATTTGCTTAGCAGGTCTGGGATAGAATCCAGCCAATGTATAAGGTCATCGGCCTGGTACTCGTCTATGTAAAAACTGCCTCCTCCAAAGTATATACTCTTGCGCAGTTCATCTTCGCCCTGGCCAAACCCGGTTGTTACGGTAATGGTGAAATACAGGCACGCAACCCAACGCATGGTTAAAGTTACATTGTTTTCGGGCAATGGCGCTAAGGGAAACACAAACATTTAAAAGATTTACGCAACTCCGGTGATTAAATTATGCTTTCTTTACGCAGTTATCGAGTTTTGATTTGTGATGAAAACACACAACCTGCTTCTTTTATTTGCATTGCTGCTGCTTTCCTCCTGTGCGAATAAAATTATTTATTTCGGGCGCGAATACCCGGCAACAGCTAACGTTGACATCTATTTCCGCGAAAGCGATATTACCGAACCCAACGAGGCGATGGGCAAGCTTACATACGAGGTAAGCGCCAAAAAAAGGTCGGATAAGGTTCAACAAAAAATTACAGACCAGGTAAAGAAGAAGGGAGCGGACGCGATTGTGTTTGATGATATTTCGATAACCACAACCGGGGCACGTACCGGGGGCACTGGTGCATCAACAAACCGCAGGGGTTTTCTGTTTGGGCTTTTTGGAAGCAAAATCAAGTACCAACGTGGGCAAGAGGTAAAGGCTACCTTACTGAAGTATAAAAAGAATATCGGGAAGTGAAGGCCAGACGAACGTTGTGCGTTCGTTGTTTTATGTTAAAAGTTGTTCGTAAAATCCTCCTATTTTCTGTTCTCTGTCCACAAAATGAAGTTCTAAAATCCAATTCCTTTTCTGTCCGTTGGCCTCTAACAAAAACATATCGTTATGATTGTCTGGATGAACATAAAGTTGGTAGTTGCCCGGCTCTAACCTTTCGTGAGGAAACTCGCCAATCAAATGGCCTGCTATTTCTCCCCCAAATTCCCAACCATACTCTTTCGCTTTATCCACAGCATAATCAAATAATGTTGCTGCTTTAAGTTCGGTTTGCTTGTCAAACCAAAGTTTAGTTTCTTTCCAAGCCTTCTCAATGTCATTTTTTAGTTTAATCTTTAATGGATTGTTTCCCATTACATACGTTCTGCCTAAGTCAGCTTCCCACTTGTCTATAATCGGCCCGAAGTCAAAGAACAAAATATCATCACTTTGAATTGTCAAGTTGGGTGGATTTTCTTTGTAAGGAAACAATGTATTTTCTCCACACCTTACAATTCGCTTGTGCCAATGTTTTTCTATTCCAAAGAGTTCTTTTGCTAACCCAAAAATTTCTTTATTTAACTCTTCTTCTGTTTTATCAGCCATAATTAGTTGTCTGTCTTCAACTTCTTTGAATAACCTGACAGCAATTTCTTCGGCTTGAGCTAATCTGTCTTTTATTGCTTCCATTTTATTTTCTCAACATTGTCAAGTGTCGCTACACAATAACGTGCAATGGTTTGTGGGGGTTTCACAAACAAATTATTACTTTGGCTTTACACCTGCCGGTAAACCGGGTTAATAATTCAACCACACCAACTTCACCAACTTACCCTTTTCAGAAACGGTAACTATCCAAACGTTATCATAATCGTCTTCTTCCCAAGGTTGGTATTTTTCTGCGCCAAGCAATTTATTGGCAAACCAGGGTATGGTGTTGGAGTGCCCGGCCACTACAATAGTTCCTCCCCTATGTTCTGCCAACATGGCATCAATAGCTGCTTCTTTATTGGGTGCGTAATCGTGTATGGTTAAATCTTTTGCTGTTGCAAGCGGCTCTACCGTCTGGCGTGTTCGCTTGTAAGGCGTACTGTAAATCGCGTTCACTTCTCCTTCGTTCAGCAAGGCGGCCAATCGTTCGGCTCGTTTCTTTCCTTCCGGTGATAAATCGGGGTCGTTGGTGCTTTTGTCAACAGCTTTTTCGCCATGCCGAACGAGTATAAAAGTTGTGAGGTTATCCTGCGCAGTAAGGATAAGCGTAAAAAAGAACAGAATTGAAAAGAGGAGTAACTTACGCATAGTTTTATTGATTAAGAATGGAGTTTTTAGAGATGCCTTATTCACTTTCTATTTATACTTCGTACTGATTTCATCGGGAATTTTGCAATCAGTTGGTCTGCGTGTATCGGCAATATGAAAGATTTTCCAGCCCTTTTCGGTACGGAACAACTGAAATGTATTTACACCGCAATGGCTGAAATTTTTACCGACATAAAAAGCAAAATCGCACCATGCCTGGGCGAGGTCGCCATCTGTTTTTATTTCAAGTCCCCAAATCTCTTCATTCAACGCATCGGCACGGGGTGTACCTACGGCTTTCACAAAACCATCAACAGACGACTCCCTTCGCAATACCGCTTTTTGTTCGCGATTCCTTAACGCAGTGGCCATCGTTGCCGTTTCATGAAACACACTTCGCACTAATGTGCTGTCACCTTTTTTCATGCCGGTAAACAGATTTTCTATTACCTGCCTGATTTGCACCTCATCGGGCGATTGTGCCCAGGTGCCGGATACCTCCACAGACAACAGGGTTATCATCCAAACCGTTAGTTTCTTCATATTGATTTTTTTTTTCAAATTTGCGCTTCCCCACGTTGAAAGGTAAACAGATTTTACCACATTTAAGTTAACTTTAACGCCCTAACTGTACCTGACAATGAGGTTGAAATTACCCCTTTTCGCACTTTTTTTAGCGTATTCGGCCACTATGCAAGGCCAGTCCGTTGATAGCCTGATGGCAGTATTAGACACTGCCAGAAATGAAAGCAAGGTTAAAACCCTGAATGAGCTTTTCCGCGCCCACATCCAATCCGAGCCTGTTAAGGCCCTCGGCTATACCCGCGAAGCGCTTAGTTTAGCTACTGAAATTGAAGACAAAAAAGGCGTGGCCGCCTGCTACAACAATCTCGGGGTTGTGTATCGTAACCAGGGCGCGCTTGACAAAGCCCTTGAGTATTATATCCGCTCGCTTAGTATATACGATACCCTTCAAAACAAAGAGGGTATTGCCACTACCAAAAACAACATCGCTACCATTTATTCCATTAAAAAAGATTACGGACAGGCGATGAAATTCCTGGAAGAATCAAACGCGCTTTTTAAGGAATTGGGCGACCCGCGCAAACTCGTAGGCTCCATGAATAACCTCGGCAACCTGAACAACGACCTGCAGTTGTATGAAAAAGCCATGCGGTACTTCTCTGAAGCCCTTCAGCTTAGCGAGAAAATAGGCGAACCTACCGCTGACCCGCTCAATAATATGGGTAATGTTTTCTTCAAACAGGAAAACTACCAGCGCGCTATTGAACACTACCAAAAGGCGCTTGACCTTGAGCGCGCAACCAATAACAGATTGGGCATGTTAAACAGTCTTACCAACATTGGTATTGCTTATACAAAAGCCAATCAGCCGGGGCCTGCACAACAATACCTGAATGAGGCGCTCGCGCTTTCAAAAGAATTGCAGGTGTATGCCGAAGTGCCCGACATCCTGAAAAATATTTCATACAGCTACTACCGCCAGAATAAGCTGAAAGAAGCGTATGAAAGTTTGCTGAAATATGATTCGGCACGTGAGCGAATCCACAGCGAAGAAAGCACGCGCAGAATTGCGCAAATGGAAATAGCACTGGAATTAAGCGAGAAAGAGCGCCAGTATGAAATACTGAAGAAAGAAGACCAGGTAAAAACACTTCAACTAAAAAGCAGCCGGTTGTTTATTGTGCTGATAATCTTAGCCATACTGCTGGTGATTGCCGCCTTTAACTTCATCTTCATGAACAAACGAAAAGAGTTGTTCAAGTAAAACGTGTTTTTTGGGCTTTTTTTGCAGAAATACAGCAAAGTAGCGGGTAAATTATTTTAAGGATTAGCCCCAATCGGCTACATTTGCTTTGTTAAAAACCTTATACGATTATGTTTGAATCATTTGCCGGAAGTGGAGCTAACCTGTTCATCACCATTGTTGCCGTAGTTATAGGCTTTGTAGCGGCTATTGGCTATATAGATTTCCAGAAAACCAAAAAGCAAGAGAACAAAGAGGAATAGCCGGCAAGGCCGTAAACGTTTATATGAACCATTCGCAGGTTTTTGTGCGGATGGTTTTTTTATGCCTTTTATAAACGAAGGGCATCACTAAAACTACTTCCCGGAAACGGGTTTTCAGTATGGCGATTTGTACTTCGTCTGCCAGTCGTTCCAAGAAATACTTTTGAAATGGTCTTCACCGATAAACTGAACAATCTTGTGAAATTCTTCGGGCTTCTGATAGCCCGCTAAAGGCTGAATGATTCGGAACTCTTCATCCAAAAAAACAACCGTAGGGTAACTTAGTTGATTATTCAGCAACGATGCCGCTAATTGATGATACCCTTTGCTGCCCGACTCTACAAACTTAAATGTATGACCTGCATACACGATATCCCCGCGCTGCTCGGCATTGAGCTTAACCGGGTAAAAATTTTCATTCAGGATTTTTGCAATCTGCGGATTACTGAACGTATTCTTGTCCATTACCTTGCACCAGCCACACCAATCGGTATAAACATCAATAAAAATTTTCCGCTTTTCAACTTTCGATTTTTCTACCGCTTGTTCAAAGGTGAGCCACTTTACCGGGCTTTCATCCTTAGGTAAATTAAAAGAAGTGCCCGCCAAAAGGGTTAGTGCAAGAAAAATATTGAAGATAATTCGCGCCATTTTGTAATCCTGAGGTTTAATCAGCAACAAATTTAGTACGGAATGTGGTTCAAAACAGGGTTTAATATTTGAAGGAATCTGTAAAAACCTGTTTTTCTTTCACCTCACCTCATCCCCTCCCTTCTCCTATTGGAGAAGGATTATGGAAGGTTTTTAGAGATTCCTTTATAAACACAGTCTGTAAAAAAGCATAGGTAAACTGTCCGAAGACAAGCAAAGCAATGTTCAAAATCGCGCACATAGCACCCCAAAAAGCTGCAAAACAGGCAGGGTTAAGCGATTTTCAAATTGGCACAGCTTTCGTAAACAGCCGCTCTATGAAAATGCGGCTAACCTATAAAGAACTTTCCTTGTTGCTCGGCATAGTGGTAGCCGTTATCGTACTGATGGTAATCTGGTTAAGCCCCGTATCTGCCGGAATATCGGATGCTGAAAACTCAATCGACCCCTTCCCTAAACTTCAGGCGGTTAAAGCAATTGTTCAGAAGGCACACGCTATTGTTCAGGTATTCCTGTAAGCATACCAGGCCAGCACCGTTTCAATGGCTTTGCAGATGGCCTCGTTAATCGGATAAAAATCTTTTGTGAGTTCGTAATCAATGGCGTGAAGCTGCATGTAGTAATTGTGCATTACCGGCACAGGCTCTTCTTCGCGCTCTGCTTTTTCGTAAGCCTGTATATAATTACCGGACTGTTCTGTTTTAATAATCTCGCACGTAACCAACTCCTTACGCGCGTGTTTGTTGGTGCGTGCCGAAAATCCGAAAAGGCGGCAAATCAATCCGCGATGCCGATACTCCGTGCACAGACCTGCACCGGATTGTGTTGGGTTT
This sequence comes from Cyclobacteriaceae bacterium, assembly GCA_019638235.1. Classification (GTDB taxonomy): domain Bacteria; phylum Bacteroidota; class Bacteroidia; order Cytophagales; family Cyclobacteriaceae; genus UBA2336. Next base: position 433,669 of record JAHBUE010000002.1, read on the forward strand.
AAAATCAGGCAAACAGAATTGCTCGTTTGCTTTAGTTTCTCTAACCACGCAAACGCCTCACCGGCCTGATGCAGTGCGTGAGCAAACGGAAGAAACTCAAGAATAGTGGCTTCAATATCGGATTTGAAGCAACACTTTCCGCACCCCCATTTGCAGTGCAACCCCGACCAATTTTGAAACTGCGCGATTTCCTGGTCGAGGTTAGCAAAAACCTGTTCAACTGCCGATACCTTTTCCTCCAGCGTCATGGAGCAAAGATAGCAGAAACACCTTCAGTCTTTGTAGCGGAGTTTTACGGAAAGATATCCATTCCGATTGTCAGCTTCCGTAAATTCAAAATGTTCACGCTTTTTAATATCCTGAAATAACGGTTTACCTGCTCCGAGTACAACGGGAACCAGGCCCAACCAAAGTTCGTCTACCAGCCCGGCATTAATAAATGTTGTTGTGAGGCTTGCTCCACCCCATAACCAGATATTTTTTCCTTCTTCCGCTTTGATTTTCTTAACAGCATTGACTACATCTCCGCTAAGCAGATGGGTATTTTTTCCTTTTACGGATTTTAAGGTATTTGAAAATACGTAGCAGGTTTTGCTGTTGTAATCAGCCGTGCCAAACAATTCATAGCTCTTTCGTCCGAAAAACACAACATCAATTCCTTCCAGGAATTCATCCATTTCACTTTTCGAGGGCGGGGGACACCAGTCGTACTCGCCATTCGGGCCTTCGATGAAGCCATCGAGACTTACAGCAACACCTAAAATTACTTTGCGCATACAGGTAGTATTTTATTCAAGTTCTTTACAATCAATTCCCCAGGTACGCAGTACATGAACAGCATCGGCAGGTTTTACCCTATCCGATACAATGCGCAATATCCGGTCGCAATCATCCAAAGCAAAATTCCAGTTGCCCTGGCCTGCCAGTTCATTTAACACAGGTGCCAGCGACTTTACCTGAAGAAGTGATTTAACGGAAGTTGAGAGAACAATTACATGCATATCCGTGAGATGGTTTAAGACTTTAGCAATTCTGAAAGCAAAATCACCAGGATAACAGCCCCGGTCAGCACTCCTGCAACCAGCAGCATTGTTTTCATAAATGGGGTGGCTGATCTTGCGAAAATCATATACCAAAAAAACGATTGTCCGGTGACAGCCCTATGGCAGGAGAAAAAAAGATTTTCAGGTTTTTTTGAAGAAGCCCCTCTAAAAAATCAACAGATTTCCCGTTCAAGACTGTATCTTTTAAGTGAAAATCTCATTTAGATATAAAAATGGCTAAACAGCCCGTGGAACAGGACGCTAAAACAAGAATCGCTGACGAGGAAAAGGTACTGATTATCCGATCAAAGGATGATCCTACGGCCTTCAAACCCCTGTATGAAAAGTACTATAAACCTATTTTTCTGTTCGTCCTGCACCGCATTGGCGATAAGGAAATCGCGGCTGACATTACATCACAGGTATTTTTAAAGGCCTTAGTGAACATAGGCAGTTACAGTTTCAGGGGGTTACCGTTTTCCGCCTGGCTATACCGGATTGCCATTAACGAGTGCAATGATTTTTTCAGGAAAAGTAAGCGGTCAAGAATAGTGATTCTGGAAGATTACATGGCGGATTTTCTTTACGAAGAAATGTTTGCACATGACAGACTGGAAGACCTCAAACAAAAACTACCTGAAATACTGAAAAAATTGAAGTACGAAGAATTGCAACTGATTGAACTGAGATTTATGGAGAGTCGACCATTTAAAGAAGTAGCTGACATTTTAGGCATTACAGAAAACTATGCCAAAGTAAGAACATACCGAATACTTGAAAAAATGAAAACATTATTCACCAATCATGCAAAACATTAAGATTACCATAATGAAAAAAAAACCAGAAGTATCCGACAGCGAGATTCTGCATTTCATGGATTTCGATACGTTGCTTCGCGAACATGCTAACGTAGTTCAGGCAAACCGAAATAAGACGTTGATTAAAAAGAGTTTGCTGACGGTTGGAGGGATTGTATTGATTGCATTACTCTGGTATTCCGCTTCGGACAACCCGACACCGGAATTGGAACCCAGTGAATTGCAGCAAGCAACTTCGCAAGATGCTCCTGAGCCTTCTGCACCGGTTGAATATGAGCCGGTTCCATTAAGTGATGACGGGAAATCCGTAGAACAACAAGAAAACAATTCAAAACAAAGTAAACCTGCCGCAAAATTACAAACCGAAATACAGGAAGAAGAAGAAAAAACATCAGTACAACCTGAACCTGTCTATCAACAGGCATCACCGGTTAACGGATACGGAGCGCTTTATCAATACTTCAGCACGGCTTTGCAATATCCCTCCCATGCGGTTGCTGATTCTGTTCAGGGTATCGTAACTGTTACCTTTATCATTAACCTGTCGGGCAAGCCTGAAAAGATAACGATTGAAAGTTCTCCTGATGAGAAACTTAACGCGGAAGCGATAAGATTAATTGAAAATATGCCCTTATGGAGTCCGGCTACATTAAACGGCAACCCCGTGCCCAGTAAATTATCTTTACCGATAACATTCCAACTTATTTCAGTCAAAAGTCAACAATAATGAAATACTTTCCTTTATTCATCATAATTTTTCTATTAAGTGGCATCACAACTTATGCGCAACAGTTTGAGGAGAAACAAATTATAGATATTCCAACTGAATTTCGCGGCAAGAACATTCATTGGTTAGACATGGATCATGACGGCAGGTTTGATCTGATCGTTCAGGCTACCGATCAACTTGATTATCATTTTTTCTTATTGTATAAAAACGAAGGCACTGAATTTTCATTTGTCCGCCATGTAGAAACCTTGATGAAAAATGTTGTTACTACATTTTCTGACGTCAATATGGACGGGCAACCTGACATTATACTTTCCGGAGATTCAGATACAGATTCATTCACAACTGCGCTGATCAGTTCCGGAGATTTTAATTTTTCTTTCTTAACCAATCCAATGCTTCCAATAGCCGGTTCCATTATCAGGCTGATTGACTTAAATCAAAATGGCAAAAAGGAGTTAATCATTAGCGGAACAAATAGTAATGGCCCATTCTTCTCCATTTTTGAATTGCAACAAAACTCTTGGGTATTGGTGCACGATAGCCTTAAACTTCATGCAACTAATATAGAGTCGTTTGATTTTAACCGCGATGGAGCCAATGACTTGTTCGTTACAGGTAATCTTGAGGACGCTTCGCCCTACCATGCCATATTGATTACAGACAGACAGATGAACTTTACTGAAGGTACAGTAGTAAACGGTGTTTCAGATGTTACTGCCTGGCTTGCCGATGTGAACTATGACGGTGTATTTGATGTGGTTATGGCCGGACAGAGCAATAATAATGAAGGGGTACTGCTGAAACTGATGAGTACGACAACCGGAGAGTTTACGCTTGAAGAAATCATTTCATTGGATTTTATTCCACACCAAGTTTTTGTCGCTGACTTAGATTCAGACGGGCGGGTTGATATACAGATGAGTGGCACAGATCAGGCTTCCACTTCTGTTAATAAAATATTTCTCGCCAACACACTTGTTGAACTGTTGCCTGGCAACAATGTATTGGTTCAGCGCTTCGGTGATGTTGATTACGATGGTGACCTGGATTTAGTTCAACTTACAGAACAAACAATCCATATCTATGAAAACACAATAATGGCTGTAAATAATCCTCCATCAGTACCAACTACGCCCATTGCCGCTATTTTATATGGCCGGTTATTTATGTATTGGGATAAATCGGGTGATGACCTGACACCCCAACCCTCCGTAACGTACGATATTACCCTGCAAACCCAAAACAACGATGTTGTTTCCGGTGATTTTGATTTGCTGAACAAGCGAAGGTTACAGGTAACGCATGGCAATATCGGAACACATAATCATATTTTGCTTAATGGCGCTGTTAATACAGACTATGCGTTCCATGTACAAGCTGTTGACAACGCTTACCATGCAGATGAAAATACATGCTCCGGAATTATCAGGCCAGCCGAATCCTGTATGGAAATTGAAGAGGAGGTGGTGACACTTTGTAAAACAGAAAGCAGAATACTGACAGCCGATACAACAGCCTTGTGGTTCTCATTCGATAAAGGTTTTCTGGGCGAAGGCCTAACGTATGAATACGCAACTGATGCAACAGATACTGTTTTCTTTCTTATCCCCTATCAGGAAGTTTGCCCGCTCATCAGGCTTTTTCTGATGGAAAGAAAAGATACCGTTGTTCGCGAATTCAACAACACATTGTTTACTTGTGAAAATTCACAACTTGTTTTTGAAACAACCGGCACCTGGGCACAGCTTGAGTGGTCAAGTTACAACAAAGGTTTCCTGTCAAACGAGCCTTCCATAACCTACACGGCAACTTCTGCCGATACGGTGAAACTATTTGTAAGCGATGGCGAGGGTTGTAGCGAAATCCATCGAACTGCCATTACCATCAGCAAACCGGTTATTGGGCTTAACGGAGAATCTTTTCACATTCTTAAAGGTGAAGAAGTTCAACTAATCGCCTCAGGAGGTAATCATTACAACTGGACTCCGGCAACAGGGTTAAATAATGCCTCCATTCCTAACCCCATAGCATCACCCGCTGTAACCACTAATTATATAGTAACCGTCAGCGATTCAATTAGCTGCACAGCTTCGCGCAACGTTACAGTGGTCGTTCAGCCAATGGCGTTTATTCCCAATTTGTTCACGCCCAACCAGGACGGAACCAACGACCAATTAAAAATTTATGGATTAGGTCAGGTGAAGAATTTCACTTTCTCAATTATGAATCGTGAAGGAAGCATTGTTTACACTACAACGGACATAACAGAAGCTACCCAACGTGGTTGGGATGGCTCGGTAAATGGTGTTATACAACCAGGCGGAGTCTATTACTGGAAAGTGAACGGGCAATTGCCGAACGGCAACAAGTTACTACTCAATGGAAAAGATTCCGGTTCAATTGTATTAATCCGATGATGCGGAAGACTTTCCTGATCGTATTGCTATTCGTCCAGTGGTCGCAGTCAGCGTATGGCCAGTATTTTCAGTTTAGCCAGTATAACTATACACCGCAGCGTATAAATCCGGCATCTGTTGCCACTTCCGATTTTGCCTCGTTAAGTTTTCTGCATCGCAATCAAACCACAGCAGCAGATTTCAACCTGGCCAGTAGCATGGCTTCAGCCAGTTATCCGTTGTTGAATAACAGAAACGGTATGCGATGGGGCGGCATCGGGTTAACATTATTAGATGATCGTTCGGGCGTAGCCGGAATTTTTAATACACAGGAAGCTGCCCTGTCTATTGCTACCAATGTTTATTTGAATAAGTTTCAAACGCTTTCGCTTGGAGCTAAGGGATTGTACCAGGCTCAAAAAATCGACCCGGCAGGTTTGTTTACCGGTATGCAATACATTCCTGATCGTGGATTTGATGGATCGCTGTTCAGTGGTGAAAACTTTGATCAGCTACGATTGAATTTTTTCACCATCAGCCTCGGGCTGCATTGGCAGCAGGTTGATCGGGATAATAACCGGGTTGCCTACTGGAGTATTTCCTTTTTCGATTTCAATAAACCACAGGCTTCATTCCTGAATTCCGAAACACAACTTAAATCAACAGCAGTAGCGGCAGTTGGTGTGCGTATCTATAAAGCGGGGCCATTGTCTGTTATGCCTGAAATATTATACACCCGGAGTTACCAGAATAATCTTTTAAACATTGGCGCCATCACAAGTTATGAATTAAGTTCTTCTCCCTCATTATCCGGTCGGGTAGATTTAATTACAAAATATGTTCCGGGGCGTTCCGGGATAATCGGAACACAATTCCATAAAGAAAATTTTTCCGTAGGATTCAGTTATGATTTTCCTGTATTCAAAAAAAATATCGGCAACCTCGGAGCCATCGAGATAGGAATAGAACTACGTGGGCTTGTTAAGCCGCAACTAAAAGGTAGAGCTAATGCGAAAAGAAAAAGTAAAACGCCACAGCGTAAACAACCTGTTACCGTATCACAGCAAAGGGTTCAGGAAACTGCAACAAAAAAGGAAACAAACAATCCCGATTCCGTTACCGCCATTCAACCTAAGCAAACACCGGCACTAAAAGAGAATCTTCAACACAAACAAGATTCAGTTTTGGCGCTTGCCGAGGCCGGTAAGATAAAGCATGAAGCGTTGGTGATTGAGCGCGTTACATTGCATTTCAATTTTGAATTTAACAGCGCCAACCTTGACGGAGAATCAGCAGCTTATATTGATGAATTAGCAGAAGCGCTTCTCGACAATCCTCATCTGAGTATTAAATTAGTTGGTCATACCGATAACATAGGCTCGGCTCGTTTCAATGAGCGGCTGTCACTACAACGCGCTAATGCAGTGAAGGCACGACTTGTGGAACAAGGAGTAGATAGCTCCAGGATTATTACAGAAGGAAAAGGTTTGCTTGAACCCCTGACTGATAATGATACGGAGGAAGGCAGAGCCAAAAACAGGCGCGTTGAACTGACTATTCTGTATAATTAATATTAGCATTCTGTACCTGATGTTTTTATTATTGCCAATAAAAAACATACATGGAATACAGAAAAGTCGGTCATACAGACCTTACACTCCCGGTAATAACTTTTGGCGCCTGGGCGGCTGGCGGATGGATGTGGGGAGGAACAGAACGTAAGGATGCCATCAAGGCCATTCAGGCTTCGTATGATGTTGGCGTTACCGCTATTGATACCGCCCCGGTTTACGGGCAAGGCGTAAGCGAAGAAATTACCGGTGAAGCCATCAAAGGACTGCCGAGGGATAAAATACAAATTCTTACAAAATTCGGGTTGCGTTGGGATTCAACCAACGGAGAATTTTATTTCCACAGTAGAGACAACGCAGGGGGCGATATTATCATTCACAAATACGCAGGGAAAGAAAGTATAATAAAAGAATGTGAAGAAAGCCTGCGCAGGCTGGGCACGGATTATATTGACCTGTATCAAATACATTGGCCGGACGTTACAACACCCATTGCCGAAACTATGGAAGCTGTAACGCAATTAGTTAAGGAAGGCAAGGTGCGCTATGCGGGCGTGTGCAATTACAGCGCAGAGCAAATGCAGGAAGCTGAGAAATACATTTCGTTAGCTTCAAACCAGGTTCCTTACAGCATGGTGAAACGCGACATTGAAACAGACGTAGTCCCCTACTGCATAAAGAACGGCAAAGGCATATTAGCATACAGCCCGCTTCAGCGGGGATTGTTGACAGGAAAAATGAAGCCCGGCCATGCCTTCAGTGAAGGCGACCACCGTGCCGGCTCAAATTTTTTCACCAACGAAAACATAAACCGCACAAACACCTTCCTTGAAAAAATAAAGCCCCTTGCCGATGAAAAGAAAGCCACGTTGGGCCAGCTTGTATTACGCTGGACGATTGAACAACCCGGCATTACAATTGCCCTTGCCGGTGCGCGCAATGCACAACAGGCTGTTGAGAACGCAAAGGCAGCAACTATTCAATTAAGTAAAGATGAAGTTGAACTTATCAACAGCCACCTTAATGCACTGCAATTAGTGAGGCCGTAGAAGAAATAACTTTTGTTGAACTCGATTTCCGTCCTGCATAGTCTCCCGCCCAAGCGGATGGAAGCTTAATTAGGTACTTATCTATAACCTGCATCAATCATCCATTTTTCGCGCAAACGAAAAGCAGGAATGGTTTGCCGTTTTGCTTTATTAGCGGCAATGGTTGGTTTAATACCGTTTTGTGCTGCCCACTGCGAAAGCGGAATTATTTTTTTTGCCGTAAGCATGGTTATCCTTTTATTCAATGCTTCCTGTAGCAGCGTGGCAAAAAGTTGGGTGAAGCCATCAAACTTCATGGTAACCGGGTAGTTTGTAAAAAGTGGGTAATACTCGGTGTGCTTGCTTTTGTTTTGAATAATGATGGGCGGTAGCCCTGTATTCATCAATTGCAGGTTAATCAGCGCTCTTCCAATTCTGCCGTTTCCATCTACAAAAGGATGTATCGTTTCAAACTCTGCATGAAAGTGCGCTATCTTATCTAAAAAGTAATCACGCCCTTTGGCTTGACTGTTGTAGTTATCGACAAGTTCCTGCATTAAACTGTTTACAAATGCAGGATTAGCACCCAGATGGTTGCCCACTCTTACCCATTCTTTTCCTTTGCGAAATCGTCCGGCAACGCTGTCGTCAATATCAGTGAGCAATGTCTTGTGCAAATCCAAAATCAATGCTATGGTTAGTTTTTGCTTTGGTTTATTGAGCAAAGCCTCGGTAATCTTAGCAAGGTTCTTTGCTTCATACACTTCGCGCACATTTACCTTACGGTTTAGTTCGCTTCCGCTCAGGATTTTCTCTGTGTCTTCCAAGGTAAGGGTAGAGTTTTCAATGGCGTTGGAGTTATACACCATTTCAGGAATTTCGGCAAGAGCAATTTCTTTCAGCAATTTTTCATTGCCCTTTGAGAGCACAGCAAATTGCTTATGGAAAGCTTCAATCTTATCTTTTGTAGATTGGTAAATCACCCTGTGAAGGTATTCAAAAATACCGTGAAAATGGTGTATTTTGTAAATAAATTCACGGTATTAACAGGCTTCATTTAATGGGATTCAGTTATTTTAAATTCGGTCCCCGCACGGGGAAGGAGACTCAACAAAATGGTCGCGGATCACGAAGCACTTACCTTGCTGCCATAGTGCAAAAATAACTCTTCCGCATGTTCAGCCATAATTTCTTTCAATTCATCAGGGCTTTCAATCTCCACCGCGCTGCCATACATCAACAGCCAATGCGCCAGGTGCCGGAGGCTATCCATCATAAATTCAACACGAAGTTTGTCGCCTAAATCGGTTTGCGATATGCTGCCGAAAATCGGGCGGCCGCGCAAGGCTGACTTATCAAACAACACTGACACCCGGATAAGTGCGTGGTTATTTTGGAATATAGTGTTATAATATTCCTGCAACGATATCAGGTTTCTGTTTTCAAATGCACGTCCTGAGTTCGTTAAGTTTTTTATCCTGTCCGACCGGAAATCGCGATAGTCGTTGCGCAGCCTGCACCAGCCTATCAAATGCCACGTCATACTGTAATAAAAAATACCAATTGGCTCAACCTCGCGTGTCGTTACCTCTTCCTTGTTGTTGCAATAGTCAATAATCAATACCTGTTTTTTAGCTAAAGCCCGTTGTATCCCGGTAAGAAAGTGATTGGGAAACGTTTCGTTGTCGCGGTGTTCGTAACGCGACCGTAAAAAGATTTCAATATGTGGTTCAAGATTTTGAATATGGTCTTTTTCCGTTTCGTTCAATACGGCCTTCACTTTATTCAAGGCAGAATCAAACGCGCTGCGCACAGACTTATCGCCCATTTTTTCAACCAGCTTACCGGCCAACAGCATCGAGCTGGCTTCATCTTGTGTAAACATAACCGGGGGAAGGTGATAACCATCTACAATAAAATATCCTTTGCCCGCTTCCGAGCCGATAGGCACACCGGCTTCCATCAACGCCTGCACATCGCGGTACACGGTGCGCAAGCTGATTTCAAACCGGTCGGCAATTTCCTGCGCCCGCACCACTTTCTTGGTCTGGAGTTGAATGAGAATGGCGGTGAGGCGGTCAATGCGGTTCATGATTTTTACTTCTGTGGACTTTCCGGTTTTGAATGTGTGGTTGAAAAGAGCGGGAAACGGGGTTCGAACCCGCGACCTTCGGCTTGGGAAGCCAACGCTCTACCAACTGAGCTACTCCCGCTTATGAAAGCGGAATTTATAGATTATTCCGGTTGTACACGAAGTTGGTACGAAGAAATTTTTATAAAGCCCAAAATTTACAGTCAGGCACTCTTTAATTCAGTAAGGCGGTTCCGGTAGTCCTGCAATTCGCGATACAGTTTTACTTCTTTCTCAACGGTATTTCGCTTATAGGTATCAAATTCATTGCTTACTTCATCGTAAAGCTGGCGTGATTCGCGTGCCCGCTGCCATGCAGTACGGAAGGCAAAAAACAAAATCGCCAATAAAGCTATCAAGCCTATCGTTACGGAAACCACAATCCAGATAAATGTTGATTTGGGAATATCCCACCCCATAACCGCGATATGCGAACCGGCAAAAGCCATCTCTTCCACCGAAGAATCTTTTTCCTTAATCGTATTTTTCAATGACACTACTTCACCTTCTACCGATGAAATTTTTTTCTGGGCGACCCCCAATGCTTCGTCCTTCTCGCGCAGGGTGTCCTGTACGGCCTTCCAGAAATTTTCAACCTGGTAGGCCCTCACCATCCGGTAAGGTTCAATATATTCCGATTGCTCGCGGATGCTCTGATACTGTTGTTGAAGGTTTGGCTTGTTTTGCCCTGGCTCATTTGCCCATGCAGTGGCGGCAACAAAAAGAAAAAGGAAGGTAGCAGTTTGTCTGTTCATAACAACCGGTTTTTATCAGGTGAACATTAAAAGTAAAACCCATATCTATATCATTAAAGAGCGGTTATATGAACCCCCGATTTTCCCGCTTAAACGGGCAATACTTACGGTAAGTTGTTGTCATTCTATTTGTTAGTCATTACTCTATAGATAGCCGGGTACATAGACCAGATTTGTTAGAAAAATAACAATCTTTACAACCGGTAAGTTTTATCGCTGCCGAAGGTATATTTCATATAATCTAAAATGAAAATCGGGCTTCTTTCAGATACACATAGTTTCCTCGATAAGGCTGTTTTTGAACATTTCAAAGACTGTGATGAGGTGTGGCACGCAGGCGATATTGGAGATGAAACGGTACTTAAAGAATTACAGGCGTTCAGGCCCGTGCGGGCGGTGTTCGGCAATATCGATGAGCGTGAACTTCAGCACAAACTACCCGAAGATTTATGGTTTACGGTTGAAGGATTCAGTGTATGGATGACACACATCGGGGGCGCACCTCCAAACTACAATCCGCGTGTTAAGAAAATTTTATCCGAACGCATCCCCGACATATTCATTTGCGGGCACTCGCACATTTTACGAATCAAGAAAGACGCGAAGTATAACAACATGCTGTACCTCAACCCTGGTGCGGCCGGCAATCATGGGTTTCATCACATCAAAACGCTGGTTCGTTTTGAGTTGAAAGAAAAAGAAATCAGAAATATGGAAGTTATTGAAATAGGAAAACGGGGTGCGTTGTGAGCTTACCGTTTCGCACTACTCCGTCCGCAAACACTTTACGGGATTCACATTTGCAGCTTTTATCGCCTGCGATGCTACCGTTAACCATGCAATACACAACGCCAGGAGTCCTGCGGCAATAAAATACCATGCCTCCAGGTCAATATGAAATGCAAACCGTTCGAGCCATAAATCCAACAGCCAATAGCTGATCGGCAACCCTATTAAAATCGAGATAAGCACCATGCGGGTAAAGTCACCTGACAACAACAATACAATATTGGTTGATGATGAGCCTAACGCTTTGCGAATACCAATCTCCTTCTGCCTGCGTTCTGCCGTAAAGGCAGCCAGCCCGAACTGAAATTGTGAAAATTACAACCCATGCTGGTCTGATTAACTGATTGTTGCAATAAATAAAAAACCGGATTTTTTAGCATGGGGAAAAATAAAACCGGATATTCATAAAACCAGATTTAATTTTGTTATCGGTTTCAACGTACCCTAACCTGCTAACCCACTCGCTATGAAAACCAATTCAAAATCCATTCTAATCAGCACATTGTTCATGTTGCTGGTAGCCTGTGCAAACCCGCTCACCACCACCCGCACACTTTCTGTGGAGGAACAATGCCGTGTATTGCACGAGAAAAGAGTTAAAACACAGAAACCAAACGCCAGGCTCAAAAATTTTGCTTCGCGAAAGACAAAACCCGAAGCTGTTCCTGCCGTTCCGAATCAAGCAGCGTTTCAAATAGAGTCAATTCAACTTAGCCCGTTTCCGGTTGAGCGTTTATATGCTTCGGTTGCTGAGCCTGTATTGTATTCATCCGTTCATCATTCAGAATTTATTACCCTGCCTGAAACGCCATCGCGCAAGGAGTTTGTTTCTTATAATGATGAGTCTTCTGAAATTTCCGGTGAGCTGATGCGCTCATCACCACTAAAAGACACCACCGAATCAATCGCTACCGGGAACAGCTTTTTAGTAGATAACTCCGCTCCCATCATGATGGGAGCATCGGGGTTATTCAGTTTGTTGATGCTTAGTTTAGCGCAAAAAAGGTCGATAGGGTTTTCTCACTGGGCTGCCCGGCATCCCTGGGCGGCACGCGGACTGATTGCCGGAACGCACGTAGTTATCAGCCTAAGTGCGCTAACACTTGGTCATTACTTATACGATCATCAGATTTTTATCAGCGATACGGTCTCCTATACGGCCATGTCGGTTATCGCTGCTTCTTGTTTGTTATATCCCTCTAAAAATTCTGCTTTTTCGTTTACTCATTCTTACTTCGCACAAAAGGCAACTGACATCGCCTTGTTTACTTCCGGTGCCATAATGATGCTGTATGCCGGTAATCATTATCAACTTACGCAACAGCCGGCAGCTAACTCTGAAGTTGTTTATTCGCTTACACCCACCAACGATTCTGAAAAGTCGATTCACCTGGTTAAAAACAAAAAGGATCTAAAAAAAGAAAAGCAAGAACAGAAACAGGAGGGTAAAAAAGAACGTAGCACCGGGGCAAAGATAGCGTTAACCATATTGGCCTTAGGAGTATTTACGCTTGGTTTGTATGGCGTTGGTATATGGGCGTGTTCCCTTTCCTGCTCAGGATACGAAGCCCTTGCAGCCTTCGTCCTTTTTGGCGGCCTTGGGGGATTAATAACTCTTTTAGTTGTTGCCCTTCGAGGCATTTTCAGTAAAAAACGAAAATCAAAAAAAACGCTGGAAGCCACAGAGGCGTAATCGGCTAAAGTTGTTTTCCAATCCGGAATTTGGAATATCTTTACACGTAATTTGCCACTCACTGCGTGAGTGGCGAAAGCTAAACCTGAACACAAAACCTGTACATGACGACACAAGAAAACGCTGTTGCCCACGAGCATATTACGTTGCCCAGTGTGAAGAAATTTTTAACAGACTACGGCATCACACATCCCGATGATTTTTCAAAGCTCAATGCCCTATGCCATAACCCGTCCGATTCCTCCTACCTGCGGCACGTAGTAACATTTCATTTTCAACAGCCGGTAGAAACAGTATGGAATGCCTACAAAAATATTCCTCCGGCACGGGTTTGGGGCGGCTCCATGATTAATTTCGGATTGCAATACGCCCGTTATGATAACTCCGTAACATATTCCGGAACCGGTGCATACGATGGACTGAAAGCCGGCCAGGTGCTTATCCTGAATTTATCATTACTGAATGGACTCATCAATCTTTGTATTGGGCACGAAGTCATGGAAGTAAACGAACCCGGCAAATTTGTCCGCATCTGTTATCTTGAAAACTCCACATCGCAAGGCTCGCAATTTGTGCGGTTAAGCCCCGCAGAAAACGGGGGCACAAAAATTATCCACGAAACGTTTTACAAAAGCGGCTCGTGGTTCCGCGACCGGGTACTCTACCCCGGTTTACATACAAAAGCACTGAAAGAGTTTCATGGGAATGTGAGGAAGTATTTGGAGATAGAGAAGGTATATTAAAAGTGTCATTAAGGGATTTCGTATTGCTGACTTCTATCTTAAAGAGTTTGATGTGTATGTTGAGCTCTTCGGTAAATGGAATAGTGGTTAGAAATATCGGCAAGAGTATCCAGAAGTTTTTAAGGGTATTCTAAGGATGCTAAATGCCATTCACTAAAAAAATTGAGTATTTAGGAGTAAGATTTTTTAGCGTAAGACACATCACCTCCTCAACAACACCCTTCCATATCCGCGTTTAAAAAACGTTTGCCCGGCAGGTGTGGAGATAAGAACAGGCAGATTATTTTTTATTACCTGCATCTGGTAAATGTACAGTCCGCTGGGTAAATCGTTGCCGGAGTTATCCTTTCCCTCCCACACAATCCGGTTGGTGCCCACATGCAAAGTAGTGTATTCAAACGAAAGCACTGACGCACCGGTAGGTGTGATAATGTTCAGCTTCACATAGTCGGGTAGCTCACCGGTCAACATAAGATCAAACTGCACAATACCGTTAGAGGGGTTCGGATAGGGCGCCAATAACAATACATTGTTTTCATTCACCACTTTAAATTCAATACGATATGGCGTTGCACCACTACTGTTGTTGCGGGCATCGCGTGCCTCTACTTCCAGCACGTAATCGCCTTCGGGCAGGTTTTCGGGCGTAAACAATATGCGAAAATATTCTGTATCGGTTTGCGGAAACCACACTATGTCATCGCGGTCAAACGTAATGGCTGTTGCTGTTGCAGCGCCCGGCCAGGTTAATCGTATTTGCATACCTTCCGTGCTTGTCTTTTTGATAACGGAGTTTTCATCCCATAGTTTAACAGCAATTACCGGGTTAACCGAAACAAAATCTCCATTCGTAAGATGGCGCCCATCTACCGTAACATCCAGCACGGGGTTAAACACATCTGCCATTATGTTCAGGTGTTGATTCAGTTTCAACACGTTGTTCTCATAATATTGTTCGGGTAATATGCGCGGATTAACAAACACATTCACATCGTTGAGTCCGGCTCTATTCAGTGTTTCGGTTTGCACATGGAAGTCGGTAGTTTGTGATGGCGCAGGCGCTTTTATTCTAAAATATGTACGTTCTAAGTTTCGATTGGTTTGATTAAACACCTCCAATTGTACAGTGAGCGAATCGGCAAACACCTGTTGCGAAATATTCTGGAAACTATAAGGCGCACGCCACACTTCTCCCTCTTGTAAGGTTTGCTGTGCCGTTGAGCCGTTAAAGATCAGCACACCTTCGGCAACCGGAGTATAAAACACCAACCACTGGTTGAGTTGTGGCGGAGTAAGGTTGATGGCATCCTGTGTGTTGTAGCGTAAACGTAAATACGGATAGTCTTCCGCATCGATGCCGGAAAGATCAACCGTTCCATTTACACCGGTGAGTAATTGCGTTTCCTCCCCTTCCAGGTTAACGCCAATTACATCAAAACTGTAAACATCCGTTTGTGGTTGTTCAGAAATTTCAACGTGTGTAACAAGTTGTTGCCATTGTTGCGCGGGGCCAATTAACACCGAAGTCATAGTTCCCGAATCAAACCTGCCGGTTATTGTTCCGCTCACGGTAAGTTCCTGCACATTGGCCGGAATGGATGCCGGGCGAAAAATTTTAGACTGACCCGGTGCAGCGCCCTTACGGGTATAAATCACTACCGGCTCGCCCGGCTGCACGGAGTTAAGTTGTGCCTGTGAAATCCCCAACGCTTCAAATTGCTGTTTTACATTAACCGACCACAAGGCTACACCGGGGTCGCCAATAGTAAACAACACCACCGAATCGCCTTCAGGTACATTAAGCATGTATTGATAAATATCATTACCCAAACCGGTTTGCAGTTGTGCTGCCGTAAAACTGTTAATCACCTGCGGACGTCTGCCACACGCACGGCCATCAAACGGATTGAACAGTACAGCCGTGTATGGAATGATGGATTGCTTATCAAAAGCAACTAAGTTGATGGTGTTATTGCGGCATTTAATACCAACACCTGCCGGGTTATATTCGGCATTGTCAATCTTTATCGATACATCGGTATGCGGTGCAGGATGATTGCTGCCAAACGTGTGTATATCTAATGTTAAAGCTGATTCCACATAATTCAATAATCTCACAGACGCATCTTTAACCAATCCGACACTTTCATTTTTTAAGTATTGCGGAAAATGAAGCTGCGCCCAACCTTCCGGTGAATTGTGAATATAATTGAACGATGATGTTACCCATTCGGCTATCTCACCTTCCTGCGGATCGGTAAACCGTGTGCGCCAGTAATACGCCAATGAATCTTGCGCAAGCAGTTCAAGTTGGTGCGAGGCGATTACACCATTTACGGTAAAACTTTTTAAGTACGGGCTATCAAATGTATTGACCGTATCAATCTGCACATCAAAATTACGCGCAATGCCCAGTATATCGGTACTGGAGAATGTTAACGTTACCTGTGGTTGATTGATGATGGCGTAATCATACGGAAAAAGATTTCTCGTAATGTTAAGCGGAACAAACAGGTTATAGGAAGCGGTGTTGTTGTCGTTATTCAATTCCTGTATCATATCAAACGGATCAACTTCTACCTGGAATATATTATTACCGAAACCTTTGTTTGGCTCCTGCCGGATAATAAAGGCAAGCGTATCGCGATACAACACGGGCGGATAAAGCGTGTCGTACACTTCCGTTGAATTATCGTTAAATATCCGCGTAACGCGAACATGAAGAGAGTCCTCGCGCGCACGGCCAAAGTTTTGCGTGATCATGTTTAACGTGAACGATTCGCTAAGTGCCGTAATTGGTTCGCTATCATTTGACGTTGCAAAAATATTAGCATTATTCACTTCATAGTCGGGCTTGGCAGCACCGAAAACATTTACAGCCGGGTCGCCCAGCAGCAACATCTGACTAATCTGTGTAAGGTTGACTTCGGTTGCAGGCTGCGTTAGCATATACCGTCTGGCTACTTCACGCTGAATATCGCCAACACCCTTTCTGATAAACACCGAATCGCCAAAGGCAACATTGTAAAACTGGCGTGAATAAAAGCGCAACGTATTGGAATACCCGTATGACGTGTGTGCCATAAAACCGGTAGCGCCCTTGCTGGCGGCCAACACCCAATCTTCGCCAAAGCGTGTGGCCGTAGTAAAAAAATCGGCAGCGTTGCAGCCATTGATAAGAAACATCGGGTATTTACCGGGGTTGTTGTAACCCAACGCGGGGTTAGTTACAAAGCCGACTTCAAAATCATTTGTTTCGGGTGATGAGTGCCCGAAAAAAGTAATCAGGTTAAGACCGTTGTTCACCTCCTGCGAAATATTAATAAGTTCGCCAACATTGGTTGTGTTCTTCGCCTGCGCACGAATATTCCCGCCTAAGTAGTAACCTTCCGCAACGTCTTTATAATCTTCCAGGTACAATCTGAAATCTCTCGTTTCCTGTTCGGTAAGGCCACCGCTTAAATGAATAATGCGCTTGCGCCACAAGTCATCAAAGGGCAGCGCTTCCATTTCCTTTACCTTGTTTAAATACGAAGCAACCTGCAACGGGTTGGTAGTGGAAATTCTTCCTGTGGGTACGGCAGGTTCATACTGCGAACTTCCAAGCCCGATGGTATAATACATATCCGATGCAGGCTTGCCCGCAGAAGGAACAAGATCTTTATAAACGTTGAAAGCAGGTGCAGTTGGGTTGCGATGATAATTATGCGACCAGTCCAATCCCTTGCCGATGATGAATAAATATGTTGGTGAACCATTATCCACCATATATTTCATAAACCGGTGAATAGCCAATGGAGAAATTTCACCATAGTTAAACTGATTGTAAAGCTGATGGATATCCACAACCAATGTATCATACAATCCTCCATCTTCTGAAGCCCGGTACCCGGCATAGGCGCGAACAACATCGCTGTATTCGCCAGCGGGTTTCATTAATGACGGGTGACTGATCACAATATAATCGTGTTGTGCCGGGGTAATGTTACGGAAATTAACGCGCTTGATTCCGGTAACGGAACGCACAACATTAGTCAGCAAAAGTTTTCGCGAAACCTGTGTATTGGAAATAACCGGATTAAACGTTGCGGCAGGCGGCTGGTACCAAATTACATTAGCCGGATCGGTTACGTCAAGCAAGCGACTGTTGGCCGGCACATTCGTGATGTTGACAAATGATTTACCGAAAACATTCTCATTAAGCTGAAAATATTTTTCCGTTACGCCTGTCGCGTCAAAGTTCTGCGGATAGTTGATTTTAATATATGAAACACTTGCCCGTGCCGCTGTGCCCACCGCCAGCAACCGCATACGCACGGTTAGCTTTCCATCCGCACTAATGTCAGTCCAGGCAAGCGGCAGGTTAAACGTGTGCACATTAAAATTCGTAACATCGTGCGTGCCCAGCAACCGTAACCCGGATGTATTCGGGCCTGCGTAAATTTCAACACGGTGCGGAGTAATAATTTCAGCACGACCTGCCACCATTACCTCAAGTTGCGGGACACCGGCAGCCGGAACACTGAGCGTTAATCCATCAAGTACATATTCAACGGTTTGATTTTGTGAAAGTATCGTGCCCGTCCAGCCTTCGCCAATATCAAAAAATGTGTTGCGAACAAATTTTTCCCCGACAGGGCCATAGGCAATCCCATCCGAAGGCTGTTGCGCATTAACCAACAGCACTTCGTTGGTGTGTACTGTTTCCTGCGGAATATTGGTTACGTTCACCTCCCAGGTTTTTGGAATGCGTTTACCCGGCACGGCCAGGTTATTATAGGTAAGAAAATACGCGGTTGTGTCGCTGAACAGGTTGTAGTACGTGTGCGGTTGTGCCGAAGCAGGCTTGTATAATTCGGTATCAGGAGTGCCGTCATTCTTGCGTCCGAAAAACTCTATATAATCCGTAGCATGAAAAACCGCATCGGCCTCGCCCTCTATATATATAGCTTGCTCGATGCCCCGGTGAAAAAGCTGGAGCCTGCGCGGGTCAACCGAACCTACCGGAAAGCCAGCCAACTGGAGATCGGAATATGTAACCCGATAGAGGCCATCCTGTGCAACCGGTATTTTATAATAGAACTGGTTGAACTGGATCCATTCGTTGCCTACCTGCGCATTTGCCTGCAAAAAAAGCGCAAATACCGCTAAAAAAAGCCCGAAACGAATCCTTTTGAATTTCATTCTCCTGGTAGCCAACTTCTTCACCCTGCAATATACGGCAGGTTTGGCATTTCAATTGTCTGGCATTTAGCCTAAACTTTGGATATTTACATAAATTCTGAAAAATGAATCCTGCTGTAAGGAAATGGGTGATCAGGCCGGTGCTTATCGTTATGGCATCGTTGGTTGTTATTGCCGCCATAGTGTTTACAATGTTAACGGTGCAGCAGGAGCGCATCGTGAACGTGGCGTTGGCCGAACTGAACAAAAATTTTACAGGCGAGTTAATCATACAGAAAAGCAGCGTTTC
This sequence comes from Cyclobacteriaceae bacterium, assembly GCA_019638235.1. Taxonomy (GTDB): domain Bacteria; phylum Bacteroidota; class Bacteroidia; order Cytophagales; family Cyclobacteriaceae; genus UBA2336. The sequence goes on from JAHBUE010000002.1 coordinate 452,842, forward strand.
ACCGTTCCGTAATTTCCCATACGTTTCCATAGCGTTGCACCATGGGCGTATGTTTCCTGATAAAACCAAAACAGGAAACCCGATCTATGAATTTAATCGCCTCTACATTGGGTTTAGTGTGAACGACCTGCTGAACGGACATTACAAGGTGAAACGATTTTTAACAGAAGGCGGGTATCTTAACGTGGTGAAGGAAAGCGATGGTAATATAAACCTGCTTGAAGCGTTAACGCAACCCGATACAACACGTGTGCAGACCGATACAACAGCCATCTTAGTCGTAGAGCTGGAAAAAATCATCTTGAAAAACATGAACGTTTCTTACCTCGACAAAGGTAACGGAAGAAAAATCAGCGCACACATCGACAAGATTCTCTCATCATTTTCAATGGACAGCGCTCAGCTACGCACCGGCCTGGAAGGTGACTTTGTGCTTGACATCGCTACCGATACAGCTACCACACTTTTCAGTAATAAAAAAATTCATCTTTCCGTATTGGCCGATTACCGGCTTCATTCAAAATTATTAGAAGTGAAAGTAGGTAAAGTGAAATTACAGGAAGCCGACTTTGATGTTACCGGCTATGCCGATGTTTCGGATACCACAGAGGTTAATTTTAACATATCGGGAGATAAACAAAATTTCAATCTCCTAACTGCTTTTATACCGGAAGATGTAAAGGAGAATTTAAAACCGTTTCAGTATAGCGGACGGCTTTTCTTTGATGCCGTTATTAACGGCAAAATTACAGAAAACGAAATGCCGCATATACAAATTAATTTTGAGTGCGAAGATGCCTGGTTCCTTAACACAGAAGCAAACAAAAGGGTTGACCGGCTTGGATTTAAAGGTTACTACACCAACGGAAGTGAACACTCGCTTAAAACTTCCGAAATACGTATTCTCAATGTAAGCGCACAGCCGGAAAAAGGAATCTTCAAAGGTCATTTTGTTATCCGCGATTTTACCAACCCGCAGGCAGTAGCAAAAATCAATTCCGAACTTGAGCTGAAATTCTTAGGAGAATTTTTCGGCATACCCGATCTCAAGCAAATGACGGGAACCATAAACTTAGAAATGGATTTTAACGAATTGCACGATATACAGTTGCCGGAAGAATCGTTAAGTAAACTGAAAGAGGGCATCCAGAGTAAATTGGTAGTTGAAGATCTTTCGTTTCACATTCCTAAATACCCTCATGTTGTACAAGATGTAAACATTCGTGCGGAAATGATAGATGGCAAAATTACTATCGACTCCGCCACATTCAGGGTTGGCGAATCAGATTTTGAGTTCAGTGGCAGCCTTAGCGATGTTCGCGCCTTTTTGCGCGAGCATGAAAAGCTTATCAGCCTCGTGTTGAATTTCAGCAGCAAGCAGGTTAAGTTAAACAACCTGTTGGCTTATGATACCGTTCTGGCGAAAAAATGGAACGAGGAATTGCACGACTTCAATATCGGCATGGCGTTAGAAACTACCGTACAGCAATTACTTCATCCATCGCCTTTGCCCAAAGGAACCTTTATAGTAAAAAATTTGCGCGGAGTGTTCAAAAACTATTCGCATACGTTTAAAGATCTTGCCGCCACAGTAGTTATTAACGATACCCTGTTGCGTGTTCGCGATTTTACCGGCATGATTGACAGCTCGGACATTGATTTCAGGGGGCGCATCACTAATTATCAATTATGGTTTACTGATATTAAAAAAGGGAAAACACAGATCGCATTTGATTTTAAATCCAATCGTTTTGCTTTTCGCGATGTGCTGAGCCGGAAAATGAGGCAGGAGTATATACCACGAGGTTACAGGCGCGAAGAGCTGACCAACGTGTGGCTGCGTGCTAAAATTGACCTGACATACGACACGATTTTCAGGTTTGCAAGAGCATCTGTCGCCAATGTATCGGCCAACCTCAAACTGCACAACCTGAAGCTGTACAATATAAACGGGGGCTTTAAATACGGATCGAAAATTCTGGCGCTGGATACGCTGCGCGGAAAAATAGGCAACAGCGATTTCGATATCACCATGAAATACTATTTCAAGGGCGTAGACCGGTATGATAACAAAGTGGCCAGCTCACTAAATTTCAAATCGCAGTTTCTTGATGTGGATGAAATAAGTAAATACGACCTGGCACTGAAAACCGGCTCTTCGCGAAGAAATGCCGTAACCGTGCCCGATTCGGTTCGCCATGCAGAGGCTTTCAATATTTTTATGATTCCCTTCTCGGATTTTAATGCGGAGATCAGCATTGGCAAAATGAAATACAACAGGCTTTGGATGAAAGATTTCAACACGCGCCTTACCATGCAGCAAGACCAAACACTAACCGTTGATACACTCATTGTAAAAATAACCGATGGCGCCATACGCATGAGGGGAAAATTTAGCGGAAGCAACCCTGAAAAAATCTTTTTCAGAAGCAACATAGTTTTTGAAGACATTGACCTGGGCAAGATGCTGCTCAAGTTCGATCATTTTGGGCAGGATGTGGTAGTGAACAAAAATGTGAAAGGCCGTTTAAGCGGATCGATAAGAAGTTATGTGCGCATCCATCCCGATCTTGTTCCTGTTATGAGCAACACACGGGCAGAAATGAACCTGAAAATTTACAACGGCAGCTTAGTTGACTTTGCGCCCATGCAGGCGCTGGGCAGTTACTTCAAAGACAAAAATCTGAATATGATCCGGTTCGATACGCTTCAAAACAAACTCACCTTCACCAACGGTGTGCTCGAAATCCCGGCCATGAGCATCAACTCATCATTAGGGTATATACAAATATCGGGGCGGCAGTCGTTAGACCTGAACATGGAATATTACCTGCGCATACCCATGAAAATGGTAACCAAAGTAGGGTTGAGTTCCTTATTTAATAATAAACAGGATGAAGTGGACATTAACCAGGTTGATGAAATTGACGTTATTGATAAGGATAAAAAAATAGCCTTTATGAATCTTAAACTAACCGGCACACCCGAAAACTATAAGATCGGGCTTGGGAAGAATAAGGAGAAGAAGGTGTTGTAAATAGTCCGCACAGTGAGGGCGTTAAAATTTTTGTCATCGTATTCTTCAACCTCACCAAAACTTAAAGTTTACACAATCGCGCAATGCGCATTTCGGGTAAACCCGTCTTTGACAAGAAAAAGCAATATATTTGACTATCAACACCAGAACGGACTGCGTTTATATAGGTGTTGTGGATCATGTTTTATGAAAAGATATTGCGTAATAATCATACTATGTTTGGTATCAAGTTTGACAAGTGGGCAAACCATGTTAGACATACTAAAATTGATGCCGAGCGAACATTTTGGAGAGATTATTATTGATTCATTGATAAAGAATAACAAGTTCTATCCCACAAGAAATTCAGAAGAAGAAATCATTAAGTATACATTGACAGACGTTAACGATACAACCGGAACACTTAGAATTGAAATGACCTTTGAAACAGGACAAAGAGGATTTATAATAAGAGAATTGAGACGAATAAAAGTAAAGGACAATGAATTCATAATTGTTTATTCTGTCATCAATGGGGCGCCAATTGCATTTGGACAAAGTGAACTAATAACTTACAGGCTAAAAAGGGGACAATTAACTAAAACGAAACAAAGTTTATTACCATCAAATATTGGACTCGCTGACTTTGTTAAACCTAACACGCCAGACTCAGTAATAGAAAAGTACAGCGGATATTCTAACCACTCATACGACTTGACTTACAGTGGGGATAACATTTGCTATGTTTTATATGAAAGTTTCGACTCATTCGGAATTGATAAGTCTTGGTTATTAGGAAATAAAATACAGTTCATATTTGAGAGAAGGGAATTTAAAAGAGGAAGTCCTTCTTTTAGTGAGGAGTAAAACACGAGCCACAACAAAATGCATAATCAATGGCGGGGTCAGTGTAAATTCGTAGTTTAGTTTTCAAAATACGTTTTGTGTCATGGGACAGTGAAGCGCTTCGAATACCCGCCACGGCTTATGCACCAACGTTAGCTGCAAGCATAACACGACAACGAACAAACAGGACACTAAAAAATAAAAACAATGGCAGGCAAAAGGACACCTTTGACAATTGACGGAATTAACGAAAGCATTTATGCAGGTTTTTGGACACGACTTGGTTCATTGCTGCTTGACTTTCTTATTGTGCTACCTTATGTATTCTTAGTTTTATATTTGAATGGACTCAGCAAGAACGCTTATTATTTCACATTTATTCTAGGACTAATTTTCCATTTTTGGTTTAGCATATATCTAGTTAAAAAGTATGGCGGGACACCCGGAAAATTAATTGTAGGAATTAAAATCATAAAACTTGACGGGACAGATGTAACTTGGCGAGAAGCAATACTTAGACAAATAGTGAATTTCATACTGACCATATTTGGTTCTGTTATTACAATCATTGCTTTATCAAAAGCTGACAGTGAATATTATGAAAGCTTGACTTGGATGACTAAACAACAGTATTTATTTGCATTAATTCCTGTTTTATTTAAAATATATACTTGGTCAAACAATATTTGGGTTTACAGCGAACTTTTGGTTTTACTTTTTAATAAAAGAAAAAGAGCTGTACACGACTTTATTGCTGACACCGTAATAGTAAAAACAAAATATATTGACAAAATTAGGGAAACAATGAACGAGACTAATTCACTTACAAACGAGACAAATGAAGATAATGCCAGCAGCTAACAACCGTTGTGGCGCATTGTTAAAAGAATATTCTCCTATCCATGTTTTGTAAGAATTGCGGAATTGAATTGACTAATGACATCAAGTACTGCCCTGAATGTGGGGCTAAGATCAATATTGACGCTTCAGCTTTCCCATTTTATTGAATCTAATATTGTGTGATGCGCAGAGGCAGAAAAGAGGTTGCCGTAGAGTGCAAGCTGTCTAAAGCACCCGTGGTGGCGCGTGGCTTCTACTATTTATTAGGCGACCTGAAAATAAAAGAAGCATATGTGGTGTGCCCCATAGCAGGATCGTTTTCATTGAGCAAGGGTGTAACGGCCATTGGTGTAGCTGGTTTGATAGAAAAACTGCGATAAGTTGAACCCCGCAAATTGAAAGTCTGACTTTCAATTTGCGGGGTTCATTTTTTTTTGCCGTTTTCTGTGTCTCATTTATTTTTTAACACCACAACCGGTAAATTTGAGCATACTAAAAAAATAAAAACCAAGTGCCCTCCCTCCTCTCATTCGCATCCCTCCTGCTAAGCAAAAGTAACTTGCAGGCCGAACGGTTAGACTTTCATCAATGGCGAATGGAAAGTCTGAAAGGATTGGAACAATTTCTTCCCAGGCCGTTGCAATCTCCGCGAGTTTCGGCATGGTTGCCCCGTAACAAAACAGCCGTTAATCTATTATCCGCAGCAGCGCATATTAAAAGTTCGTATGGAACAAGATATGGTCACCTGTCCGTGCCTGAACAAAAATTATTTTACGTGCGCATACCGAAAGCCGCCAGCACCTCTATTGCTTTTGAACTGTTGACTAAAATCAAACCTGCGTTAAAAACCGAATCGTTAAACCCAACGCAGATCAATTTTCTGGCAGATGCGTGGCTCAATACAACGCTATCTCACGATGCGCACCACTTTACAGGGTTTACTATTGTTCGTCACCCGGTGAGCAGGCTGTTTTCCGTGTATCGCGATTTTTTTCAACGCGATGCAGGCAAACCATTCATCTACCAGAACTACCTCGGGGGCATTCTTCCGCAAACGTTATCGTTCGATGAATTTGTGGAACGCATCAGTCGTATTCCCAATCGTTTTAAAGATCAGCACTTCAAGCCGCAGCATTTGTTCATTAAACCATACCGAAAAAAAGGAATTTCAATCCAAGTCTTTAAGCTCGAAGAACCCGAAAAACTTCAGCAATTTCTTCTGCCCTACAACATTGCGCTACCACACCTGAACAAATCGCCCGAAACAACACCCATTCCCTATCGCGAAAGCACGTTGGACACCATCAAAAAAATGTACGCTTTTGATTTTAAAGTGTACGAATACGATCATAATTTGGGTTGGTAACGAGGTCGAGTCATCTTGGTTATCAGCTAAAAACAACGATTTTAGCTTAAAAACAGGGTTTTTGAAAGAATTTGATTTTTTTGGCCTACTACTTGGTCATACCCGGTACTTCTGCGTTAGAAGGACTAACGGGAACAAAAAATAGAATATGGATCTGGAAAACACACAAGTGCAGATGAGAAAGGGCATTTTGGAATACTGTGTCCTTCATATAATATCGCGGGGCGAAATTTACGCTTCCGATATGCTGGATGAACTGACTGCCGCAAAGATGATTGTAGTGGAGGGAACACTTTACCCCTTGCTTACCCGGTTAAAAAATTCGGGGTTGCTGGAATACAAGTGGGTTGAATCAAAATCGGGGCCGCCACGCAAGTATTATAAGCTTACGCTGGATGGAATAAATTTCTTAGAAAAACTGACAGAAACCTGGGAAGGGCTAATACATTCTACTGAAATGATTACAGCAAAATCAAAAGCAGCATCTTAAACAAGAACACAACCCACATACTTTTACCGATATGAAAAAAAATATCAGCATAAACATAAGCGGCATCATCTTCCACATTGAAGAAGACGGCTACGAAGTGTTAAAGAAATACTTAGACTCCATCAATAAGTATTTCTCATCGTATGAAGACAGCAACGAAATTCTGGCCGACATTGAAAGCCGCATTGCTGAAATTTTCCTTAGCAAATTATATGAAGGTAAACAGGTGATTACCAGCGAAGACGTAAACGCGCTCAAAACCACAATGGGTAGCGTAAGCGACTTTAAAGCTGCCGAGGAAGAAGAGTCGTTTACCGAAACACCAAAAGAAGAAAAGCAACAGGAAAATGAAACCTTTTCCTCGCACACATCCAAACAATTCATGCGCGATCAACAGAGGAAAATATTGGGCGGTGTGTGTGCCGGGTTGGGTAACTACTTTAACGTTGACCCGGTGTGGATACGGCTACTCTTTGTGTTACTCTCTTTTAGTTACGGGCTGAACTTTCTCATCTACATCATTCTATGGATTGCAGTACCCGGCTCATACGAATTGGATGAACCGAAAATCACTAAAAAACTTTTCCGCGACCCCGACAAAAAAGTATTGGGCGGTGTGGCCAGCGGGCTGGCGGCCTATATGAAAATGGACGTGGTAGTTATCCGGTTGATTTTTGTGATTACTGCCTGTTTCGGGGGAGCTGGATTTATAGCTTACATCGTATTCTGGATGGTAACCCCTGAGGCGCGATCCATTACCGATAAAATGCAAATGCAGGGCGAAGCGGTAACGCTCTCCAATATTGAATCAAACATTAAAAAAGAACAAACCGAGAAGCCCGATGAGGAAGAAAGCGCATTGGTAAAAATTCTGTTGTTTCCTTTCCGCGCCATTGGGTGGCTATTAACCGGCTTAGCTAAAATTTTAAACCCCGTAGCAGAAGTATTACGTGTTGGCATCGGGATATTTATTATGCTGATGGGATTAAGCCTGGTGGTGAGTGTGTTGGTTACAGGTGGCGTGCTGTTCGGGCTGTTGTCATCCGGATGGATAATCGGATGGCACGATGTAAGCCTGCCTATGGAAGCCATCAACAGGGGTGTTCCTACGTTTACGGCTATCATGGCCTTCGTTGGCGGATTGATTCCCGGTATTATCATCATGCTGTTAGGTATATCCGCAATCGCCAACCGCATTGTGTTTGGCGCAGCCACAGGCTGGTCGCTGTTTATTTTGTTCTTTCTGTCGATGGTGGTGATGAGTGTATCGATACCTAAAATCGTTATCAACTTTAAAGAAGATGGCGAGTACAAAATTGAACAAGTATATAATCTTGAAGGCAAAACAGCCGTGCTGAAAATCAGGGAAACCGGTTTGGACGATTACAAAGTTACCTCGCTTAGTCTTAAAGGATACGAAGGCACAGAAATAAAATTAGTACAAGTGTATGAAGCGCAGGGCATCACACGTATGCAAGCTGCCGAAAATGCTAAAATGGTTGAATACACCGTAACACAGCAAGACTCTGTCATTACGTTCGACTCGAACCTGCGTTTTAAACCCGATGCCATTTTCCGCGCACAGCGATTAAAAATGACCTTGTACATTCCGTACGATTATCCGTTTGTATTGGATGATAACACCTGGAGGCTCATCAACCAGTATTTTGATTACGACAAGCGGAACGGCAACACGTGGATTATTGAAAAAGACGGATACCTGAAATGTGTTACCTGCCCGGAAGAAGTAAAATTTGAAAATGAAAGAGTAGACTGGGACAGCGACCTGTACGAAGATCATGCTTCTACCAGCAGCCTCACCGATTTTGATGAACTCGAAATAAGCGGACTGTTTGATATTAGGGTAAAACAAGGAAACTCGTACTCGGTTGAACTTACCGGGCCGGATAAAGAAAAAGCCAAATACCGTATTTCGCGATTGGGCAGTACATTGGTAGTTGAATACGATGACGGAAAACGTTTTAACTGGCGTAGCAATCCGTTGAAAGTTGAACAGGTGCGCATCAACATCACGATGCCTGAAGTCGAAAAAATAAATTTGAAAGGTGCCGGCAAGGCATCTTTCACCGGTTTTACCGAGGACGATCTGAGGATAAAAATATTAGGCGCCATTAACGTAACGGCAAATATCAATGCCCGCGACCTGGCCATATATTTAAGTGGCGCTTCTGAGCTAACGCTTAATGGCGAAGGCGATAAGATGGACGCCAACATACTTGGCGCCTCTAAACTGAATGGCTACGGCTTCGAGGTAAAAGATGCGGTTGTTGAAGCTAACGGTGCATCAAAAGCAAATGTGTATGTAACCGGCAGGCTGGAGGTAGAGGAAGGACTTGCAAGCAAGGTTAGTTATAAGGGCAAACCGGCCGAGGTGATTAAAGATTAAAATCCATTTTGAATGTAACAAAAGATCAAGAAAATACGTCAAACACAAAACCACAACCCCGCTATGTTTATTATACTGATTTTCTTCTTCATCCTTTTTTTCATCGGTTCCTGGATTGGTTCACTGTTCCGGTGATCCTATCTTTACCGGATGAAAAAATATACGTTTCTGATTTCCTTAGTTTGTGTGCTCGCAAACTCGTCAACAATCCTTTGGGCGCAGCAGGGCATTACCGGCAAAGTAGAATGGATAAGCGGCAACCAGATGCCCGGCCCCGACCGGCCGACCAGTAAAGCCCAGGGCATCAAACGTGAAATCCTGATTTATCAGCCCGTAGCCATGTCGGACGTAGATGCTTCCGATGGCGTATTCTTTTCCAATGTGAAAACCGCCTTAGTTAAAAAGGCAAAAAGCAATTGTAAGGGGCGTTTTCGGGTTAAGCTTCCGCCTGGAGAATATTCTCTCTTTACTAAGGAGAAAAAAGGGCTGTTTGCCAATCAATTTGACGGGCAGGGTCGCATACAGTGCATAGTTGTGAAGCCGGGTGAGTTCACCGAAGTAACTATTCGGGTGAACTACGAAGCCTCGTATTAACTTCATGGGGTTTCTCTATCCTTGGTTCGTGTCGGCACGAACCAATGCATGGGGATGTTTGAGCCTGGTAACAATAGGAATACCAATCAATCCTAAAACTTAATAACGCCTATACGCAGTAGCTTCGAGGAAATCGGTTCTATAATTATTATACCTATCCTTTACGCGGTAGTTCAACGATATGCTGTTGCTATACACCGTGCCTACACCTTCTACTTCATACCCGCTAACCACCTGGCGCGGTATGGTCAGTTTATCGTGCCGGATAGTAGCCCGCACACGGATATTCACCGCGTAAAAATTATCAATCCAAACCTCATTAGAATTATAACCTGACCGCTCAATCCACATGGAAAAAGATGTGTAATCGTTATAAGTTTCGCTGTATTCATTCACGTCATAACGCCCGGTAATCCGGTCGCGTGAATCATAATCGGAATCGTACAGGTAAATATCGCAGGCCGATAATCCAACCAACATTGCGAAGAAGATAAACCGTTTCATAACACTTGAGTTTTGGTTTACAGAACCAAATGCAAGTATGAGGCCAATATTATAATCCATACACAGCAACCTTTTATAACCCAATTCCGTAGCGCTCATAAAAAAAGCCCCGACCGTCTGTCAGGGCTTCTCAAAGGTAAAAAATGGTTCCCGGTTAATCGGGATTAATGAAAAGGCATACCGGTGCCGGCAAAAAATATTTACCACCAACAACCACTACGAATGGAGTAAAATACCAGTCGCACCGGAAATGCCATACCTTTGAAATCATTGATAGGAATAGAATCATTTCTCTACGTGCACTTGTATTAATCTACATTATCGTGCAGGAACTTATTGTTTCCCAACAGGTTGTTATCGTCATTCAGGTTATACTTAGAAACGAACGACTCGGAAGAATGGGGTACGTTATCCATTTTAATGCCCCTACGCAGGTAGGCAGGCAAGGCCCACTTTTCGTTAAACTCCTCCTTGGTCATTTCATGTTTACGAACAGTATTTAATTTCTCCTTGCGTTCTTTCGCTTGCTGTTCCAACCGCTGACGGGTGTTGCGCAACTCCATCATCCCCTCTTCATTAATCACCTGATCGCTATACTTCTCAGGCATACGGTTAAACTCATCTTCATCTCCGGCATACACATCGTCCATATCATCGTCATCATCATACGTTGAATCAACACGATTGAATGGAGCGGAGAACGTTACTTCTTCTTCATGCTTTTCAGGCTTTTCCAGTTCAGGTTCTTCTGTTGTCTTCAGTTTAACTTCGGGTGTTGCGCCTATGCCATTGTCCTGCTCAAATAACCAAATCTGGTTGCGCTCCAGGTCATGAACCTTTTTTTGTTCCGGTGCTTTTTTTTCAGGTTGCTTTACAAGCACTTCCTCGTCATCCGGTTCTTCTTCGCGGTCGAAACCGGTAGCGATAACTGTTACACGCAGGCGGTCGCCCAGCCCGGCATCTACGCCATGCCCGAAAATAACTTCGGCATCCTGACCGGCCTGTTGTTGTATGTATTCCGTAATCTCCATCAGTTCATCCATCTGCAATTCAGCTTCGGCACCGGAAATAATGGAAAGTAAAATTTTCCGCGCGCCCATAATATCGCAGTTGTCTAACAACGGAGAGGCAAGCGCACCACTCGCTGCATTGCGTGCACGGTTTTCTCCACGTGTTTCGGCAGTGCCCATCACGGCAGGGCCCGCATTGTGCATTACCGTACGCACATCCTGGAAGTCAACGTTAACGTAACCGGTGAGCGTAATGATTTCGGCAATGCCTTTAGCTGCTGTTGTCAAAATGTTATCGGCTTGTGCAAACGCCTTACCGATAGGCAGGTTTCCGTAAATCTCGCGAAGTTTATCATTTAAAATCACCAGTACGGTATCGCAACTTCTGCGAAGCGCCCTGATACCCGTATCAGCAAGGTGCTTCTTTTTATTTCCTTCAAAAGCAAAAGGCGAGGTAACAATACCTACGGTGAGTATGCCCATGCTCTTTGCAATTTTTGCAATAACAGGAGCCGCACCTGTTCCGGTGCCACCGCCCATACCGGCCGTAACGAAAAGCATTTTGGTGCCCTCTAAGAACTCGCGGATTTGTTCTTTGCTTTCAATGGCAGCGCCTTTGCCTACTTTAGGGTTGGCTCCGCAGCCAAGACCTTCGGTAAGTTCTTCACCGATTTGCAATTTTGTAGGAATAGGACTGCTCTGCAACGCCTGCAAGTCAGTGTTACATACCACAAATTCTACGTCTTTAATACCCTGACGATACATGTGGTTCACGGCATTGCTGCCTCCTCCGCCAACACCAATCACTTTGATGATTGAGCGAGGTGTACCCGCCTGGTGTTTGGGAATGTCGAATTGGTAAGATCCGGATTCAATCATGATTTTATTGTTTTAGTGGTTGATTCTGTTTTGGTTAATTTAATATTCATTCTTACCGTCCAGGTCATCAATGAGCAAGCTCTTGGTTTTGGTAAGAATTTCGTTGAAGAAATTCCTGGACGATACTGTTCGTTTCGCTTTAGGCGCTGTCTTCACCAACTCGCGCGCTTCACGATAACGATCCTGCCGTTCATCAAGCGAACGGAAGCCCGCCAACACCAGCCCTACGGCCGTGGCATACATCGGGCTTTTTACACCTTCAACTTTTCCTTTGCCGAGGTGTTCATTCGGATAGCCGATACGGGTGTCCATACCGGTCATGTATTCTACTAATTGTTTCAGGTTGCTGAGTTGCGCACCGCCACCGGTAATAACAATGCCGCCTGCGAGGCGATTTTCAAAACCGGAGCTGAGGATTTCGCCATGCGCCATTTCAATAATCTCTTCCATACGTGCCTGGATAATGTTCGACAGGTTTTTGGTTGAGATTTCTTTTGCCGGACGATTGCGTATTCCGGGTATTGAAACAATTTCGTTGACGCTTGCTTCTTCAGCAATCGCCTTTCCGAAACGGGTTTTAAGTTGTTCGGCATGAGGCGCCAACACTTTTAACCCTTCTTTTATATCGTTGGTAACAATGTTTCCGCCAAACGGAATAACAGCCGAGTGGCGAATGATATTATCATAGAAAATAGCAATGTCGGTTGTGCCACCGCCTATATCAATCAAACAAACGCCTGCTTCTTTTTCTTCATCGCTCAATACGGCAAGGCTCGATGCAAGCGGTTCCAATATCAGGTCTTCAATTTCCAGGTTGCCCCTGCGTACACACTTGTTCACATTATTAATAGCGTTGGTTTGTGCTGTAATAATGTGGAAGTCGGCCTCTAAGCGCACACCCGACATACCCACTGGTTCTTTTATTCCTTCTTCATAATCAACCATATAATCTTGTGGCATTACATGGATAATCTGACTACCGGGCGGAACAACCATGCGGTACATATCCTGCGTGAGGCGCTCAACATCGGCAATAGTAATTTCTTCTTCCTTAGAAGAACGGGTTATGCCCCCATGCTGAATAAAACTTTTTATATGCTGACCGGCAATGCCAACATTAACTACGCCAATGTTGATATCAGCCTGGTCGCCAGCTTCTTTAATGGCGCGTTCAATGGCATACACGGTTTTATCAATGTTGAAGACGATGCCTTTTACAACACCTTCCGATTCTGCCTTGCCCATGCCGAGCACTTCGAGTTTGCCGAATTCATTTTTGCGCCCTACGATAGCACATATTTTTGTTGTGCCTATATCGAGTCCGACTACGATTTTCTCCTTTTCCATATTGTTGTGTTATAGTGGTTGTTAATTTTTTGGTTTATAGGTTTACATGTTATTCAGCTACAATTTGTCCCGCATACTCTAAGCTCACCCGCTTGTATTTGTTCCAGCCCATTTGCGGAAGTATCTCTTTATAAAAAATTTTCAGTTTCATTAATTTAGTATTCAGGTCTTCTGCCCTGCCAAATTCAATAGTCTGCGCACCCACTTGTGGCATCAGGCTTATCCGCCCCTTGCTATCTATATCAAGCTGCGCAATTTGCGCCCGCCAGAAATTATCCTGCCCGATAGTGTGCAACATGGCCATCAGTTCATCGCCATCGTTATGCTGCCTGATATTTTCCAACGAAGTAAATTGCTTTACATACGTTCCGCTGATGAGCACAACACGCGCTGTAAATTTTTCTGACGTGGGCATAATCGTTCCGTCTTCGCTGATGTAGGCATCAGGCCCATCCGAACGAATGATTCGTGCTACCGGCCTGCGCAACGTTGCTTTTACTATCAGGTTGCCTTTTACATCGCTGTACAGTTGTGCATTTTCAATAAACCTGTCGGATGTAATACGCTTTTCTATTTCTTTCAGGTCAAGTCTGTTCAGGTTCGCGCCTTTCAGGTTGGCGTAATCCAACTCCATTAATTCCAGTACATCGTGCTCATCGATAAAATGATTCTCACGAACATTCTCAATCTTAATTACAATATCCTTAACAACAGACCCACCCTGCTGCCCTTCACTGAAACCAATCAGCGCAAACAACACAACGAGGGCGGCTATTGCCTTTACTTTCTTGCCTATGTTAACCTTAATTTTCATAACGCTTTACCAACAGGTCTTTAATCGGTTGAACAAACGTGTCAATATCTCCTGCGCCAATGGTCGTGATTACTTCTACCTCAGTGCTTGCAAGTTTTTTCAACAAGTCAGCCTTTCCGCACCGAACTTTTACGGGGCAGGTAATATCCTCCATGAGCATATCCGAATCCACGCCTGCAATGGGCAGTTCGCGTGCCGGGTATATGTCCATTAAAAACAACTCATCTGCCAGGCTAAGGCTTTGCGAAAATCCGGAAGCGAAATCGCGTGTGCGGGTAAACAAATGCGGTTGAAACACAACGGTTAATTTCTTTTTCGGATACATCGACTTTACTGATTTCAGGAACACCTCAATCTCGGCAGGATGATGAGCGTAGTCGTCAATAAACGTTACGTCATCGTTCTGATACACAAATTCAAATCTGCGTTTCACACCACGGAAAGATTCTAACGCAGTTTTTATTTCCTGGATGCTAACACCGCATTCATGCGCGGCTATGGCTGCCGCCACTGCATTTTCTACATTATGAAAACCGGGGACACCGAGCCTGATTCGTTCAGCCTGATCGCCAAAACCAACCAGGTCGAACTCAAAAAATCCGTTCCGCCCTTGCGGAACAGTAATGTTGCCGGCAAAAAATTGTCCCCGGCTCATGCCATAGATATATGTGGTAAGGTGTGTAACGTCAACTGCCAGTTTTTCAGCAATCGCTTCATGAATAATCAATACGCCACCGGGTTTTACCTGCTGGATAAAATCCTTAAACGACTGAATCATGCTGTTGTGATCACCATAAATATCGAGGTGATCGGGATCGGCAGAAGTAACGACAGCCACTTCAGGAAAAAGACGCAGGAATGAACGATCAAACTCATCGGCTTCGGCCACAACCAATGTATCGGTTTGCACTTCACCGTGCATTACCAGGTTAGATTCGTAATTGGTAGTAATGCCGCCTAAAAATCCAACCATGTTTCGTTGCGATGATTTCAGGATGTGTGCCACCATAGAAGACGTGGTAGTTTTTCCGTGTGTTCCGGCAACGGCAATAGTCTTATAGTTTTTAGTGATTAACCCTAAAAGTTCGGAGCGTTTTACGATTGTATAACCTTCCTGCACTAAGTAGTTATATTCTTTATGATCTTTCGGAACGGCCGGAGTAAGCACCGCCAATGTTTCGCTTTTATTGTTCAACACCTCTGCGGGAATGTTGCTCACCGAATCTTCAAAATGAATATCCATCCCCTCGGCAGAAAGCTGCTGCGTAAGTATGGTTTCGGTACGATCATAACCCGATACAGCCAGCCCCTTCTTCTTAAACCAACGGGCTAACGCACTCATACCAATGCCTCCTATACCGAGGAAGTAAATATTACGATATGTTTGCAGTTCGTTCATGTACCTTAATTCATTACAATCGACAAGCCTTTAACTTCGCTTGTTGCTTTTTTATGTTTTACTTCAATCAGCCTTTCCACTTCATCCACTATATCGCGTGTAGCAAACGGCCTGGCCATAGCGGTTATGTTGAATTGAAGTTGTTTTATACGTTGATTATCAAACAACAATCGTAATGCCTCCTCAACCAACTTAGCCGATGCTTCCTTATCCGTTACCAAAACAGCAGCCTGCTGATCCGTCAATGCCTTTGCATTTTTAGTCTGATGATCTTCTGCCACATTGGGTGACGGAACGAGAATACAGGCCTTACCCGTTACACATAATTCCGACACAGCCAGCGCACCGGCACGCGAGATCACCACATCCGCGGCAGCGTAAGCCAAATCCATTTCTTTTACAAAATCATGCACACGAATTTTTCTCAAATCATATTTTGCCACACCTGCTTTACAGGTTTCGTAATATCCTTTGCCGGTTTGCCAGATCACCTGAATATCCGCATCGATAAGTTTCTCAATACCAGCCAATATACTTTCGTTGATAGTGCGCGCACCGAGGCTTCCGCCAATCACCAGCAAGGTTTTAACGCCAGCATCAAATCCATACTTATTCAATGCCTGTTCGCGTTTGTTGCCAATGTCCAGAATATCTTTGCGAACCGGGTTTCCGGTAAAGGCTATCTTTTCTTTTGGAAAATATTTTTCCATTCCGCTATACGCTACACATACCTTACTCACACGTTTTGCTACCTGCTTATTCGCCAACCCGGCAAAAGAATTTTGCTCCTGCACAACAGAAGGAATACCCAACCGTGTTGCCGCCATCATAATCGGCCCGCTCGCATATCCGCCCGTTCCGATTACGGCATCGGGTTTGAAATTTTTGAGAATAGCTATCGCGCGAACATAGCTCACGATTACTTTCACCGGAAAGAGCAGGTTTGAAATAGTAAGCGACCGTTGCAAGCCACTTATCCAAAGCCCGATGATTTTATAACCGGCTTCAGGCACACGGGTCATTTCCATTCTTCCTTTTGCACCTACAAACAGAATTTCGGCATCAGGATGACGCTCACGAAATTCGTTTGCAATGGCTACGGCAGGAAAAATATGCCCGCCCGTTCCGCCTCCGCTGATGATTAGTCGATATGGTGCTTTCTCTTTCAGATAATCAGTATTTAGAAATCAGTATTTAGCATTCAGTATTAGCTACCTTTAATCGATTTTATATAGCCTTCTAAAATTCTTCCTACTTCGTCAGCATCATTTTTCAAAGTAGTTGTGTCAGTATATTGAAGATCGTACGCGAGCATAAGGAAATATTCCGTTTCAGATAAAGAGCCTTGACTGATATTCAGTATTCTCACTTTGTCCTTGTTGCTTCTCTTCTTAAAGGCCTCTGCGATATTCGCTGCAACAGAAACTGAGGAGCGCCTTATTTGAGAAGTTAAACCAAAGATTTCTTCTTTCGGAAAATGAGAACTCGCCTTATAAATCGCAAGTGCCAACTGGTGAGCCTTCTGCCACACGATTAAATCACGAAACGATTTTGCCGGTTCTCTATATTTCTTTTGCGTACTCATTACAACTACATATCAAAAAATTCTATATTCAATATCCTAACTACTAAATCCTCCTTACGCTGCCTTAGCTTCAATATTTTTACCATCTTCTGTTCGCATTGTTTTTTGCGACCACGTTTCATCGCGTTCACCGCGACTTACACTAAGAATTATTCCAAGTGAAAGACCGGTAAACACCATAGAAGTACCGCCCATACTGATGAGCGGCAACGGCTGACCTGTAATCGGGCCAAGCCCAACCACAACACCCATGTTTATCATGGCCTGACAAACTATATCGAAACTTAGCCCCGCAGACAATAATCCTGCAAAGGCTCGCTCGCTGTTGTACGCTGCCTTCATGCCCCGATGCAACAGCACGAGGTAAAGACTTAATACGATGATGCCGCCAATCATCCCGTACTCCTCAATCACAATAGCGTAAACAAAATCTGAATACGGGTGCGGAAGAATGTTACGCTGGTCGCTGTTACCCGGCCCTTTACCCGTAATGCCGCCACCGGCAATGGCAATCAATGCATGTTTCAATTGAAATTGCGGATCCTTCTCCCCTTTTACATACTCTACAAAATCATTCACCCGGTTTACTACTGTACCACCGCGCACACCAAACTTGAATGCCAACGCTCCGAAAAGCACACCCACTAACATGAGCATAGCCAGGTACTTGGCAGGCACACGGCCAATAAACATGATGAGCATGCACGTAAGCAACAACAACACTGCGGTTGACATATTGGTGAGTGCTATCAAGCCACAGATAACTCCGCACCAGAATAAAATCGGAATCAACGACTCTTTAATATCATCAATATTTTGCTGACGCTTGGAAAGCATACTCGCCAGGTTTACAATAAGCGCAAGGCTCGCAAAATCAGAAGGCTGAAACGATCCGAAGAACGGAACCTGTATCCAGCGTGAGGCTTCATTAATTTCCGTTCCGTTCTTAAACGTATAAATCAACAACGGAATACTAATCCACAACGCTATGCGCGAAAGTTTTGAGTAATAGCGGTAGTCAACACGATGTGCAAACCACATGGCCGTTAAACCAATGATCACATGCAACGTATGCGTAAATAAATATTTCTCCGGGCTCACTGCCCGCTTGAATGCGAGGGTGCCAATGGATGAATACACTACCAGGATGCTGATCATAGATAAAATGAACACTACGGCCCAAATCACCCGGTCGCCTTGCAGATTTTCGTCAGCCCATGTTTTTAGTTTATTCATGCCAATTGATTTTCAACTTCTTTTTTTAATTCCAGTACAGCTTTACGAAACTGATCGCCACGATCTTCATAGTTTTTGAACAAGTCGAAGCTTGCACAGGCAGGCGATAGCAATACCACATCACCGGGTTGCGCTTCCTGCAGCGCCATCCGTACCAATGCTGAAACAGATTGTGTTTCATGGATATGCTTTACTACTCCGCCAAAAAAACTCTTCAGTTTTTCATTTTCAGTACCGAGGCAAATCAAAGCTTTTACCTTCTTGCTCACCGGGTCTTTAACAACATTATAATCGTTGCCTTTATCTATTCCCCCCGCAATCCAAATCAACGGCTGGTCATAACTACCCAAGGCATAAATAACCGAGTCCACATTGGTAGCCTTTGAATCGTTGATGAAATCCACTCCGTTTATAGTAGCAACGTGCTCAAGCCGGTGCGGAGCATTTTTAAAAGTCTTCAACCCTTCCTTAATCGCGTTCACCTTTGCTCCAGCCAGGTAAGCCGCTGAAACAGCCGCCATTGTGTTGATGAGATTATGAGGGCCTTTCAATGTAGTTTCCTCCTGTGCAATCTCGAACGATTCATCAAATGAAAAACACATACGCTTGCCGTCATACTTAGCCTTTGCCTCCGATTTCAAACTGATGTTTACCAATTGTGGGACTGGTTTTTGTCTTCTCAATTCAGATGCAATCACTTCATCATCGGCATAGTAAATAAAATGACCGGCAGTATCCATGTTTTGAATAAGCCTGAACTTGGAAGCCACGTAGTTCTCTATCTTATAATCGTACCGGTCGAGGTGATCGGGTGTAATATTTAACAATACACCAATAGCCGGCTTAAATGTTTTTGTTCCGTCTAATTGAAAACTGGAGATTTCCAGCACGTACCAATCGTGATTTCCGTGCGCAATTTTTCCTGCCAGGCTCTCGCCAACATTTCCGGCAAGGGCAACGCTGAATCCTGCGCTTTTTAACAGGTGATAGGTTAACAGTGTAGTCGTGGTTTTTCCGTTTGTACCTGTAATGGCAATTGCCTTACCCTGAATAAAACGGAACGCAAATTCAATTTCGTCAATCACCTCAATGTTTCTTGCTTTGATTTTTGAGATAATCTCTGCTTTGTCGGGTATACCGGGGCTTTTAATCACTAATGAAGCGGTTAAAAGTTTCTCTTCCGTATGGCCGCCTTCTTCAAATTCAATTCTATTACGGATAAGTTCATCGCGATACTTGTCTTTAATTGTTCCTTTATCAGACACAAAAACATTGTATCCCTTTGCTTTTGCAAGCAAGGCTGCGCCTGTTCCGCTTTCTCCTCCACCCAATATAATTACTCGTTTGCTCATCGTAATTTCAAAGTCGCTAATGATAAAATCGCGAGTAAAATCCCTACAATCCAAAACCGTGTTACAATTTTGGCTTCGTGTATGTTCTTCTTCTGATAGTGATGATGAAGTGGCGACATCAGAAATATTCTTCTTCCTTCGCCATATTTTTTCTTAGTGTATTTGAAGTACGCTACCTGAAGAATAACCGATAAGTTTTCAATCAGGAACACTCCGCAAATAAGCGGTATTAATAATTCCTTACGCACGGCCAACGCCAGCACGGCAATTATACCACCTATGGTTAGGCTTCCGGTATCGCCCATAAATACTTGTGCGGGATAGGCATTGTACCACAAAAATCCGAGGCATGCTCCAACCAGCGCGGTAGAAAAAATTACCACCTCACTCAGGTTGGGGATATACATAATGTTGAGGTAGTTTGAAAAGTCGACACGACCGGAGAGGTATGCGAAAATTGCCAGCGTAAGCGCAATGATACCCGAAGTGCCTGCGGCCAGGCCGTCAATACCATCCGTTATGTTGGCGCCATTCGATACCGCTGTTACCACTACGATTACAACTAATGTATAGGTTATCCAGGTAAGATCGGCAGGCAGGAAAGGCAGTATATTTTTATAATCCAACTCATTGTTCTTAAAAAACGGAATGGTTGTACTTGTGGATTTTACATCCCTGTACTTTAACAATGTTTCTGTTTCCTGTTCCTGCTCATCTGCTTGTGTAAAATCAAGCGCACTAATATTGGCTAACGAATCGGGCTGAACTTCGCGCACGACAACTTCATCATTAAAATAGAGTGTAAGCCCTACTATTAATCCAAGCCCTACCTGACCAACAATTTTAAATCTTCCGGCAAGTCCTTCCTTATCTTTCTTGAATATCTTGATATAATCATCTAAGAACCCGATTGCCCCCAACCAAACCGTGGCGACAATCAACAGAATTACATAGATGTTATCTAACCTCGCAAACAGTAACGTTGGTACTAATATGGCTGCTATAATAATGAGTCCGCCCATAGTTGGTGTTCCCTTCTTTTGAAGTTGACCCTCAAGACCGAGGTCGCGGATGCTCTCACCAACCTGCTTTCTTCTCAAAAAATTAATCAGCGTTTTGCCAAACGTAATGGTGATGAGCAACGAGAAAAATGCTGCCATGCCCGCACGGAAAGAGATGTATTTGAACACCCCTGCGCCCATCAGGTCGAACTGTTTGTCTAAATAATCAAACAAATAATACAGCATGGTTAATTCGCTACAAGTTTTAACATTCGTTCTACTACTTCGCGGTCGTCAAAAGGATGTTTTACTCCTTTGATTTCCTGGTATGTTTCATGCCCCTTACCGGCCACCAATACAATATCTTTCGGGTTGGCCATCATACACGCAGTTTTAATGGCTTCTTCTCTATCGGCAATCACCAATGTTTTACGTGCATCACTCGGGCCAATGCCGGTTTGCATCTCCCTGATAATCTCCATAGGGTTTTCATCGCGCGGATTATCAGAAGTCAGCACAACTTTATCGCTAAACCGAACGGCAATACTTGCCATCAGCGGGCGCTTGGTTTTATCGCGGTTACCGCCACAACCCACTACGGTAATAACCTGTTCGTTACCACTGCGGAATTGCTTTATAGTTTCCAATACATTTTTTAACGCATCGGGTGTGTGAGCATAATCAACAATAGCCGTGATTTTCGCACCCCGCCCGATAAGCTCAAACCTCCCCACCGCACCTTGCATGGATGAAAGAATGGTTAGCGCCTGGTCTGGATCCTGATCGAGCAACATGGCCGCGCCATACACCGCCAGGATATTATACGCATTGAAATCGCCAATCAGTTTAAACCAAACCGGCTTCTGCATAACTTCCATTTCCAACCCTTCAATAGTGTTGGAAAGCATCTTGCCTTTAAAGTCGGTGAGCTTACGCAACCCGAATGTATATTTCGTTGCTTTTGTGTTTTGAAGCATCACCATGCCACGTTTATCATCTGCATTCACCAATGCAAACGCATCACCGCTTAGACTATCAAAAAACTTTTTCTTTGCTTTGATGTAGTTCTCGAATGTTTTGTGGTAGTCGAGGTGATCGTGCGTGATGTTGGTAAAGAGCGCCCCTGCAAACTGTAAACCCGCAACCCTATCCTGATCAATGGCGTGCGAGCTAACTTCCATGAAAGCATAACTGCATCCGGCATCAACCATACTTTTCAACAACTGGTTAAGTTGCACCGGGTCGGGTGTGGTATGCGTTGAAGGCAATATGTTATCAATAATGCGATACTCAACGGTAGAGATGAGTCCACACCGATGCCCCAATGCTCCGAAAAGTTTATAGAGCAATGTAGCCACTGTGGTTTTACCGTTGGTTCCGGTAACGCCAACTAATTTCAGTTTTTGTGACGGGTTGCCAAAAAAGTTAGCAGCAATAACTCCCAGCGATTGCGCGCTATTTTTAACTGCGACATAGGTTGCTTTTTCATATATGGTGTCAGGTAATTTTTCACAAACAATTGCGCTCGCCCCCAAATCCACCGCCTTAGAAATAAACTCGTGCCCATCCGATTGCGTGCCTTTAACGGCCACAAACAAAAATCCGGGCTGTACCTTGCGCGAATCAAAGCACACGCCTTTTACCTCAACATCCATATTTCCGTATGTTGAGGTGAGTGATACTTTGTACAATATGTCTTTCAGCACAGCCATTAACCCAGTTGTATATAAATACGATCTCCTTTTGAAACTTTTCTTCCTGCCGTGAGTGATTGATTTACCACTCTTCCTTTTCCTTCAAACACTACCGTTAACCCCGATTGCTCTAACAAATAAAGTGCATCGCGGAATGTCATGCCCTGCACATCGGGCACAATGCCCTGCCCGATTGTGTTCTTTTGCCAGTTGATTGAATTACCCATTATCGAAGTGCGCACCCAATCTTCTTCCGATGAAGAATGATTGGAGATACCCAACTCGTTGCACAGCATCGTTAACTCTTCCTGGTTACCGGCACGGATAACCGGAAACACGCCCGGCTCAACATATTTTTTCTCCATAGCGAGGTGCAGGTTGATGTCGCGCGAATAAATATTATCGGCAATTTCCTTAAAGACCGGTGCGGCCACATTACTTCCGTACTGATGCCAGCCTCGCGGATTTTTAATCAGCACAATGGCCGAATATTTTGGTGCGTGTGCCGGGAAATATCCTACGAATGATGTGATGTACTTTTTAGTATAGCGACCGTTCTCCAATATCTGCGCGGTGCCGGTTTTGCCGGCAATTCGATAATGCGTTCCTTTTATTCCTTTGGCCGTGCCGTTCTCTACCACGCCTTCCAACATCATTTTAACTTTTGTCAGGGTTTTGCCCGAACAGATTTTACCTACAATTACATCCGTTGAAAAATGTTCCTTTTCATTATCCGCACGCTTTACCGATTCAACAAAAACCGGCCTGATCATTTTGCCATCATTCGCCACAGCATTATACATAGCCAATGTATGAAGTGGCGTTGTTTCAATGCCGTAGCCGTAGGCCATCCAAGGTAAACTAATGCCGCTCCACCCCTTTTGTCCGGGCCATTTGAATTTCGGTTGAGGCTCGCCTGCAATCTGGATACCCAACGGCTGGTGCAACTTCAGTCGCTCAACATGATCCATAAATTTCTGCGGGCGTGTGCCGAAATTTTTATCCGCCAGCTTAGCCATTGCCACGTTAGAGGATTGTTCAAAAGCCTGCCGGATAGTTATTTTTCCCAATCCGCCTTTTTCATGATCGCGAACAGTGTTTTTATAAAACATAAACTCACCGTTGCCCGTGTCAATGCTGTCCGATAATTCAATGTTACTGTCTTCCAGCAACGCAATCATCGTTACCAGCTTAAATGTTGAGCCTGGCTCAAACAAACCACCGGCAGCAAAGTTGAATTTCTCAAAGAAGTTTCCTCTGCCATCGCTGCTCAGGTTGGCGATTGCTTTTATCGCTCCGGTTTTCACTTCCATCACTACTACCAGTCCGTCATCGGCATTGTGCTGACGCATGGCTTTGTGAAGCGCAGTTTCGGTAACATCCTGGAGATTAATATCGATAGTGGTTTGCAGGTCAAGTCCGTTAACGGCTTTAATGTTTTCTTCATCAAATACAGGTTTCCACACACCACCGGCAATTTTTTGATAGTAGGCGTATCCATCCTGCCCGCTTAACTGTTCGTTGAAGCTGTATTCCAGTCCGGCACCTTTTTCATTTTCATTTACAAAACCAATAGTACGTCTGCCCAGGTTAGCAAACGGCCTGTATCGAATATCTACTTTTTCAAAGATTACCCCACCACGTAAACGGCCTTCGCGGAAGATAGGCCACTCCGTCATCATCTTCTTATCCTGGTAACCGATTTGTTTCCGGTTGATTATGGTGTATTGCTTGCCGGATTTACGCGCATCAATCAACATGCGCTTGTATTCAAGATAAGGTTTATCCTTATAGAAAGCCGATAGCTTACGCGCCAGTGAATCTACACCGGCATCAAATACTTTTTCGTTTGGCAATGTGGCATCAAACGCTACTTTATAAAACGGCAACGATGTAGCCAACAAACTTCCGTTATCGGAATAGATATTGCCTCGGGTTGCTTTTACTTTTTTATAGTCGAACGAAATCTGTTCACCCATAGCCACCCACTTGTCGCCCTGCACCATTTGGATGTGGTTAATCTTAACCGCAACGGCAATAGCAAACAGTAGCACAAACAGGAAGGCTACCCGAACACGCAGCAATATGGACTTTTTAATATTCACCTTTCTTTACTACAATTTTATGCGGAGGCCGCAGCGTTTCTTTCAATCCATATACGTTAACCTTACGTGCCACCTCCGATTGCTTACTGGAAAACATAAGGTCGGCTTTCATAGTGGTGTAGTCTGCACGCAAGTCTTCAACTTCAATCTGCACAGTGTTAATTTTCCGAACGGTTTTTTCGGCATAATGCGTATTGCTGATGTACAGCAAGCCCAGCACGAGCACAAAAATCATTTTAGGCAAATGCTGCACAGGAAAACCCTCTTCAAAATAATTCTCCAACTTCAGCTTTTTTTCCAGCCCGGAAAAAACACCTCCGCCCTGGCTTCGCCTGGTTTTTACTTTTGGTTCTATTCTGAATTTATTGTCTGCCATGTTCGTGTTTCGGGTTACGGGGTTCGAGTTTCGGGGTTCGGGTAAGGGTTAATCTGACAACCTGTAACACGGAACTCGCAACCCGTATCTCGTTATATTTTTTTTGCTATTCTCAATTTTGCACTACGCGCTCTTTTGTTTTCTGTTATCTCTTCTTCCGAGGCTTCAACCGGTTTCCGGTTTACGGCTTCAAAAGGTTTTAAAACATTTCCATAAAAATCTTTCTCCACTTCTCCGTACACTTTTCCTTTATTCATAAAGTTTTTCACCATTCTGTCCTCCAACGAGTGGTAGGACAGCACCACCAGCCTTCCGCCTTTCTCCATCACTTCGCCCGCCTGATGCAAAAAATCTTCCAGCGCCTGCATTTCGTTATTCACTTCCATGCGCAACGCCTGAAACACCTGGGCGAAGTATTTATTTTCTTTTCCACGCGGAGCATACCTGTTCAGCAACTGCCTCAACTCTTCCGTGCGCTCAATTTTTTTATTTACACGCTCGCGGGTAATGGCATTGGCAACAGTTCGGGCATTTTTAATTTCACCATACATGCCCAGAATTTTGTGTAACGCGGCTTCGTCATACTCGTTTACTATTTTTGCTGCCGTTACCGGGATGCTCTTATCCATTCGCATATCGAGCGGGCCATCATAACGGGTTGAAAATCCCCGTCCCGGCTCGTCAATCTGGTGCGATGAGATACCTAAATCGGCCAATATGCCGTTCACACTGGTTACTCCGTTCAGCTTCAAAAACTTTTTCAAGTATTTGAAGTTGGCGTGACAGAATGTGAAAGAACGGTGCGCGATTTTTTCTGCCTCGCGCCTGGCATCGTCATCCTGGTCGAAGGCAATCAGCCTTCCTCCTTTTATGTGTTCCAACATAGCCAGGCTATGCCCGCCACCTCCGAAAGTCGCATCTATGTATGTGCCTTCGGGGTGAATATTCAACGCTTCGATACATTCGTGTAGCATGACCGGCTTGTGATAGTCCGATGCCATGATTTCTACACGTCAAGGTATTTCTGCGCCAGTTTCGACAACTCACTTGGGTCTGCAATCAGGTGTTTCTCGTAGAGCGAAGGATTCCATATCTCTACTTTGTTGCCCATGCCTACCAGCATCACATCTTTTTCAATCTGGGCATAGGTGAGCATGTTTTTCGGCAGCAAGAAACGGCCGTTGGCATCAAGCTCAACCGTAGCGGCTCCGCTAAAGAAGTTCCGCTGAAGTGTGCGATACTCTTCATTGAATTCGCTCAACCCTGAAATTTTGGAAAACACCTTTTTGAATTCCACCATAGGATAGAGTATGAGGCAGCGCTCAAAACCCCTGCGCAATACCAGCTCGCTGTCCCCTTCGGGGAGCTGGGCCTTTACGCGCGAAGGCAGTACCAGCCTGCCTTTGGCATCGAGTTTACTTTCATATTCACTGGTGAAAAAGGTCATGGACTGTAGTGGTTGTCTATTCCTTGATAACAAACATAGGGAATTTTACTCCACTTCCAACCACTTTCACCCACTTTTTTACACTTTATGCCAAAAAATGCCTTAAAGCATCATATTTCTGGGTTGAGCACATATTTTTAGACTGGAGCGGACTTCGGTAGACTTTTGCTTAAATAATTAGACTCAAAATCTCCGGGCACAAATGAGAATCATGCGGCCGATCTTAAAAAAACCGCGTTTTTTGGCTAAAAACCAGGTTTTTGGCTTACCTGATGCCTTGAGTTCTTCGGTAAATAGTTGAAATCCTGCCCCAAAAGCGGGCGCAGGCAATAAACAGCCCAATGCAGGCGCGAATGGCCGTTTACTACATATATAATGAGTTGGGTGCTATACATTTAGAGAAAATGTTTTGCTGTGTTCAAGTAATAAGTGCAACCGGTGAAAATGCAAAGCTGTAAGCCATATAAACATTTCCAAAAGACGTATGATATGGCCTGTAAAAATCATCCCCGCTGAAATCGGAAAGATCATAATGTGTACGCGCCATCAGGAAATAATATTCAGCACGCATACTGTCATTAAGATGCTTCAACTGTACGGTGGCAAGCGTATCCAGCGTTTCATGGAATAATCCGGACGAAACAAGTACAAATCCAAGCTTTATTTTGCTGCTGGCAATTTTTTCAGGGTCATTGAGATCTTGCGCATTAGTTTGAAGCACGCTTGCATAACGAAAGGCCGAATCATAAATAAAAGACTTGTACTCTTCGTATATCTCCTCATAAATTGAAAACCTTTGTTCTGCTTCCAACTGCCGGGCTTTCCGTTTCAAGGTTTCGATTTTCGCCAGCTTTTCCGTTAAAAAATTTCACGTTGCGCGATCACATCATTCAGCTCCCGAAGAGATTGTTGGGGATCGGTACTTCCTATTGCTCCTGCTGCGAGCACCGAAAATAAAAACTGTATAAACAACTGTTTGTAAGACATCGCATCAAGGTAACTGACAGGATCACTTAGCCGGGCTTTAATCACGTTTTACTTTAAAATAAAGTAAAGTATATACACCTATCTTTGCACAAAATTGAACTTTTGATCTAAAAAATGGCTTTACCTGTCGTTCGTTGCAGGATATTTGAAAAAGGGGGTAATTGCACTATGAAAAAAAGAGTTGTTGTCGGGTTATCGGGCGGGGTGGATTCCAGCGTAGCGGCTTATTTATTAAAAGAGCAGGGCTACGAGGTTATCGGCATGTTTATGAAAAACTGGCATGACGACTCCGTAACCATCAGCAACGAATGCCCCTGGCTTGACGACAGCAACGATGCCATGATTGTGGCGCAGCACCTCGGTATTCCCTTTCAGGCTATTGATTTAAGTAAGGAATACAAGGAGCGCATTGTTGATTATATGTTTGCCGAATACCAGGCCGGTCGCACACCCAACCCCGATGTGCTCTGCAACCGCGAAATCAAGTTTGATATTTTTTTAAAAGCCGCGCTAACGCTGGGCGCTGATTATGTAGCCACTGGACATTATGCCCGTAGAGAGGAAACGGAAGCTGGCGCCTGCCTGCCGGACAGGCAGGGTAAAAAAATTTATCGCCTGTTGGCCGGTAAAGACCCCAACAAAGACCAGAGCTATTTTTTATGTCAGCTTACGCAGGAACAACTCTCGAAAGCGCTTTTCCCGATAGGCGAATTGCTAAAACCCGAAGTGCGCGACATAGCACAAAAAGCCGGGCTTGCCACAGCCAATAAAAAAGATTCGCAGGGATTGTGCTTTGTCGGCAAGGTGCATCTCCCCGATTTTCTGCAACAACGCTTAGCTTCTAAAAAAGGAAAAGCAATTGTAATACCCGAAACGGCCAATGTGTACAGCAATGGCCAGTCGTTAGATGATTTGGTTTCATTAACGAAACCGTATGCGTATCAGCAAAGCGAGG
Source organism: Cyclobacteriaceae bacterium (assembly GCA_019638235.1). GTDB lineage: Bacteria > Bacteroidota > Bacteroidia > Cytophagales > Cyclobacteriaceae > UBA2336. Next base: position 481,092 of record JAHBUE010000002.1, read on the forward strand.
GCGAAGTAGTAGGCGAACACAACGGTGCGCATTTTTATACTATCGGTCAGCGCAAGGGCCTGAACATTGGCGGGCAGCCAAAACCGTTATTTGTTATTGGCACCGATACCGGGCATAACATTCTTTATATGGGGTTGGGCGAAGATCATCCCGGCTTGTACCGTAAAGGGTTGTTTATACCGAATAAAGATGAGCATTGGGTTCGTGAAGATTTAAAACTTTCGGTTGGCGAATCAGGAAATTATATAGCCCGCATCCGCTACCGGCAACCGCTTGAGCCGTGCACGCTTCATAAAAGAGAAGAAGGGCTATACATTATTTTCGACCGGCCGCAAAAAGCCATCACACCCGGCCAGTTTGCTGCGTGGTATGATGGCGAGGAACTGATTGGCTCCGGGGTTATCAGCTGAGGTACCTCACTCCTGCGGACTATCTTCTTTAACAAAACCCGAAACTCCGCCCGATACCACATACTTCATCGCCACAGAGCCACTCATGTTAAGGGGGGTGATACGGTCTTTATGAAGCACAAAATGATCGCCTGAAAAATTGTACGCATGAGGGAGGTAAACCGAAACCATATCGTTCAACCCTAACTCACTTAAATCGCTTTGCGTTACAAACCCAATCTGGTGCAGGTTGTTTTCTTTGTTCAGCAACACCAATACCGGCTTGTTAAATTTTTTCTTATCGCCAACAAATGCGCCAATTAAGTCCTTGACAGAAGAATAAATCAACTTTACCATCGGGATACGGTTAATGATATGGTCAAGCCAGGTAGCAATGGTTTGAAACGCCAGGTTGGACGTGAGGTAGCCAAACAGGGTAATGGCCCCGATGATGATGACAAACCCAACACCGGGATAGGGAATCCCCAACAGGTTATCTAACCAGGTAAACAAAAAATAAATGACATAACCCGTTGCCGCAACGGGCACAATAAATAACATACCGCTAAAAAAGTAACGGAGTGTTTTTCTGAAAGAAGATTCCATAGTTGTATAGTTTAATGCTTGTTTAGAAAAGCAGCCGGGTTGTAGTGATCAGGTTATCTCAATAATTCTCTTTTCAGTATAACTTTTAAACGCTCCGTCTATGATGCGCATTACCCGCACGCCTTCTTCGGCAGTTACCGGAACCTGCTCATCGTGTACAAGAGAACGATAGATGCCGTCATAATATTCCATGTAATTACCGGGAAGGGTTTCTATTCTTTCGCGAACAACTTTCCCCTGCCTGTCCGGCAGGCAGGCGTCAATTTCGGTATGCAGTAATCCCTGTTCTTGTTTCGGCTCAATGCCCCAACCAGGTTTTGATGGTTTTTTACCAGCCTGCAAATCGGTTTCCTGCACATCGGCCCGTGTTTTAAGAAACGAGCCCTTCGTGCCATGTACCATATAAGAGGGTGCAGGTTCGCGTACAAAATACCCGGCTCTCAGCCGAACCCGCCATGAAGGGTAGAACAGCAATATCTCGAAATAATCAGCCACCTGCGAAGACGGGCGGGTAACGGCAATGTCGGCAAAAACAGCTAATGGCATTTTAAACAGCACAAGCGCCTGATCAATAAGATGCGGCCCCAGGTCATGCACAACACCTGTCCCGGGACGTAGTATCTCCTTGTGCAGCTTGGGGCTGAGAGCGGGATTATAACGGTCGTAGGAAAATGAAACCTCCACAGGATTTCCAAGAACACCTTTATCAACAATTTGCTGAACCGTTTTAAAATCACTGTCCCATCTCCGGTTTTGAAAAACCGACAGCTTCCTGTTCTTTTTTTCCGCCAGGGCTTTCAGTTCTTCTGCTTCATCTGCTGTGGCTGTGAACGCTTTTTCCACCACAACATGTTTACCCGCCTCAAGCGCTGATTTTGCAAACTCGTAGTGTGTGTAGGTAGGTGTGTTCACTACAACAAGGTCTATAGTATCATCCTGCAGCAAGGCTTCCAGCGAAGAATAGCTTTTCGTCTTCGGATAAAATTGTTGTATCGTTTTTGCTGAGCGTTCCCACGAACCAACAAGAATAAATCCGGGGTGTTCATCAATAAACGGAGCGTGAAATACCCTGCCCGACATACCAAACGAAAGAAGTGCTGCACTGATGGTTTGCATGTAGTAAAGTTAAAAGTAAGTTTTAAACTCCCTGAATAAAAAAAGGCTTCCGCTATACTACAGAAGCCTTACTAAATCATTTTTTCAAGTGCCTATAACGAGAATCCCATAAAACTCAGGAAACCTAAGGACATCAGGCCCACTAAAATAAACGTGATGCCCAATCCGCGAAGCGGGCCGGGAACGTTTGAGTATTTCATCTTCTCGCGAATACCGGCCAGGGCAACAATGGCCAGCAACCACCCTATACCGGAACCAACTCCATAAACTGTTGCTTCTGTTAAATTGTATGGCCTGCCCACCATAAACAGGGCGCCTCCCATAATGGCACAGTTCACCGCAATGAGCGGAAGGAAAATACCTAACGAACCATATAAGGCAGGTGAGAATTTTTCAATAACCATTTCAATTAACTGAACTATGGCAGCAATTACCGCAATGAATACAATGAACTGCAAAAAACCGAGATCGATACTTGCAAAATCAGAGTTGATCCATACCAACGCGCCTTCGTTCAATACATATTTTTGAATCAACCAGTTTATCGGTATGATAACAGCCAGAACAAACACAACGGCTACACCCAAACCAAACGCGGTTGTTACTTTTTTAGATACGGCTAAATATGAACACATGCCTAAGAAGTAGGCAAAGATCATGTTGTCGATAAAAATAGAGCGTACACCTATGCTAATCAGATTTTCCATAATACTCTTAATTACTTTCGCGATATCCGTTTAATGAACGTTGAACCCAGATGATAATGCCCACCACAATACAAGCTCCGGCCGGCAACAACAATAATCCGTTTCCGGGATAGGTAAGGCCAATGCTTTCAAATATTTTAAATCCGAAAACAGCACCAGAGCCTAACAATTCGCGGAAGAAAGCAACGAGCATCAGGATAATGCCGTACCCCAATCCGTTACCCAATCCATCCATAAAGGAAGGGCCTATTTTATTTCCCATCGAAAAGGCTTCTAAGCGCCCCATCACAATACAGTTGGTTATAATCAACCCCACAAACACCGAAAGTTGTTTTGATACATCGTAAACAAAGGCTTTCAGCACCTGGTCAACCATGATAACAAATGTTGCAATTACAGCTAACTGCACCACAATACGAATACGCGAAGGAATGGTGTTACGCAATACCGAAATTGCCATGCTGGAGGCAATCAATACCACTACTAAACTCACTGCCATAGTAAAAGCAGGCTTCATCTGCGTGGTTACAGCAAGTGCAGAACATATACCCAATACCTGAACCGTAATCGGGTTATCAATATCCAACGGGTTGGTTACAAGTTTGCGGTTCTTCTTCGAGAACAGCGGCTCACTTGTTTTTACTTCCTTTACTTCAGCTACTTCTGTACTCATAATATTAGTTAGTTTCGTCTGATGATACTGGTTCTTCTGATTCTTCAAGCACGGGGTCTTCTACGTTGGCAGTAGCACTGCCGGCTTTCACCCGCTTCAGGTAGTTTTCATATAACGCCAGGTAGTCGGTCAGCATTACGTTTATGCCCTTTGCTGTTAACGTTGCACCCGACATGCCATCTACTTTATGCTGATCGTGGGAGTAATTAACTCCTTCACCTTTCATCATGGTAACAGAAACCAGGGTTGCTCCGTCATAAATAGATTTTCCCTTATACCTATCCTGAATATCTTTTGAATCAATTCGTGCACCCAACCCCGGTGTTTCTGATTTATGTTGAAATGATACACCTTCAATAGTGTTCAGGTCTTCCTGCAAAGCCACAAAGCCCCAGATATTATCCCACAGACCAAAACCAAAAACGGGCAACACTACATAATCAATTTTATCGGGATTAGATTCGTTACGAAACTCATACACCGGCAACAAACGCTGGTCGGCCGGCTTCTTATATTCGGAAGACACCACCACATCGCCTACGCTTACTCCTTCCACCACGTTACCGCTGGCATCCACAACAAACGATTTCACTTTGTTGGCGTACACCTCGTCAACATTGAGGGTTTTGTCAACCACCATTACAGTACCCAGAATATTTTTTTTCTGTTCAAGAGCAATGTTTGCCTGTTGTCTTTCTTTAAGACCTTCAGAAGCAAACGCCAGCAAGCCACCACACACTATGGTGAGGATAGCCGCATACATGATGATATACCAATTAGACTGTTGCACGTTTTAATCTCCGTTTTTTGTTTGCATTCACTACCATATAATCGATAAGCGGAGCCATTACGTTCATAAACAAAATGGCCAGCATAATACCTTCCGGGTATGCGGGGTTAAACACCCGTATCAACACCGTTAAAATACCAATCAATATTCCGTAAACCCATTTGCCGGTTTCTGTTTGGGCTGCCGTTACGGGGTCGGTAGCCATAAACACTGCGCCAAATGCCAACCCGCCAATTACTAAGTGGTAGTAAGCCGGCATAGCCATAAATTCATTAACCGCTACTAAGTTCAGAAAAGCGCCCATGCCATACGCACCGGCAAAAACGCTCACTATAATTTTCCAACTGCCTACACCGGTAGCCACTAAAATCAATCCACCAATCAAACACATAAGGGTAGAGGTTTCGCCAATACTGCCGGGCATAAAGCCAAAGAACATATTGGAAAAACTATACAGGTCGTTAGCCCAACCCGAACCGAATGCGTTAAGCGCCTGCACTACACTTTCGCCACTTGCCGAAGCCTCGTAGGCCACCGCCAATGGTGTTGCGCCTGAATAACCGGCAACTGTTTCTGCGCCTTTCGGCAGATGCGTCCACACCTCACCGGAAATCTGCAACGGGTAAGCAAAGTACAGGAACGCGCGTGCCGTAAGAGCTACGTTTAAAATGTTCATGCCTGTTCCGCCAAAAGCTTCTTTTGCTATTACCACTGCAAAAATGCTGGCCACTGCCACCTGCCATAACGGAATATCGGGAGGCATTACCAATGGAATAAGCATACCGGTTACTAAGAATCCTTCGTTGATCGGGTGCTTACGGAAAACTGCAAACACGGCTTCAACCAAACCACCGGCAGCATAGGCTACAATAATAATAGGGAGAACTTTAATCAACCCGGTAACAATCATATCGCCCATAGCTAATTGCTGGCCGGTTGCAAGCGCATATTGATACCCTACGTTATATATACCAAACGCCAGGGAGGGAATCATGGCGATAACCACCGTCATCATCAGGCGTTTCAAATCAACGGCATCGCGTATTTGCGCTCCGGTTGCCGGAGTTACCGTGTTGGGTGAATACGTAAAGGTATCCAATGCCTCAAACAGGTAGAAGTACTTGTGGTACTTGCCGCCTTTCTCAAAGCTATGCTTGGCTTTATCTAATGAATCGCGTAAAAACTTCATATCAACTGTTCAGCATTAAATCAATTCCTTCTCTTATAATAGCTTGCACGTTGTGTTTGGATACATCCACAAACTCGCACAGCGCAAGGTCTTCTTCAATTACTTCGTAGATACCCAATGCTTCCATCTCATCGTAATCTTCGGCAAGTATTGATTTCAACAAGTAGGTCGGCAAAATATCCATTGGGGTAACCCGCTCTAACACACCGGTTTGAACAAACGCACGAAGTTCGCCACGGGTATTGCTATCCAACACAAATTCTTTTTTGCCCGTTAAGAACGAGAACAAACCAAACGCACGATGAAAACTCAGTTTGCTTGCCGTTGGCTTAATCCATCCGAGAAATTCAAAATAGTCGCCTTCGGGAATTACCGATACAACATGATCGAAATGCCCCAGGTATCCATCTTTACCAATGTTTGTACCGGTAAGCACATTGCCCGAAACAACACGCACGTGCTCTTGTTTAAGATTATTGTTTAAAAACCTGCCTACACAAGCCCCTGAATAAGTCTGATAATATTGCGGCTCCTTCACTTCCGATCCGGCAACGGCCACTACTTTAGAGGCATCGTAAACTCCGTTAAGGAAAAGTTTGCCAACCTGGATTACACCTGCGGGCGAAATCGTCCAGATTATATCTCCTTTGTTAATAGGGTCGAGGTGGTGGATTTGAACACCTACACAGCCTGACGGGTGCGGGCCTGAAAATTTGTTAAGCTCCGCGCCCTTCACTTGCGAGAACACAGGTGAAATTTCGCGTTCGGAGTGAACGTTTACATGAATAACGCCAGCGGTAAACTTCTTCAGAATGTCAACACCCACCTGGAAAAACTGTTCCTGTCCTTTAAAAAGGATATTAAAATCCGCGCCAAGCGGGCTTGAATCGAAAGCGGAAATAAAAATTGCCTTTGGCTTTTCGGCCGGGTCGGCAACAATCCCAAACGGGCGCTGAACTAAGTTTACCCACACACCACTTTTCAGCAGTTGTTCCTGCGCTTTTTCACGGGTCAGATTGGTAATGTCAGAAACCGAATACTTATCGAACTGAACATATTCAACCTGCTTGTCGGCAAGAATTTTTACTTCAAGCAATTTGCGCTTTTCGCCACGTTTTATTTCTACCACCTCGCCACTTACGGGGGCGGTGAAAACAATGTTTTCGTGTTTTTTATCATGAAACAGAACAGTACCGGCTTTTACGTTGTCGCCTTGCTGCACAACCACTTTTGGCATATAAATGCCATGAAAATCGGTTGGTTTTACTGCAAACGTTTCAGGTTGTTCTATACTGGCAATTTTTGGAGTGGCTTTACCTGCAAGATTGATGTCGAAGCCCTTCTTTAACCGGATGAATTTGCCCATGCGCTGCGTGATAGTTTTGATTTGACCGGTGGCAAAAATAGTGATAAATACGATATTAAAAAGGCTTTCGCGTGCTGGAAGACCTGATTTTCGGCAGTAAAAAATGTGATTAACTCTCCCCTGTTACCGGGTTGTTTTTCGCATCGAAACAATCCTGGAAAAAGCGAGCCGCACCACCTCGTCCACCTGCTCATCAACGGTAATATGGGTGGTGTCAATCACAATGGCGTCATCGGCCTGGCGCAGCGGGCTTTCGGCACGGGTGGTGTCTATCAGGTCGCGCTTTTTAATGTTCTCTATCACGTCATCCAGGTCAACAAGCCGGTTTTGTTCCAGCCACTCGCGCTGCCTGCGGTATGCACGCACCTGCATATCGGCCATCATGAATAGTTTAAGTTCGGCCTCTGGAAAAACAACGGTGCCAATGTCGCGGCCATCCATTACAATGCCTTTTTCCTTGCCCAACTTGCGCTGTTGCGCAACCATAGCTTCGCGCACTTCTTTAATGGTGCTCACCGGGCTTACCTGCTCCGACACGCGCAACTGGCGGATTTCTTCTTCCACGCTCAAGCCGTTCAGAAATGTTTCGGTTGCACCTTTGGCATTTATTTTAAACGAAATGTTGATTTGCTGCAACGCACGGCTTATTTCTTTTGGATTGGTGAGCGCCACATGATGATTGAGAAAGTACAGGGTTACAGCCCGGTACATAGCCCCGGAGTCGATATAGCGGTAGCCTAAAACCTTTGCAGCCTCCTTAGCCGTAGTGCTTTTTCCACAGGCCGAGTATCCGTCTATCGCGATAACAATCTTAGTCAGGTTCATCAGCAATCTTTTTGCGGACATGGAATGGGTTTGCCGGGCTTTAATCGCTTATGTTTTTTTTGCGATGCGCAATCGGTAAACAACAAGGCGGCCAACATGATTAAAACAAGGGAAATTCGCTTTATCGAAACAGCACTTTTCATGGCAGCAAGTTAGAACGAAAAGGGAATTTTACCTCACCCCCAACAGAGATTTGAATCATTTCAGAAGCCTCTCTTCCCGCCACGAAGGCACAAAGGCACTAAAAATATATTTGATTGCCTTCTGCCATAAGCACGGGCTCCGGAAAAAACTACAAGCCATCTCAAAAATCATATAGAACAAATTTGTCATTCCGGGCTTGACCCGGAATCTGTTTTTTTTTGGCTTTTTTACGGGATCGCGGATCAAGTCCGCGATGACAACCTGATTTTTGAGATGGCTTGTAACATTTTCTTTGTGCCTTATGCTGAAGGCATCACTGCGTGAGTGGCGAAGATTACATAACATAGGCTACAACAAAACACCGTTTTTTGCGTAACAACCTATATCGTTTTAATTTGACTAAACTTTTAACGTTACCCGATATGGCAGAACAAGAAGGCAAGGCAGAAAAGTTGTTTCACAGCTTTGGCAAAAAGGTAGATAAGTTCTTAGAAGAACTTAATGAAGCAGGCGACAAACTCAATAAGGAGTTTGAAGAGAAATACGAAGACCTGAAACAGGCCGCTGAAAAACTAAAAAACCAGGCCGAAAACAAAGACCGCTGGAAGGAAGTGGAAGCAAGCCTGAAAAAAGCGGGCAAAGAACTGGAAAATGCCGTGAAGGCTGCGTTTAAGAAGAAGAAGGATTAACCATCCAACCGCTATAAACGCAATCGAAAGAGTGTCAGCGTTTCTTGTGTAAAAAGTTGTGGGTTCTTTTCCAACCTTTTGCGCCTATGCCGTGTCTAAGTGGTTAAGAACAAAAAATACAAGACCATGAAGCCGTTTAAAAGATTAATACTGATTCTACCGTTGGTTATTTTGTTTGCCTGCCACGATAGCGGGGTTGAGCCTGATAATGCGCCCAACCTGAGAACGCTCTCAGCTGCTGAGGTACAGGTGTCGCAAGGCGCAAACAATTTTGCCTTTAACCTGTTCAGGAAGCTACCCTCCGACCCCACCGATAATTCATTTATTTCACCGCTTAGTGTTAGCATAGCGCTGGGTATGGTGCTGAATGGTGCGGATGACGAAGTGCGCCAGAGCATTCTTAACACCATTGATTTCGGAGATTTAACTGTCAACGAAGTGAATGAAGGATTCAAAGACCTTACCAACCTTCTTTTGTCTATGGACAGGAAGGTCAACTTTGGCCTGGCCAATTCGGTGTGGTATGAAAATACGTTAACTGTTAATCCTCCTTTCGCTTCTGTAATTGAAAATTATTACGATGGCAAAATACAGGGTCTTGATTTTACAAATTCTGCCTCAAAAGATGTTATCAACAAGTGGGTGGAAAGTAAAACCAACAACCGTATTAAAAATCTTATTGGCCAAATAGACCCGGATGAGATAATGTTTCTGGTGAACGCCATTTACTTTAAAGGCGACTGGATGCACAAGTTCGATAAATCCAGAACAAAAAAGGCTCTGTTCACTACGTTGAACGGAACAACCACAGAGGTTGACATGATGTTCTCGAAAGGAGTAACTATGAAGTACAAATCCACACAGGATTTTCAACTGGCCGACATACCCTATGGCAACGGGCAATTCAGGTTTACTATACTAATGCCAACTGATTATTCAGGAATAACTTCACTAACCAAAACGCTTAACGCGCAAACCCTCAACAACGTAATTAATGAAGCTGATTCAATCAGTATTGAACTTGAACTGCCTAAGTTTAAAATGACCTGGAAGGATGACCTCAAATCATCGCTTGAACAATTGGGAATGGAAACGCAGGGCTTCCCATTGCTGTTTGTGGAGCAACTGCCCCCCATCGAGGTTAGCCGTGTTATTCATCAATCCTTTTTAGAGGTAAATGAAGAAGGTTCGGAAGCGGCTGCGGCAACAGCTATCGGCATGGTAACCACCACTGCCGGGCCATCCATCCCCACAAAAATCACTATTGACAAACCCTTTCTGTTTATGATTCGCGAAAAGCACACCGGGGCAATCCTGTTTCTCGGACAATTAACAAACCCGGCAGCGTTGCAGCAATAAATTGATTCCATAACCCGTCAGACCACTTAGTGCAGTCTGACGGGTTATTATTTTTTACCAGGTTGTCTGGTTTATATTTTTTGCTGCCTTTAAAATATCCCTGCGACTAACCTGCCCGATGAGCACACCATTTTCAAGAATGGGCAAACGCCTTACCGGGCTGTTGAGAAATTCAGTAGCCGCCTCCACCACATTGCTATCGGAGGAAAGCGTTTTTACCTGAGCCGTCATATAATCCGAAACTTTGCGATCGGACGCAGGTAAATTATGATACGCCTGGTCAACAATAATGCGGAGGCAATCTTTTTCTGAAATAATTCCCACCAGCTTACGGTCTTTATCCAGCACCGGGGCACCGGATATTCCTTTATTAATGATAACATCAATTACTTCCTGAATGGTCTGGTCGGGGCTGAACATGATGAGGTTACCTGCACCCACCATGTATTTCGTTACCGGTTCATATTTTGTCTGACCAGCTTCAAGTTCTTCTTTGGATTTCATTACAGGCTTAAAATTCATAGCGCTTAAATTTGGGTTTGGGGTTAGTTTTGTTGCAATACAGCCTAAAAACGAACTTTTTACTCCGCATGGGCTTTTTTGCGTTTGATGAATGTACGAAAAAAATCTAAAAACAATATCGCTCTCCTGTTTAATCGACTTCCCCTCCTGACGATGCTGTCTGGATTTCTAAAAGATTCTGACAATACTGCCTGATACCCTGACAATCGTCAGGTACTGATTTCGATAATCGTATTAGTTTCGGACAATTAAACTTACCGTCATGGGAAAAAACATTACTGCCATTTTGTTAGCCGGCTTCCTGGTGCTGATTGTCAGCATGGGTTTGCTCTATATTGCTATTTTCTTTTTTCCACACCTGATGGAAGAATATTACAATTCGGTATTTCGTGCCTCGTCATTTGAAACCGACTGGCTATTTTATGCGCACCCCTTTGTTCTTAGTACGGCATTGAAATGGTTTTGGGAACGCTACAAAGATTTGTTTACCGGTAGCGCATGGCTTCGCGCACTTGAAGTGGCTATTGTTTATGGTGTAGTGGCTATGGTGCCGGTGCTTTGGCTAACCTTCAGCGCCATTGATATTTCTTTCTTTATGATTTTTACGTGGTTGCTCTACGGCATCATCCAGGCATTTATTGCCGGAACGGTATTTGCGAAATTATCAATTTAACTTTATTTCAGGTATTTCAAAATTTACCGTAGTGCCAAGGCCTTCTTCCGATTCAATGGCCATAGAGCCTTTTAATTTATTTAATGCTTCTTTTACAATGTACAGCCCCAGGCCGCTGCCTGCGCCTTCATCGGTAGCACGATAAAACATTTTTCCCAACTGCGAGAGGTGCTTCTTCTCAATGCCTTTACCGTTATCCTGTATGGTTAGCTTCACGCGATGGCGGTCAATACGTGCATTTACTTTTACAACAGGGTCTTTACCATTCTTATAACGAATGGCGTTGGAGATAACATTGTTCAGGATAACTTTCAACCGCCACTTATCGCTATAAAAAGGTTCGTGCTGGTCTACGTTAATCACTTTCTCTACCTGTTTTCCATTCAGGTTAGCGTAATCTACCTGTTCAAAGGCTTCTTCAATCAAGGTTTTGAATTGAACAGGCTCGCGCTTTACTTCCAACCGGGCATTGCGCGATTGATCCAGTATCTCCCGGATAAAATGATCTTGCTGGCGGGCGCTCTTCTCCATCATATCTAAGTACATGGTTTTCACGTTGGCGCTGGAGTCGGTTTTTGCCAGGTTAACCAAACCAAGTATGGAGGCAATGGGTGCGCGTAAATCGTGCGAAACGCTATACACAAAATTATCCAGCTCGGTATTGCGTTTTACAAGTTCTTCGTTTGTACTCTGTAATTTGTTTTGCGCCTCCTGGCGATGCTGAATTTCACCTTCCAGTTCTTTTGTGCGATGCTGCACGGCCGCTTCTAAGTTCTCACTAAGTTTTTCTAACGCTTGCTGCGCTTGCTGTCGCTCACGCACGGCAGCCGATAACACAAGTGTTGAAACAGAAATCACAACAACATAAACCTGCAATAGCGCAATCGAGTCCGCTTCCAGTTCCGGCAGGTAAAATGGCCCGGCCTGCTGACTGGTAAAATAAATCGCAGCTAATGACGCCACCATATACCCGGCTATCGCCACCACCACTTCAAAACGAAACGCCATCCACAACAGAAAAGGAATAGCCACAAAGGCCATAGCATAAGGCGCCACCTGCGCTAATGATTCCAACCGTAGTAAAAAGAAAACCGCACTGCAACTCACCGGGAATAGTATCATCTCCACCATCCGAAGCAGCGAAGGTTTTGTCCACTCACCGGGCAACGCCAATAACAACGGGCAGAACAATAAAATACCCACCACGTTGCGCATCCACAAGGTGATTAACGCGCTCGCCCATTCGGGTGATGCCAACACACCGGACATAGTTAGTGCCAGCACCGTGCCCCCTGTACTAATCCACGAAATCAATAACGTAATAAACAGGAACTGGAATATATGAATGGCTTTTGCAAACGGATAGGTGCTCTTCACCAACCTTCCGAATAAATATTCGCCTGCAATTGCCTCCAGTACAGCCGAAACCGTAATGATGGAAGTAACGGCCATCAGCATTTGAACCGAGTCGACAGAACCGAACCAGGCGCTCTTTACAATTATAATCAGCGAGCCGATGGCAATACCCGGCCATACTTTTCTGCCTTTTAATATCACCATAGCCAGCGCAATGCCGGCAGGCGGCCAAAATGGTAATGCCTGTATGCTTTCAAAAGAAAGCAAAAAGCCTGTTTCGGCAGCAACATAATACATCAGGGCGACCAACAGCACGTTGAAGTCGGCCGAGCGGGTTAGGTGCAATTTCATAAAAGGCCGTTTTTCCAGCTTACATACTTAATTAAAAAATATGACAAATCTCTTAAATTAACACGTATTGCCTGTCGGGGCGATGAATGGTTAATAGCTTCGTTAACAGGCATATAGATTATAGTGCTTATTGCGTTAAATGAAATAAAAATACCCAATAACAGGTTTTTGATGAGCCGCTATCCCTTTGTATTTTTAGACCATGAGAACGTTACCCATATTTTTCATGCTGCTGGCTTCAATGGCGCTGGCGCAACCCACCACCTTCGGAAATTTTAAAGTTGAAGACCAGGAAATCATTTACCAGAAGGTGTTTACGGAAGAAGGTATTACTGCCGCCAAACTTTCGGAATACTATCAAAAACAAGATTACATCTCAAACATAAAGCCTACCGAAACCGGTATCTCGTTCAACATGAACGATGTAATTGTCGATTATAAAAAATTTCAGTTCAGCCAGGTAGGAACACCACCCATTATTCAAACCGGCAGGTATAGCAGCAACGTAACGGTTGATGTTCGCGATGGCCGTTACCGCGTAACTGTTCAAAACATTCAACTAACGGGCAACATCGGGTACAAAATTATTACCGAGAGAGAAAGCCTGACGAGTTACTCTACAAAAAACAGCGGCACGCTGCTCCACCCCGATTGGTGTAAACCCAATATGCTTGGCCTGCTCGACCAGGCGTTTACCGATAAACTTCAGTTTGTTAACAAAGACGGGGGAGATTGGTGAGTTAGAGCATCTCTAAAAACCTTGCTTTTAATAACCTCAACCCCGTTCCTTCTCCTTTTGGAGAAGGGCACAAGGAGTTTTTAGAGATGCCTGTTAAAGTTTCTTGCGCCACTGCTTTTTTTCTGATTGCTGTTTCTTTGATTCAAGTCGTTTCCTGACTGAAGTTTTTGACGGCTTGGTTGCCTTACGAACTTTTTTTCTTACAAATGCTTTCTTCAATAACTGGTCAAGTCTGTGCAATACCGCTTCTTTATTTGCTAATTGCGACCGCTTGTCTTGCGCCATTAGCATCAACACGCCATCTTTTGTAAAATGAGATTCCAGCTTTTCGCGGATGAGAAGGCGCTGCTCATCTGTAACAGCGGTTGAATTGAGCACATCCCACTTCAGGGTTACTTTTGTGTTTACCTTGTTTACATTCTGCCCACCGGGGCCGCTGCTGCGCGAAGTAGTGAACACCACTTCATGAATGTACTGCAATTGGTCGGGCGCTTTCATTGTTTTAAAAAATTCCCATTAACATATAAACCACAAACAGCAACACCAATAAAAGCACAATCCAGCGTGCAGCCGTATTTGATTTCGGAAACTCATAGCTGCAAACCGGACAAACCTTACTGTTCACATCAATCTCCATCGCGCATGAGGGGCATTCTTTTTTGTTCATGGTTGCATTTAGTCTATTGAAGATAACGTAATACTTAACATGAAGCAATGGTTTTAAAACCGGGCAGCTATAAAAAAAGGAGTCCAAACAGAACTCCTTTTCATTTTTCTTTATAAAACTACCGGTATTACCCGATTGAAACACGCTTAAATTCGGCAACAGTTAACCCTTTTGAAACGCTGTCTAAATATTGCGCTACTGTTTTGCTGCTATCTTTAACAAATGCCTGGGGCAACAGGGTGTTGTCTTTAAAGAACCTGTTCAGTTTACCCTGCGCAATTTTCTCTACCATGTTTTCAGGTTTGCCTTCAGCTAAGATTTGCGCTTTGGCTATTTCAAGTTCCTTTTCAATCACGGTTTTATCAACGGAGGTTTCGTCAACAGCCACGGGGTTCATGGCGGCAATCTGCATACCTATATCTTTACCAGCATCGGTAACATCCGTACCGTTAACACCCTTGAGCGATACCAACACACCTAATTTTGCACCGGCATGGATATACGGAACAACCGCTTCGCCTTTCATGTGTACAAACTCGCTTACTTCAATCTTCTCACCAATCTTACCTACCAGCTCAACAATCTTGTCGTTCAGGGTAAGGTCGCCTGCTTTAAGCGCCAGCAACGCATCTTTATCAGCCGGCTTGTTGGCAAAAGCGGTATCGGCAACAAGTTTTCCTAACGATTGAAACTCTTCGTTCTTCGCCACAAAATCGGTTTCGCAATTCAGGGCTATTAACACGGCTTCTTTTTTATCGTCACTTACTTTCACAAATACCGAACCTTCTTTCGCTTCTCTGTCGGAACGGGAAGCCGATACTTTCTGACCTTTCTTTCTTAATATCTCAATGGCTTTTTCAAAATCGCCTTCGGCTTCGGTAAGGGCTTTTTTACAATCCATCATACCGGCTCCGGTCATTTGCCTGAGTTTGTTTACATCTTGTGCTGAAATTGACATCGCTTTATAATTTTAAATTTTACAGTTAATATTTAGTTATACCGCTTCGGTTAAAAAAATAAACACCGACTGAAGGGCCGATGTTTATTCTGAGTTTATCGCCAGGCGATTGAATTACATTACCAATTCAGTCGCTGTTCTTATTTTGCCTCTTCAACGGCCGTATCTACTTTACGCTTTTCCTCTTCTTCTTTCTTCAACGAAGCCTCTTCCTTCTCCTTCTTACGCTCCTGTAAGGCTTCTTCAATTACGCCACCGATATAACCGGTAATCAACGAAATTGATTTAAAGGCATCGTCATTGGCGGGAATCGGGAAATCTACCGTAGTAGGGTCAGAGTTAGTATCTACCATAGCAAATACCGGAATGTTCAGTTTCTGCGCTTCGGCTACGGCAATGTGTTCGCGCTTTACATCGATAACAAAAAGCGCTGCCGGCAACCTGTTCAGGTCAACAATACCGCCAAGCTGCTTTTCAAGTTTCGCTTTTTCGCGGGTTAAGGTGAGGCGCTCTTTCTTTTGAAGATTAAGGTAAGCCTCATCTTTCATCAGTTTTTCAATCTGCGACAGCTTTTTTAATGACTTACGAATAGTAGCAAAGTTGGTAAGCATACCACCCAGCCAACGCTCGGTTACATACGGCATGTTAAGGCGCTTTGCCTCTTCGGTTACGATGTCTTTAGCCTGCTTTTTAGTGGCTACAAACATAATTTTACGACCTGAACGCACGATGTTTTTCATGGCGAATGCCGCCTCTTCCAAACATGCCAATGATTTGTGCAGGTCAATAATGTGTATGCCGTTGTTTTCCATGAAGATGTACTCGGCCATCTTCGGGTTCCATTTGCGGGTTAAGTGCCCAAAATGAACACCGGCTTCCAATAAATCCTGATAAGTTAGTTTCTTTCCCATGTGTTGATGTTTACGATTAACGTTTGCTGAACTGGAATCTCCTTCTGGCCTTTCTTCTTCCCGGCTTCTTACGTTCTACCATACGCGAGTCGCGGGTAATGAACCCTTCTTTACGCAGTACAGGTTTGTTTTCAGCATTTGCGGCCACAAGAGCCCGTGAAATGCCCAATCGAACGGCTTCAGCCTGGCCTTTAATGCCACCGCCTTCAACGTTAATGGTTACATCGTACTGATTCTCGGCTTTAAGCGCTGCCAATGGCTGCTTAACCAGTGTCTGGTGAATCTCTGAAGGAAAATATTCCTTGAGATCACGGGCGTTTACGTGTATATCACCTTTGCCAGGCTTTACATAAACCCTGGCTACAGAAGTCTTCCTTCTACCCGTTGCGTTGAAAATCTCCATTTATTATAGTTTTATTTCTGTTGGTTGCTGTGCTGTGTGCGGATGTTCCGTGCCGGCATACACATGCAGGCTGCGGAAAAGCTCGCGTCCTAAACGATTTTTAGGCAACATGCCACGCACGGCATGTTCAACCAAACGTTCAGGATGTTTTCTGCGGATGTTGGCAGGGGTGTGTTCCCGCTGTCCGCCCGGATAACCGGAGTGTGTGAAAATCACACGGTCAGTCCATTTCTTACCGGTCATTTTTACTTTTTCGGCATTGATAACCACTACATGATCGCCACAATCAACATGCGGTGAGTAGCTGGTTTTGTGCTTGCCTTTAATAATGTGCGCAATCTGGCTGGCTACACGGCCAAGCACTTTATCTTTTGCATCTACCAAAACCCACGCTTTTTCTACGGTTGCCTTGTTGGCGTGAGTGGTTTTATAGCTCTGATGATCCACGTTTTTTTACTTTAAAATCGATAAATTACACCCTCTCCTTTAAAAAGGGACACAAAGGTAATCGGAGTGAATTGGAAAAGCAAATAAGCCCGATTTTTTAGCAAAAGCCATCTTACCGGTTGGTTTCCAACTGGCGGATAATGGCCTGAAAATCCTTGGGGTAAGGGGCTTCGATTGTTACCGGAATATCTTCCATCGAATTGAAAATCAGCGACTTTGCATGGAGAGCCATACGTTTCATAAGGGGTTGCTCCTCGGTAAACTTCTTCAGGTTAAAGCCGCGTTTTATGGCCGATAAATACAGGGGCTTTCCACCATATTGCTCATCGCCTGTAATGGAGGCATTTAATAATGAGAGGTGAACCCTGATTTGGTGCATTCGGCCGGTTATGGGCCGGCACTCTATTAAAGTATGCTGCCGATACACTTCCAGTGTAGTAAAATAGGTCTGAGCGGGTTTGCCATCGCGCTTGCTGATTTTCACTACGCCATCCGGGGCGGCCAATATGGGCGCATTTACCAAATGCTGTTTAAAATCATGAACGCCATCTACGATAGCATGATACACCTTTTCGACCTTGCGGTGCTCAAACTGCATACTGAGGTGGCGATAGGCTTCAGGACGTTTTGCAAAAACAATAACCCCGGAGGTATCCTTATCTAACCGGTGGCACGCCTGGGCGGTTTCGCAGTGTGTTCTGACCAAGGCCAACAGGTTTTGTGGGTTAACCCTATCGTCAAGGGTGGAAAGAAACGGTGGTTTATTAACCGCGATAAAATCGTTGTCTTCCCAGAGGACTAATGATGAAACTGAAAGTTTTTTCAATGTGGTAGCCATTTAACTGATGTTGCCGATATTTTCTCGCAAAGTCGCAAAGAACGCTAAGAAAAACGCAAAGTTTTAAAGGTTTGCGTAACACCAAATAGTAGCAACCAATTTATACGCGAGGCAGCCTGAAACTGAAATCCGAGCCTTTGCCGGGTGTGCTCTGCGCTTCCGCTACGGTGTGGTGGTTTTCGAGGATGTGCTTTACAATGGCCAACCCTAAGCCCGTGCCGCCTTTTTCGCGACTGCGGCTTTTATCTACCCGGTAAAAGCGCTCAAATATCCGGTTGATATGTTCAGGGGGAATACCCTCACCGAAATCGCGCACATGCGTGGTCACATATTTTTTTGATATCTCAAAACTTACCACAATTTCTCCGCCTTCATGCGAGTGCTTTACTGCGTTGGACACTAAGTTAGTCATTACCTGGAAAATCCGTTGCCAGTCGGCATGTACCCGCACCTTACCGGGCTTGTTGTCGATACGAAAAACGATATTGCGTTTGTTGGCTTTGCTTTCAAATTGCTCAAAAACTTCTTGCGTGAGTTTGTACATATCGATGTTCTCAAACTTCATTTTAATTTGGCCGGTTTCGATATGCGAGAGCGTGAGCAAATCCTGCACAAGCGCATCGAGGCCGTCTAAACTTTTTGCGGCTTTTTCAAGAAAGCGGGCACGCACGGCTTTATCGTCCATCGCGCCATCGAGCAACGTATGTACAAAACCCTGGGCTGCAAAAATGGGTGTCTTCAATTCGTGCGAAACATCTGCAATAAATTCTTTCCGAAACACTTCGAGTTTTTTCAGTTCGTCAATTTCCTGTTGTTTCAATTCTGCAAAAGAGAAAATCTCTTCATTAATCTTTTCCAATGGGTTAAATATTCCTGATTTATGCTTGTTGAGTTTGTTCAATTTCTTTTTGCGCAGCTTTTCCATGAGTTTATAAATTTTATTCACCTCACGGAAAATCAGAAATTCAAGTGCAATAAAGATTAGCAGACAGGAAATCAAAAAACTAACACCAAAAGCAACCAGCAACATGGTGGTGTCCGCTTCTTTAAACAAGGAAAGAACGAGGGTTGTGATTACCGCAATGCAAATTGCCAGTAATAAAGCCAGTACCCTTGAGTTATAAACCATTGTTAATTTGAAAATGTATTGATTGGGTTTTCATGTTCATTTGCAACCCGTTTACTGATTAAGGTTTTCTGTAAAACAAGACCTTAAATTATTAAATTTTTAAGATTAATTCAGGTTGAATTTATACCCCACGCCTTTCACGGTAGTGATATGGTCTTCACCGATTTTTTCGCGCACTTTGCGAATGTGCACATCAACTGTTCGGGCAAGCACGTACACATCCGACCCCCAAATATTTAGCAGCAGGTCTTCGCGACTGAATACTTTATTGGGGTTGCTGGCGAGAAAATACAATAGTTCAAATTCTTTTTTAGGAAGACTTACCTCATTGCCGTCAACTTTAACGGTATAGCTGGTTCTGTCTATAATTAAGTTACCAATAGAAATAGCGCCTGATGGTTCAGCCTTTTTTACTTCTCTTCTGAACAATGCACCGATACGACTTAGCAAGGCACGCGGTTTAATAGGCTTGGTAATATAATCATCAGCGCCAACATCAAACGCAGCCACTTCCGAATATTCTTCAGCGCGGGCTGTAAGAAATACAATAAATGTTTTTTGAAGTTGGGGTATTTCGCGCAGCAAGCGGCAGGTTTCCACACCATCCATTTTGGGCATCATTATGTCGAGCAGCACCAAATCAGGGTGAAATCTTTTTGCAATCTCTACGGCTTTTGAGCCATCGCCCGCAGTTTTTACTTCATACCCATCTTTTTCGAGGTTGTAGCGCAAAAGTTCCTGAATCGGTTCTTCATCGTCAACAACAAGCACTTTGTGTACGGGGTTGTTTCCCATAAGGCAGGCTAATTTTCTCCAAAAGTAGGGAGAAAACAGGGGCCGAAAAACCGGCTTCATATTCTTAACAATTCCTTAATCTGCGAAATAAGGCGCTATAAAAACGGATAACGGTCTGCCAAGTAGAGGATATAGGCCTTTAAATCGCCCCGGAAGTTTTGCTGCCACTCATCATGGAAAACATCTTGCCTGGATTGATACCTTCTGAACGACATGAAGTACGCATTGTTTGGCAGTGTTTTATGTTTACTGCCAGGGCGGATCAGCGCATCAAACGATAATGTATCGGCAGTTTCCATGATTTTCAGGATGGCGGCTTCCTTGAGTTGTTTTTTCTCTTCAACTGGTTTATCTGCCATAGCAGCGTAAACACTATCGAGGTAAACGCAACCCCGTAATATGTGGTCGACATAATTGATATACTCCTTGTCTTCCTGAACAAACTGATGATACGGCTCGCTGTCTTTTCCGTATTTTGAAATCAAGAATTGTTCTGCGCCCCTATCGCCAATAAACGAGGCAAGGTTTTCATTGAAGTCAACACTATCTTTTACAAAAATGGTAGCGTGAACCATTTCATGAATAATCAGGCTAACCAGGTCGCCTTCTGACCGCGAAAGCATGTTGCTTAGAATCGGGTCGGTAAACCAGCCTAAAGTTGACCAGCCGCCTGGGTTGCGAACGTTTACATCCCAACCTTCATCTTCCAATTGTTTTTGCTCGGCACGGGCGCGCGCTTCGTCAAAGTAACCTTTGTAGGGCATGGCGCCCACTACCGGAAACTTCCATTCCTTTTCTTTAAGCTGAAAGGGTTCGCTGGCCGTAACCACCCACATGATTTCCTTGCCTTGCTGGTCGTACATAGTGGTGTAGTTCTTCGTGTCGTTCAGCCCAAGCGAATTGATGGCAAACTGCCGGGCTTCGGCAATCAACAGCAGTTTTTGTTTGAGCGAATCGGGAAAGGCCGGGTCGGATAAATATTCTTCAACCGGCTTGGCCTTCCGGACTATGGTGAGTTGCCCTTTTGCCTGGCGCAGTCCATACCCTACCAGGTCGCGATAAATAACGCACAACACGCCCACCACTACCAGCAGCGCGACAACTATTTTTATTACGATTCTGAAAAAACGCTTCAGCATAGCTAATTTCATGCAGTATACTCACTTTTTAATGAACCCAAAGAATGGCGTGTTTAGTATGCACCGGTTATCCAAATACTGACAACTACTGTCGCAAAAATAGTGGTGCGTTTGTTTTTGGAAACCTTAGTCGTAATTTCAACCCCGGATTAACAACCACAATAATTAAATACTGAACTAATGAGTGACGCAAAAGAAAAATTAAAAGCGCTTCAGCTTACCCTTGATAAACTTGAAAAGGCTTACGGCAAAGGAACTGTAATGAAACTAAGCGATGAACGTGTAATGGACATACCGGCCATTTCAACCGGTTCGCTTGGGCTGGATATTGCCCTGGGCATTGGCGGCATACCGCGTGGCCGCGTAACGGAAATCTACGGGCCGGAATCATCGGGTAAAACCACGCTGACGATGCACATGATTGCCGAAGCACAAAAGAAAGGCGGGCTCGCAGCTTTTATTGATGCCGAGCACGCATTTGATAAAAGCTATGCCGAAAAATTGGGCATTGATACCGAGAACCTGTTGATTTCACAGCCCGACAACGGGGAGCAGGCTCTTGAAATTGCCGACCACCTGATACGTTCTGGCGCCATTGATATTATTGTTATTGACTCCGTAGCTGCACTTGTTCCGAAAGGCGAATTGGAAGGCGAAATGGGCGACAGCAAAATGGGTTTGCACGCACGGTTGATGTCGCAGGCATTGCGTAAACTCACCGGCACTATCAGCAAAACAGGTTGTGCGTGTATATTTATCAACCAGCTTCGCGAAAAGATAGGCGTTATGTTCGGCAACCCCGAAACCACTACCGGGGGCAATGCTTTGAAATTCTATGCGTCCGTTCGGCTTGACATACGCAGAATCGGGCAGATTAAAGAATCGGCTGACGACATTACCGGAAACCGCGTAAAAGTAAAAGTTGTAAAGAACAAGGTTGCCCCTCCGTTTAAGGTTGTGGAGTTTGATATTATGTATGGAAGAGGAATTTCCAAATCCGGTGAAATTGTTGACCTCGGTGTGGAACTGAACGTATTGAATAAAGCAGGGTCGTGGTTCTCATACGAAGGCAACAAACTTGGTCAGGGTCGCGACTCGGTAAAACAACTGATTGAAGATAACCCCGAACTAATGGAAGAGTTAGAGGGCAAAATCAAAGCAAAGATTGCCGGAGTTGAGGATAAAAAAGTGTTGGAAGAGAAAGAAAAATAGGACTTAGGTGTTAGGGCTTGGGGCTTAGGAATTGATGATTTAAGATTTTTCATTTACGATTTAAGATTTTTTGACAACTTCTGTAAATCTCAAATCGTAAGTCAATGTCGTTCTAAGCCCTAAGTCCCAAGTCCTGTCATGTAGCCCTAATCGCAATCACCGGATCGAGCCGTGCTGCCATGGCAGCCGGAACAATACCGGATACTAACCCGATTACGGTTGATACACCAATGCCTAACACAATGTTACCTATTGAAAGCGTAACCACCATACTACCCATCGGGATGAGTGTAATCAGGTATACTAAAAATAATCCTGCAAAACCGCCAATCAAACAGAGGAAAATGGCTTCAAACAGAAACTGGAAGAGTATAAAATAATTTTTTGCGCCCACTGATTTTTGTAAGCCAATAATGCTTGTTCGTTCCTTAACCGATACAAACATAATGTTGGCGATACCAAATCCACCCACCAACATAGAGAAGCCACCGATAATCCAGCCGGCAATGTTAAGTCCATCAAATATGCCACTGATAACCTTCATTATTGCCTCCGGGCGGTTAAGCGCAAAGTTATCTTTCTCAACGGGCCGAACGCCCCGTTTTGTTCGCAGGAATCCGCGCACTTCATTTTCTAATTCTACCAGACCTATATCCTGGTCGTAACCCTTTATGCCAATCAGCGAACCAATCTCGTTCCATCGGCCGGTTCCGGTTTGGTACAACTTCCGAAACGCGTTGTAAGGTATAATCACCCGAAAATCATGAGTTGTATTTCCCATAAAGCCCTGCCCCTCTTGCTTGACAACACCCACAACGGTAAACACCAGATTCTTAACCTTAATTGTTTTCCCAATTGCATCTTCATTATTCGGGAATAACGCTTTCGCAACTTCAAAGCCCAGTACGGCAACATTTCTGCCTCCGCCAACTTCATCCGTAGTAAAATACCGGCCTTTCTCGATTGGCACTTCAAACAATTGTTCATAGCCCTCGCCTCCGCCCCGTAACTCTACCTGGCCAATGCTGTTACTGTTTCGTTTAATCAGGCAGTTTCCGCGACCTGCGAAAATTGCAATTTGACTGGCGTGTTTCAGGTTTTGTTTAAGAAACCTGTACTCGGCATAAGAAGCATTCGGCCTTCGGAAATAATCCCACCATTTATATTCTCCATCGCCTTCAGGAAGCCAGGGCATCTTTTCAATATAAATTACTCCGCTTCCAATAAAATTCAGGCTATCCTTAATGTTCTTTTCCAGCGAGTCTACCAGGGTAAGTACGGCTATAATGGCAAAAATGCCCACCGTTACGCCCAGCAACGATAAAATGGTTCGCAACAGGTTCGACCTGAGGGCCGTCCAGGCAAACCGAAAACTTTCCATAATCTGACGCAGTACTTTCATGCTTTTACCAAAGGGAGTTATCGCTGAATACCCGGGTTAGTCGGCTTTTGCCCCCCTGAATTACGCCTATCAGACTAAAAACAGGGCAAATTGTTACAGTATTTAAAAAGCGCCCCATTCTTCGCAAAATCTCAAGTATTGGCTTATTTTTGCAACCTTAAAAAAATTAACTGTTCATTGGGCATACTTTGCATTTATAAATATGAAGCTTTCTGAATTCAAATTTGAACTCCCCAACAACCTAATCGCACTGCGGCCAGCCGAAAACCGGGATGAATCCCGTTTAATGGTAGTGCATAAAGATTCCGGAAAAATTGAACACAAAATGTTCAAAGAAGTGGTTGATTATTTCGATGCCGGAGATGTTATGGTAGCCAACGATACAATGGTGTTCCCCGCCCGCTTGTATGGCCGCAAAGAAAAAACAGGAGCCAAAATTGAAGTTTTCCTGTTGCGCGAGTTGAATGCCGAAATGCACCTGTGGGATGTACTGGTTGACCCGGCACGTAAAATCCGGGTTGGCAACAAACTATACTTTGGCAATGGCGATTTAGTGGCCGAAGTTATCGACAACACAACTTCGCGCGGAAGAACCATCCGCTTTTTATTTGATGGCGATGCCGAGGCTTTCGATAAAGTAATTGAAACGCTGGGAGAAACCCCGCTGCCGAAATACATTAAGCGCAAGGTAGAAGAAGAAGACAAAGAACGCTTTCAAACCATTTTTGCAAAGAACAAAGGCGCTGTATCCGCTCCTACTGCGGGTATGCACTTCACCAAACAATTAGTGAAACGTCTTCAGCTTAAAGGAGTTGACCTGTCGTTTGTTACCGTGCATATCGGGTTGGGCACATTCCGCCAGGTAGATGTAGAAGACCTTACCAAGCACAAGATGGACTCCGAGAATTTTATTGTAAGTCCTGATGTTGTGGACAAAGTAAACAAGGCGCTCGATAACAAAAATCGTGTGTGCGCCATCGGCACTACTTCCATGCGCGCGTTAGAATCATCCGTATCGGCAACCAACAGGCTGAAAGTAAAAGAAGGCTGGACGGACAAATTCATCTTCCCACCTTATGAGTTTAAAATATGTAACGCCATGATTACCAACTTCCACATGCCGGAGTCAACCTTGTTGATGATGGCGGCAGCGTTCGGAGGTTTTGAATTGATTATGGAAGCCTACAAAGTTGCCAAAAAGGAAAAATACAAGTTCCTTACTTATGGTGATGCAATGCTCATTATTTAGGACTTAGGTGTTAGGGCTTGGGTTTCACTTCGTAAATCAGATACAGAAAAAGCGAAATCGCCACCGGGTAAATCATAAAATAGGTGAACGAGGGATTTATAATGCTGAGAAACATGCTGAAGGGCGCCAGCAACAGCAGTATGCCTGCAATCAGGATAACCGCTTTCTTTCCTTTCGGGATGGGTTCTTTTGCTACCTGGAACATTCTGAAAACCAGGTAAGTTACCACCACAACATTGAACACAATCAGTAATAAGCGTAGAATAGCCATAAGTATTTAGTATTTTCACCGTGAATATATGAACAATAAAGAATACGCCATTATTGTTGCCGGAGGAAAAGGCACACGTATAAAAAGCAAAGTGCCCAAACAGTTTCTCGACTTAGACGGTGTGCCCATACTGATGCGCACCATTAATACGTTCTATACCTATTCTCCTGACATTACTGTACTTGTAGTGTTGCCCGAAGATGACTTTCCGCTTTGGGAAGAATTGTGCCTGCTTCATAAATACAACAAGCCGATTATACTCACAAAAGGCGGTGACACCCGTTTTCAATCGGTTAAAAATGGCCTTGAAAAAATTGATGGCGAGGGGCTGGTAGCTATTCATGACGGGGTGAGGCCATTAGTGAGTGAAGATTTGATTGGGGCATCGTTTAGATTGGCGGCAATTCATAAAACAGCAGTAGCAGCCGTGCGCCTGAAAGAATCCATCCGCATGACGGATAAAGATAATACGAAAGCCGTTGACCGGTCAAAATTCAGGCTCATTCAAACACCACAAACTTTTGATGTTGCCCTCATAAAAAATGCCTATACAATAAAGGATGACCCCAGCCTGACTGATGATGCCAGCGTTGCCGAACGCTCCGGCCATGTTATATCATTATTTGAAGGCAGTTATGAGAACATAAAAATAACCACACCCGAAGACCTGGTTATTGCAGAGGCGTTGCTGAACGCACAAAAATAAAAAGCCACGTTATCTGTGGCTCTTCTAAAATCATTACACGATTATTTATTCAATCAATACTCATCTTCATTAAAGAAGAAGTCTTCCTTTGTGGGATAATCCGGCCATATTTCTTCAATGCTTTCATACGGCTGACCGTCATCTTCAAGCTCCTGAAGGTTTTCCACCACTTCCAACGGGGCACCCGAACGGATGGAGTAGTCAATCAATTCATCTTTGGTAGCCGGCCAGGGTGCGTCTTCCAGGTATGAGGCAAGTTCAAGTGTCCAATACATAACGAGGTTCTCCTTTTAAATTTTCCGCAAAAATAGAATTAATTACTCCATAGTCAATACCCTGTGCGGGTAAAGAACCGTTTCCGGTTTCCATCTAAAAAAGCCCCGAAAAGTAACCCAATACACCCCCCATTATTATAGCACTATCGGCTAAAAAAGCCATATTTGCGCCAGCCTGTGCATGGTAGCACGGGCGTTGTTTCAATCATTGCATCATGGCTGACGAAAAAATTATTTTCTCGATGACCGGGGTAAGCAAAATTTACCCGCCTCAAAAACAAGTTCTCAAAAATATCTACCTCTCCTTTTTTTATGGAGCCAAAATTGGCGTGCTGGGGTTAAACGGTTCGGGTAAATCTTCCCTCCTGCGTATTATTGCCGGTATCGACAAGGAATACCAGGGCGAAGTGGTGTCTGACCTCGGCTATTCTGTTGGCCTGTTGGAGCAGGAACCGCAATTAGATAAAACCAAAACCGTGAAAGAGGTTGTGGAAGAAGGTGTGCACGAAACCGTAGCCTTGCTTAAAGAATTTGAAGCCATTAACGAAAAATTTGCCGACCCGGCCATAATGGAAGATGCCGATGCAATGGATAAATTAATCCAGCGGCAGGGCGAAGTACAGGAAAAACTCGATGCCGTTGGCGCCTGGGAACTTGACCATAAACTTGAACGCGCAATGGACGCATTACGCTGCCCCTCACCCGAAGCAAAGATTGAACACCTTTCGGGCGGTGAAAAAAGGCGCGTGGCGCTTTGCCGTCTGTTATTAAAAGAACCGGATGTATTGTTATTGGATGAGCCCACCAACCACTTAGATGCCGAATCGGTGTTGTGGCTGGAAGAACACTTGCGCCAGTATAAAGGTACTATCATCGCGGTAACGCACGACCGTTACTTTTTGGATAACGTTGCCGGATGGATTCTTGAACTCGACCGTGGAGAAGGTATTCCGTGGAAAGGAAATTACTCTTCGTGGTTAGACCAAAAGCAGAAGCGTTTGGCGCAGGAAGAAAAATCGGAATCGAAACGGCAGAAAACTTTGGAGCGCGAATTGGAATGGGTGCGCATGAACCCGAAAGGACGACAAGCCAAAGCCAAGGCGCGTTTGAGTGCTTATGAAAAACTACTCACGCAAGAAACTAAAGAGCGCGAAGAAAAATTGGAGCTTTACATTCCACCAGGGCCACGCCTCGGCAACAAGGTTATTGAAGCCAATGGCGTGGCCAAAGCGTATGGCGATAAGTTGTTGTATGAGAATTTAACATTCTCATTACCACCAGCCGGTATTGTGGGCATTATCGGGCCGAATGGTGCGGGTAAAACCACGTTGTTTAAAATGATTGTAGGCAAGGAGAAGCCCGATGCCGGAACTTTTGAGGTTGGCGAAACCGTGCAGATTGCATACGTTGACCAGGAGCATGATGACCTGAAACCGGAAGATACCGTATGGCAGGCCATAACAGGCGGAAACGATTTGATTATGCTTGGCGGAAAAGAGATGAACTCGCGCGCCTACGTGGGCAAGTTTAATTTTAACGGAACCGACCAGCAGAAAAAGATAAAAGAACTTTCGGGCGGTATGCGTAACCGTGTTCACTTAGCTATTGCGTTAAAGCAGGGCGGCAACTTGTTGTTGCTTGATGAACCTACCAACGATTTAGACGTAAACACGCTACGCGCATTAGAAGAAGCATTAGAAAACTTTGCCGGTTGTGCCGTAATCATCTCTCACGACCGCTGGTTTTTAGACCGGGTGTGTACGCACATTCTTGCTTTTGAAGGCGACTCGCAAGTGTATTGGTTTGAAGGTAGCTTCAGCGAGTATGAAGAAAACAAGAAAAAGCGCTTAGGTGATGAGCAGCCCACACGGATACGGTATAAGAAGTTGGTAAAGTAGTTTCGTGCGGGTCAGGCCTCCGGCCAGACCCGCAAAGGCTAAAACTCTTTTAAATTTAAAGTCTGGCTAAAGCCTGACTTCTTCTTTCTTACTAAAAAAACAACATACCTTGTCTGGGGTACATTACTAAGTCCTCTTTAATCTCCTCCAACAATGAAAACCCTCTACACCATATCCTTGCTCATCCTCAGTAACACGTTCATGACGTTTGCGTGGTACGGCCATTTGAAGTTTAAGGATATGAAGTGGAGCGCCAGTCTTCCGCTCGTTTCTATTATCCTCATCAGTTGGGGCATTGCCCTGTTTGAATACGCCCTACAAGTGCCTGCCAACCGCATTGGGTTTAAAGAGTATGGCGGGCCGTTTTCACTCGTACAGTTAAAAGTAATTCAGGAGGTGATCACGCTGATTGTATTTGTTGCTTTCTCGCTCCTGTTTTTTAAAAACGAAACGTTTCGTACCAATCACCTGATCGCTTTTGTGTTTCTGGTACTGGCGGTTTATTTTGTGTTTAAGAAATAATCCTGCAACAGCAGCATTACAAAGAAAATACCAGTCTTTCGCCACTAAAAACACAGAAGTTTTTAACTTCGTGAGTAACATGCAATTCTGCCCGGTAGTATATTGCTAACAATGGAACAGGAAAATACAGGTACGCAGCCATTTTTACACGGAACAAAAGGAAAAGTTGTTGCGGCATTTTTTCTTGCCACTATTGCCGTTGTAGTGGCATTGAGCATTTCCTATTTCGGGTTTGGTGAACTTATGAAAAACATTGATACCGTTTCCACACCCAATGAAAAACTCCAGGTGCTCAATAATTTTTTCAGGCAGGTTACGCGGTTAGAGCAGGAACACCGGGCTGCGGCTATTAAAAATCCGCGTGCAGCCTCACGGAAAATCCTGGAAGAGTCGAAATCGCTTGTATTGTCGTTGGATACGCTGCTCGCCCTGTCGTGGGAAGAACAGCAGATGCAACGCTTGTTGCACATTGAAGACGTACTTCAAAAAAGAAACCGGCTCATCCTTCGCTACCTGCGCGAGCGCTCGTTGCAGGCAAACAATAAGCAGTATTCCGCACAGCTTGACTCTCTTTCACGGTTTCTGATGCACTATACCCCCGAATCGGACAGCAGTGTTGTAACCACAGAAAAGAAAATAACTACTACATCAATCCCCGTTACCCGTGAAGATCAGAAAAACGAAAGATCGTTTTTTGCAAGATTGTTCGGAACAAAAAAAGATACTGACGAAGATGAACGCCTTATTGAAGTCAAAGAAGAGCTTAATATCATTACCGATACAATAGCCATAAGCCGGCAGGATAGCGCCATTGCACACATTGGCCGCATTATGCACACCCTGGAAGAAACACAACGGTCGTCTGGTCAGCAGTTAATAAGGCAGGAACTTGCTTTGGTTAACACAAGCACGGAGTTATTATACCAGCTTATACAAATTCTTCACGAAATCGAGAGTGAAGAAATAAACCTGTTACAGGAAAATCACCGGCAGTCGGTTTCACTTTTCAATCAAAGTATTAACCGCATGATCATCCTGATTATCGTTTTCCTGTTGGGCATTGCCTTGCTTGTCTTTTTTATACTAAGCGATATTTCAAGAAGTTTGTTTTATCGCAGGCAATTGGAAAAAGCAAAAGAGCAGGCCGAGCAGTTACGGGCCGTGAAAGAACGCTTCTTAGCCAACATGAGCCACGAAATCCGAACACCGCTACAATCTATTCTTGGGTTTTCAGAGCAACTAACCGGAGGAACAAACCCTGAAGCCGTTCAGGCCATTCAACATTCATCCGAACATTTACTGCACATTGTTAACGAAGTGTTGGATTACAGCAGAATCGAATCAAATAAATTTCAGCTTGAGCGCGAACCGTTTAATCTGAAAAAACTTATTCATGAAATTGAGGTTACACACCGGGTTCAAACAGAAAAAAAAGGACTTGACTTTATTGTAAAGACAAGCGGCATGAAAGGCATTAACTTGTTAGGCGATGCCTTTCGTCTCCGGCAGATTTTACACAACCTGTTGGGTAATGCCATAAAGTTTACACAACAAGGCAGCATTACACTTGAGGTACTTGTTGACGATGCCGGGTACAGGCAGGAGTGCACATTTAAAGTAAGCGATACGGGCATCGGAATTCATGAACAGGATTTGAAAAGAATTTTTGACCGGTTTGAACAGGCTACTAATTCAACCGCACACCAGTTTGGCGGAACAGGTCTTGGCCTGACGATTGTAAAGGCATTGATAGAGGCGCAGTATGGTAAACTTGATGTAACGAGCGAACCCGGTCAGGGCACTGTTTTTACCATACAGTTAGGTTTCGACAAAGCTCCGTTTGCTGCTTCCGAAAAAGAAACGATAAGAATTGAACCTGCTGCAACTAACTTTACCGGTAAGCTTTTAGTAGTTGATGATGACGCCTTGATTCTTAATCTGTGCAGTCTGATTTTAACAAAGCACAACATTGAGCATATCATTGAAAATAATCCAGAAGCTTTGTTACACCACGAACTTCCAGCGGGTATAACACACGTATTGCTCGACATCCGAATGCCGAACATCAATGGTGTAGAGCTGCGCGAAAAACTTTCGGCTTTGTTTCCGGAACAGACACAATTTATTGCGCTCACCGCACACGCGCTACCCAATGAACAAAAACGACTTAAAGAATTTGGGTTTGATACTATCCTTCTGAAACCTTTCAGGGAAGAGGAGTTACTAAACATACTGGGAGTTCACACAGCTAATCAGGCTAACTACGTCAAACACGCCAATACCAGGCCTGCATCATTTAATTTAAGTTTGCTTGAGAAACTAACTATGGGAGATTCGGAATTGCTGCAAAGTGTGCTGACACAGTTTGTAGCGGATACTAAAAAAGATATTACCGAATTGGCAGCACACAGGGTTGACGCAAACAGCGCCCTTGCACGCGAAGTGGTTCATAAATTGGCCGGTCGTGCGGGGCAAATAGGAGTCGAAACGTTAGGACGCGCCCTTAGGGATATTGAAACAAAGTTAGATGAGGGAGTTGCTGTTAGCACACTTGAACCGGTTTTACATGAACAGGTTGCTGCGTTACAGGAGTTATTGAAAGAAATCGAAACAATCTCGAAGTAATCTGAAACTCGTAGGTTTATCATTCAATATTGTACTTCTCCATTTTCAGGTACAATGTTTTGCGGTCGATGTTTAACAGGCGCGCAGCCTTTGCTTTATTGTACCGTACTTCTTCCAATGTTTTAACAATAAGTTCACGCTCCTGTTTTTCCTGCAAGGCTTTAAGGTCATATTGTGTTTTGGGCGCACTCACTACATTTCCGCCCTGACTTGTTGCCAGGATGAGGTCGGGGGGTAACGCTTCTTTTTTGATTTTATCGTCTTGCGTTAACAGTACAGCCCGCCTGATGGTGTTTTTTAATTCGCGCAGGTTGCCCGGCCAATCATACGCGCTGAAAATTTTCTGAACATCCGCATCAATAGCTTTCGTATTTCTATTCAGTTCAAGGTTTGCCTCATCCCTGAAAAAGTCAATGAACAACGCCAGGTCTTCATGACGTGTTCGCAATGAAGGCACCTGAATTTTAAATTCGTTTAACCGATGATACAAGTCTTCGCGGAAGTTACCGTTTTTCACTTCTTCCTGAAGATTATCGTTGGTTGCAGTAATAATCCGCACATCAATTTTCACATCGCGTGTGCTGCCAAGCGGTTGTATTACCCGTTCCTGGATTGCCCGCAACAGTTTCACCTGGATTTCGTACGACAGGTTTCCTACTTCATCCAAAAACAACGTACCTCCTTTTGCCGCTTCAAATTGTCCTGTTTTATTTGTTACCGCACCGGTAAAGGCTCCTTTAACATGCCCAAAAAGTTCGCTGCCGGCCAACTCTTTTGATAAGGCTCCGCAATCAACCGCAACAAACGGCCCGTCAGCCCGGCTGCTTTTATCATGGATTGAACGCGCTACATATTCTTTGCCCGTGCCACTCTCTCCTTCCAGGATAACCGTCATATCGGTAGGCGCTACCAACGAAATAAATTCGTGCAACGCTTTGGCGCCTGCACTTATGCCTTCAATAAATTTTCTTTTTACAGGCGCACGACTTGCAGATACAGTTTTGGGGTTAAGCGCCTGCTGAATTAATAAACCCAGTTCGTCAGGGTTGATAGGCTTTGTTATGTATTCGTAGGCTCCGGCCTTAATGGCACGCACGGCAATCCGTAAATCCGAATAGCCGGTCATTAGAATAATCGGAACATCCGGCTTCTCCGATTTCATTTTCACCAGCAACTCATACCCGGTTGCATCCGGCAAACGGAAATCAAGTAACACCAGGTTAACCGTTTCTTTGTAGAATTTATCCAATCCCTCCTTTCCCGTTAAGGCTACCAGCGTAGTGTAGCCGAGTTTGGTTAAAAAACCTTCTACAATACGCGCAAATGTTCTATCGTCCTCAACAACCAGTATGGCATTCATCATGCCTCAAAGTAAAAAAGAAAGCCGGAATATTTCTCCGGCTTTCTTAAAATATATATAGTAAGGGCGAAACTAAACTACGTTTCCGTCTTTATCGAACTTAACCGATTTCGATTCAGCTCCGTTTTTCAGTTTCACCTCGTAATAGTCCAGGGTTTTAAGATGGTAGGCTTTTTCAATAGTCCAGTCCTTATACTCTTCCGTAGCGAGGGTTGTCCGTACCGCTTGGGGAAGTTCCTCCGCTTTAATTTCAACTTTCTCATCCTGAACAGGTACCTGCTGCTCAATGGCCGCCTGCCCCTCCTTCGCTTCGTTCTTCACCGGCTCCTGTGCCATCAATACTGTGGTTGATAACATCAGAATCGCAATCATGGAAAAAAATACCTTTTTCATAGTCTGTAAAATTTTAGTTAAACAATCAGTTACGTTGCTTACCCTTATCTGAATAATTATGCCAATACGGAAAGTGAAGCATCAACAGGCTGCTTTTCAGCATGTTAATTTCCGAATACAACAAGCCTATTTATAATATGTTGTTGAAGTGTTCAACATATTGTTGTGATACTCCCTCCACGCATTACCTGCGAAAGGTAATCTGTATAGTAAGACACTTTCTTCAATTACACATCTGTCATTGCTGTTCAAGTGTGGATTTTCTCCACAGGTTGCCCATCAATCGCGCACCACAATGATACCCTCACCCTGCAAATTGATTTAAAAAAAGGCGTTTTACCACTTGCCCGAAACTTGCAGAATTGTTTTCAACTTTCAATCTTAAATACAAATGATATGAAAACAATATTCAAAATCAGTTTAGTAGCGGTGTTTGCTGCTTTGGTATGGAGTTGCGATACACGCGAGAAAGAAATGCTCGTTTCAAAAGTTGATTCCCTGGAAGTAGAACTTATCACAAGTCAGCGAAATGTTGAAACATTACAGGAAATCGGAGATTTGATTGATGCTATTGACGACAGCCGTGAAATGCTGCGTACAAATGCCGTTGAAGGAACCTCCTACGATGACTACAAAGCCAGGCTGGAAGATATAAACGGTTATATTAAAGACACACGTTCCAAAATTCATGAACTGGAAAATTCATTAAAGAAAAATTCAGCTCAGTTTACGGCAACCATAAACCGCCTCAAGAAAAGCCTTGAAGAAAGCACCGAAAAAGTAGCATTGCTGCAAACTGAAATTGAGCAGGCCAACGCGCAAAACAATATGCTTACCGCTTCACTCCATGAAAAAGATGTTGTTATCAACGACCAGCTTGAAACGATTAAACTCCGCGAAGATGACATCCTTTCATTGGAAACAAAAGTTGAAGAAATAGGTGTAGCCTCAAAAATGAACCAGGCCGACCTGTACTTTGCACAAGCTGAGGCCTTACTAACGGCTGCTGAGCGCACTAAATTTGCCCCTAAGAAAAAGAAAGAAACACAACGCGAAGCGCTTGAGCTTTACAGGATGTCGCTTTCACTTGGCAAGGAAGATGCTCAAAACAGGATTGTTGAGCTGGAAAAAGATTTGGGATAAATAGCTGGTCAGTCCGGTAGTTATACAAAAGCCTGGGGTAGCAGGCTATTTGATGAGGGTTAGGTGTTTGCTATCCAAAGGCGTCCTGCTTCGCGGGACGCCTTTTTCATATCGGCCAGCTATCAGTAAATTTTTCGCTTTTGTAATCGAGTGTTATTTTCTTTTTCATATCCATACGGACAATGTCTGCAACCGCTCCGGCAGCAATATCCTCTTTTTAAGTGATAGTGCGCAGTGAAAACCAAAAGTCCGTTCTCGAAATAATAATCCCGTTCTCCTTCACCATGTTGGTTATCACTGCACGGTTTGTTCGTGTCGTCTGTCATTTAAAAATAAACTCGTTAGGCCCTATCCCGGATGTGAAATAATTAACAGAAGTACCGTTCTCGTGATACCTGAACACGCTGCCACTTGCGGTAAACCCCTTGGAATCTCCCGCATAGATAAGTTCTTCTTCGTCATCATAGCCAATACTATAAAAACCGACTGCATCACTTTCGGTGATGAGCGCTTCACCTGGCGCTGCACTTGCCGTAACCGGCAGGGCATAAATGCTCTTACCCCGGAAATAATAAATAATATCTTTGTTTTTGTTGATAGCCGTTTTTGCCGAAACATTGGCGTTAAGCGGTATGCTCTTCTCCACTTCATCTGTACCGGAATTTATAACATAGAAAGCGCCATCATTCAATGGTGCATAGTCCATATCATAGCTGCCTCCACAAAGCACCCATATCTTACCGTCTTTATCTGTAACAAACTGCCCGGGTGCTTGCCCTACTTGTATGGTTTCAATTACTTCATGTGAAGAAAGGCTGATAACCGATACGGTATTGCTGAATGAATTAGATACATACAGTTTGTTGTTTTGGATAATTAAGCCTTCTGCACCGAAATCAGTTATGATATGTTGCTGCACACTACGGTCTGCCAGGTTGATAACTGAAACTCCTCCCGATTCACTAAAACTCACCCACTCCGATACATAACCCCGGCCTGAATGTGTTACCATATAGCGCGGCAACTTCACATCATTTATAGTATGTACCGATTTGAACGTGTTGGCATTAACCACTTCAACTCTGTTGCTGTTGTTTACAACAACATAAGCAAAATCTCCTTCAATGGTCATGGATTGAACTACATCTCCCAATGCACGGCCACTATTCGCCTGCCCAAAAATATCTTGTTTAACTTCGTTGTTAACGGGATTGTAATAGCTAATGGTTCCGTTTGCCGAACCGAAATTACCTTCGTTAACTACAAAAACACCGGAAGAAAATTCTCCTCGCGGTTCTTCCGTATTGCTGTTGCAGGAAGAAACAAACAAGGCAGCGGTTGCCAACAAAAAAACGGATAATAATACATGTACTCTTTTCATGGTTTTATTTGGTTTTGATTAAAATTCAGGATAATGGATAAAGAATAATTACGCCCCGGCATGGCGAGGTTCATATAGTTTTCATAATAGGTGTTGAATATATTATTGACGCCTGCGCGACCGGTTATCTTCCAGGTGTTCCATAAAAACTCTCTGTCAAGCATAAGATTCGCTATTGCATAAGCCGGCAGCGACAAGTAAGCCTGATTATCAAGCGTTGTATAGCGAAGCCCGGTGTAGGATACTACAAGTCCGGCTGACCAAGCGTTGACGTTAGCTGTGCTGTGCAAACTTGCCTGGTGATAGGGTACATATAAAAGCTGACTGTTAACAGTCGTTAAATCATTCGGGGTAAGTCCTTCTTTGTTTTTCGAGCGCGTGTAGCTGTATTGAACATTGGTCTCCAACGAAAATTTTTGCTGTTTGATTGTGCTGTTTAACTGAAGCTCCACACCATACACATGCACACGCTGAAGATTGTTGGGCGCCCAGTAGCCCTGGTTAGCAGGTTGCCACAATATCCAATCGTGGGCACGGGTATGATAGCTTGTAATGGATGATGAAACAATGTGATTTTCCTGCCTGTACTGCCACGTCATTCCTCCTTCCACGTGCCAGGCATCTTCGGGCTTTAAGCCAGGATTACCGCCCGGCCGCCAATACCTGTCGTTAAGTGTAGGTACGCGAAAACCTCTTGAAGCCTGAAACTTCAGAACCGAAACATGGCGACCTTTTGTAAGCCAGTTATATTCTGTTCCAACAGAAGGAGCAATCGGGGCTTTATAGTTTTCATAAAAAGATTGCCGAAGGTTAAGGCTCGCTTTCCATGTTGATGTGAACCCGTGCGTAAGTGAACCAAATATGTCATACCGGGTATCGGTTAATCCCGCTTCATAGTTTTCCATATCGGCAAGAAACACTGTTGCACTTGCGCCATACCGTATGTCTGTACGAGTGTGCAATTGTTTATCAATGTTTACGAGTGCATTTAACTGTTGCGTTCGGTTGGGCGAAGAAATGCTGTACTGCTGGAAGTTGTCCATGAAGCTGGTAGAAACATAGATGTTGCCAAGTACACTTGCACCGTGATAGCTTAGGTTAATACGTGTATTCCTGTCTTCTAATGTTTCATCGCTTACGTCATTGGTAACTACCGGTTGTATTTCCCTGAAGTTGTATGTGTACAGAACATTCAGCGATAAGTAGCTATGTGCTGAAAATTGGTAATGAAACTGCTGGTCAACACCGTATTGTTGTACGGCCGCATGTTGCTGCACTTTTTCATACCCAACAGCGGGGGATGTGAACGGGAAATTGTTTTCAACGGAACGCAGCATCAACTTTGTGCGCGTATGCCAACGGTTGTTTGAGAACTCCAGTTTCAGTCCGCTAAACAAGTTACCAAAACTACCGATGTCCTGCCTGACCTGGAATTTCATTCCCCTTTCAAAAAGAGGCGATGCCGTATTCAGCAAAACACTTCCCCCGAGTGCATCCGTGCCGTATAATGAACTTGATGTTCCGAATTGAACGCTAATATCATCCAACAAAAAAACAGGAAGCAACGAAAAATCCGTTTGCCCTAACGAAGGCGAATTAATATTCACACCATTCCACAAAACTGCCGTATGCGAAGCTGATGTTCCGCGAAAAGCAATAGTAGAAAGCTGATGATTTCCATAAGTTTTAAAATAAATAGATGAGTTTCCGTTTAGTGCATCAGTCAACAATATATCGCTGCCCGCGATTTGCAGTTTTTCTACTCTCGCACCGGCAGCATACTTGGCCGGGGGTATGCCGTAAATCTTTACTTCCTGCAAATAGGTAGCCGGCACGGAGTCGGCAACCTGTGCCCAACTCCATACAGCGTGTAAAAAGATAATACAAAACAACGCATTTCTCATACTGCCCGAATTGAAAAGCTGCTCAATTCAAAAGCCTGAGAATAAAAAGTGATTATGCAGAACGGAAAAATACCGGACTACCTCACCAGCCTTTTACCCGAAGCACTGAATGAAACAAGTTGTATAGGCAGGTCTCCTGACTTTCCCTGCTTTTTGCGGCCTTCTCATCCCGACTTAGGCGGGACAATGGCAATAGATGTGCAAAAGCAAAACTTCGTTGCCGAAGTTGGGATTACAGTTGCGGGAACAGCTCCCGATTTTCACGGGATTCCCTTTTAATCTGTTACGATGTTATCGCAACAAGAACCAATACAGGTGCAATGATACTAAATCAATCAGTTGATTGTATATCGCACACCAAAAAAACCTTTCAAACCCTGAATGGGTGCATAATTGTAGGCCGTATCGAACGTGTAGCCATACGGGTTAGTGTCCGGTCGCGGGTTTCCCGTTTCATCAAAATATTTTCCTGCTGGTCTGTCAAACGGATCATCCGGATGCATAAGTGGATTTTTGGGAATGAAGTTCAGCAGGTTTTTCACTCCACCATAAATTTCCCACTGGTGTTTTTCGTTTTTACCGGAAAAGGTTCGTGTTACCTGCATATTTATTAGTGGAACCACAGGCGATTTATCCGGCCGAAAATCATCCGGTTGTACAGGCAAATGCATCGGGCCGTTAATCCTTCCCGTCAGGTCAATCAACCAGGCTTTATTTGATGTAGTGTAAGAAGCAGCGAGGGTGCCTGAAAAACGCGGTGCAAAAAGCTGCGGAATTTTTTCTCCCGCTTCCCTGCTGTATACATCCATAATCGTTAAACCGGCCAACACCGACAGACCGTTTGCAAACTGTAAATCGGTATTCAGTGTTATGCCTCTTGATATGGCGTAGCCGTCCAGGTTGTCATAAATAATTTTATCGGCATCGGTGAGAAAATCGCCTACAATCTTGTTGGTAAAACGGGTGTAGAACAACGAACCGTCCACATTCCAGAAACCTGAATGTAGCGCAATCATTTTTGTATAATTAAGATTTACATTCCACGATTGTTCAGGCTTCAATTCGTTTACAATCACTACCTCGCGCGCACCGGTAAGCGCGGCATGGTCTTCTGTAAAAAGATTTACCACACGGTAGCCGTTTCCACCGGTTAACCGGAATACGCCTGAAGGCGACACGGCATACCGAAAGCTGATGCGCGGTGTGAAAATATTTCCGTGAACATTATGATTATCGTATCGTGCGCCCAACAACATGGAAAGTTTTTTCTGCAAGTTGATTTCATCCTGTATAAACACGCCCGGCAAAAACGTGATAGCCGGATTGTTCCTGCCGGATAACTCAGCGGTTCCGGGCGTGTTATCATCGTAATGTATAAAGCGCACCGGAATGCCCGTCAATAAATCATGCTTGCCAATTGTTTTGTTCCAACGCACCTGCGTAAACGCTACGTGTTGATTGGCAAAGAATTTCACTGTGCCGTAATACGAATCCTGCACATGATAGTTATATGAATAATCCAATGTAATATTTCTGTCTGCCGATAACGGATGACTTCCGATTACTTCCCACCGGTTGGTGTAAATGGACTCTCCATAATAAATATCCGAACCCCTGTATTGATGTGTCCATTGCAATTCGCCTCCCCAGCGGTCTTCATAAAAATACCGCCACGCCAGCGAACCTTTTTGTTTTGGCAAATCCCATTTATTAAACACCGATACTCGTTTCTGCAACGTTACGTCAGTGAAATTGTCGTGGTTAATATCACGAAGTTGGTCGTAGTTGAAATAATTAACACCCAGCAACGAAGTTGCTTTCCCTATCCGCAAAGCGGAAGACATATCAAGATTGAACTCACCCACCGTAGTTCCATACAAATCGACCTGCACGGGCGACATGGCAGAAGGTTCTTTCGTAATAATGTTGATTAATCCACCAACCGCTTCCGAGCCATACAACGTTGATGCCGGGCCTTTCACTACTTCAATGCGCCTGACAAGGTTGTTGGGAATACCGGCCAAGCCATATACAGTAGAAAGACTGCTGACAATCGGCATGCCATCAATGAGCACCATGGTGTACGGGCCTTCCAATCCGTTAATGTGAATATCGCCCGTGTTGCACACGTTGCAGTTTACCTGTGGCTGCACACCATTAACAAGATTAAGCGATTCAAAAATGTTAGGTGTTGGATTTTTTCTGAACAAGGCAGGCGCATAAACTTCTACCGGTATAGGCGATTGAAGTTTGCTTACTTCTTTCATGCTTCCTGTTATTACAATTTCATCCAGCGCACCCAACTCCTCTTCCAACTCAACAGCAACATGAACCGTTGCCGAGCCAACCGTAACCGATTTTGTAAATGCTTTATACCCGACTGCCGAAACCAGCAACGTATAACGACCGGAAGAAACTGAAGGGATGCTGAACCTGCCGGCTTCATTGGCTGTTGTGCCCTGGTTGGTTTCTTTTAACACTATATGTGCCAACACAACCGGCTGCCCGTTGCTGCTTACCGTGCCCGTTAGCGTAACACCCTGTGCCGAAACAGTTACGGCTACACTCATCAATACCCACCAAAATAAGAGTTTCACAATATATTTTTTAGATTAGTCTAAATTTTTATTTACACAACGCTAATTAAAAATGGCAATGAAAGCAATCTTTATATAAAGAATTGTCTTGTTCCTGTATTGCAAGTGAATAATGTTGAGGTAAATGGGGTATATTTAAAGTGTTGAGTAACACACCATTAAGACACCACAAATGAACTACCAAACTTTTCAACCACACCCAGACTTAGAACCACTCGTAAAATGTTACTGGACGCTGGAGGTTCCTGCCTCCACTCAAGCGGAAAGGCAACGGATTATTCCTGACGGTTGTATTGAAATGGCGTTTATCCTTGGCGATGATATAAAACGATATACTTCCGAAGATGAGTACATTCTTCAACCGCGCGCTATGGTGCTGGGGCAAACTATCGAACCGTTTTACATTGAACCAACAGGATACGTCAACACGTTTGCTATTCGCTTTTATCCGTACGGCTTTGCAAATTTTATAACTACCCCTGTTAAAAACCTTGCAAACAAAGAAGCACCCATAGCATTACTCTTTGAAAAAGAGTCTGCAAAAGAGTTGGAACAAAAAATTATCCGCGCAGCCGATACGAATGAACGAATAAAAATTATTGAAACCTTTCTGTTCGATAAACTTAACAACCAGACAACGATTGATACCATTGTAAAAACAACTATTGACACACTTCTGTCAACAAAAGGAAGTTCGCCCATAAACGCCATTCTTAAAGAAGATTTATCGAAAAGAAGGCAACTCGAAAGAAAGTTTCTAAACCAAATCGGCATCAGCCCGAAGCAATTAGGCAAAGTAATCCGGTTACAGACGGCTTTGAAAATGCTGCTAAATCAGCAAACGGAGAACTTAACGCAAATTGCCTATGAAAGTCAGTATTATGACCAAAACCATTTTATTAAAGACTTTAAGGAATTTACCGGCACCACGCCCAAAGAGTTTTTAGAAGATAAAAAAATGACACTTTCCTCTCTTTTCTATGCAAAAGATTAGCGTGTCGCATTTTTACTATTTCAACTTTAGTGAACACAATACATTGCGTTCATAATCTAAAACAAAAGCGTTATGAAAAACTTAATCTCCATTGTAGAAATCCCGACAACCGACTTTACAAGGGCAGTCGCATTTTACCAGTCTATCTTAAACATCAGCATTGAAGAAATTGACATGGACGGAACGCAAATGGGTGTATTGCCCAACGAGGAAGGAACCGTAAACGTGGTATTGGTAAAAGGCGCTGATTACACCCCTACCACATCAGGCACGGTTGTTTACCTGAATACAGGCGATGACTTACAACCTACCTTAGACAAAATTGAACCCAACGGAGGAAGCATATTGGTACCCAAAACAGAAATCAGTCCTGAAATGGGTTTCTTCGCCATGTTCACCGATACTGAAGGAAACAAATTAGGGTTGCATTCTCTGAAATAACAGAGTAAAAAAACGACCAAAAAGCAAAGAGTCACAATAACCCTTACTTCTTCACCAACACCGCGTCTTCCAATATAAAGTTTACATGCTCAATATCGGAAGCATTAAGTTTCAATTTTCCTTTTACAGTAATCAAATCATCCACCTGGAATTTTGGTAAGGCTCCTTTAAAGGTAACTTCGGCAATAGATTCCGGGCCGCCTCCGCCACAAAAGAAACACTGGCTCATGGGATATTTGGACAGGATGATATAACTCCCTTCCTCCGGGGCAAATGGAACATAGAAACCCTCTACGGTAATTTCTTTTCCTTCAAGTGCTTTTAATGATTCGGGAAAACTGGGATAGAACAAATATTCGCCAAGCTTTTCATAATACTTAGGCTCAAACTTGGTTTTGGCAAATTCATTCCATGCGTCAAACTTGCTTTGCGCAAATACCGCTCCGGATACTAAAAACAGGATACTGATAATAATTGTATTTTTTTTCATTGTT
Organism: Cyclobacteriaceae bacterium; assembly: GCA_019638235.1. Taxonomy (GTDB): domain Bacteria; phylum Bacteroidota; class Bacteroidia; order Cytophagales; family Cyclobacteriaceae; genus UBA2336. Next base: position 522,740 of record JAHBUE010000002.1, read on the forward strand.
TTTTAATTACTCAACATTCAAGATTAGGAATGACCACATAATACTAACAAGCTTATAACTTTAAACTTACCTTCATCAAACTCCATCAAACAAGCGTTCAATCAGAAATCTAAAATCAGAAATCAATTTCCCGCCAGCACTTTTGAAATATCGGTTCGGTATGCCTGCCAGGCCGGAATCAGCGCACACAACACTCCCAGTAACAAACTTCCCGCCAAAATTATCCATTCTTCAGTGTAGAAAACAAGACCACTTATCCCTGCTTTTTGGGTTTCGGCTACAAAGGCTGTCATAATTGCCACAACGCCATGCCCTAACAACAACCCGATAACACTGCCCAACAAAGTAAGTAACACACCTTCAGACAAAATGGTAACAACAAGTTTTAAGCGGGTAGCGCCCATGGAGCGCATAATGGCCAGGTCGTAACGTCTTTCTTTCAAAGAATTATAAAGTGCAATAAAAATGCTTAACGCTGAAATGAATATGAGTACATACGCAAACGCCATAAGAATATCTACCCCCACACCCAATATTGAAAACAACCGCGCGGTTTCAAATGCAGGTGATGCCGCCTGCAAACTGCTCTGTCCGTTTACAATGCGTGGCAACTGAATGGCGGCCATAGGCGAACGGTACTGAAGCAACATGGATGTTATTTCTTTTGTTGAATCGCCTGCTGCAATGGAAGGCACTAATGGCGAAGCTATGAATGATGAATCGCGTTCATGATCGTGATGGTCTTCTTCGGTGTGAAGGTCATGCACATGCCACACACTTTCTACTGAAGTAAGAATAAGGTTATCCAGCACGGTGTTGGAACGTTTCAGAATACCCTTCACCACAAAATTATGTTCGTCATGCGCGTGCCCTCCGGTAAGACCGTGCGCACTCGCAAACTCATCGTTTAGGGTAAGCTTGGTTAAGGCTGCAACATTTGCACCCAACACCACTTCAAGTTCTTCCGTAAACCACGAACCATGTTCAACTTCAACTTTATACAAGTCGGCATAGCGTTGGTCTGTTCCGATAATGCGGTAAGACTCATAGCTGTCGCCCAATGCAAGTGGAATGGCATTTTTTACCAACCGGTTTTTAGCAATGCGTTCGGCTTCTTTAAGGTTAATGTTTCCGGTAGGAAAATCGATATGAAAAATATTGCAGAGAATAAGCTGAAGCGGACTACCCTTCGCCCCTACTACCAAATCAATCCCGCGTGCATTTTCTGATATTTTTTCTTCAAGCTGTTTGTTGAACAACAACAGCACAATAATTACCGCGATGCCGAGTGAAAGCAACACAATATTCAGCGCTGTATTCAGCGGCTTTGCTTTTAAATAGTTCCAAACGAGTTTTATAATGTTCATCCGTTCAGGCTAATCTGTTTTCCGATTTTATCTTTCAACCGCTGATCGTGCGTGGCTACCAGCAAGGTAGCCTGGTGCGCATTGGCTTGCTGAATCAACAGGTCAATTACCTGCGCACAGCTTTTATCATCTAAAGCCGAAGTAGGTTCATCAGCCAATATTACGGGCGGGTTATTCAACACAGCCCGCGCAATGGCCACACGTTGCGCCTGACCCTGGCTCAGTTCGGTTACTTTACTGTTTTTCTTTTCGGCAATGCCGAGGCTTTTCAACACTTCTTCTGCCTGCGTGTGGTTAACCGGCAGTTCAGCGAGATAGGGAGCCATAATCAAATTCTTTTCAACCGTAAGCGCGCTGATCAGGTGGTTGCGCTGAAACACAAATCCCATGTGCTTTCCGCGAAAGCGATCCAATGCGGTTTCTGAAAGAGAGGCCAATTCCGTTCCTGCAACTTCTACTGATCCCGAGTATCCGCGAAGCAGGCCGCCCAGAATATGCAGCAAAGTAGTTTTTCCGCTACCCGATTCGCCCAGCAACAAGCAATGCTCACTTTTATTAATACTGAAATCCGGAAAGCGAATGCCTTCCTGGTTTCCATAAGAAAACGACAAATTTTTAACCGTTACCATAATGCGGCATAAAAATAATCGTCTGGCGGATTAAACCCACTTCATGTCATTTTAATTCTTGTTAAATTCTTTCCAAAGGCTAAGGATACGGTTAAGCGGTTAGGAGAAATAATATTTCAAAATCATTATACATCCGCATAGGGGTATTACAGTTATTGATTGTCATATTACCAAAAACCGCCTAAAACCTTAACTTGCGCACAAACCGAAAGGCCAGGTGCAATCATCAACTGAAAGTTTTAGTGCGATTCGTTCGGGCGACAAAACCGCTTTTGAGATGATGTTCAAAACCTATTACCAATCCCTATGCCGGTACGCCAACACCTTTACCGGCAACCCCGAAGAAGCCGAAGAGGTTGTTCAGGCTACCTTTATCGGGATCTGGGAGAAGCGGCAAGCTATCGACATTACCACTTCGGTTAAAGCTTACCTGTACCGGGCCGTGCGCAATGCCTGCCTGAATGAGATTAAACATCAGAAAGTAAAACAACTATATGCCGATCATGAACTAAAGGCCGGTGAAAACTATGCCGAGGCTACAGATCAAAGTACACTTCGCGATGAACTGGAAGAAAAAATTAAAGCTGCCTTGTTGGTATTGCCCGAACAATGTCGCATTATTTTTCAGCTTAGCCGGTTTGAAGAACTGAAATATCAGGAAATTGCCGATCAGTTAAATCTCTCGATCAAGACCGTAGAGAACCAGATGGGTAAAGCATTGAAAATTATGCGTGAGCAGTTGCGCGACTACCTGCCGCTTATTGCACTATTACTTAACGGATTTCCGGAGTCATGAATGGAGAAGGATACGATATGGATGAGTTGATCGGTAAGTGCATTACCGGTGAAGCCACTGAACAGGAGAAGCAGGCGGTTCGGGAGTGGTGCGCCCTGTCTGTTGCTAATCAAAAACATTTCGATCACGCAAAGCTGATTTATGAAAAGGCGCAGCATGATAATGGCTATGAGTACGATGCAGAGGCAGCCTGGAAAAAGGTAAAAGAAAAAATTACTGATACCCGCGTTCGGAAATTATCAACAACGCCAGTATGGCGCGTTGCTGCCAGTCTTTTACTGATAAGCGTATTCTCTTACTTTCTGTACTGGCAGTTCTTTAGCACGGAGCAACTTCAGTTGGCAAGTGAAACAACCGTAACCACGCAAACGCTGGCTGATAACACCGAAATATCGTTGAATAAGCACAGCGATGTTGAAATTGTTTACAACGAACGGAAAAAAACAGGTGTGATAAAACTGAAAGGTGAAGCCAGCATTACTATAAAACCCGACAAGAAAGTTGAATGGTTGGTGCAAACCGATGAGCTGTTTATCCGCGATATCGGCACAACGTTTAACGTAAATGCCTACCCTGACAATTCGGTTGTTGAAGTTTCGGTTATTGAAGGTGAAGTCCACTTCTATACAAACCATGATGAAGGCATCTTTATCAAGGCCGGTGAAAAAGGGTTGTATGATAAATTCGCAAAGCAATTCTCCAAAGTTGCCGCCAATTCGAATGTAATCGCATACAAAACATTGGAATTTACGTTTAACGATGTTGCGTTAGGCGAAGCGGTGAATCAACTCAGCAGTGTTTATAACAGGCAGATTGTAGTTTCAGAAAATTTAACTGCGTGCAGGCTTACGGTAAACTTTACGAATGAAGACCTGGAAACCATACTGGGTATAATTGCTGAAACGCTTACCCTAACCGTAACCGATACGGGAACAGAAATAATTCTCAGTGGAGATGGTTGCCTTTAGGAAACCTTATTGCAAATCTCTCGTTAGTGATTCCGTCCTTTCAGCAGTATGAGATCTTTTTTTAGTATCCTAATCGCAATCAGTTACCTGCAATTGTTGGCCCAGCAGGCTCCGGTTCTTGAACGGACTGTTACGCTTGCTGCACAGGATGAACGGTTGGACATTTTTCTTAAAAAACTCTCGCAAGAGGCAGGCTGTATTTTTTCATACAGCGCCTCTGCCCTGGATGTTAACCGCACTATTTCCTACACGTTTCAGGATCAGCCCACGCGCGAAATATTGGAAACCGTTTTTGACGGACAGGTTAAAATCAAACAAAAAGGCGTTTATGTTATTCTTACACCCCCTCCCAATACGTCTAAAGAAGTAGTTATTCGCGGGTATATCGTGGATAAAAACTCCGGTTCCCGTATCAGTGATGTTACAGTCTACAACCCGGTTACGCTTCGCGCTGTTACAACAGATCAATATGGATACTTTGAATATGTAGTCAAAAAACCAACACCGGATGACTACAAACTGATCGTTAAAAAAGTTGATTATACGGATACGGTGGTATTGGCCTCACAAAAGCGTTCATCGTTCCAAAAAATTTCCATCCGCCTTGATAAAGAAAAACTAAACAATGTTGGCGCCAATATCGCTAAACCAGCAACACATCTCTGGTCGTGGACGAAACGTTCGGTAGCGAATATACATTTGAGCAACATGCGCGATACCATTCAACGCACCTGGCAGGTTTCTTTTGTTCCGTTTGTTGGCACCAATCGAAAATTAAGCGGCAGTGTAAGCAACGACTTTTCGTTTAATATTCTTGGAGGATATTCTGGCGGAACCAATAAAGCAGAACTTGGCGGGTTGTTCAACATCAATACCGGAAGTGTAAAATATGTACAGGCGGCAGGTTTATTCAATATTAATGGCGGGTTAACACAAGGCGCACAGTTTGGCGGCTTATTCAACCTGAATCTTGAATCGACACGAGGTGTTCAGGCAGCAGGTTTTATGAACCTGACAACACAACACGTACGTGGCGCACAAGTAGCAGGATTTCTGAACCTGGCTGGTGAGCACATAGAGGGCGCGCAAGTAGCAGGTTTTACCAACATCGGCAACACTATTGATGGAACACAGGTAGCCGGTTTTGTGAACGTTGCCAAAAATGTTTACGGATCGCAAATCGGGTTTCTCAATATTGCTGATAGTGTACAAGGTGTACCGGTCGGCTTTTTAAGTTTTGTTGCCAAAGGATATCATACACTTGAGTTGGGTACGGATGAAGTGATGCCAGCAAACATTTCCTTTCGTACAGGCGTGCGAGCCTTTTACAACATTATAACGGTTGGCATACGACCGGAAAAAACCGATTCGGTTACGTGGTCGTTTGGGTATGGCGTGGGTACATCGCCCAAAATAATGAAAAAACTTTACCTGAATTTTGAACTAACCGCCAATCAACTCAGCAAAGGAAATATAGAGGCATTGAATGTTGTAAATCGAATGTATGCCGGTGTTGATTTCCAGGTAGCGCGTAAGGTAGCTCTCTATGCAGGGCCGGTTGTATCCATCCGGGTATATGATACTACCTTCAACCGACATCCAGAATTGTTCACACATTACAAACCAACACTTCAGCAGCAACAAACCTACGCCCGTTATGATCTGGCATCGGAGCTTTGGTGGGGATTCAAAGCCGGTATACGATTGTTTTAACTTCAAAAATTATTTTACGGCACATAGGGGTAAGCGCGCACTCAATTGTCATAGAGGCAACTTGAAATATAAAACCCCATGAAAATCCTGAAAAAAATTCTTATCCCTGTTTTTGTTTTTGCAGCAACGCTGTTATACGCACAACCTTTAACTCAAACCCTTAGAGGAAAAATTATAGACCAGGTAACGCAGTCACCGCTACCGGGTGCAACCATCATGGTACTGAATACCGATCCGCTGATTGGCGCCACTACCGATGTTGACGGGGAATTTAAAATACAGAAGTTACCGGTTGGAACGTACACCATACGGGTGAGTTTTATTGGTTACAAAGATTTCATTCTGCCAAACGTTATTGTCAATTCAGGTAAAGAAGTGGTGTTAAATATTCCTATTGAAGAAGATATTGTGCAGATAGATGAAATTGTGGTAACGGCTATAGAAAAAGACCGCACCGTAAACGATATGATATTGATTAGTGGCCGAACTTTTTCAGTAGAAGAAACCCGAAAGTTTGCTGCGGCTATAAATGATCCGGCTCGTACGGCAGCTTCATTTTCTGGTGTAGTGAGCACCGATGACGGCAACAACAACATTTCCATTCGTGGAAACAATCCGTACGGATTGCTGTGGCGCATGGAGGGGATTGATATTCCAAATCCGAATCACTTTGTGTCGCCTGGCGCTTCGGGTGGTGGCATTTCCATTCTCAGTTCGCAGCTGCTTACCAATTCTGATTTTATGACAGGCGCTTTCTCTGCCGAATATGGTAACGCCTTGTCGGGTGTGTTTGATTTAAGTTTTCGAAAAGGCAACAACGAGAAAAGAGAGTTTACGGTACAAGCAGGTTTTTTGGGAACCGACTTTGCTGCCGAAGGCCCGATTGCCAAAAACTACAAAGGCTCTTACTTAATAAACTACCGATATTCAACCCTATCGATCTTATCTAAAATTGGCGTACCACTGGGTGATTATATCACTAACTTCCAGGACTTGTCTTTAAACATTCATTTACCTGTTGGAAAGAGAAACGCCATAACCATCTTTGGATTTGGCGGCCTGAGCGATCAGAAAAATAAAGCTAAAAAAGATTCATTGGCATGGGAGAATGATTTTGACCGATACAGTTCAAACTATTTTTCGAATACCGGTGCGCTGGGTATTAAGCATGCCTACATGATGAATAAAAATAATTTTCTTCAAACAACAGTGTTAGCGTCAGGCAATGAACTTGGCGACATAACGTATAAACTTGATGACGGTTATAACAATCAGCGGTGGTACGATGGCAACTTCGTTAATTCAAAAATTACCGTTAGCTCGGTTTTAAATACAAAATTATCAGCACGGTACAGTATGCGAAGCGGTGTATACCTGAACCAGCTTAACTATAGCCTGCGGCAGCAATCCTATCACACAGATGTAAGTCAGTTTCAAACCGACATCAACTCCAAAGGCAACACACAGAGCATTCAGGCCTTTTCACAAGTAAACATCAAAGCATCAGAAAAGTTAACGCTGAATGCCGGAGTTCACTACCTGCAATTTCTGTTGAATAATTCTTTGTCTGTTGAACCGCGATTCAGCGCCTCGTATGCATTGGACGAAAGCAACAGAATAAGTATGGGGTACGGATTGCATAGCCAGATACAACCTTTAGGCACCTATTTCGGGGAATATGAACAGGATGACCAGGTAATTCTCGCTAACAAGAATTTAGGGTTAAGCAAGTCGCATCATTTCGTAGTGGGGTATGACCGGTCGCTGAACCCTTACCTGCGTATGAAAGTGGAAACCTATTATCAGCATTTGTTTAATATACCCATTGCGGCAGGAGTTAACGAAACATACTCCATCATCAATCAGGAGTGGTCCTATCAAACCGATCCGTTGGTAAACGAAGGCCTGGGTAAAAATTACGGTGTTGAGTTTACATTAGAACAATTCACTCACAATAATCTCTATTTTCTGTTGAGTACCTCTGTTTACAACTCATTGTACAAAACACAGGAGAATATATGGCGCAACACACGCTACAACGGAAACGCCAATATGACCTTTACAGCCGGTAAAGAATTTAACATGAAAAAGAACAGGGTATTCGGTCTGAATGTACGGAGCATTTACAGTGGCGGACTGCGAACCACTCCCATTGACCTGGAGCAATCTCTTGCAGATGGAGAAACCGTTTACTTTGAAAACCGGGCCTTTGAAGATCAGAACCCGGCTTACTTCAGAACGGATGTGCGTTTAAGTTTAAAGCGCAATAAACCCAAATCAACACATACGCTCGCATTGGATATTCAGAATGTTTCGAACAGGAAAAATATTTACGGAAACTTTTTTGAACCGTTAACAGGGAAGATCACCACAGTATACCAAACACCTTTGATTCCGGTGTTGAGTTATAAGATTGAGTTTTGATCCCGCGCTTTTAAAATTTAACCACATAGGCGCATAGAATCACATAGAAATCAAACTATGTGTCTATGTGGTTAAAAACTTAACGGGCTCGCTCTATTCAGCACACATTTCAGTATCAGTTGCCCGGTCTATATAGTGCTGTTGCATTATGGAAATGCTATCGCCTTTGGTTTTGGCGGAACTCAACTTATCATACGCTTTCCAGAAATGGGTTATATCTTCTGTACTGATAGTGTGTTGTTGAGCCGATGCCACGCCCTGTATCAACAACACTACAATCAAAAATCCTCGCGTTGCGCTCATCTTGAATATCCGTAACTGATTTCTTTAAAGGCAAATTGCCGTTGCACCCCATCAATCAAAACCCGGAGTTTCCCTTGTGGTGTTATGCCCTTGATTATTCCTGAAATAAGTTGCCCGTCAATCAAAAAACCATGAATCTCATCGTGCCAATACAAGTGTTGTTCGTATTCGTGTTTGATTTGCTCAACCTCCCCGGCCTTCAATTGTAAATACCGGGCTTCCAGCTTCTCCAACAAAAGTGAAAGCAGCGCATCCAAATCGAATGTCTTCACGTTTTCGGCAGCCAATGATGTTGCCTGCGGAAATGAAAACGACACTTGGTTTACATTTAAACCGATGCCCACAACCGAGCGATCCATCAATTGCCCTACAAGCTGGTTTTCGATAAGAATACCGCACGTCTTTTTCCCATTCAGCATAATATCGTTCGGCCACTTTATTTTCACTTCGGCAAAGGGCAACACGCTCGTCAGGCAATCTAATATCCCCAACGAAACAGCCATACTAAGGTGAAACTGCATGGCAGGGTCAAGAAAATGCGGCTTTAGCCCAATTGAAAAGGTGAGATTCTTGCCCGGCTCACTTATCCAGGCACTTCCACGCTGGCCGCGCCCGGCTGTTTGATTAGCCGTAATCACGATTAAACCATCCGGTGAACCCTTTTGCTGAAGCAGACGTTGTGCCTCATCGTTAGTAGAGTGACATTCTGGCACGAAAACCAGCTTATGACCCATGAAAAGGGTATTGGCAAGGATTTTATACAAGTAATTATTGTTAGTTTTGTAAAAAAACCGAATATAGTTTAATGGCGGGAAAAAGAAAGGGTGTCAGTTCTGAAAAACTTAGTGACGCCATCGTAAAAGGAATGCAGGAAAAAAAAGCCGTTGACATCCTGGTATTGGATTTGAGAAAAGTAAAAAATGCCATTGCCGATTTCTTTGTGATTTGTTCGGGCGGTTCAGATAAGCAGTTGGATGCCATTGCCGAGTCGGTTGAAGAAGAGGTTTACAAAGCCTTGCAGGAAAATCCCTGGCATGTGGAGGGAAAAAACAATAAAGAGTGGGTGTTGCTCGACTACTTTGATGTGGTAGCGCATATTTTCCGGAAAGATAAACGCGAGTTCTTCGCCCTTGAAAGATTATGGGGTGATGCCGAAGTAACCGAAATAGATGATGCTGCCGTAACCACAGAAACCCGGTAGCCGTTCCTGAAATCAGAATACTAAATATTTGAAATAAGAAAACATGTCGGATAAGCGAGAGAATAAGATGATACCTCCCAAAGTGCCAAAAGGCAGTGGTAACTATCAGTTATGGGTAATATTAGTCACGGTTGGCGTCATCATGGGCGTGATGTTTTTCACATCGAACAACAACCTGAAAGAAAAAGATGAGAATGACCTGAAAGCGATGATTGACAGTCGCGATGTAAAGAGTGTTATACTCATTAAAGAAAAAGAATACGTTGAAGTAATCTTGAATTCAAACGCCTTGCAGAATGCGAAATACAAGGAAGATATTCAGGGGCCGATGGGCCAAAACAATGCAGGCCCGCACTATAAAGTAAAAATTATTTCCGTTGATAATTTCGACAGAAAATACAACGAATGGATAAGTAAAATTCCGGAAGCGGAGCGCCCGCAATACAAGACCGAAACCCGTATCGACTACATCGGTCATTTCTTTAGCTGGGGCTTCCTGTTCCTGTTGCTGTTCGGTTTCTGGATGCTGATGCGCAGAATGACGGGCGGGGCCGGGCCGGGCGGACAGATTTTCAATATCGGTAAATCGAAAGCCGCGTTGTTCGATGCCGAGAATAAAGTAAAAATTACGTTTGAAGATGTTGCCGGCCTTGAAGAAGCCAAAGAAGAAATCCGTGAGATTGTAGAGTTCTTAAAGAACCCATCAAAGTTTACCAAGTTAGGCGGTAAAATTCCGAAAGGCGCCTTATTGGTTGGCCCTCCCGGAACCGGTAAAACGCTGTTGGCAAAAGCCGTTGCCGGTGAAGCCGCTGTTCCTTTCTTTTCACTTTCCGGCTCCGACTTTGTAGAAATGTTTGTGGGCGTAGGTGCTGCGCGTGTGCGCGATTTGTTTAAGCAAGCAAAAGAAAAAGCGCCTTGTATTGTATTTATTGATGAGATTGATGCCATTGGTCGTTCGCGCGGCCGGGGCCAGATGCCGGGCGCCAACGATGAACGCGAAAACACACTGAACTCGTTATTGGTAGAAATGGATGGCTTTGCGACCGATTCGGGTGTGATTATTCTTGCCGCTACCAACCGCCCTGATGTATTGGACTCCGCCTTGCTGCGCCCCGGGCGTTTCGACAGGCAGATTAGTATTGATAAGCCCGATATTGTTGGGCGCGAAGCTATCTTTAAAGTTCACCTGAAGCCCATCAAACTCGACCCTTCCGTTGACATTAAGAAATTATCGGCACAAACACCCGGTTTTGCCGGAGCCGAAATTGCCAACGTATGTAACGAAGCCGCGTTGATTGCTGCGCGAAGAGATAAGAAAGCCGTTGATATGCAGGATTTCCAGGATGCTATTGACCGTGTGATTGGCGGATTGGAAAAGAAAACAAAAATCATTTCGCCCGAAGAGAAAAAGATTGTAGCCTACCACGAAGCCGGGCACGCCATTGCAGGTTGGTTCCTTGAACATGCCGACCCGTTGGTGAAGGTAAGCATTGTGCCGCGCGGTGTTGCTGCACTTGGTTACGCACAATATCTACCGAAAGAGCAGTTCCTTTATCAAACCGAGCAACTGTTAGATGAAATGTGCATGACCTTCGGAGGCCGGGCTGCCGAAGATATTGTGTTCGGAAAAATATCAACCGGTGCATTAAGCGACCTCGAGCGCATTACCAAAATGGCATACAGCATAGTAACGGTATATGGTATGAACAGCGAAATCGGAAACATGTCGTTCTACGATTCAAAGGCTTCTGATTATTCGTTCCAAAAACCATATTCAGATGCAACCGCGCAGCGCATCGACCAGGAAGTGAAGAAAATTATCGACTCCTGTTACCAGCGCACCAAAGATTTGTTGAGCAAGCACCGTGAACACCTTGAGGTTATTGCCAAAGAATTGTTAGAGAAGGAAATCCTGTTCCAGTCAGACCTCGAGAGGCTGATTGGCAAGCGGCCATTCGACAAACTCACCACCTACCAGCAGTTTACGAATGGAAATGGTGAAAAGAAAGAAGAGAAGGTTGAGGAAACTACTACTACGGAAACAATACCGGTTTCGGAAGAACCCAAAACTGAGAACCCGTAAATTGATAATCAATTAAATAAAAACTCAGGCTTACAATCAGGTCTGAGTTTTTTATTTTTAAGGCGATGAATACTCCAATGGAAATAGAATTAATGGCAGGCAAAAAAATATTTTTCGCCTCCGATTTCCATTTGGGCGTGCCCACCCATGCCGATAGCCTGGCGCGCGAAAAGCGGATTGTGCGCTGGCTTGATTCCATAAAGGATGAAGCCCACAGCATTTACCTGTTGGGCGATATTTTCGATTTCTGGTTTGAGTACAAACACGCCATACCAAAAGGCTTCATCCGGCTGCAAGGAAAACTTGCCGAGCTGCGCGATGCCGGAATACCCATTATATTTTTTACCGGCAACCACGATATGTGGATGTTCGATTACTTTCCACGCGAGCTTGATATTCCCGTTTACCGCAACCCGGTTGTGTTAACGTGTAACAATCAAAAATTAATGCTTGGGCATGGTGACGGGCTGGGGCCGGGCGATGCCACCTATAAAATCCTGAAAAAATTTTTTAACAGTAAAATTTGCCAATGGCTGTTTGCACGTATTCATCCAAACCTTGGCATAGGCATTGCTAAATACTGGTCGAAAAAAAGCAGGATTAGCAATACAAAACGGGAAGAAAAATTTGAAGGAGAAGAAAATGAATTCCTCTTAACGTATTGCAAAGAACTGGAGCAAAAGCAACACCACGATTTTTATATTTTTGGTCACCGGCATTTACCGCTCGATTTGAAAGTCGGGGAGCACAGCCGGTATATCAATCTTGGTGAATGGGTACATTTTAACACGTATGCAGTTTACAATGGCAGTACAGTTGAACTCAAAACATTTCAGGCATAGTCTTGTAGCAGCGTTGCTGTGCGTGCCTATGTTTCTTGCCGGTCAGTCGTTGCCGGTAACCATCCCGCTCAACAACAAAGTTGTGGCAGCGCATATCGACAGGCCGGGTGATTTGTACATTCAATTTGAAAATGGTATTATCCAAAAGTACGACAGCAACGGCAAGCTTTTACAGGAAGTAAAAGCAAATCCTCCGCTAACCATTTTCGAACCGCGTGACGGGTCAAGAGCGTTCAGCTACCAACGCAACGAGCAATGGTACAACTTTGCGTTGTTCGGGAACAACCATAAACAAACCATTCCGGAAGAATTTGCCATTGAACCCTGGTTGGTGTGTTCATCGGGCGATAGAAATATTTGGATATTGGATGGCGCAGACCTTAGCATAAAAAAACTGAACACCACAAAGCAACGTATTGATGTGGAGATATCCCTATCATCACAACTGCAAGAAGATAAAGCCGATATACTCACCATGCGCGAGTATCAGAATCTTTTATTTATACACAATCGTATATCGGGTATTGAAATTCGGAACACCATAGGCAAGCATGTACGGGTTATACCCGGCAGTGAAATCCGGTATTTCAATTTCTTAGGCGAAGAGTTGTATTATGCACTTAACGACAAACTAATCTTTTTTGATTTATTTGATGGAGAAACACGCGAACTGCCGCTTGAAGAAGGAGTGCTGTTTCTACTCCTTAGTGATGAACGGGTTTATCGCGTGTTTGATGACCGGCTGGTGGTTGACATGAAAAATCCATGAGCTTTTATACAATCTGTCCCTGCATAGTTTCCCGTCCAGGCGGGGACAATGCTGTTTTGCGGGTGGTGATGAATCTTATTTGGTTAGTCTGACAGGCTCACTTATCTTCTCAAATTCTTCGCCACTTTTAAGAATAAAAATCAACTTAAACCTATACTCATCATTTGAGTTTAGTGGCGGCTCTGTTAACTTAAAATCAAAATAGCCTTTCCTGATGACGTCACTGTTGTTTTGGGTATACTTTGATAAATCGGTAAAATTTTTAAAATCCTGAATATTCAAAAGTTCATCATTTATTAACATGATATTGTTTAATGTGTCATTTTGTAAGTATTGACTATTATAATCTTGCAATGTTACAAGGTACATTGTATCTACACCAACTTTTGAACCCCTCTCACCATTACTATTGCAGTCTAATGCATATAAACCATACCCATTACTGTTTTCATACTGTGCGTGAAATATACTTTCGAAATATGTCCTCACAAAATAATTGTTCCAGTAAACTGGTTCATTATCCTCTACAGCCCTCCATTTATATGGTCGTTGTGCTGTTGTTTGCCCTGTGTACACTAGATTTGACATTCTTAATCCCTGAATCGAAAAATAAGGGAGTACATCCGGACAGTTTCCAAAAAAGAAACAAGCTGCCGGGCCTGTCATCAACAAAACCAACGTTATAGTCCTGTACAAAATTTTTCGTAGTGATCTCATATTTACCTATATATTTTGATGATAACATCACCCGACATCACATCGTCAGTAAAGATAATGTTTTTCCTGTTATCCCGGCTCATTTTGTTTGTTGGTCAGGAAAACCAACTAAGGCGGCTGGCGTGCGAAGTTCGGCAATGATTGAGTTTATCAAAAAAACACTATTGGCGGGGTAAATCAAAATGGAATACGGATTATTGGCTATGCCACACACCTGCGACAGACTTACGGTATATACAGGAACTTTTAGGGCACAATAGCAGTCGAACTACCGAAATATACACCCATGTAAGCACCAAAAGTCTTCAAAACATTAAAAGCCCTTTTGATGATTTGTGACAGGAAAAGCTATTTTTGTTATTAAAATAAGCCTCACGCTTATGGCGCAAAGCCAACGTAAAGCGGTTGGATTGGCGCAGTTTTGTGAGGGGTATAAACGAGTTATGGGCAAGGCTATGACGACACAACCCGACAGACAAAATCGGGTTCTTTTTGATATTTTGTATTTAAGTAATTGCTTAAATAAACAAATTGACTATCTTTGCACTATGGACAACATTTCGTGTATAAGACAACAAGCGGACATTAAGCAAATCAACCGCTGTAAAGACCGAGTATTAGAACTGAACGGTTCGTTTGACTATTTATCCAACGGACTTGAATTGGCGGGTAACAACGTAAGACTGAAAATCCTGTTTCTGCTTTACGAAGAGCAACAACTTTGCGTTTGCGACCTTAGTGACATTCTCGGAATGACCATTTCGGCAATTTCACAACATCTGCGAAAACTCAAAGACCGAAAACTAATTGAAACGGAAAGGCAAGCACAAACCATTTTTTACTCACTGACAAAAGAGTATGAAAAAATGCTCAAACCTTTTTTCAAAATACTTCACGAAAACAAAATTTTGGAAACAATATGAAAACAGACAAAAAATTAATCGGTGCAGGACTTTTGACAGCAATTGCAGCCTCACTTTGTTGCATCACACCTGTATTGGCTCTTGTCGCAGGGACAAGCGGACTTGCTTCAACTTTTTCTTGGCTTGAACCTTTCCGACCTTATTTTATAGGTTTGACAATTTTGGTTCTTGGTTTTGCTTGGTATCAAAAGTTGAAACCTAAAAAACAAATTGACTGCAATTGTGAGACAGAAGAAAAACCAAAATTCATTCAATCCAAAATGTTTTTAGGAATTGTAACAGCATTTGCAATAGTAATGCTTGCCTTTCCTTACTATGCTCATATATTTTATCCAAAGACAGAAAAACAAATCATAGTAGTTGACAAATCAAATGTTCAAACAGTTGAGTTTTCCATTAGCGGTATGACTTGTGCAGGTTGTGAAGAACACGTAAACCACGAAGTGAATAAGCTTTCGGGAATAATAAAATCAACTGTTTCATACGAAAACGGAAATGCAATTGTAGAATTTGATAACTCAAAAACGAACATTGCCGAAATTGAGAAAGCAATAAACGGAACAGGATATTCAGTAACAGACAAAAAGGAAAAATAAAATGGAAATCATACTACAATCAACAATCACTTGCCCAAATTGCGGACATAAAAAGGAAGAAACAATGCCGACAGACGCTTGCCAATATTTTTACGAATGTGATAATTGCAAGACCGTTTTAAAACCACATCAAGGCGACTGTTGTGTTTATTGCAGTTACGGAAGTGTAAAATGTCCGCCAATTCAACAAGACAAGAAATGTTGCTGACAAAAGACGAAAAAGCCCAGCCCATAACAGCGGTTTGGCGTAATGGCGGGTTCGGTGCTTCGTATGACAGTTTTGTGGTAGGTTCAAGTGCAGTGCTTCGATTGAACTTTTGTGCTAAAAATCCGCCACTACGCCAAGCCG
>JAHBUE010000003.1 GCA_019638235.1 Cyclobacteriaceae bacterium
TGTAATTGCAGTGCCGAATAAATCGCTGCGAGGCCGTCCGCTAAGGTGAAGATAAGAAAAGGCACTTAACATTCAAATCGCAAATTAACTCGGCATTGCAATTACATATTGTTGGCTGCTGTTTTTTTAGTAATGAATTCTATAAAGTACCATCAAGTCCATTTCTCTATAAGTGTCCAACGTCTCAAACCTAATTCCAAATTCAAAGTCATTTTTGTCAAACCCTTTAATAAACTGAAACTCTGTCTGCCAATAGCCATTCCATTTTTTTGCTGTCCCAATTAGTGTAGCATTCCAATTAAAATATTTACCAAGACCAAAAACAATCCCTTCGTTTGATTTTAGTGTTTCAATATTATTAATGGATTGTCTGCCGTAGCCCAAAAGAAATAGAAAACCGTCAAACTCCAATTCGGGTATAATTGTGAACTCTTCTGTATTCCAATTGTCGTTATTTTTTGAAATATTTCGTTTGTTGTAGCCTAAAGTCAGATTTATGTGACGTGCGTTATAACTAAAGTCAATCAATCGATCTTTTTGAAGTCTTACGTTTATAAATTTATTTTTATTCAAATCTGTCCGATATGTAATGTCTGTAGTTGTTAAAACCTTAACTCCAAATATGACTGGTAATGCATTCCTTAAGTTAACTCCAATAGGAGTGAAGTTAAGTCCGCTGTTAAAACCAATTGAAGTATACTCGGGGTAAATACCAAATCTTATTTTTTCTTTTAATTGCTCTTCGTCTGTCTCCAAGTAAACAGTCATATAATCTTTATCAGCAGTTAGAATAATTGTTTTAAGTCCTATAGCTGAAAATTCTAATGACGGATTTGTAGAATTACAAGTAATTCTAAATTTTCCATCAACGTTTGAATTAACTCTATTGTCGGTTCCTTTCTCAATAATGCTAACTCCGGGTAAATCTGAATTGTCGTCCTTTAGCCTTACTTCTCCTTCAATTGTCCTCTGTCCAAATGCATTAAAAGTAACTGTTAATATTAAGGTTAGTATTAGTAGTCTCATCTCAATTTAGAAAATTGCAGCCAACGTTTTGGGTTTGTTTAGTGGCGGATAAATCCAACGGATTTGTCCGCCTACACGAATATAAGTAAACTTGTTAACACTATGGGCGACTATGTCGCCCGCCATTAAACAAACCTGGTGTTGGCAACCGTACCTTTCATCTACTCTATTTTTGTCGAGCCCTTTTCTTTTGAGTCTCTCAATATTTGGAATACCGTGTCTGCGAGTCTATAAACTGGGTCGTGTTTTATCAAGCTGTCTCTTTGCTCCACAGTTAAAGGTTTAATATCTGCAGAGTCCAATGTCTGGATAAAACCAGTCTGTATTTCATTTGAATTGATTAGCTCTTCGGAGTCAGATAGCTCAATCTCAATACGTCTTGTCCCAAGAAAGTCAGAGTGAATTGTAAAAGTCGAACCTTTGGTCAACTTTGTATCTCGTCTTACAGAAATTGTCACCAATACTTTCTTTTCTTCATCAATAATCAAGTCTTTAACTTTTCCAATTTCAAGTCCTTTTATAATTACTTTGTCACCCGTTGTGAGTCGGTCAACATTGTCAAACCTTACTTTATAATCATTTGAGTCTGAACAACTGAACAGTCCGAACAAGAGTATAATTGTCAAAGTGTTTTTCATTGTCTGAAGTGTCCAAAGGTATGGTTGCCAACTCATTTATACCCCTCACAAAACTGCGCCAATCCAACCGTTTTACGCTGGCTTTGCGCCATAAGCGTGAGGCTTATTTTAATAACAAAAATAGCTTTTCCTGTCACAAATCATCAAAAGGGCTTTTAATGTTTTGTATCTGCTGCGTGCTTACGTGGGTGTAAATCTCGGTGGTTTTGCTGCTGTTGTGCCCTAAAAGTTCCTGTATATACCGTAAGCCTGTCGCAGGTGTGTGGCATAGCCAATAATCCGTATTCCATTTTGATTTACCCCGCCAATAGTGTTTTTTGATAGATACTTGAAATGCTTATGAAATCGCTGATTTTAACTTTATTGGCTATGGCAGTAAACCCGGTAACCTCGGTGTATGATTTTAAAATGAACTCCCTGGAAGTTAAGCAAACTTAAAAGCCCCGATGAACAATACACCGGGGCTTTTATTTTATGCTGTTTTACAAAACTTACTTCGCAGCATCAAATCGCTTTGCTACTTCTACCCAGTTTACTACGTTCCAGAACGCGGTAACATAGTCGGGTCTGCGGTTTTGGTAGTTCAGGTAATAGGCGTGCTCCCACACATCCAACCCAAGAATGGGCGTGCCCTGCACTTCGGCAACATCCATTAACGGGTTATCCTGGTTGGGTGAAGATGTAATCGCGAGTTTGCCGTCAGCGCCTACAATAAGCCATGCCCAGCCCGAACCAAAACGCCCGGCAGCGGCAGCGGCAAATTTTGTTTTAAATTCATCAAAATTTCCAAAGGCATCATTAATGGCATCGGCCAACGATCCGGTTGGGGCGCCCCCCGCATTCGGGCCTATAACTGCCCAGAACAAGCTATGGTTATAATGACCGCCACCGTTATTGCGCACGGCAGCCGGATACTTAGAGATGTTCTTACAGATTTCTTCAATGCTTAAATTTTCTTCCGGCTTACCGGCAACAGCATTGTTCAGGTTGGTTACATAGGCATTGTGGTGCTTGCCATGATGGATTTCCATGGTGCGGGCATCAATATGAGGCTCAAGGGCATTAAAGGCATACGGTAAATTTGGCAATGTAAATGGCATATTTAAAATGGTTTAATTGTTAAACATGAAAGATGTCAAATATACAACCCTGACAACGGGGATAAAATTCGATTGGGGAGAAATTTTTAAATAGCTGCTAAAAATTCACTCCCGTATCCGCTTAAAAAAACTGTCGATAAGCGCTTTGGCTTCGTTGGCAAACACGCCCTTAGCCACTTCTGTTTTAGGATGGAGCACCTGTTGTTTTATCAGGCTGTACCCCCGCTGAATGTCGGAAGCGCCATACACTAACTTACCAAGTTGCACCCAGGCCAATGCGCCACCACACATCACGCAGGGTTCAAGTGTAACGTATAGTGTACATTCAGTTAAGTATTTCGAGCCGAGGTAATTGGCAGCGGAAGTTGCGGCCAGCATTTCAGCATGGGCGGTAGCATCGGTTAATTTTTCGGTTTGATTATGCGCCCGCGCTATAATCCTGTTTTTGGCAACCACTACGGCCCCTACCGGAACCTCGCCAATATCCAACGCCTTTTGCGCCTCTTTCAGGGCTTCGCGCATAAAATACTCATCGGTGTAGAGTTCCATCCGTTACTTTATTTTGATGCCGGTCATCATCTTTCCGGCTGTTTCCTGCCAGTCGTGGCGGATTCTGCGCGGGCAGTTAAATGAGAACACCAGGGTGCTACCGGGTTCAACTAAATATTGGATGTAGGTATAATTCAATACAGGCTCGCGCTGCGAAAGCTCCATCGGGTTTCCTCTTACACGCGATTCAAACTCAAAAAATATAAATCGCTTGCCGTTCACTTCGTGTATGCCTTCCGAGGCAAACTCAATATTATCAAACAGGTTGGTCAACCCGGCTTTAAAGAATTTCTGCGCCATTTCTAAGTTGGCATCCGGCCATTGTGTTGCCGACACGTTAATACTGAAATCCACTACCCGGTCGGGGTTGGTATAGGCGGCAATGGGTTTCCGCACGGAGGGGTAGCGCTGCCCGAAATCCAGGTCGTCCATAGGCCGGAAGTCTTTGGGTAGCAATACGGAAATCTGGGGGGTAACTTTCGTCCGCACCAGCTTAACGGACGATTCAAAAGCGCAAAGCGCAAAAAGTGAATAAACAAGCAAAACGGTTCGCATACGATATTTTTTATTCGTTAACCCTTCTGGATGATGTTATGCAAAACAAATACCGTCATTGCGAGTCCCGATGATAATCGGGACGCAGCAATCCCTATTTCTGTGCTGAAAAACGGGATTGCTTCGGTCGTTCCTCCCTCGCAATGACGTGCTATTTTATTGTTTTGCATAACATCAACTCCTGAGTAAAAGTATTCTTAACTTCGCCCCCTTGAGAACGCCTCAAAGGCAATAATCGTACAAAATTAAGGAAATCAGCTATGTTAAGAACACACACTTGCGGTGAACTCCGGATAAATCATGTAAACCAGGCGGTAACGTTAACGGGTTGGGTACAGCGGGTACGCAATAAGGGAAGTATTTTGTGGATAGACCTGCGCGACCGTTACGGCATTACCCAACTTATTTTTGATGAAAGCTCAACGGACGCATCGCTCATGGACAAGGCCCGGTCGGTTGGCCGAGAGTTTGTTCTACAGGCAAAGGGCATAGTTGTGGAGCGCCTTTCTAAAAACGATAAAATGCCTACCGGTGACGTTGAAATAAAAGTTACTGAACTAATCCTGCTGAACGCAGCCAAAACCCCGCCTTTTACTATTGAAGATGAAACCGATGGCGGTGATGAACTGCGCATGAAATACCGTTACTTAGATTTACGCAGAACACCCGTGCGCGAAAGCCTGCTGCTGCGACATAAGATGGCCCAGCAAACCCGCATATACCTCGACAGTTTGAATTTTGTTGAGGTTGAAACACCCGTGCTGATAAAATCAACACCCGAAGGCGCGCGCGATTTCGTGGTGCCGTCACGGGTTCATCATGGTGAGTTTTATGCGTTACCGCAATCGCCACAAACGTTTAAGCAATTGCTGATGGTATCCGGTTTCGACCGGTATTACCAGATTGTAAAGTGCTTTCGCGATGAAGATTTACGGGCCGACCGCCAACCGGAGTTCACGCAAATAGACTGCGAGATGGCGTTCATCACGCAGGAAGATATTTTATCAACTTTTGAAGGATTGATAAGGCACTTGTTCAAGGCGGTTAAAGGAATTGAACTTCCCGCAGTAGCGCGCATGTCGTACGATGACGCCATGAAGTATTATGGTTCTGATAAGCCAGATACGAGGTTTGAGATGACATTTACAGAAATCAAGCACCTCACAACCGGGAAAAATTTTGTTGTATTTGATAGTGCAGAACTTGTTGTGGGTATTTGTGCAAAAGGTTGTGCAGAATACACCCGCAAACAACTTGATGAGTTGACTGAATATGTAAAGCGACCACAAGTTGGGGCAAAAGGGTTGGTGTATGTTCAGTACAAAGCAGATGGAACGTTTAAATCTTCTGTTGATAAATTTTATTCAACTGATGATTTAAAGAAATGGGCTGAAGCGTTTAACGCGCAGCCCGGTGATTTAATGCTAATCATGGCAGGCGAAACCAACACTACACGCAAACAGCTTAATGAGTTACGTTTGCTGATGGGCGAAAAACTCGGGCTTCGCGACAAGAATAAATTTTCTGCGCTTTGGGTTTTGGATTTCCCGTTGTTGGAATGGAATGAAGAAACAAACCGCTACCATGCCATGCACCATCCGTTCACGTCACCCAAGCCGGAAGATATTCCGTTGCTGGAAACCGACCCCGGTAAGGTGCGCGCCAACGCCTACGATATGGTGTTGAACGGCAGTGAAATTGGCGGAGGCTCCATTCGTATTCACGACCGCGCCACGCAACAAATGATGTTCACGCACTTAGGCTTTACAGAAGAAGAAGCGAAAAAACAATTCGGATTTTTAATGGAAGCCTTTGAGTACGGAGCGCCTCCGCACGGAGGCATTGCCTTTGGTTTCGACAGGTTGTGCGCGTTGTTTGGCGGGTCGGAGTCCATCCGCGATTTTATCGCCTTCCCTAAAAACAATTCAGGCCGGGATGTGATGATCGACAGTCCTTCAACCATTTCGGATGAACAGTTGAAAGAGCTTGGCATCCAGGTAAGGAGTTAAGACAATTGGTGTAACATTTTTAGCGTTTCATAGTCTTATGCAGGTGACGTAATCCCTATGACCCTCTTTTCATGAAAGCTGCAACACGAACAACATACGGCTCTCCCGATGTGATAACCGTTAAAGAAGTTGAGAAGCCTGTGCCTAAAGCAAACGAAATTCTTGTTCGCGTTCATGCCACTACCGTAAACCGTACCGATTGTGGGGCACTGTGGGGCAAGCCCTTTCTTTTCCGGTTCTTCATCGGCCTGTTTAAACCCAGAAACTCCATTACCGGTACCGACTTTGCCGGAGTTGTTGAAACGGTAGGTGAAAAAGTAAACGAATTTAAAATTGGTGACCGCGTTTGGGGGTTTGATGATAACACGTTACCCTCACATGCCGAATACCTTGCTGTTGATAGTAAGAAGGCGATTATGAAAGTGCCGACCGGTTTTACTTTTGAACAGGCCGTGGCTAGCGCAGAGGCGGCACATTATGCCTGTAACTTTCTGAACAAGGTAAAGCTTGTGCCGGGACAAAAAGTACTGGTAAATGGCGGAACAGGCGGAATAGGTTCAGCCGCCATACAGTTTTTAAAAAACATGAACATCTTTGTAACTGCCGTATGCCACTCGCAATACCATGATCGTGTTCAGGCATTAGGGCCTGATCGAATTATCCATTACGACAAAGAAGATTTTACGCAGGATAATGAAACGTATGATTTTGTTTTTGATGCCGTTGGAAAAAGTTCATTCAACCCCTGCACACGCATTCTGAAAGAAAAGGGCGTTTACCTTTCTTCCGAGTTAGGCCCTGGCGCTGAAAATTTATACCTGCCTCTGTTGACTTTAATTAAAGGAGGGAGAAAAGTTATATTCCCTGTTCCTGGCTCTATTTCAAAAAGTTTAGCGTATATTTTTGATTTGGCCGAGAAGGAAAAATTCAAACCGCTTATTGATCGCACCTATTCGCTTGACGAAATTAAAGAAGCCTTCACGTATGTAAATTCCGGGCAGAAGATCGGGAATGTGATTATTAGAATTACAGATTAATGATGATGAAAACTCAAACCCTCACACTGTCACACTGTGGGAAAGGGTGAATGATTGTTGCGTTGAGTGCATTCCTGTCAAATCCCAAACCTCTTTTTACATTTCGTACACTGAACCAGGGTTGTTCCCATGTAATAGAGCTTAACAATGGCACTCTTTATTTCGACACGCTTATGATTAACGTGACCACACTTTGGACACCTCAACCTGTCTATTGATTTCCTCGCTTTGTATTTGCCTATTATTCGTTTTGCTACGTCTTTGTCTTCCCCGGACACTATTACTTCGTAATAGCAACTCCCTGAGTTCAACCCCATGTGTGGCCCATGCTCATTAACGAGATGAACTATTCTTTGGGCTGTTAATAGTCCCTTGATCTGGTACAATTCTCCATAGGTTAAAAACCGACCGACAGTATAAAAGGAAGTATTTTGTTTCATTTACAACGTAAAAATCCAGAATCAGAAATCTAAAATCTTTCTCACATTCCCATCATCACAAAAGCCCCCCAGTAATAAGGTTCTTTGTATTTAGTCATAAGCTGAAGCTGCGCCTGTTTAAAGGCACGTTGCTTGTTGCCAAGCTTAAGCCAATTCGTATAGAAGCTGGTCATGAGTTGTTGGGTGGCGGCATCATCCACTTTCCACAAACTCATAATCATCGCATCAGCACCGGCAACTAAAAAGGCACGTTGTAAACCGTAAACACCTTCACCCGATTTTACATCGCCAAGACCGGTTTCGCAGGCGCTAAGCACTACCAGGTCGGTTCCTTCGAGGTTCAGGTTCATAGCCTCATACGCAGTAAGCACGCCATTGTCGTTGCTGGAAATATCCGTACCACCACCACTGATGGCATGACCCGCACCGGCCAATATCAATCCTGAACGCAACAACGGATTGTTGGAAGCATTCTCGGCATTAACACCAAACACCGAGGAGCCGCCTGCATCGTCAACATCCTGAAGAAAATAACCGTGTGTGGCAATGTGTACCAGCGAAGGGCCATTCAGTTTTTTAACATTCGCTTCCGTAGCTTGCTTTTCCATTACCTGCGTAACCTGGTAGCCCGAAGTTTTTAAAAGCCGGGCTACGGCATCCACTTCGGTTTTTGTTCCGGGCAAGGAAGAAATATCTTTTGTAGCATAATCTGGGAAACCGAGCAAAAAGGCATTCTTCTTTGGCGCGCCTGCCTTCTTCGCTTTCAGCGCCAACAAGTCTTTTGAATTACCGATAATAACAAGGTCATAGCGGTTCAGCACATAGTTGCCGTCAGGTTTTTTTAATGTGTTCAGGTTAAGTTGATTGTACACACCATCGGGCGAGAGGTAAATCATTTTTTTAGTAGCTACCTCTTGTTCAATCTTGCTCCAGTATTGTTCATACGAATAATTGTCGGCCATTTTTTCGTGAATGGCATTGCGATAAAACTTTGCGTACCGTGTTTCTAATTGGTTGCCGTTTTCCAACATCACGAGGCGAGGCATCTCCAATCCTTTCTTTAACACTAACGCCACATAACGCGACTCACTCGTAAAGTCCTGGTCGAATTTCCGCACGCGAACAATATCCACAACCGCTTCGGTATCAGTAAGCAAGGAAAGAATTTGTTTGTAACTGATTTTAGTTGTGCTGTAACCGGCCGAGAAATCAGAAGAACGTTCGGAGAGTGAACGCTCCATAGCATTTGCCTTTCGTTCCAGGTCGGCCAGGTCAATTTTTTGTTCGGTTAATTCTTCTTTCGAGTACGCATAAAGACGCGCCAATTGTTCTTTCTGGTCGAGCCATTGCAGGTAATCCTTTTTCAGGTTTTCATCACTTCCTTTCAGGATAGTTTCTTTTACTTTATTCGTTGCGTTTAGCAAAATTGCCTTAGTGGCAATGTAGTAATCGTAAAAATCCTGCAATGCAGAGTTGTGTTCAATGTGCGCTTCAATAGCAAAATTGAAAAAGCGCTGAAAGCGGGGCGCGGTTATATCCCAATATTTTGTTTTCTCCGCTTCGCTCATGGGCGGAAAATATTGGTTGATGAAGTCGATGGTTTTGTCCATTACTTCGCGATAGAGCGAATAGGCGTTGTCAAGGCGACCGGTTTTCCAATATAAAATCGCCAGGTCTTCCTGCGAACGTGCGTAATCGGGATGGTTATTACCCAATGTGCTTTCGCGAATTTTTAATGCTTTGTTTAATAATGTTTCCGCTTCGGCATTTCTGGCCTGCATCCTGTAAAAGTTACCGAGGTCGGCTGTTACTTTGGCAAAGGACGGGTGTTGCTCCGTGAATTTTTTCTTATACACATCTGCTGAAGTTTTTAGCAACGCCTCAACTTTATCCGGCTTATCCATCTGGATATATAATATCCCAAGCTGGTTCAGCACATTGGCATACTCCGGAGTGCCTTTATTAAAAAGCGCGGTTTCATACACAGATTTGATTTGCAGGTATATTTTCTCGGCTTCATCATACTGGCCTGCTGCCTGATAAACACCGGCCAGGTTAGATAAAAACTGGCGGCTCTCAAATGATTTCTTGCCTTTTGGAATAATGTTTTTACTTTCCTGAAGTGCTTTCTGTGCAACCACAACCGACTCATTCATTTCTGTAATAGCCTCATCAAACCGGCCCATTGTCTGAAGCAATACAGCCAAGTTGTTGCGCAATATGGCATACTCCAAACTTTCTGCGCCAAACCGTTTCCGGCAATTTTCAATAGCCTGGTCAAATACTTTTTCAGCTTCATTGTATCTGCCTTGCTGTTGCAACAACTTGGCTTTGCTGTTCATATTTGAAACATACGCTGCACTGTTAACGCCTCTTGAGTTTTCGGCAGATGATAACGACCGTTCGATAAATTCTTCGGCTTGCTGAAACTTTGATTGCGACAGGTAAACCAATGCCATCGCAGAAATGCAACGCAGGTAAATTACATCCCCGGTAAGGGAATTACTTTCCATATAGGTTTTGGCGTTATTAAACTCAAATTCCGCCATACCAAATGCACTTTTCTTATTATAGAAAATCGCCCTATCCAATATCTCCCTTGCAAGGTCTGTTTTTGTTTTATCCTTCTGTTCACGAAACAGCATGTACCCGCCTTTAGAAGCGAGTTCGTTCTCCTGGCCCACATCAAGAAATCCTGAATTTTCATTCACGGAAATGGCAAACTGGAAATCAACAGAGTCCAACTTTGCCCGTTGGTTTGCACTGGCATCGCCAGCGGCCTTGGTTGCGGCTTTTTTGAGCCAGTCCTGGGCGGAAAGAGTCAGGGAAAATAAAATCAATGAAAGGGTTATGAAAAATCGCATGGCAGGGGCTTTGTTTGTTTTGTAACCTCTAAATTACTTCGTTTGCGAAATTATTCCATATTAAGTTGATGAAATTAACGCGACCACAGGCAGAAGCTATCATCCAGGTGCTAAAAGAAGTCATTATTAACGGGCGGTATGCCGATAAAGCTCTTGAAAAGGTTTTTAAAACACTGAAATGCCGCGAACACGATCGTGCGCAAATTGCCGAAACCAGCTACGATATTATCCGCTATTACCGGCTTTTCACCACTATCAGCCAAAGCGAAAGTTTGTGGAAAATTTTGGGGGCATGGGTTGTTCATAACCGGTATGAATTAAGCACGTGGAAAGAATTTGGTACGCTTAACGCGAATGAAATCAATCAACGCTATGAGGCGGTTAAGGCCGAAAGAAAAATCAGGGAGTCGATACCCGATTGGCTTGATGTGCTGGGCGAAACCGAATTGGGTGAAAACTGGAATGCTATCTTACCGGAATTGAACCGAAAGCCGCCTGTAACTATTCGTGTTAACACGCTAAAAATTTCTGTTGAAGAATTGCAGTCAAACCTTAATAAAGAAGGATTTTCTACGGAAGTGATGCCCGAATTTCGTGAAGCGCTTATGCTTACCGAACGAAAAAATATTTTTCAGTCGCAGGCTTTCCAGGATGGATTGTTTGAAGTGCAGGATTCAGGCTCGCAACAAATTGTTCCTTTCCTGAATGTTGAGCACGGTATGCGCGTAGTCGATGCGTGTGCAGGAACCGGGGGTAAATCGTTACAACTTGCTGCACACATGCAAAACAAAGGCAGGCTTATTTCTATGGACGTTGCCGCGTGGAAATTAGACGAGTTTAAAGTGCGGGCGCGAAGAGCGGGCGTTCATAATTTTGAAACGCGGGTTATTGAGTCGCCTAAAACGATAAAGCGGCTGCACCAAACTGCCGACCGGCTGTTGCTGGACTTGCCCTGTTCGGGGCTTGGTGTTTTAAAACGAAACCCGGACGCACGCTGGAAGTTAAAACCGGAGTACATCGAAAAAATAATAAGTACGCAACGCGACATTATTGAACGCTATTCGCAGATGGTTAAACCCGGGGGCAAATTAGTGTATGCAACGTGCAGCATACTGCCTTCTGAAAATGAAAACCAGGTTAAATCTTTTCTTGAAAGAAACGCAACCGCATTTCAGCTTGAAGAAGAAGCAACCATTAAACCCTCGGCACACACCGATGGCTTTTATATGGCACGCATCACACGTTTAGTATAACTTGCTTATCTTACGCACTTAAATTCTCTGGTTTGAAAATCTTAGGTAAACTTTACACGCTTTGGGTTATTATCGTTTTCAGTGTTTTCATGATTCTGTTACTGCCCGGAATTTTAATTCCGTTTATGTTAGGCAACCGGTTTAGCTGGATTGGTTACAAATTTCTTTGGTTGTGGTCGTGGATATTCAGTATGCTTACATTTATCCGCTACGATTTTTCCGGCACCAAACACCTCACTAAAAATACATCGTGCGTTTACGTGAGTAACCACACTTCGTTTTTAGATATTCCGGGCATCAGGCTGATTATTCCCGGAGAGTTCAGACCCATTGCTAAAAAAGAATTGCTGAAAATTCCTGTATTTGGATTTATTGTAAAAGCCGCTACGGTTGTGGTTGACCGGTCGAGCGCACAAAGCCGCAAACAAAGCCTTGAAAAGCTGCGCAACATTTTAGCCGGAGGTATTTCCATCTTAGTATTTGCCGAAGGTACACAAAACCGGACGAAAGAAATTTTACAACCGTTTAAAGATGGCGCCTTTCGTATTGCCATTGATACGCAACTGCCCATTGTGCCGTTAGTGGTTATAGGCGCAGGGCCGCTAATGCCTCCCGGCACATTAACCATAAAACCCGGCCGCATTAAAATAATTGCCGGTGCGCCCATTCCCGTTGCAGGCCTGTCAACCAACGATACACAAACATTAAAACAACAGGTGTTTGATACGATGCTGGGGATTTATAAGCAGAATGCGTGATAATGCTGTTGGATTCAAAACCTGGATAAAAAACAAACAATCACACCAAGCCAGTCAAAATAGGGGTATTTGTGTAGTTTTGTTATATGTAGAAACGAAGTTGGCGGTACTGGCGGACGACCCCACAACAAAAAGAAAAGAGTAAATTGAAAAAGGTTTCCATAAGACTTATTTATCAATAATCATTTGGATAGTTTCAACTGTATATGCCACGAATGCACGAATCTTCATTCGTGGCGTTTTTCTCTATTGTGCAATGCTAAACTTCCTAACTCTTGTATTCTTTGCGTTAGCCGAATTTACAAACCATGATTCCGGATTTGTATAAAGGTTAAGTCATCTCTTCAGCGAAAGATATCCTGTCTTGCCTTTACGCCCGCTTGCAAATTCAATCTTATAGAAATATGTGCCGGAGGGCAACGCATTTCCGTTTTTATTCAAACCTCTGAATACAACAGTCGTGTTGTTGTAATTACTTCCTTCCCACACCACATCGCCCCAACGGTTGTAGATGGTTACACGATTAGCAGATGTTTCAGGCAGTACATCAATATGCTGAATGAGCAATACATCATTTTTACCATCGTTATTCGCACTAACGCCATTGTAAACAATAATATCACCTTCTACCTGGATAATAAGTTGAGCCTGCGTACAGTTTCCTGCCAGGTCGCATACTTCAATCGTCAGCAGGTCGGTGCCGGAAAACGATACGTTTGAATAATCAACAATCAATTGATGGTTCGCATCAATGAAAGCAAGCGCACCGCTCTGTGGCGGAATAACAATGCGCAACGTACTCAGGTCAAGATCACCATCCGCATCCGATAAAAAACTAATGAGCGACACAATCATCTGCTGCCCGATAGTTGTTACCTGCGGTTCGGCATTGATTACCGGAGGCGCTCCGCAAAAGACAGGCGTAACGGTTACAGCCGTGCGGTTGCTCTCGCAGGTTCCGTTTTGGATAGATACATAATAGGTTGTGGTAGCCGACAGCACAGGCGTGGTAAAGGTGCTGGTTGTTTCCAAAGCTGTGCCACCAGTGGGTACGTCATACCAGTTATACGTCTGGCTGCCGGTAGCGCCCGAGGCGGTGAGGGTTGCAGATGTGTTTGCACAAACAGAAACTCCATTAGCCGAAGGCGGAGTAATAGGATCGCAGATAACCGAAGGTGTTACAAAGTTGTGCGCCACCGGCTGACTGCGCTGGCCATCGGCATTGATAACAGTAACATAAAGTGTGTAAGGTGTATCAGGAAGCAGGCTGTTGAGGATAACCGATAAATCTATCGTAAGGTCTTGCCCGGGTGTAAAGGCGCCATATACCTGCACCGGTGTTTGTGTGGTTCCGTCTGAAAAAAAGTATTCAACCATCACAATGTTTGAATTAGCGTGCTGCGACACAAACGGTTTGGCAACAGGATGGCTCCAATGGCCGTGGGCATTTTGCACGCGGGTGTATAAAATATGAAAGCCGGGCGATACAGCAGTAAGGTCAATCGTTACAGCCTGTTCTGTGTCCGTGCCGGAAACAGAAACGGGTGTACCGTTTCCAAAGCCGGGGTCGGTATCGATAAAATATTCCATGCGGGTGAGCGCAGGCAGATTGGCATATTGCACAAACACCGGCTTGGCCGTAGGCAATGTCCATTTTCCTTTACTGTCTTTTGCGCGGAAGTAAACGATGTGAAATCCTTCGGTTACGCCCGTGAGCGGAATGATAAAATCCTGCGTAACATCTGTTCCGGAAGTAAACGATACAGGAGTGCCGTTACCAAAACCCGGGTCGGTATCAATGTAGTATTCAATGTGCGTGAGTACAGATAACGGTTCGGTTTGTTGAACAAACACGGGTTGGGCCGTAGGAAGACTCCATAATCCTTCGTTGGTTTTTACACGGAAGTAAACGATGTGAAATCCTTCGGTTACGCCCGTGAGCGGGATGATAAAATCCTGCGTAACATCTGTTCCGGATGTAAATGATACAGGTGTTCCGTTTCCAAAACCAGGGTCGGTATCAATATAATACTCCACCCGTGTGATGGTTTGCGCACACAGCGAAACGCTGATCAGCGTAAATATGATGGCGAGTAGCCGCACGCTGTGCCCGCGCTTAGTTGTTTGACTTTGCTTTAATCTGCACCTGCAGTCCGCTGTTTACTTCACCCACCGAAGGAGCGGTAAGCGAGTAGATAGACGGAACAGGCGGCAGGCCCGACAGCACATAAGGCGTAAGCCCGCCAAAGATGCCGCAGTCTTCCCCGTTGTAGCCTGCGCCCTTAAAGGGCGAGCTTGCGCTCAACTGCCAGCGGCCGTCTGTGCTTGCTGTGTTGATAAAACCGGCATTGAAATTCGCCTCCGGCAAAAGCGTGTTGCCATTGCCTGCCGGAAGGTTAGAGCCTGCGAAAGCAAAATTATTGCGCACAACAGAGCCTGTGAAATAGTTAACGCCACTATGACGAATAAGATTATTCTGTACCGTGGCGGTGTTTGCACTGACGGTACTGTTAATAATATTATTGGATATTTCAACCATGCTTCCAGCGGCATTGCTAATACTCGAAGCAATGTAATTATTACTGATCAACACATTAGAGTGTCCTGGACCTACCGCCACATTGGCACCAAAATAATTCTGGATAAACACAACATTGGATGCATTGATGGAGACTGAATTATTAAAAAAATAGTTTCTTTTAACTACAATGTTATTGGAACTGACAGTAAAACCTCCTCTAAACTCCACACCTGTAATCACCGACCCTTCTGAGCCGGCAGCAAATGAAATACTAAAAGCACCTGACCCCATAAATGCAGTACCGAGGTTTGCCTGTGTGTTGGGATTCTCGCCTAAGAAATATCCCGGCCCGATAATCACCAGCCTTTTTGTGATGGTAAGAGTCGCATTAGTATAGTTTACAGGCGAACCGATAAGGTAGAGTGTATCGCCTGCCGAGGCATCAGCGTGCGCGGCATTTATAGTGGTGAAGTCTTTCGCGGTGCTGCCGGGGTTGCTGTCCACAATCCAGATTTTTGCAAACGCAGCCAGCGGTGCGGTAATCAAAAGCATAACGAGCAGTTTTCTCATAACGGTTGGGTTTTAGTAATCTATGTTTTCTATGTTTCTATGTGGTTTAAAATTTTTTTTAAGAGGTCTGCACATAAACTGAAAATTTAAAAATCTGCTATCGTAGAAAGGTCATGAAAGCGGAACATCCGCGCGCGGATGCCGATGGTGATTTCGTGTGCCGTGTAGTTCAGTCCGACAGATTTATTAGTGGGCAACTCAAATACATAACCAATCCGCAGCATATCACCGATATTGATTTTCGCCACAGCGCCATACGTGGTAAGGTTACGAGTAAACAGCCCGATGGTGTAGCTGTCATCGGCATTCAGCGTTGCACCGAAGTCGGCATTTATGGGTGCGCCCTTCACATAGCGCGCCATAACAAAAGGCTTTAGTTTTAACCGGCTCGACAACAAAAAAAGATAGGAGGCATGTGCATAGGCATGTTGGTTATAAATGATAAGTTCGTTGCCATTCACTACCGTAGAGCCTTTCAGCATCTTGGGCACGGAAACACCGGCATACCACCGGTCGGATGAATAAATTATTCCCGCCCCAAAGCTGGGAGCAAACTCGCTGATGTGGTTTTGCAGCTTAGGGTCGCCCGGGTTAGCAATTAATTCGCTGAAGTCGTTGCGGTAGTTTACTGCTCCGGCCTGCAAGCCGAAGGAAACACGGCTTCTGTTTTGCATCTCAATGCGGTAAGCATAGGAGACAAGTGTTTCGGTTGTTTTACTTGTCCCCAGCCTGTCCTGCAACACAATAAGACCAAGCCCCATTTTATTGTTGACTAATGAAGTGTGGCCGGAGACACTCATCGTTTCGGGATGCCCGTCAAAGCCCGCCCACTGCGTGCGGTAAGCGGCCATTGCGGTTACATCTTTTGAAAAGCCCGCATAAGCCGGGTTAATGATAAACGGGTTGAGGATGTACTGTGCGTACAACGGGTCTTGCTGGCTGATCGCTTTATGGCCGACAAGCAGCAACAGGATAATGGTTATGCAGTTTCTCATAGGTTATCTGATTAGGGTGAGAAATCCGGTTAGAGGTTTTAGGTTGTTCGTAAATTCTATTTTGTAGAAATATGTGCCGGAGGGCAGTTCATTTCCTTTATTACTCAATCCATTGAATACCTTGTCTGTGTTGTTGTAGTTCTCAACGTCAAACACTACATCGCCCCACCGGTTGAAGATGGTTACTTTGTTCCGGTCAGCGCCCGCAATCACATCAAGGTATTTGATGAACATAAAATCATTGAGGCCGTCTCCGTCAGGCGTAAGGCCGTTAAACACCACTACTTCGGCAGTGATCTCAATGTCAAATACCTGTTGGGCACAAGCCAGCGAGAGGTCGCACACTTCAATTGTTACGCGATCGGTTCCGGTAAACGCATCGCCCTGGTAGTTAATCAACAGGTTATAAGCGGCATCAATTGTGGCCGGTGCGCCACGGGCAGTTTGGTTGTTGATTACGCGCAGTGAGGTAAAGTCAATGTTGTTATCCGGATCGCTTATAAAAGGAACCAGGTCTTGTTCAAGCTGTCCTTCAATCTGAACAGTAAATGTCTGCGCCTGTATTTGAGGCGGTGAATTGGATGTTCCGCCACCGCCTCCGCTGCAAGGCGGCCCGCTGATGATAACAACAGTTACCGGTTCTGACACTTCACTCGTGCAAGTGCCATTGCCTGTTTGCACGGTAAACGTACCCGCTGCATTCACCAATATCTGTTGCGTGAGTTGTCCGTTCGACCACGTGTATTGCGAAAAACCTTCGGGTGCGGCAAGCAACGCTGCGTTTCCTTCACAAAGACTTAACGTACCCGATGGATTAATCACCGGCTTGTCAATAACGGTAACGTTGGCGTTTACGGCAATGCGGTTGCTTTCGCACAACGTAACAGGGTCGAAGATGCTGACATAGTAAGTGGTTGTTGCGCTTAACTCCGGTGTTTCAAACGAACTTCCGGTAAACAACAGGTTGTTTACAAACGGATCGTCATACCAACGATATTCCTGTGTGCCGACCGCGCCTGTGGCGGTAAGGGTTACAGTTCCTTCGTTGCACCGGCTTACATCCTGTGCAACAGGCGAAGGAGGCGGGGTGCAACTCAACACCGTGAAATCCCGTGTTTCGATTTCGCTCCAGGTTCCGTCTGCGTCTTTCACACGCATGCTAACGGTGTGCTCGCCTGCAGCCACACTGATAATCGGGATTTCAAACACCTGGTTTACAACAGGGCCGGGCGTGCCCACAACCAAAGCTTCACCGTTTCCTTCACCGGGGTCGGTGCCGTCAATAAAAAATTCAGCGGCTACAATATCTCCGGTAGTAAGCGCATCTGGCGTAACATAAAACCCACGACTTTCAAAAATGCCCCACGTTCCGTTTGCACGTTTGGTGCGGATGGCTAAGAAATGAAAGCCGGGTGCAAGTGCTGTAGTGGGGAGGTTTATGGTAAAAGTTGGTGAAGGGCCTGCTGTAACCGGAATGGCCGTGCCGTTTCCCTCGCCTAGGTCTGTATCGAAAAAATATTCTGCTGCTGTAATGTCGGGCACGTCTGCAACATTGCTGGTAACATAAAACCCGCGACTTTCAAAAATGCCCCACGTTCCGTTTGCACGCTTGGTGCGGATGGCTAAGAAATGAAAGCCTGGTGCAAGTGCTGTAGTGGGGAGGTTTATGGTAAAAGTTGGTGAAGGGCCTGCTGTAACCGGAATGGCCGTGCCGTTTCCCTCGCCTGGGTCTGTATCAAAAAAATATTCTGCTGCTGTAATGTCGGGCACGTCTGCAACATTGCCGGTAACATAAAACCCGCGACTTTCAAAAATGCCCCACGTTCCGTCAGCACGTTTGGTGCGGATGGCTAAGAAATGAAAGCCTGGTGCAAGCCCTGTAGTGGGAAGACTTACTGTAAAAGTTGGCGAAGGGCCTGCTGTAACCGGAATGGCCGTGCCGTTTCCCTCGCCTGGGTCTGTATCGAAAAAATATTCTGCCGCTGTAATGTTGGGTACATCTGCTGTGCTGCTGGTAATGTAAAACCCACGGCTTTCAAAAACGCTCCACAAGCCACCGGTTTCTTTTATGCGTATGCCCAGAAAGTGAAAACCCGGAGAAAGCGTTGCCGTGGGTATGTTAGCCGTAAATATAAGGTCGCTGCCCGAAGGCGTAAGGGTTATGGGTGTGGCGTTGCCTTTGCCCGGGTCGGTGTCAAAGAAATATTCTGCGCCAATCACGCCTTGCGCCCAACTGCCGACTGAAATCAGCAGCATGAACATAAATACCAGCGAACAATGTGTTCTCATCTGTTTATCTGTTTGCATATATAGTTGATCCCGCATTTGCGGGAACAAGGGGACAATTGACAAAGTGTTGCCGAAAACTTGTCAATTGTTTCCCGATAGCTATCGGGATTGTCAACTGTCAATTTGAACGATAATAACATTTCATACTTAACATAACACTAGTTACTCTTCCGTGCATCTACCGTTACGTTCAGGTTGCCCCCGGGGGTAACTGTAGGGTTGGTAATGTTCATGCTGAAAATTCTTGGCAGGCGGCTGTTGCGGCTGTTGTTCCAGTTCAGGCTGCCTGTGGCATCGTACAACAAGCCCATGTCCTTGCCATCGCTGCCGGAGTTATTGGCGGGGCCGCTGGCAATGGTGAAGTTCAATAAAGGAGAAGAGTCCCCGGAGTTCACTGCGGTTTGGTCGGCCATGCCCGGGTTTCCGTTGGCCACGTTGCCTCCGCCATCTACGTTGTTGTTTACGTTCCACGGAGTTGCGTTTGAAGTGGCATTGGCCGCGCTGAGCGTAATGTTGTTGGTAATGTTGTTGTTGAACGTGCTGAAACTCAACCCAAGACCTGCATTGGCCTGGTTGAAGATGTTGTTGGACAGGGTGAGGAACCGGCAGTTAACAAAAACGGGATATGCTCCGCCACCGCCATTGTTGTTGCTGTAAAAAAGGTTGTGGTCGAAGCGGATGTTTACACCGTTTGTGAGGTTGTTAACAGTAAGGCCTGAATCCCAACTATTGAGAATATAGAATATGTTATTCTGCACAAGAAAATTTTCATACGTTGCCGTTGAAGTGAATCTCAGACCTTGAGAAAAACCTGGTTGAGTATAGAAAACGCTTCCTTCAATCAGGAACCCGGTTGAACCTAATTCCCAAATAACTGGAACATAGCTGAACTGACAACGGATTATCCGGATGTTGTTGACAGGAATATCGCCTGCTACCTGATTTCTTGAAACAGTAACTCCTGCGGTAAAAACCAGCCCGTGCAGTTCCGAACCATCGGGGCTGCCTGGCGCAGGAGAGTTTCGGATTGTTGCACCGGCCACCCTGACCGTATGCGGCAGGTTTTTGTCGGGCGCCCAGCCGGGGCCTATCACGGCAATTTTCTTGTCCATGATGGTGAAGGCCGCATACACGTTGGGGCTTCCATATACATATACGGTGTCGCCATCGGTGCTGGCATCAATAGCGGCCTGTATGGTGCTGAACTGCCCAATGGTAGCAGGGTTGCTGCTCACGGTGCGCACCGTAGCCCATGCGGGGATGGCAAGCGCCAGTATCAATCCAAAAGTAAGTAGTGTTTTCATTTGCTGTATGGGTTAATGGTTTTAATAATGTCATCATCGTACCAGGGTGATGAAGCCCGCTATGGGCTTGATGTTCCCCCGGAATTCTATTTTATAGAAATAAGTGCCCGAAGGCAGTTCGCTGTCCTTGTTGTTCAGCCCCCTGAACACCCTGTCTGTGTTGTTGTAGTTCTCAACGTCAAACACCACATCGCCCCACCGGTTGAAGATGGTTACTTTGTTTTGAGATGCGTCCGAAATGACATCGAGGTATTTGATAAACATGAAATCATTGAAGCCGTCCCCGTCAGGCGTAAGCCCGTTATACACAACCACCTCGGCAGTAATCTCAATGTCAAAAATCTGCTGGGCGCAGGCCAGCGCAAGGTCGCACACCTCAACGGTTACCCGGTCGGTTCCGGTAAACGGTAAACCGGCATAATCGGCAACTAAGAAATATGCGCTGTTGACCGATGCCGGTACGCCCTGCGAAGTCTGGTTGTTCACCACCCTCAGCGAAGAAAAATCTAAGTTATTGTCCGGGTCGGAAATGAACGGTGTCAGGTCGGCTTCGAGAAGCCCTTCTATTTGCACGGTAAGGATTTGCGTATCAATTACCGGTGGCCGGTTGGATGTGCCTTCCCCGCAAGGCGGTGTAAGCACGTTTACCACTACCGGGTCGGACGGCAGGCTGGGGCAGTTGCCGCCTGCCCGCACAACTAAGTAATACACACCCGTTGCCGACACGGTGATGGCCTGCTCCGTTGAGCCGGTTGACCAAAGATATTCAAAGCCGTCAGGCGCGATCAGTTCCACCGAACCGGTTCCGCATATAGTCGTGTTGCCGGTAACGGTAACAACAGGCTTGGGCGGAGCGGGAACCATCGTTACGGTTACTTCATCCGACACTTCGCTGGTGCAAATGCCATCGCCCGTTTGCACGGTAAACGTACCCGCTGCATTCACCAATATCTGTTGCGTGGTTTGCCCGTTCGACCAGAGGTATTGCGAAAAACCTTCGGGGGCGGCAAGCAGCGCAGCGTTGCCCTCGCACAGGTTTAACGTGCCCGATGGATTAATCACCGGCTTGTCAATAACAGTAACGGTGGCATTTACCGCAGTGCGGTTGCTTTCGCACAAGGTGGCCGGGTCAAAAATGCTGACATAGTAGGTAGTGGTTGCGCTTAACTCCGGTGTTTCAAACGGACTTCCCGTAAACAGTATATCGGAAGTGGTTCCGTTTTCATACCACCGATAGACTTGTGCGCCTGTTGCGCCCGATGCGTTAAAGGTTAATACGCCTACCCCGCACCGGCTTTGGCCGGGCGCGGTTGGCGGAGAGGGAGGCACACAGGTAAGCACCGTAAAGGTTTCTTTCACTGCAGTGCTCCAGAATCCCTTGTCATCTTTTACGCGGATATAAATCTCATGGCTTCCTTCGGCAAGCCCGCTGGCGTCAAGTTCAAACAACTGGTCAATGGAAGGAGCCGGGGTGAAGGAAAGTTCTGTGCCCGTTAAGGCGGGGTCTGTTTCGGGATTGACATCAATAAAATATTCAGCGCGTACAAGGTTGTCGGCCTTGAAGGCATCGCCCGGCACAATGAAAAAAGTCCGTGCCGCAAAATGCCCCCAGCGGTTCTGGTTGTCCTGGTAGCGGATTACCAGCGTATGGAAACCGGGAGCCAGCCCGGTGGTTTCGATGGTGAACGAATTGGTTTGCGGGTTGCCCGCAGTAAGGGGAAGGGGCGTGGCCAGCCCCGTGCCGGGGTCGTTATCGAAAAAATATTCGGCTCTTTTGAGCGAAACCGCAACAGGGCTGGTATCAACAGGCACTATGAAAAAAGTGCGCGAAGCAAAATGCGACCACCTTCCTTCGTTGTCCTTTACCCGCACGTTGAGGCTGTGAAAGCCAGCGCCCAATGAAGTTGTGGGAACAAGGATGTTCAGGTTCAACTGGCTGCCCGGTGTTACGGGGATGTTTGTGCCGGAACCTGTGCCGGGGTCGGCATCAAAGTAATACTCGGCCTTTACCAGGTTTACTGACGGAACGAATGTGTTGGGCGGTATGATGTAAAACATCCGCGAAGCGAAATGCGACCAATGTCCGGCATTGTCGCGGAAGCGCACATTGAGGGAATGAAAGCCGGAACTCAGCGCGGCAGTAGAGGCATTGAAACTGAAATCCGCATTAGCGCCCGGTGTAAAGGCAACGGATGTTCCGTTTCCCGTGCCGGGGTCGGTGTCCCAGAAATACTCGGCACGGTTCAGCGTTTGGGCATTGCCCGAAAGAAAAAGTATAAGAAAGAAGAGCAACGTAATCGGGAAATACCTGCCCCTTATTGTTTTGTAATGAGATGGGATACCGGGGTGTACGACTCTTTTGTAAAGAGGCAAAGAAATTTCAAAAACACCGAAGATCACCTCTCCAAAAGGAGAAGTCGGGGTGAGGTTATAAAAAAGCAGTTTTTGAAATTCCTTTGTAAAACTGTTGCGCCCCCATGAACCAATATGATGCTGTAGGTTAAGCATGGTCTGCTTAATTGTTTACCCTCGCCTTTACGTTCACGTTCAGGCTGGTTCCCGGCTGTATGGTGGTGTTGGAAATGTTCATTTCCGTTACCTGGGGTATGGGCGGCAACGGGCTTGTATCGTAGCCGCTGCCCGGTGCGCCACCGCTGGGGAAGGGAAAAGCCCCGCCATATATGCCTAAGTCCGTGCCGTCCGTTCCGGCATCTTTGGCTTGCGAGGCAGCGGCAATGCGGTAGTTGGCCGTATCGGAATAAGCTCCCAGGCTGGGAGCATCTGTGAACGGATTTGATCCCGGTACAATGTTGTTGGCGGCCGTGTTGCTTTGGGAGGCAAAATCATCGGTAGGCGCAGTGGGCGATATGGTATTGAGTATGGAAAAATTGTTGTTGAAGGTGTTGAAGCTGACTGTTCCAGTCATTACATTGCCCGTAGTGCGCATGAAAATATTGTTGGTAACTACTGTATAAAACAACCTGTCAAGGTTATTGCTGCCGAAAAAAATGTTGTGGTCAATAATGATGGTGTTTGAACTGAAATCAAGTATTTGCCCGGTTATTATATTGTTTTGAATGATAGTGTTTGTTGCGGTAAGCGTTGTTGCGGTAGCACCGGAACCTGACCACCTGCCTGATATTTGTGCGATAATATTATTATAGATATGCCAATTGTTGCAAAAACCATTGGTTCCAGTACCTTCATTCCATAGACTGATAACATTTATTCTGTTTCTAAATAAAATTACATCATTAACACTGTGCGTACTTACGCCATTGCCAAGTCTGTTTGTAATAAAGAAACCTGTAATCACTGACCCACTGGCATCCTGCAATCCGGCATCTTTAATTACTCTTATCCAATTAACTCTTGTAGCAAAGTTAAACTCATTATTGGAGTTGTAGCCCGCCCCGATTAGCACCAAACGTTTGTTGATGGTAAAGTCAGGATAAGTGAACTGTGAACCGTGTACGTAAATGGTGTCGCCATGGTCGGCAGCGGCAATGGCATCCGTTACGTTTTCATATTGCGCAGGGCGGTTGGGGTTGTTGCTTACGGTGAAGATGGTGGCCTGGGCGGCAAACGCCAACACGCAGAGCAGTAAGGAAATAATAGTTTTCATAGCTTAAATATTTGATTGGTTAAATTTACCGGCTGCCCTGTTCCGGCTCAATACCGGGAAACGGTCATTTATGCCCTGAAAAAACTACCGGAAAGCAGGTAGAAAACTGTTTGTAAAGCCGTACTTTGGAAGGTATGATTCGCTTTAAAGGCATCTCTAAAAACCCAAAAGTAACGTCATTGCGAGGGAGCCTGCCTGCCGTACCGTTCGGACAGGCAGGGAACGACCCCCGCCTGCCGGACGAGCAGGGAAGCAATGCCGTTATGCAGTGTAGAAACAGGGATTGCTTCGCAGTCGCAGCCAATGACAGCAAACCTATCAAACAACGCACGTCATTGCGAGGGAGCTTCCGAAGGTTGCGGACGAAGCAATCCCCGTCTATGAAAAGCCACCGCTACGATTCCGGGGATTGCTTCACGCCACCGCACATTCCCGCCCTTCCGTTCGCAATGACGTTCTTGTATAAAGGGACGGCTGTCATCCAATTTTTTTGTGCCGAAGGTTTAACGCCTCGCAATGACGGCAAGGTCTTTAGAGATGCCCTTAAGTGGCTTTTGTTGCTGCCCTGTTTTTTCTTCTGCCCGGAGGGTTATGGGCAGCAACGCCCGCAATCGTACTTGGACAGCCTCTATGCAATAGCCTTTAAGAGCGTCCCCGACAGTAATTCAGTCAAAACGTTCACCCTGATGCAGCGTTATTACTTTGAAAGAGGGCAATATGATTCCGCGTTAAAATACGCCCGGCTTGCCGCGCCTGTGGCAGAGCGGTTAAAAGATGTGAGAACCCTTGCCCATGTCTATTACAGACTGGGCATGACCTATACCAACAAAACCGACTACGACAACGCCCGGCATTATTTAGAGGCGGCACAAAACCTGATACCTCAGCTCAACGACACCGCACTTCAGGTAAACATATATAACGCCTATGCCTTGCTCAGCAACTATCAGTCGGATTACAATACAGCGGTAGAATATTTATTAAAGGAGGCAGAACTCATCAATAGTTCATCATCAATGGAAATCAAACAAATGCTGCCCCAGGTGTATGGTAACATCGGCCACAACCTTATTGGAGAAAAGCAATATGAAAAGGGAATTGAGTATGAAAAGAAGGCGTTGCTTATTAAGGGTTACCCCAGCGAGGCACGATACCGCGTCATGTTGCATCTCGATATTTTCGATGCGTATATCCGGCTCGGGAATGACCAGACAGCAAAAGCGCATTTAGACTCTGCTATCCAACTTAATGCCCCGTTGGAAAATTCAGTCCTGTCAAGCATGGTGTTCAACAATCAGGCTTATTATTTCAGATATGTTGAGGATTACGACAATGCGTTGCAGGCGTACCACGAAGCGTACCAGCTTTGTGCTGAGACAGGGAATGAATACCTGAAATCCCAGATGGGCAATAATATTGCTGAAATGTATTTTCAGGCTGGCCGCTACGATGAGGCGTTCAGGTTTGCCTTGGAGGCAAACGATATAGGGAAGCGGTTGAAGGAATATAATGTAGCAGCAGCTTCGTACTCAACCTTAAAGCAACTGGCCTCGAAAAAAGCAGATTATAAAAAAGCGCTGGAGTACGCAACATTAAGCCAGCAGTATGCCGACAGCGCAACAAACAAGGAAACACAAAAAACAGTACTGTCGCTTGAAGCAAAATATCAGCACCAGAAAAAAGAAAAAGAAATAGCCGCGCTCACCATAGCCAACACGCAAAAAGAAATGGAATTGGTAAAGCGAAACAGACTGTTGGTGGTGGGCGGAATATCGGCCTTAGCTGTTGTGCTCGTGCTGACTTTGTTATATAAAAACAGCAGGCAAAAGCAAGAGATAGCCGAGCGCGAGCAGGCGCTTCAGCAGGAAAAAATCCAACACCTTGAACGGCAACAGCAAATCGTGTCTTTGCAAAGTATGGTCAACGGACAGGAAGCAGAGCGCACACGCATAGCCCGCGACCTGCACGATGGACTGGGCGGATTGTTCTCTACTATTAAAATGTATTTCAGCACGTTGCAGCATGATGAACCTTCACTGAAGCAGAAAGAGTTGTTTCAGAAAAGTTATTCGATGGTAGATAGTGCATCTGAGGAGGTAAGGCGCATTGCACACAACATGATGCCCGAAGTGCTGATGAAGATGGGATTGGTCAACGCGCTGAAAGATTTATGCGCCAACATCACTGCCGGTAAGCTGCTAAAGGTGTCGCTGGAAGTACACGGTATGGACAACCGACTGAACACTACTACTGAAGTGATGCTGTTCCGCATTGTGCAGGAACTTCTGAACAACATCATCAAACATGCGCAGGCAACGGAGGCCATCATCCAGTTTATTCAGGAAGACCAGCGGTTAAGTGTAATCGTTGAAGACAATGGCCGGGGCTTCAATACACAGGAAGCAGACGAAAACAAACACGCGGGTATGGAAGCGATACAAAGTCGCGTGGCCTACC
The DNA here is from genome assembly GCA_019638235.1 of Cyclobacteriaceae bacterium. Lineage (GTDB taxonomy): Bacteria > Bacteroidota > Bacteroidia > Cytophagales > Cyclobacteriaceae > UBA2336. The sequence goes on from JAHBUE010000003.1 coordinate 25,991, forward strand.
TGAACGGCAAGCTGAACATTGACTCGCAAAAGGGTTTAGGCACTACGGTGATGATGGATTTTCTTGTTAACCACATAGGCACATAGGTCACATTAGATGTCCGGTAAAAGCTATGTTTTCTATGTTTCTATGTGGTTCAAAAAATTACCGGATGAGTAACATATAGTAAATACTAAACCACATAGGCACATAGGTCACATTAGAGGTTCGGTAAAAGCTATGTTTCCTATGTGGTTTAAAAATTTAAAGCGATAGTGTTATGACAAAAAAGTATTTGGACGAACTGACCTACCAAATCATCGGTGCAGCTATTGAAGTTCATAAAGCGCTGGGGCCAGGTTTATTGGAAAGCGTGTATCATAAGTGCTTAAAGCAAGAATTTTTTTCCAGGGAGTTGTCTTATCATTCGGAGTTTCTTGTGAATGTGTACTACAAAGGTGTTGATGTTGATGCTGAATTGCGTTGTGATTTTTTAGTGGTAAATGCTATTGTAGTTGAGCTTAAATCAGTGGAAGCATTAGCCCCTATTCATGAGGCGCAGTTATTAACCTATATGAAGCTGTTGGAAAAACCCAAAGGTATTCTTATTAATTTTAACTGTACCAATATATTTAAAGAGGGTCAAAGAACTTTTGTTAACGAGTATTACAGAGATTTACCGGATGAATAACACCTAAGTAAATACTAAACCACATAGACACATAGTCCATATTAGAAGTCTGATAAAGACTATGTTTTCTATGTGCCTATGTGGTAAAAAGTTATGGAATCATGTTAAGAATTTTAATCATAGACGACCACCCATTAGTGCGTGATGGACTAAAAATAATGCTGGAGGGCGAGGGCACTGTTCAGATTGCCGGAGCCTGCAAAACTGCCGAAGAAGCACTTGCCTTTCTTGCGCAGGAAGAACCTGATATTATTCTATTAGACATCAACCTTCCTGATATGGACGGCCTTGCCTTGTGCGAAAAGATCAGGGAAACATACGTCCGCGTGAAAATAATCGGCCTGACCTCGGCCAATGAAGCGGGCATCATTACCGGGCTGCTGCAACGGGGCGGCAATGGCTACCTGTTAAAGAACATGGAACGGGACGAGCTTCTGAAAGCCATTGAAAAAGTTATGGCCGGAAAAGTTTATGTGAGCCAGGATGCCAACGAAAAAGTATTGGAGCAATTTCAGCAGGTTGGATCGACAGGCGAAGTGCCGGTGCTTACCCGCAGGGAAAAGGAAATTCTGCACTTGTTAGCTGATGGACTGAAAGGCCCTGAAATAGCAGAGAAACTTTTTTTAAGCACACTTACGGTGGAAACCCACCGCAAAAATCTCTTTAAAAAATTCAACGTCCACAACGTTCAATCGCTGCTTAAAACAGCGCGGGAGCAGAAGTTGTTACTGTAAAGGTGAGGTTACGACACTTTACAAAGATTTCTATTTAAACGTATAACGCACCCCCAGAAATCCCCGTATTCCCTGGTTGGGGCCATATACATACGCAGGATCGAATGTCAACCCGTAAGGATTTTCAGGCGTTACCATCGCCTGGCCGTCCGCGTCAAACTGCACATCTTTATCAATTCGGTAATTCTATTCCGCCACTTCGTAAAGCCGAAAACCGTTAGCGGCAAGTTTGATTATAAAAGAGAGAAACATTATCAAATATGGTTTTACAATCCATTTGACTTCAATTACATATTTATTGGACAGGAGAACTTTGTAATTAGGGTGTCGGACAAAGAAGATGAAATCTTAATATCCGAACTTCGAAAGAAATTCGACCAAGAAAGCGAACTTCCTCTAAATCAAGACAGAGATTTTAATGAATATTTGAGAGCAATGGAATTTGAGTTTTTCGCTGACTGTTGGAGCAAGCTACAACAAGACTTGTCAAAGACTTTTAGGTGTTTCCTGATAGAATACGGAATCATAAGGGGACTTGACGTAAATACAAAGAATAAGAGTTGACGGAGAAAAAACTGATACGATTCTGACAAGTGAATTGACTGACGACTGAACGACCAGCCGCCAACAAAACGCATAAGCCATGTCGGGGCAAGTGCAGCTTATCGTTTTTATTTTCTTAACCTCGTTTGGCCACGTTGGACAAACAGCAGGATACAATAATCAAAACAATTTTAATGGAGAATTGGAGTACAGGCGGGCCAATGACCTTAACTGAAGGGCGGAGATTTTACATTAAGAATAAACTCTTTTTAGAAACAGTTGATTTGATAAGTTAATTTCGCAATAGAGAGTTTACAGTAGTTGCTTCTACTGGTTTCCATTACTTACAACGGCACGTACACCACTTTTTTGGTTTCAAAAAATTCTTCGTTGAAATAGTCGGAGAGGTTATACAGGGCATACGGTTTTTTAAGTTCGTTTAGTTCTTCATCAAGGTCACCGCCTTTCAGGTATAGTATGCCGTTATCTAATTCGTGAATGGAGTTTTTCTTTACTTTATTGTGTACCCACCCGTAAAATTCCTTCAACCGTGTTACCGCACGACTCACAATAAAATCGTACTGCGTTTTAATCTGCTCTGCACGGATTTGCTCGCCACGAACATTCTTTAATTCAAGCGCATCGGCAACAGCCTGCACAACTTTTATTTTCTTGCCAATGGAGTCAACCAAATGAAAATTTGTTTCGGGGAACAGAATAGCAAGCGGTATTCCCGGAAAACCGCCACCCGTGCCAACATCCAACACATCCGCACCGGGTTTAAACGGTTGAACTTTTGCAATGCCCAACGAATGTAATACATGATTGATATATAAATTCTCTACATCCTTCCGCGAGATAACATTGATTTTATCGTTCCACTCTGAATAAAGCGCGAAGAGTTTTGAAAATTTTGATTTTTGCTCTTCCGTTACGTCAGGAAAATACCGGGATATAATATGTAAATCTTTCAATCGTAAATCTAAAATCTGAAATCAAATATGTTCCCGCTTATTCTTCACCATTTCAAACATGAGTTCGCGTGCGCGGTGAAGTTGCGCTTTTACCGTGCCAAGAGGCGCTTCAATTTCGGCAGCAATTTCTTCATACGATAACTCATTGAAATAACGCAGGCGCACTAACTTTTGATACTTGGGCGGCAGCTTATCAACAAACACCTGTATCAGTTCTTCCTTCTGCGCCTTAATGGCCTCCTCTTGCGGATTCGGGTTTTCATCTTCCACATCAATGGATACACCCTCGCCATTATCATCGGTAAATGTATTGCTTATACTAAGTGTGTTCAGTTTCTTTTTCCGGATATGGTCAATCGTATTGTTTGTAGCGATACGAAACAGCCACGTTGAAAACGTAAAATCTTTCTTAAACCGGTGCAGGCTTTTGAATGCTTTGGCAAACGATTCAATGGTCAGGTCTTCGGCATCATCAACATTGCGCACCATTTTTAAAATCATGTGGTACACCGGGCGTTTATACCGCTGCATCAGCTTGGCAAAAGCCTGCTCGTTGTTGTTATTGACGGCCTCGTCAATCAACCTGAAGTCTTCCAGCGCTTTTGTTGAAAACCGACCTTCTAATTCTTCCATTGTGCTTTTTTTGATACTAACGCAACCGTGCCCGTTGAAAGATAGTAAATCGTAAAAAGAAAATCTAAAAGCGGAATAGTCCACGCCTCAAATTTGTGCCTGACCCGCACTGAAAACCGGTAAACGGTAATCATAAACAGGGCTGAACGTACCAACAGGGGCGTTAAAACCCATAGTATCAACGGGTTGGTACACAATAAGTAAATGCCCGTTATCCAGGCTACCATCTGCGACAAGCTGAATAACCCCAGCACCGTCCTATGCCCGAATTTATAAAACCGGCCCACCCGCAAATGCCTTGTTTTCTGCCGTAGAAATTCACGCCACGTTTGTTTCGGTATGGACATCACAAGGGCATCAGCGCCCAGGCTCACTTGCGTATTTTTTGACGTGGCATGGCGGTTTACAAACAAATCATCATCGCCACCGGTAACATCTAAGTATCCCCGGAAACCCTTATTCTCTAAAAACAGCGATTTGCGATACGCGAGGTTACGGCCTACACCCATGTAGGGCATACCGGCCAATGCCAACCCCACATATTGCAATGCTGTAAACAACGTTTCAAACCGGATGAACAGGTTCAGAAAGCCCGGTTGTTTGATATAAGGCGAGTACCCCAGCACAAGTTGTGTATCGGGCGTGAAGCGGTTCGCCATAGAAGCAATCCACGCGGGGCTGTTTGGACGACAATCCGCATCGGTAAGCAACACCACTTCATTACTGGCTGTTTTCATGGCCAGTGTGATGGCATACTTTTTACCGTTGGCATGTGGCGGCAAATATTCTACCTGCACAACCTTTAGTTTCGGGTTGAAACGGGAAGCCTCTCTTAAAAAATCGAATGTTGCATCGTTCGACCGGTCGTTTACAACAATCACTTCAAAGTCGGGATAATCCTGCGCTAACAATTGAGGAACAAGCTCGCGCAGGTTTTGCTCTTCATCATGGGCGCAAACAATCACCGAAACGGGTATTGGCATAGACGCATCCCCGGTTTTTCCTTTTCGGGATAGACCGTATAGGAAAACTAAAAAGTAGATTAACTGGATAACAACCGCTGCAAAGAAAAAAACAAAAACCGCTGACAATGAAAAGGGGGTTAAATTGAAATTGATAGTCCGTAAAGACACCTCAAACCCTGCCTTGATGTCATCGCGGCCTTGAGCCGCGATCTCAATATTCGCAGGAGATGCCGGCTCAATGGCCGGCATGACAGTTAAAGTGTCTTTGCGGACTATTGCCAAACGTGCAAAGATAAAGGCAGAATAATCCTGAAAAAGAAATTACTCCGGGAACATACCGAAATACATGGCGGGCGGAATATTGCATGGATAACGGTATTTTTGCCCCTGTTTTATTCAGGGCATCTATGCAATTCACCATACAGGCAACCGATTCAAAATCTTCCGCACGGGCAGGCACGCTTACCACCGGTCATGGCGCTATCGAAACGCCAATCTTTATGCCGGTAGGCACGGCTGGTTCGGTAAAAGCCGTGCATCAGCGCGAGTTGGCCGATGACATCCATGCACAGATTATTCTTGGAAACACCTATCACCTGTATCTGCGACCGGGGCTGGAGTTGTTGCAACAGGCAGGGGGCTTGCATGCTTTTATCGGATGGGACAGGCCCATTCTTACCGACAGTGGCGGCTACCAGGTGTATTCGCTTGCCAACAACCGGAAGATTAAAGAAGAAGGCGTAACCTTTAAATCGCATATTGACGGCTCAACGCACAACTTCACTCCTGAAAATGTAATGGATATTGAGCGAACCATTGGTGCCGACATCATTATGGCGTTTGATGAATGTACCCCCTACCCGTGCGAATATAAGTACGCCAAAAAATCGATGGAGTTGACAAACCGTTGGCTCGACCGTTGCGTTATGCGCATTAACGAAACCCAACCACTTTACGGCTACAATCAATACCTTTTCCCGATTGTGCAGGGAAGCACCTATAAAGATTTGCGCGAACAGTCTGCTAACTATATTGCCTCAAAAAATTTAAGCGGAAATGCCATTGGCGGGCTCTCCGTAGGCGAACCGCACGAAGATATGTATGCCATGACCGAATTGGTGTGCGGAATCTTACCCAAAGACAAGCCCCGCTACCTCATGGGCGTGGGCACCCCCGAAAACATTTTAGAATGTATTGCCTTAGGTATTGATATGTTCGATTGCGTAATGCCCACCCGCAATGCCCGCAACGGTATGTTGTTCACATCCAAAGGCATCATCAACATCCGCAACGAAAAATGGAAAAACGACCTGTCGTCAATTGATGCCGCGCTTGGCGGCTACACCAGCACGCATTACAGCAAAGCATACCTGCGCCACCTCATCATCAGCAAAGAGATTTTAGGCGCACAAATTGCTTCAATTCATAACCTTACTTTCTACCTTTGGTTGGTTAAGGAAGCCCGTAAACACATAACCGAAGGAACGTTTACCGGTTGGAAAAGCGAAATGGTTAAAAAAGTAAAAACCAGGTTGTAAAAATTGAAACTGCTCGACCGCTATATACTCCGGCAACTGCTCACCACCTTTATGTTTGTGGTGCTGATTCTGCTTGCTGTTATTACCGTAATCGACCTGACGGAAAAAACAGACAAGTATTCAAAAGCCAATCTTTCGGCCTGGCAGATTATCAGTTACTATGGCGATTTCCTTCCGTGGATTGCCGGGCTGGTTACACCCATTACGGTTTTCATTGCTACGGTGTACATCACCGCGCGCCTTGCCGGCCGAACTGAAATCATTGCCATGCTTAGTAGTGGCATGAGCTTCAGAAGGCTTATGCTTCCTTACTTTATTGGTTCGTTGCTGATAGCCTCTGTAAGTTTTTGGCTTAACGGATGGGTGATTCCGAATTCAAACAAAACCCGGCTCGCTTTTGAAATAGAATACCTGAATAAAAGTTCAAACCCAAACCTGCGCAATATTCATCTCCAGGTTTCGCCCAACACATTTATTTATATGCAGAATTACAACAGCGTTTCGGACGTTGGGTATCAGTTCAGCGTTGAGAAATTTGAAGACAACAAACTTGTTGAAAAACTTACTGCCAACCGCATTGAATGGGATACCGCCAAATCAAAATGGACGTTGCGCGATTGGAAAATCAGGAAGATTGACAACGTGTTTGAAATAAAAAAAGATTCTATCCACGAACTGGTAACTTCCGGGCAGGCGCTCGATACCCTGCTGGTAATTGAGCCTAAAGAATTCAAAAATGATTACCGCAAATATGACGGGCTAACCATTAAAGAATTAAAAGAGTACATAAACACCTTGCGGTTCAGAGGCTCGGCAGGCATTGAAGCCTATGAAGTTGAATTGTACACACGGTACGCCTCACCGTTTTCTATTTTCATTCTCACCTTTATGGGTGTGATTGTTTCCAGCCGAAAAAGTCGTGGCGGCACCGGGTTGCAGATTGCCATTGGGTTTGCGTTGTCGTTCATCTTTATATTATTTGTTATCATGTTCCGCTCGTTTGCCGAAAGCGGAGCCATGCCACCAGCCATTTCAGTCTGGATTCCCACAATTGTATTCGGAGTCATTTCCGTTTTCATGTACAAATACGTTCCGCGATAAATGGCCACCACCAGCGATTACCTGAAACTTCACTTCATTGTTTTTCTTTGGGGCTTCACGGCCGTGTTGGGGTTGCTGATTTCCATACCCAGTGTTGAAATGGTTTTTTACCGCACGCTGTTGGCCGCTATCGGCATGTGGGCGTACATCGTGTACAGCAAGGGCAGCATTAAAATTTCTTCAGGCGATGCGGTAAAGCTGTTGTTGGTTGGGTTTATTGTGTGTATTCACTGGGTTACTTTTTTCGGGTCGGCACGGGTATCAAATGCTTCTGTGAGTTTAGTGGGCTTTGCTACCAATTCGTTGTGGGCGGCTTTGCTTGAGCCGTTGATGAACCGGAAGCGGGTAAAAATATTTGAAGTGTTTCTCGGGTTAGTTGTTATTGTGGGGCTTTATGTAATCTTTTCGTTCGATTTTGAATACAAGTTAGGGCTGGCCTTAGGCATTGCATCAGGATTTACAGCAGCGCTTTTCTCGGTGTTCAACGGAAAATTAGTAAGGCGCATTGATGCGTACAACATTACCTTTTACGAAATGGCAGGCGCCTTTATTGCCACCGCTCTCTTTCTGCCCGTTTATAAATTCACGCTTGCCGAACAACAGGCACTTCAGTTAAACCCTACTACAACAGACTGGATTTATATTGCTGTGTTGGCGTGGGTGTGTTCGGTGTATGCTTTTTCAATGGCTGTAAAACTGATGAAAAAACTATCGGTATTTTTTATACAGCTTACGCTGAACTTAGAGCCGGTTTACGGCATTATTATGGCGTTAATTATTTTGGGCGATAAAGAAAAAATGGGCTGGAATTTTTACATCGGCACCTTGATTATCATCAGTGCCGTGCTGGTGTACCCCACATTAAAACGAAAGTTTGATAAGCCTGTGTTTGTGGAGTAGGGGTATCTATGAAATGCTAAAGTTTAAACAGTCTGGCGCGAAGCAGTTGCTTTGGAAGCAACCGGAATATGTCTTTTACCTTTAACGAGTTTCAACGTATATCCATAAACCTTTGCTATTTTCAGAAATGAAGTCATCTTAATATCTGAGGTTTTTCCCGACTTCAGATTTTGAATGGCATTCGGGTGCAAGCCGGCCTCTTTTGCCAACGCACGAACAGATTTAGCATCACCTTCGGCCATAGTAGCAAGGAGTTCCTGTAACGCAAATTCCTGATATGCTTTATCAAAATCTTCTTTAAATCCGGTATTGAGCATTTCGCGCTCGAATGTCGTCATTCGCTTATTCTTCTTTTTCATAATACTTATCCTCCTTTACTCTTTTCAAATATGATTCCATACATTTCAATGCCTTATCCTTCTCGCTTTCTGGAAGTTTGTCTTGTTTCTTCAGGAAAGCATTTGTCACAATAATCTTTTTGCCGTGCACAAAGAAACTCAGAAAACGATGAGGCTGTGGCTTAAATGCATAAACCTTATCACCTTCATTTCTAAACTTTGTTATGTCACTAATCCTTCCGATATCACCCATCATCTTAAACAGTTTTAAAACTTTTATTCTGTCTTGTTGACCAAGTTTAAGATAATAGTCCAACGCCTGGCTATCACCTTTAGGGGAATAATACCACTCGATTTGAAAAGCGAATCCTTTATAAGCAACGTATTCTTTAAGCATAAATTGTAACATTGCAATGTTACAAGTAAAATGTTTGATTTACAAGGGGTCTTCGCTTTTTAATGACCTTCATCTCCCAAAATCCTTATATTTAAGTTCCGTATTCCGTGTGGGACATGCACCTTAAACCACACTGATACCCTAAATAACCCAATCGTTATGAAACTCAATTTCTTAGTTTGCCTCCTGTTGCTCCCTTTCGTGACAGCGGCACAACAAACAGACCGTGTTCTTGAAGAAAAGATTGCCCGGTTGGTGAAAGGTTTTAAAGGGGACGTGGGCGTGTATGTGTACCACCTGAAACAGAAAAAGGAAGCAACCTATAATGCAGATACCATATTCCCTACGGCAAGTGTGGTAAAAGTGCCAATCATGATTGCCGTATTTCAGAAAGTAAAGGAAGGAGCCTTTTCGCTGAACGACAAATTGGTTTACAATAGCAACCGGGTTTATGGGGGGTCGGGGCTTATGCAGTATTATAAAGACAGCACCGTAACGGACATCCGAACACTAACATCGCTTATGATAACCGTAAGCGATAACGTTACCTCCCTGTGGTGTCAGGAGTTGGTTGGCGGGGGCGCGTACATCAATCAACTCATGGCCGATTTGGGGCTGGAGCACACCCGTGTTAACAGCCGGACGGAAGGCCGCGAAGAGATATGGAAAAAATACGGCTGGGGGCAAACTACCCCACGCGAAATGGCATCGTTACTCATTAAGTTGAGAGAAAGAAAATTAGTGGATGAAGCCTCCAGCGATGAAATGTACCGGCTGATGTGCCATACTTTTTATACGGATTATTCCCTGTCGCAAATACCGCCTTATGTTCAGACTGCCGCCAAGCAAGGCATGGTAAACCGCTCGCGGTCTGAATTAGTAATGGTCAATGCCCCTCATGGCGATTATGTATTCTACATTGCAACCAAGAACAACAAGGATGAAAGCTGGAAGCACGACAATGAAGCGTGGCAACTGCAACGGGCGTTATCTTCCTTGCTTTGGAATTATTTCGAGCCGAAATCAGGTTGGAAACCCGCAGCTGGGCATAAGCAACTCGTTAAGGATACTAATTATTAATTTTTCGGAGAAATCTTGATACGATTTACGGGCAGTTGAGAATCTCCCTCTTTTTCGGCTTTAAGGAATATCCAGCGCGCCTTGTAAATCTTTTTAGCCGCGATACCTTTTCAGGATGAAGGACAATATCAACGATGATTCTACCATCCGGGCAATATTGAACGCTTGTGAATTTATAATACGAAAAGACAACAGGTGTATTCGGGCCATATATGTAGGCATAATACTTTCCGTCAATATCAGAGATTTGCATGTTTCCATCTCCAGGGCTAACGACATTCACACCAGGCAAAGGATTTCCATTGTCATCACGTATAGTGCCGGTTATCTTGTAAGGATAGGTAAGAGAGTCTTGAGATTGTCCAAAGACACATCCGGCCAACCCAATAAATAAAAACAAACAAAAAAATAAATCGGATGCTGTCCATTATGAGTAAAAGCTAAATCTCTCCCACCCAATACGTCATCCCCGCAAACTGATCTTCCAATTTTACTTCCCTGTCGAAAATACCAAACACGCACGAACCCGAACCGCTCATGGCGGCATACACCGCGCCTTGTTTGTACAGTTCGTTTTTTATTTCACCAATCTGCGGATAAAGGTTAAAAACAGGTTCTTCAAAATCATTAACAAGTTCGGCCTTCCAGGTTGAACTATCCTGTTGTAAAATATCGGTTAACCTTGTGGCCGGTATGCCGGGTGTTACGCGGCTGTATGCTTCTGCGGTAGAAACATGAACGGCAGGTTTTACAAGCACCAAAAATTTATTCTTCAGCGACAATTGCGCTGGAGTTAAAACATCTCCCCTCCCCGTGCCCAACATCGGAAGTGATTCAATAAAAAATGCACAGTCGCTGCCGAGCTGTGCAGCATACCCTTGTAGTTGCACAACCGACAAGCCAAGTTCAAAAATCTGGTTCAATAACAACAAGGTGTGCGCGGCATCAGCCGACCCGCCACCAAGCCCCGCACCCGAAGGAATAATTTTATGGAGATGAATAGTGACTTCAGGCAGGTTAAAATCTTTTTGCAGAAGCTGGTATGCCTTCACACAAAGATTTTCTTCAGCGTTGCCGGGCAACGGCAGCCCGGTGCAGGTAAACGAAAATTCTTTTGCGGGCAGTATTTCCAATACGTCCATCCACGGAACGGGGTAGAAACACGTTTCAATATCGTGGTATCCATCCGGTCGCTTAGACAGGATGCGTAACCCGAGATTGATTTTACAGGGAGGAAACGTAACCATAGTTGCCGGTTACCGGTTACCGGCAACGTTTATTTTGTGAGGCGTTCGATCAGGTCTTCCGTAATACCGGTAGAAGAGAACCCGCCATCGTGCATCAGGTTTTGCATGGTAACCATACGCGTATAATCAGAAAACAACGACACGATATAATTCGCGCAATCATCAGCCGTAGCGTTTCCTAAAGGCGACATCATCTGGGCGTAATCATAAAACACATCAAAGCCTGTAATGCCTGCACCGGCAGTTGTTTTTGTAGGAGATTGCGAAATAGTGTTCACCCGCACTTTTTTCAGTTTACCAAATCGGTACCCATAGCTACGCGCTATTGACTCCAGTACAGCTTTTGCCTGCGCCATATCCGAATAATCGGGATAGGTGCGCTGCGCGGCAATGTAACTCAACGCTACAATGGAGCCCCACTCGTTCATGGCATCGGTTTTCTCGGCAGTTTGCATTACTTTATGAAAAGAAAGACCCGATATATCGAGTGTTTTCAAAAACCATTCATAATTAAGGTCGCCATACGTGCGGTCTTTCCGCACATTCGGGCTCATGCCAATGGAGTGAAGCACAAAATCCAGCTTGCCGCCCAACACTTCCATAGATTTGGTAAAAAGTGTATTCAAATCCTGTTCAGAGGTAGCATCGGCAGGGATGATTTCAGCGTTACACATTTTTGCCAGTTCGTTGATTTTGCCCATGCGCATGGCAATAGGGGCATTGGTAAGTGTAAAGCTTCCCCCCTCTTCCTTAACTTTTAATGCTGTACGCCAGGCGATAGAATTCTCATCTAAAGCTCCGAAAATGATTCCGCGTTTTCCTTTCAATAAATTATAGGCCATAAGTAATTTGTTTTGTCAAAAGTATCTAATTCCTTTTGGAAGACAATATGCAAAGGGTTTCTGTAAAAATCCGTTTAAATCCTGTCTTTCCTCAATATTTATTGCTAAATTTATTCACCTAAACCAAACACACCATGGACGTTCCGCATGCATTTCTGGATTCCTGGAGTAATTATATGTACCTGGGAATGGTTGGCTTTATCATCCTCGGTTTCCTGATTTTGGGGTATCATGAACTACGCATACTCCTGATCGGGGATTACAAAGAAAAATATGACTACGTAAACCTGCATGAAATCAAGTATTTCTGGTATGCGGTCATAGCCTTTATTATGGCGGCTTTCCTGTTCTTCAATACCGTGGCCTCCGATATGATTCACAAAAGCGGTATGGCCTGGTTTTATGTACGGCTTTTCATCACTACCAGTTTTGCCATCATTTTTTATTTCATTTTCTTCAGTGCGGTGCGCATTTATTACCCCCGTTTTGTAGAAAAACGATTGCGCAAACTGCGCAACAAACCCCGCACTTCTCCGGAAGGAAACGTTATGCGAAAACTCTCCGAACAGGAAGAAGACGCTCACCTCGAAGCCGGCATGATCGAAGATGAGCTTTTTCATTCTATCGATTATGATGTGTGGATTGATGAAAAGACCGGGCACAAAAAAATTGAAAAGTATTTTGCGTATCAGCACGCTGATGAATGCCCCGAATGTGGGTACTACACTTTCCGGATAGACCGGGAGGAGTTAGAAAAGGTGCCTACCGAAAGCGATACCGGTTTGTTTATCAAACACTTTAAATGCAATTATTGCGGGCATCGCGAAGGGCGCGAACAGGTGCTTGCCCAACTTTCAACAAACGTTTAACTGAAACCAAACCTGCTCTTAAAAACTGCAACAAGGCGGAAATCCTTGTTGCAGTTTTTTTATCACGCTTACCCTTCTGGCCCGTTCTGCAACCGATTCCGTTAACCTGACGGGGGTTTTACACATGTATTGTTTTAAGGCTTTTTTAAATAAAAAAATGAGGTTTTCTTATGATTTTTATGCCCATCGTGCTGAAAACGCTATTAAAAGATTATTTTTCGCAGAAATACAATGAGGTTTATTCGCGCCTATAGTCCCTTAGTGATCTGCTGCTTTCTGGCAGTTACCTCATTTGCCCGGCAGCACGCCCACATCGACAGCCTCGAACAGGAGTTACGGAAAAGATATCCCGATACAGTCCGTGTAAGTTTACTTACTACCCTGGCATATTCTTACACCCATGTCAATTTTAATAAGAGCCTAACCTATGCCCAGGAGGCTGTTTCCCTTGCTGATAAAATAAGTGATGCCTCGTGGCGACTTAAATCAAATCGTGCACTGGCGCTTGCCTATATGCTGGGTGGTGATTTTACATCGGCTTTGGCTCATGAAAAAAACGCCCTGCAGTATGCCATCGATCAAAAGGATTCTACACAAATCGGGCGTAGCTACAGCAACATTGGCAATTACTACTTTGAGTTAGGTGTATATGATGAGGCGTACTTCTACCTGACACGGGCATACGGTATTCTGAATCAAGGTGTAGTTACCCATGACGACTCCATCTCCATGAATATTGTGCTGCACAATGTCGGAAGGATATTTAAAGAAATGGGGCAATACGAAATTGCCTTGCAGCATTTACAGTTATCACAAAAAGCAAGTTTGCGGTTGGGCGATAACGAAGGAAGACCCTATGCATTAGACGAACTGGGCGATGTCATGCTTCGGCAAGGAAAGTATGACTCAGCGTTGACGTATTTATACCAGGCATTATATGAGATAACTGATTTTATTCAAAAAGAACCTGAAACCCTGGTAAAAGAACTCCGGACAAGAACACTAATCAAAATTGCCAAAGCCTATACGTTCAAAAAAGAATTTGATAAGGCTCTGGCCTTTTATGATTCCACCCATCAACTTCACGAACTTACCAACAACCAGTTTGGTATTGCCGAAGTAGAATTGGGCAGGGGAGCATTGTTTTTGTCAAAAAGCAATTATGTAGAAGCTCAGAATCATTTCGACATAGCCCTGGATATTGCCCACCGCATCAATGCCCGTATACTTGAAATAAACTGCTACAATCAACTCGCCCAGCTATGGGAAAAGAAAGGCGACTTTAAAACAGCATTAGAGTTTTTTAAGAAACATAAAAATCTTAATGACAGCCTCTTCAGCCAGGAAATGCAACATAAACTTTTCCGCGATCAGGTGCGCTTTGCTACGGAATCCAAAGACGTGCAAATACAAGCGCTGACAAAAATGGAAGAGTATAGAAGATCTGAGATTAAAAGACAGGAACTCATCCGCAATGTACTGGTTGTAATCATGGCGCTCTCTGTTATTCTCTTGCTTACGGTGTACCGAAGCGGCCAACGCAGAAAACGAATCAACATGCTGCTGCTTCAGCACCAGGAAGAAATGGAGAAAAGAAGCATTGAACTGGAGCAGCTTAACCAGGTAAAGGATAAATTCTTCTCTATTATTTCGCACGACCTTCGTTCTCCGATAAACGCCCTGGCCGGACTATTAGACCTGATGGATAAAGGCGCCATTGCCAGCGATGAACTGCCTATGGCGATAAAAGAACTGCGCACGCGCTTTAACCACACCCGAACGTTATTGAATAACCTGTTAGACTGGACGTTGTTGCAAATGGATAAGATCAATCTGCAACCGACAAAAATCAGTTTACATAACTTAGCCAATGAAAACGTTGAGTTGATTCGCTCCACGCAAACCAAACAAGTAAATTTTGTTAATTCAATTTCTGCGGAAGCAATCGCCTATGCCGATAGCAATACCATTAATTTAGTAATCCGCAACCTGATCAGCAACGCTTTAAAATTCACCAACGAAGGCGGAGAAATAAAACTATCAGCCGAAGAAAAAGACGATACGTGGGTAGTGTCTGTTTCTGACAATGGTGTGGGCATTAAACCCGAAGTGCTGGACATGCTGTTCGATAAAATAAACCCTTACAGCACACGCGGAACAGCCAACGAAAAAGGCACCGGGCTGGGGCTTATCCTCTGCAAGGAATTTGTGGAGAAAAATAATGGCCAGATTTGGGTAGAAAGCACTGAAGGTGAGGGCAGTACATTCTGGTTCAGCCTGCCAAAAGCCTGAAACCATAATCCGCTTCTTTGTGTTGACGGGTAGTCCGAATAACCGTAATTTTGGGTTTTACAAAGCTCTATGAGTGACCAAATCCTTCATGAATGCGGAATTGCCTTAGTCCGCCTTAGAAAACCCCTCTCATACTATATAGAAAAGTACGGCCCAACCTATGCCATGAAGAAAATGTACATTCTCATGGAGAAACAACATAACCGAGGACAGGATGGAGCCGGTATTGCCAATATAAAAATAGACCTGGAAGCCGGGCGCAGGTACATCAGCCGGTATCGGTCAATAAAGCGTCAACCGGTTGAATCGCTCTTTAAAAAAATCGGTAAAAAATTCCGTAACGCTCAAAAAGAAGGAAAAGAAAAATACAGAAACGAAAAGTGGCTTAAAGAAAACGTAGCCTTTAGCGGAGAGCTTTGGCTCGGCCATTTACGTTACGGCACACACGGCATCAACAACATCGAAAGTGTTCACCCGTTTCTAAGGCAAAATAACTGGCGTAGTCGTAACCTCGTTATGGCCGGTAACTTCAACATGACAAATGTTGATGAACTGTTCGACATCCTCATCAACATTGGCCAACACCCGAAAGAAAAAGTAGATACCATTACGGTAATGGAAAAAATCGGGCACTTTCTTGATGAAGAAGTACAAAACCTGTTTGAATTGTATAAAGACAAATACAGCAACAAGGAAATTTCTGAAATCATTGAAAATGAAATTGATATTTTCAGGGTATTAAAACGAGCCTGTAAAGATTTTGATGGCGGATACGCTATGGCCGGCCTTACCGGGTCAGGTTCTGCCTTTGTTGTGCGCGACCCGAACGGCATTCGCCCGGCCTATTACTATGCCGATGATGAAGTAGTAGTGGTAGCATCTGAAAAACCGGCTATTAAAACAGCCTTCAATATTGAATACAATCAGATTGAAGAAATTAAACCGGGGCATGCGCTCATCATAAACAAAAACGGTGAGTATGGGCAACACCTCATCACCCGGCAGGATGAGAAAAAATCGTGCAGCTTTGAAAGAATTTACTTTTCACGGGGTAACGACCCGCACATTTACCAGGAAAGAAAAAAACTTGGCAGGTTGCTTGTGCCCCAGGTGTTGCGCGCCATTCAGTTCGATTTAAAAAATACTATCTTCTCCTACATTCCCAACACGGCCGAAACAGCATTCTACGGATTAATGGCCGGCATAGAAGATTACCTCATCAACAAGCAAAAAGAAATTATATTAGAAGGGAAACCGTCTGTTGATCCGGTAGAAGACGTGCTGTCGTTCAGGCCGCGTATTGAAAAAATTGTGATTAAGGATGCAAAGCTCCGCACGTTTATTACCGATGATAAGCACCGCGATGATTTGGTAGCGCACGTATATGACACCACATACGAAGTAGTCAATCGCGATAAGGATACACTCGTAGTTATTGATGATTCGATTGTTCGCGGAACAACATTGGAGAAAAGTATTCTCACGTTGCTCGACCGGCTTGGGCCAAAGAAGATTGTAATTGTTTCGTCAGCGCCACAAATCCGGTTCCCCGATTGCTACGGAATAGACATGAGCCGCATGAGTGATTTTGTTGCGTTTCGCGCGATGATTGAACTGATAAAAGAAAACGGAAAAGAATATCAGTTGGGCGAAGTGTACGACCAGTGCCTGCGCTCTAACGGTGAAGAAAATTTTGTAAAGCCATTGTACGACCAGTTTACTGATGAAGACATCTCTGCAAAAATTGCTGATATTATTCGTCCGGCCGGTATGAAAGCCGAACTGGAAGTTGTTTTCCAGACCGTTGAAAACCTGCACAAGGCGTGCCCCGGTCATTTAGGCGATTGGTATTTTACAGGCAATTTCCCTACACCCGGAGGCATGAAAGTGGCCAACCGGGCCTTTGTCAACTATATGGAAGGCAAGTTGGTGCGGGCTTATTAGCACAAACACATAACAAAAAACCTCATCTCCTGACACCTTAGCCCATTAAAGTTTGTTACTTTAGTAATTCAAATTGCTATTGTATATGAATTACTGGCTTCTGAAAACCGAACCCGAAACCTATTCGTGGAACGACCTGGTAAAAGACAAGAAAACCGTATGGGATGGCGTGAAGAATTTCCAGGCACGCAACAACATGAAAGCCATGAAAAGCGGTGACCAGGTATTTATCTATCACACCGGCACCGAAAAAGCAGTGGTAGGTATTGCCGAAGTAAAAAAGGAAGCCTATCCCGACCCAAAAGATAAGGAATGGTTGGTTGTTGAGCTTGTTCCAAAAAAAGCGTTGAAGCGCGGGGTGTCACTATCGGAAGTAAAAGCAGATAAGAAATTAACCGATATGGCGTTAGTTAAATATGCACGGCTTTCCGTTCAACCGGTTAAGAAAGATGAGTTTGGCAGGATACTTGAATTGAGTGAACAAAAATGAAAAAAGAAAATATCATATTGGCGTTAACAATTTTGCTTTTTATTTCTGCTTTCGGGCAGCAGGAAAAGGATCCGGAACTTTTGCAAACCGCCCGCTTTGAAAAAGAACATAAATTTTCCGATAACGATTTCACCATTATCTCGCTGAAAGAAGATGGCCTTGCGCTTACCCGCGGTAGCAATAAATATAAAAGCGGCAGCCACAGTTGGGAGCTTATCATTCTCGATAACAACCTGAAAGAAAAACACACCCTGACAGTAGACGTTGACCAGCGAAAAAATATTATCGGGTATGAGCACACTCCCGGCTACCTCTACCTTATGTTTAAGCCGAATGACAACCAGAAAGTAACGCTGGATTTATTTTCAATCCGGTTGAGTGATGGCGCTACTGAGCGCCACGAAATTGAAACAGAACTTACGTTGCAGTTAACGCATTTCATTAAAGTTTCCGATAATATTATTGTTGGGGGCTATGTGAACACCGAGCCTGCCGTGTTGTTGTATAATCTTACAGAAAAGAACACAAAAGTATTGCCGGGCTTCTTTCAAAAACAAACAGAGTTAGTTGATTTGCGTCCAAATCAAAATAATACGTTTAACATCATATTAGTTGACAGAAGTGAGCGCGACCAGCGAAAGCTTGTATTCAAAACATTTGACGCTACCGGCAAAGAATTGTTGCAAGACATCTCGCCTGTTGAAGAGAATTTTTTTATTCAAACCGGCATCAGCAGTTCGTTAATACGCGAAGATCTTAGAATATTCGGTACATGGGGAAGTAGGAACTCCAAACAATCGCTCGGATTTTATTCCATAGCTGTTGACCCGTTCAACGACCAGAAGCTAAACCTCGTTGCATTCGGTGAGCTTAATCACTACCTCGATTATCAAAATGAAAAGCGGGCTGCAAAAATAAAAGAACGCACACAGTCATTACTGAAACAAAACCGGCTACCCGATTTTATGAATTATGTAATGCCCTATAAAGTTGAAGAATTGCCAACAGGATTTGTTCTGTTTGCCGAAACATACAACCCCAGCAATACAGTTAACCGGTATCCAGCCAATTCGCCTTACGGCTTTACACCCTACCCCTACTACTCGCCATTTTGGGGCTACTACCCCGGCACATACAACCGCATGTATAACCCCTACTACTATGGCTATGGAAATAATATGCGCACTACCAACGATGAAATAAAAGCAGTACAATCGGTAGTAGTAGCTGTTAACAATCAGGGAAAAGTGCTTTGGGATTACAGCCTGAAGTTGGAGGAAATGCGTTCGGGTGCGCTTGAACAGGTTGCCGATTGTTATATCGACAACCAGGAAATTTATATGCTGTACAAAAAAGAGTCAGACCTAATCGGAAAAATTATTACTTTAGATGATGGCGATGCGGAAGATATTAAAGAAAAGATAAGCGTATTAGCCGAAGGAGATGAAATTCGTTCTGAAAACAAAGCAGTTGGGCAGGTACGACATTGGTATGGAAAGAATTTTTACGTTTGGGGGCAGCATTCCGTTGGCAACAGGGCAAAACGCTCGGAAGGGAACCGCCAGGTTTTTTACATCAACAAAGTTTCTATTCCTTAACATCTTCCTGTTTCTTTCTGTTACAGTATCAGGTCAGCTTGCCTACAAAGAGCGCCTTGAAATTCCTTTACTTAAAAATGATACTGAATTTACTGTATTGCCGTGCTCATCTGATGGCGTGGTTATGTACCGCACGCGTGATGGCCAGTCGCCTAACATTGAAATAATTCTGTTAGATACAGCCTTTCAACAACGATGGGGCGGGCTTATCCGCGTTGAGCCTAAGTATCAGCTTGCCAACCAGGTGGTATCAAACAAAAAAGTATATTTTCTTTTCGCCAACAAAGTATATTCCGACATACACTTCTTAGTTTTTGAAGTTGACCTTGCATCGGGCAATTACACCCGGTATGTTGTCAGGAATTTTGTTCCCTTTCGCGCCAGCGCTTTTGAAGCTACCGCCAACGGATTGCTTATAGGCGGCTACTTTGCCGGAAGGATTCCAGTGGTGATTTTCTTCGATTTTCTTACCCAAAAAAGCAAAGTGTTACCGGGGTTATTCAATGAATCTGGCGAACTGCTTCAGATAAGCACGGAGTCATCCGGCAACTTTAATGTTTTAATAAATGCCCGCAACGTTTCGCGACAGCGAACACTCTGGATAAAACGATACACTGCGCATGGCGATTTACTGCAAAACGAAATTCTTAACCCGATTGAAAGCAGCAGCCTGTTGTTTGGCAGGGCGTTAGCCCTGAATGAAAACCAACAACTTATTGCCGGTGTTTACGGGCAGCGCAATTCAGACTATTCGCGTGGAATTTTCATGGCTCACCTCAACGAAGAAGATGCCAGCGAACCAATCTACTTTCCGTTTGCCGATCTCGAAAATTTTTTCAAGTTCATGAAAGTCAAGCGCGAAAAACGAATAAAAGAAAGAATACAACGAAAGAAAATAAAAGGCAAGAAAATCCGGTTTCAGTATCGCTTCTTAGTGCATGAGTTTGTGGAATATGACGATGAGTACATTTTGTTGGGCGAAGCCTTTTACCCGCGCTACCGCAGTGTAGAAAGAAGCGGATATACCGGCATCAATCAATCTACAATGGTATTTGACGGGTATCAATATACCCATGCTGTAATTATTGGTTTTAGTAAGGAAGGAGAACTTATCTGGGACAACAGTTTTGAAATAAACGATGTACGCACGTTCACCCTTGAGCAATTTGTGAAAATGGATTTGCAGGAAGACAAGATTGTGTTGCTCTACCTGTTCGACAGCAAAATCAGGTCGAAAATAATTCAGAACAACACCGTGCTGGAGGGCAAATCGCTTAGTGAGTTGAACAGGCACACCTATTCTCCGGAAGGGCAAAAAGTGGGAAAGCTGGAATATTGGTACAATGGGTATTTCCTCGCTTCGGGGATTCAGAACATTGGACGACCCGGCATAGGGAGGCAGACCCGACAAATTTTCTTCGTGAACAAAATCAGGTTCGAATAAGAGCAAGGAAAGACTTATATTTGTACCCGGCTTATGCAGAAGAAACTCATTCTCGATTCGGACTTGCTGGACATAACCCTAAGCCGTCTTTGCCAGCAACTCATCGAAAATCATGGCGATTTTGATAACAGCGTTATTCTCGGCTTGCAGCCCAGGGGTATCTTTTTAGCCGAAATCATCCAGAAAAAGCTCCGCATGCTCACCCGTAAGGAAATCCCCATAGGCTATTTAGACGCAACTTTTCATCGCGATGACTTCAGGAGGCGCGAAATTCCGGCTAAGGCAAGCGAAGTTAGAATACCCTTTATTATAGAAGACAAAAAAGTGATATTGGTTGATGACGTGCTGTTTACCGGCCGAACCGTAAGAGCAGCGTTAGACGCCATGATTGCCTTCGGAAGACCCGCCAAAGTTGAACTGTTAGTGCTGATTGACAGGCGGCACACACGCGATTTACCCATTGCCCCCGATTATGTAGGAAAAACGGTGAATACCCTGGCCTCGCAAAAAGTTTTGGTAGAACTGGAAGCCCAGGGACACGAACAAAATAAAATCTGGCTGATTAACAATAAAGATTGAGCATGTCGAAGTTGAGTAAAAAACATTTGCTGGGAATTAAAGACATCACTACACAAGATATTCAGCTTATTTTTGAAACTGCCGATACATTTAAAGACGTACTCAATCGCCCGATTAAAAAAGTACCTTCCCTGCGCGATATAACAATCGCCAATATATTTTTTGAAAACTCAACGCGAACACGCTTGTCGTTTGAGTTGGCCGAAAAAAGATTGTCTGCCGATGTGGTTAATTTCTCAGCCTCTACCAGTTCGGTAAAAAAAGGTGAAACCTTGTTGGATACCGTCAACAATATTCTTGCTATGAAGGTGGACATGGTGGTGATGCGCCATGCAAGTCCGGGCGCACCACATTACCTGGCACGGCATATCAATGCAAACATTGTTAATGCCGGTGACGGAACACACGAACACCCAACACAAGCTTTATTGGATGCTTACTCCATCCGCGAAAAGCTGGGCGATGTAGCCGGTAAAAACGTTGCCATTATTGGCGATATACTCCATTCGCGTGTGGCCCTGTCGAATATTTTTGCGCTGCAAAAACTTGGCGCCAAGGTAATGGTGTGCGGACCGCCTACGTTGCTGCCAAAATTTATTGGGCAAACAAGCGTGTTGGTTGAAACCGATGTTAAAAAAGCGTTAGCGTGGTGCGATGTAGCCAATGTGCTTCGCATACAGCTTGAACGCCAGCAGATAAAATATTTCCCTTCGCTGCGCGAATACTCACTCTATTACGGCATTACCAAAAAAATGCTGGATGCCCTCAAAAAGCCGATTGTACTGATGCACCCCGGCCCTATAAACAGGGGCGTTGAATTAAGCAGCGATGCCGCAGATTCGCACCATGCCGTAATTCTTGACCAGGTAGAAAATGGCGTAGCCATACGGATGGCCGTACTTTATTTGTTAGCCGGAAGTACAAACTGATCATTTATTTCACGTTTTAGCGTTTTTCATACATGGCAGGCCCCATAGGGCGGTTTTTAGTAACTTTGCATGTTACAACCACAAATCCTCCTGATTCATGCAATACCACAACTCTATTATTGAAACCATAGGAAACACCCCGCTCATCAAGCTGAATAAAATCTTCAACGGGATTCCGGGCACGGTGTTAGTTAAAGTTGAATACTTCAACCCCGGAAACTCAACCAAAGACCGCATGGCAATTAAAATGGTAGAAGATGCCGAAAAGGCCGGCATTTTGAAACCGGGTGGAACCATTATAGAAGGCACTTCAGGAAATACCGGGATGGGACTTGCGCTTGCAGCCGTTGCCAAAGGCTATCGCTGCATCTTCACTATGGCTGATAAGCAATCGCAGGAAAAGATTAACATTTTAAAAGCGGTTGGTGCAGAAGTTATTGTGTGCCCTACAAACGTTGCCCCGGAAGACCCGCGTTCGTATTATTCCATTGCCCGAAAGTTGAATAAAGAAATCCCGAATTCGTTCTATCCAAACCAGTACGATAATCCATCGAACGCACAGGCACATTACGAAACAACAGGGCCTGAAATCTGGAAACAAACGGAAGGAAACATTACGCATTACGTGGCTACGGTTGGTACCGGTGGCTCTATGTGCGGCACAGCTAAATTTCTGAAAGAACAAAATGGAAACGTAGTAAGTGTTGGCGTTGACACCTACGGTTCTGTATTTAAAAAATATAAGGAGACCGGCATTTTTGATGAGAATGAAATCTATCCTTACCTGACCGAAGGTTTCGGAGAAGACATACTGCCTAAGAATGTGAACTTCGATGTGATTGACCTCTTCATTAAAGTTACCGATAAGGATGGCGCACTAATGACACGCAGGCTGGCACGCGAAGAGGGATTGTTTACCGGGTGGTCGAGCGGCTCTGCCGTGCATGGTGCATTGGAATATGCCCGTGCCAACCTGAAGAAAGACGATGTAATGGTTATTCTCCTACCCGATCACGGAACACGTTACTTAGCAAAGGTGTATAACGACCAGTGGATGAAAGATCATGGTTTCTTAGAAACTAAATCATTCAGCACAAAAGCAATAGATATTATTGCCGGTCGCAATAGTCAGGATGGCCTCGTTACCGTTGAGCCTAAAGCAAGAGTAAGCGATGTTGTATTGTTGCTGCACCACGAAGGAATTGACCAGATACCGGTTACTGAAAACGATCAGTTTATTGGCAGCGTGAGTTCTTCTACCCTGTTGGAAAAGATGATTGAAGACCCGAAACTGCGCGAAAAAACAGTAGGCGAAGTTATGGATAAACCCATGTTGTTCGTTGCACCGGATAGCACATTAGATGTGCTTTCTTCTTTGTTAAACCGGGAAAATAAGGCTGTGTTAATTCGCGATGAAGCACAGCGCGTACACATTATAACGCAGCATGATTTGTTACGTGCCATGACCAGCTAACGACTAACTGGCCTGTAATGAAACGAGGGTTACTATCTTTTGTTGTTTTTTTCGGTCTTATCAGTACATGTGAGGTTACAGCACAAACTTCTTTGCCTGACAGCCTGCATCGCTTTGCGCGATTACCAAAAGATTCGGCTTATATAAATGCGCTGAACATACTTGCCACAACTTCGCTCCGTAATAATCCTGCCGCCTCAAGAAAAATTGCGCAGCATGTAGCGGAAGTTGCGCAGGAAATAAATTATACAAAAGGATTTGCGCGTGCGGTTACTATCACTGGTAATTCCTACTGGTACGAAGGCGTATTTGAACTCGCACAAAGTTATTACCTGCAGGCCGCTCGCGAGTACCAGGTTATTGGTGACAGTATCGGGCTGGGGCAGACGTACAATAATATTGGCGAAGTTTATAAGCGCATGGGAAACCCCGAAAAAGCATTGGAGTTTTTACTGAAATCAATTGAGTTAAAAAAACAAAACGTTAAAACACGTGCCATTACCCTGTATAATATTGGTGAACTTTACCTGATGATGGGCGACCTGACAACCGCCAATGAATATTTCGACAATTCTATATCGCAAGCCATTCACCATAATGACAAGCGCGTCATCGCGTATAACTATATCGGGTTTGGATTGATTAGCCGGAAGCAAAATAAACTCGAAAATGCCCTTGAATATTTTTCGCGAGCCGAAAAAATACTTGCCGAAATCGGAGAAATCCGCATTTTGATTCAGGCTTATCACCATCTTGCCGACACCTATAACATGCTCAGGTTGCCCGAAAAAGTTGATCGGTACCTGACGCTTGCAGAAGAAATGGCGTTGTATATCAAAGCTACCGATTTGCTGGTTACAAACTACCTGAAACAATCTCAATTAGATTCGCTCAGGGGAGATTATACCAGTGCGCTTAAAAATCTGAACAAGCACATTCATCTTAAAGACAGTGTGTTTAATATCACCAAAACAGAGCAGATCGCCCGTATGCAAACGGTCTATCAAACCGAAGTTCAGGAAGCAGAAAACAGGAAATTGCGGTCGGAAAAAGCATTGCGCGAGGTTAAGTTGAAGCAGCAAAGGCAAGCCATCATTGTTATCAGCATAGTGCTGAGTGTTGCTGCAATATTGACATGGGTTTTATTGGTTCAACGAAAGAAGATTCTTTCTGTAAACAACCTGTTAAAAAGCAAGTCGGACGAAATTAATAGCCAGAAAATTGCCATTGAGTTACAGGCATCTGCATTAATCAAACTCAATGAAGAACTTCAGCAATTAAATAAAACATTAGAAGACCGCATTGAAGAACGCACACAACAGCTTTCGCTTCAGAATCAGAAACTTACCGAGTATACTTTTGTAAATGCACATAAACTTCGCGCCCCGGTTTCCAGCATCCTCGGGCTGATCAACCTGATGGAACAGGTCGGCCCAACCGAAAAGGAAATAATTCTGAATCATTTAAAAACCTGTAGTGAGCAACTTGATCTTATTACCAGACAAATCAGCCGTACACTTGAAAGCGGGATAATTGAGAATTAATAGCGAGAGGCTGTTGTACTACATCTTCCACCCCATCGGCCTACGCTTTGGATACTGGTGATTTCATCAACGTTCCTGCAAGCAGGTTTAGAATAAAGTTAAATGTTAAAGATTGTGGCACAAGCGGACGCTTGCGCCAGTGTGGGAGCAAAATTAAAATCACAAGCACAAAAGCTAATGACTTAAAACAAAAACTACTGCTTTTCATTGATTACTCTATCCATTACAAAAATGTATTCATTCTCATACCGCTTAATGACCAATGTATCAGAACCTTTCTTTTTAAGAAGCAAGTCGCCTTCCTTTACAAATTCGGATAAGCGGTATCGCTGATAATTGTAGTTGTCCGCATAAGGAAGAACTAACATTTCACCACTCTCTAAATGAACCCTTGTGTCTCCCCGTAAACGTTTTGTTGCTGTAACCTTTCCCGCAAAAGAATCACCTTTTTGCACATAAGCATAGCCTTTTGTCTGATTATGATAATAGATCGTTATTAGCACCACACCCACAACAAAACTTATCGCTAAAAACTTTAGCAGTGTAATTATTTGCTTTTCATCTGTCAGGCTCATTTAAGAAAATTCATTATTTCCAAAACCATGACCAACCAAAATTGGCCCCGTACTGGCGCAAGCGTCCGCTTGTGCCTCCTTGCAAATCTATTTCAGAACAAGACAATGTTTCAAAAAACATAGCTTTCAATATAATATTCGCTGCTCTTTACAAAGCTAAATACTTCTAATAAATGGCACAAGCGGACGCTTGCGCCAGTGTGGGATTATCAACCGCTTAAATTAAAAAAGGCTTCATTCCCTGAAGCCTTTGATTCTTATCAAAACCGTACCGTCAGTTTTCCAGAATTTCTATCTCAACGCGCACGTTGTTCTGCGCCTGTGTATGCATTTTATCGATAATAGGTCGTTTGCCTCCCCATGCTTTTACCTGCATCCGCGAAGCATCAATGCCGTTAGCCAACAGGTAATCGCGAATAATCTCGGCACGCTCCTGCGAAAGTTTCTTGGCCGAACCATATCCTTCTTTCGTGTTGGTCAGGGCAAAAAAGTTATCGGATTTATCGCTCTTTGAAATAATCTTTCCGGAAGCGCCCCCATTGGTGTGCCCGTGAATTTTAATCTTATACTTAGGATTTTCATTAAGCATATTCAACAGGCTGTTCACTTCCCAACGTGATTCCGGACGCATAACAGCAGCATCTTTAAAAAAGTACACATTGTACATTACCGCTATGTCGCCCTTCTGCAACCGTGCCAGTTCAAACGGCACAGTATAGGTGTTGTTCTCAAGAACTATATCATCTCCTTCTGGCGCACCGAAGTTCATATTCTTCTGAACTTTGCGATACCCGAACACTTCACACAACAACGCAATGTTCTCGGAAGATGTGCCGGGTGAAGTAACCGCAACCGCCTTGTTGCCTTCATACGTAGCCAGTTTACGCGACCGGTCAACATCAATCATGTCAACATTCCCGTCTAAGGTTGAGTTATTATCAGCGCGGTATATCTTAAAGAAAAAATTCTTTTGCTTATCTGTATTTTCAGCAACGGGTACTGGCTCAACAGCAGTCTCAGTAATCGCTTCGCTCTGTTCCGCTACTTCAGGTTCTTCCTCAACAATTTCAGTACGTTCTGTAACTTCAGCAACTTCAGGGTCAGCATTTTCTGAATCCGCAGGTTTAATGAATTCAACGGTTTGCTTCGTTACCGGATTTGTATCACTTCCCTTCACAACACCACTTTCGTTTCCGAGCGGGCCGCCATAAACCCAGGTATCGTTGTACGATGAAGTTGCCTGCAACCTAAGCGCTTCTGCAATGGCTTCTTCGCGGTTGTTGGTTTTCAACATATACACGTAATAGAGCTTGCGGTCTGGGTTCATCGCATACGTTGTTGATTTGAATTCTGATGAAGCCTTATTGGTAAATTTTACCGCGTTCTTTTTAAATTCAAATGCACCGATAACAACGTAGTAAGGATATTGCGGATTGGATAATTGATTGGGGGCTTTAAAGGCCGACAGGAAAATGAGCAGTCCGATCAGACTGAAAACATAATACTTTTTCATTTTTGAAAGGGTTTATTATTTACAGATGCAAAAGTACGGCTATATCTACAATAGAATTAGCTAAAAATGTCTAAAACATTACATGTCAGATATTTATCACTTTGAAAACACTTCAAAAGCGCTTTCGATGAGTGTTCCGGTTTCATCCACAAGAGTTAAAACATGCTTTCCTTCGCCCGGATTTACCGGAAAACGGTGATTTTTGGCTGTATTTCCAAGGTATTCGCCATCGAGGTGCCAATGCACAACGGCAGTTGAATTCCGATGGGCAAGCTCAAAAACGGCACTGCCCGGTGTACCATCCAGCTCTCTGGGTATAAAAAGACGGGCATTTGGTTTAGGATAGATAAGTTCCATGACTCCCGTATTGCCCTGGTCAGCACAACCTGCCCTAAAAGGCGGCAACGCCTTGTACGAAATATTACGGGATTTGTAATAGTGCTCTTGCAATGGCGGAAGTACAAACCAGTTTGCACTAACCATATCGGCTAACGGAGAACAACCTGCGTGAACACGGTACTTTAAATCGCGGGTAAGGTGTACACGCTTGTGTGTTGAGCATGAACGCATATCCAATCCCTTTGGCGAAACCCAGGTAGTATCCGGTGTTTCACAAAATTCGCCAATACGCAAACCGCTCTTGCTACACACTGCAACTTGCTGCATTTCAAGGTAAGGCTCCTGGAACCACGCATTGCCCGGCAACAAAGAAAAAATGTCGAACATGATTGGCGCGGCCGTTTCCGTTCCGGTAAGTCCCGGCCTTCCCTCTCCATCGGCATTACCAACCCAAACACCAACAGCATATTGCGGTGTTATTCCAACAGCCCAGCCATCGCGATGACCGAAACTGGTACCGGTTTTCCATGCTATTTTTTTTGCACTATAAAAATTTCGCCAGCCGGTTTCTTCACCAGGCCGGTAAACTTCTTTTAAAACATCAACGGTTTGATAAATCGCAGAGGCGCTTAGTGTATAAGACTGATTCAGTTGTTGATTTACATGATTAAGATTCTCAACCGTATATCGTGGCGAATGAAAGTCGGATTCCGAATAGCGTTCACCCTCTTTACGCGCGAAGTAACGATTCAACACACGCCCCATAGAAGCATACATTCCGGTTATGTCCCATAGCTTTCCTTCTGCACCACCCAATATAAGCGACAGGCCGTAATGGTCGGGCGGCTGGTTTAATGTTGTCATGCCCGATCGTTTCAGCAACGCATGAAATTTTTCATACCGATATTCCCGCAACATATAAACGGCCGGAACATTCAGTGAACGGACTAACGCCTGCCCGGCAGGAACAGCGCCATCAAATTCGCGTTTAAAATTTTTGGGAGCAAAACCATCTATAACGGTGGGCACATCAGGCACCAATGTATTGCGAAGCAACTTGCCTTCATCGAGCATAGCGGCAAACAAAAAAGGTTTCAGAATACTCCCTGTACTTCGCGGAGAATTGATTACGTCAACTTCTTCGCCATGATAGCCCGGTTCGTTAACTTCTGTATTACCTACATACGCAATAACTTCACCGGTTTCAACATTCAGTACCAATGCTGCCGCATTATAAATCTGGTTTCCCGCCAACTGTTTGTGATGATCCTGGACGATTTGCTCAACTCTTCGTTGTACGGAAAGATGCAACGTTGACCGGGCCCGTGTCTGCTCACGACCATCGCGCACCATGCGGGTTAGTAAATGGCGCGCATAGCGAGGCAATGGCGAAGGCTGATCGGGAATGGTTTCCTCTTTCGCCAACGAACACGTAAACGCATCAATCACACCGTCTTGCTGAAGTTTATCCAATAAGGCATTGCGCTTTAAAAGTAATTGCTCACGGTTCTTTCCAGGGTGTATCAACGCGGGTGCATTGGGTAATACGGCCAGCATAGCCGCCTCTCCCCACGACAATTCATGAACATCGCGACCAAAATATCGCCAACAGGCTGCTTCCAACCCAACTACATTTCCACCAAACGGAGCATGTGAAGCATACAATACCATGATTTCGTTTTTAGAGTACCGGAACTCAAGGCGCGTTGCCTGAATAACCTCCAGCAATTTTTCAATATAGGTTCTTGATTTTCCTTTTCGTGATAAGCGGATAACCTGCATCGAAATAGTACTACCTCCGCTTACCACTTTTCCTGCTTTGATATTCTGCCGGATAGCACGCGCCATAGCACGAACATCTACACCCCAATGTTTGTAAAAACGCTTATCCTCAAAATGAACAATAGCCTGAATAAATTTATCGGGAACGGTGTCCAATGCAGGAAAACGCCACTGACCGTCCTTCGCAATGGTAGCCGACATCAGTTCACCATTCCGGTCTTCGAGTACGGTTGAATACGGATTGTTAAATAAAATCGCTGGCAAAGAGAAATAGTAAACCACCAACAGCACCGCTATCAGCAAAAAAAACATTACCCATCTCCTTCTGCGTTTCATTCCATTCAGGGCATACGGTTAGCGTGGCGCGAAACCAACAACCATTTATTTTTTTTCTGCACATACACTTCTGTATAAGAAAGCTCAATATCGAAGTCGGTTCCATTGACTGTACCCGAAAAACTTCCCTTGCCTGTAACGATTGCCGTACCGGAATATAGCCTGACATTCGCCTCTTTTATTTCAATATTCTTATACACTAATTTACCCGATTGCAAATTATCGAGCGCCTCCTGTTTCGTTTCCGCCCAGCCATTAGAATGAATGTATAGAGCACGCTCATCAAGGATTGCATCCAGCGAATCAAGTTGCTTATTGACTTGCCAATTAAATTTCTTTTTCGACAGATTGAAAACAGTTTGTTCTTCCTTCGATTGGGCAAATGTGTGCGACAGATTGAAAACTATCAGCGCGTAAACAATATAAACACTAACAAAATTTCTCATATCCCCGAAGGTTTCACCACTTTAACCTCTTGTCCTTTCCTGCGTGCGTATATCGACCTGTCATACATAGCTTCGCAGCTTACGGCAGGCAGGTAATACGTTCCGGCATAACTGGCGGTAAGCATTACCTGGAATGTTTTGCGCTGATTAACACCCAAATCAAAATACGTGTACACCCGATCATCGCGAATATCCTGATAGGTTGGCACATCGCCACCTAACCGGTTTTCTGCTTCATCTAATCGCAGGTTATTAATCTCCCACCCAGACGGAAAAATTTGATTCAAGGCCAGGTTCTTATAAGCACCTCTTGTTCCCGGATTTGAGACCGTAACCGTAGCAATAAATTCTTTGCCTTGCTCCAATGTTGTCGGGTCAAGCGGGCGGCCATCCACATCCGTATATACAATATTCAAATTCAGGTTGTTGGATTCTTCCGTTTCATCGCCACGCGCGGGCGTGCCTTCCGAAATCAATCGAACAAACAGCGCACCATTGCTTTCGCTCACCACTTTCAATGCGGTTGACTTAACGCCATCAACCGGGAGCGAAACCTGCGCAATCGGTAATTCAGTGCTGGCCGAAACATCTTTTCCATTATATGAGTAGGTAAACTTCAGGCTGCCGCGTTTCTCTGTTCCGGCAAATGCACCTACCGATTTCAAACACCATGCTACGGTTTGCGTACTCATCCAATATGAGGTGCTACTCAACGATGCCGAAATATCTTTTACCAATTCAAAACCTTTTGTGCGTTCACCTAACAACACAAGTGTTTCTAAGATAATTGCCTTATCGCGCAAATCCGATCCGTAGGTATAAGCCATTTCCTGGTAAGGTTTTACTGTTGTTGGTATTTTTTCAACCAACGCTTTGGCTGCTTCCGGTTGCCCGGCTTTTGCATAGGCAGCCGCCAGCATCCAGGCTGCTGTTACCGGCAAGTTACCTTGCTCCCGCAGCCTGTTCATCGCGCCAAGCTCAGGATCACCGGCAACGGCAAGCGAATACAACCGATACGCCTGTATCAATTCACTGCTATACATCTCCTGACTTTTTCGCCATGCCTGCGCTTTACTGCGCTGATATTTTTTCCAGCGCTTCAACACATCGGCAGGAACATGATACCCCTTCTTCTCTGCTTCTACCAAAAAATGACCGGCATACGTGGTTGACCAGCTATCGGCATTTTCGGCACCCGGCCAATAACCAAATCCACCATCGCGATGCTGGAATGATTTTAATCGCTCAATTCCTGCTTTAATGTTCGATTGCACCATGTTGCGTTCAGCATCTGTCAACACTTTAACTTGGTCGAGGTACAACTGCGGAAAAACCGTTGACGTTGTTTGTTCGATGCAGCCATACGGATATTGCAGTAAATACTGCAAACGCTGACCGAGGTTTATAGACGGAAGACTTGACACTTCGAGTATTGCCGAATTGGAACCCGCCATACCGACAGGCGTAACCGAACCGTTCCACGTTTTACCGGCATCTAACAATACATCCTGCGCGCGCGTAACAGGCGGGTTCGGATTCCGCACATCAATCTCAATTACATCGGTAGCGTTAAAGTTGCCGGATGTTGCTATCACTTCAATTTTTCCAACACCCAATGCACCCAGCACGGCAAGGTCGAACTCAACTGTTTGGTCAGCGCCCGTCATGTTAACCTGTTGAACGGGCTGATTCAATTTTATAGGGCCGGATGCTTTCACTTCAACTTTTACATTGCGGATATTCTTATCCATTGTAAACAGTGTTACCGGCAATTTCAATTTTTCTTCGGGGCCAAGCACACGCGGAAGCGTAGCCAGCACCATTAACGGCTTGCGCACCGGTGTTGCTTTTTCGGCAGAGCCGTAAGCGCCTTCATAGCCAGCCACCAGCATGGTTTTAACCGAGCCAATGTATTGCGGCATAATAAATTTATGTTCGTTACTGTTTCCGGTAAGCGTATAGGGGCCAAAGAATTTTACAACAGGCTTAAAGCGATTGGCTTTGGCATCGTCTTCTTTACCCGCAGCCAGTTCCATATCACCCCCAATGGCAAGCAACCGCTCAATGCGTGCACCAAAGGCGCCCATCACATTGTCGTACAAATCCCATGTTTTTACACCAAGCGCTTCGCGGGCATAAAAGCGTTTCCACGGATCAGGAGTTTTGTATCGTGTAAGATCGAGCAACCCTTCATCAACAATCGCCAGCGTGTACGTCATTTTTCGTTTCGATTTTTCCGAAACCCTGATTACAACCTCCTGACCTGGCTCCAGCACATCGGGCATGGTAAGTTCCGGTTCAAGATGAGTTTTCGGGTCTTCTGCACTTATCGGGATAACACCGTACATCCGTATGGGCGAATCGTTTACTGTTTGCGCATGAGGTTGAATAAGCGTAACATGAACAAACGCATTCGGGGTCATTTCCGATGTAACTGTAAAATTGAAAGGTGTATCTCCTTGCTTTGTTTCTACCCAATAGCTCTCCAATACACGACTGCCGTTTTCAATACTAACCAATGCGCGGCCTTCACCACTTCCCGGAATAACAATGCTTGCTTTTTCGCCAATGGTGTAATTGCTTTTATCTGATGAGAATGTAAGCATGGTAGCGCCCTCACTGCCTCCACGCGCACGACCGGCCCATCCCGGCCAGTCAATGTACACGACTTTGGCTGTGGAGTGCCCCGAAACCGGGTCATAAGCTTTTACAAGATACCTACCCCAATCGGGGTATTTGATTTTAAAATTCCATTGCCCCTTTCCGTTTGTTGTACGAATAGTTCCTTTGCTGATGAGCGTGCTGTAATAATCACTCATATATACTGCGCTCTCCTCGGTGTTATCCCACCACGAACGCCAGCGAAGTTTGTAAACAGAAACCTCCACCCCATCGCGGCTAACCACATTGCCGTCTGCATCAACAGTAACTACATCAACGGTATGCGTTGTGTCGGTTAATAACATACCTCTTGCCTTATCGCCTAACGGAAGGCGAATACCCGTAAACGAGGTGTATGGATAATAGGGAATACTAAATCTGTCGATTGAAAAGTTGCCGCTCTCTTCAAACACTTTTCCGCGTATGATAGCATTCAGCACACCAGGTGAAGTCGTTGTCGGCTCAAGTGAAAAATTTACACGCGCATTTCCTTCCGCATCCGTGTAACCGGTAAAAATAGTTTGCGCTTCGCTGTAAAATTCTTTTGACGGATCTTCAAAAACATAGTCAGGGTATTTTGAAAATTTTGTCGGGGCTTTTGACAACAGCACCTCAAACTCGGCCATCAGGTTTTTGCCCGGTGCACCATGCAGCCAGTTTACGTTAAGGTTACCCGAAATATTATTGGTTCCAGCTTTAATTTTCTCTACACCAAAATCAAGATTGATTTTTAACCGGTTCGGTTTTACGGTTTCAATTTTTACAAGCTGCGAAAATTCCGCTCCGCCCACTTTTACCCGTGCAGTCCAGTTGCCGGTTGGTGCGTCATCCGCAGTAGCGGTAGCAAATTTATAGAAACCATTCTCACCAACAGACCGAACCAATCTGCTCGTTACCTGCGCTTGCGGATTTTGAAGCTCAAACACAACCGGGTGCGTAGCTGGCAATCGTTTCATCCTGTCTTCTAAAACAAAAGTAAGAAACAACGAATCGCCCGGACGCCACACGCCACGTTCACCATAAATCAACCCTTTCAGTCCTTTGTTTACCCGCTCACCACCAACATCAAAACTGCTCAGCGACAACGATTCGCCATCCTGAAGTTTCAGGTAGCCGCGTTGCGATCCGCTTTTTGCTACCAACACAAACGGAATTTCATTGCTTTGAATAACAGCCTTGCCATCGCTGCCGGTAGATGCCGTTCCGATAACCTGCTGCTGGTAGTTATACAGTTCAACCGTTACACCCGGTTGCGGTTGCGTGGTTTTAAGATCGGCCACAAACACTACCGTGTTGCCATCCGCCCCGCGTTTTGCAATCAAGCCAAGGTCAGAGGCGATTACATTTTTCTTTACGTTTCGCTGACCGGTGTAATATGATGAGTGGCATGGATTTTCGCGCTCGCGCCAATCATAGTCGTAATCGTAGTAATATTCTTCGTAGCTATCCCAGTAGCTTGCTTCGCCATCACCCTCCGGCCAGTCTTCTTCCTGCTCAAATGCCGAAGTAGTTGTTTCCTCACCTTCATTACAAGTCAATGCCGTGTAGGCTTTCTTAACATTGAGGCGCACCTGGTAAATTGCGCCCGGCTCTGTGTTGATAAGCGTGGCGAGGTCTAAGGTAAACCTGTTCCATTTTCCTAAATCTGTTACACCCGAATTTTCAAGCGAAATCATTTTCTTCAATACGGGTTTACCCACTCTTCGCAATTCGGAATTGCCATTGTAATGATTGACCTGTAAAAACTGAACGATGTTTCGTTCAAAAATTCTTACCACCTGCACTTCAACAGCTTTCAGGTTTACGGCTTCAAACGGTAAAATCAATCCATCCGAGCCGGGCAAGATTGTGCCCTTTCCTACAAAGCGAACGGCAGGCTTTACTTCTTCAAACTGCACATCAAATGTTTCTCCTTCTTTCATCCGGTAGTCAAGCACATTTCGCACTCCGGCTTCAACGGTAAGGCTTTTCGTTCCTGTTTGCCTCACTGACGGATAAACCTTCACTTCATTATCCCGAACTTCAAAATCAAGATTAGGCAACCCGGCAATACGGATAAGTCCGTTCAGGTTTTGCTTTTCATTTAACGGATCAGAAAACTGTACCACTACGTGCTGCGATGTTCCCTGGTCAACACGCACGTTCATCACTTTAAAATCGCCAAGCGCAGGTATTTCAACTTCCTGCGTTGAAGACTGATTGATGCCCAGCGGGTTGCCATCAATAGTAATGTTTACGTTAGAGGAAGACTCCTTTCGGGAAACCTCTTCGATTACAAAGGTGTGTTGCTTGCCTTCGCCTGCATGGCTCCAGTTTACCGTAAGCGCTTTCCCGTCTTGTTGCGCTTGCAGCATTTTTTCAACCGCAGTGCCATCGGCAAAATCGGAAGTGTATAAAATACCCTCTATCTTTTGGCGAACGAGTTCGGTCTTCACATAAGGCTTTACATTCTCAATCGAAATTTCGTAATGTTGGGGAATAACCTGGAAGGAGTAAATGAAATTACTTAGCGAAGCGGGCACGTCCGCTAATTTGGATAAACCGAAATTTACCTCATAGCGCTGCCCCGAAACCAACCGGCCTTCGGGCCGGAACTCGACAGTGCGTTTGTCGAGCCAAACTGTTTTTCCTTTAACAGAAGGCGAAAAGCTGAACAGGCGGGCACTTGTTTCGGTGCCGGCAACCTCATCGCTCACGGCATCTTCGGCCAGAACTATACGGACTGTTGCCGTGGAACTAACCATACCCGATGTGTACGATGAAATGTATTCGGCAAAGGCAGGGTTCAGAAAGGTTTTAGGTTCTTTCGAGCCTCTGCTGGTAATTCCATAAAACAAGGCGGCAGCAAATACGCCAAGGCCGACCACAACAATTGCAATCTTTTTCCAGGGAAGGTTTTTCATAAGTTGACGGGATTAGAAATGAAATTTCGATAAATTAACGGACAATGCTTATATCATTGTATGAAATCTTAAAAAGATGTTACGCAAGCCTGAGGCAAATTTAAGTCTGTCGCCAGGATTCAGAAGTAGCAAGTGATTAACTTTGCACGGGAAAAATGCCTTTTATACCAATGGAAAACTTTCTGGAAAAAACATATTTCAACAATACGGTTCAGGATTACGCCATTGCAGTCGCCATTTTTGTGGGCGGGGTGCTTATTTTACGACTATTCCGCAATTACCTCCTCAACCGGCTGCGGGCATGGGCCGCAAAAACCGAAACCACCATTGATGACCTTATGGTTACAGGCCTGGAACGCTTCGGCCTGCCCATTTTAAACTACGCAATTTTCTACTGGGCCATTCACCACCTTACGTTGGCGGGCCGGGTTTCAAAAACAGTAACCATCGTTACGGCCGTTTTCATTGTTTACTTCGTAGTGCGCATAATCCTTACCGTAACCCGCAAAGCACTCGAAACATACGTGCTCCGCCAGGAGAACGGGGAGTCGAAGCTAAAACAGATTTCGGGAATCATGATTGTGGTAAACATTACCGCATGGGCGTTAGGCGCTGTATTCCTGTTCGATAACCTGGGGTATAACGTAACCACTATCATTACCGGCCTGGGCATTGGCGGTATTGCCATTGCCCTTGCGGCACAAAATATATTAGGCGACTTGTTTAATTACTTCGTAATCTTTTTCGACCGGCCGTTTGAGGTTGGCGACTTTATTGTAATAGACGATAAAAAAGGAATTGTTGAGCACATTGGTATAAAAACCACACGGTTAAAAAGTCTTTCGGGCGAACAGATTGTTATTTCAAACAGCAACCTCACCAATTCGCGTCTTCATAATTTTAAACGCATGGCCGAAAGGCGAATCGTTTTTCAGCTTAACGTTGTTTATGGCACTCCGGTTGAAAAACTAAAAGCCATACCCGCCATTATCAAAAACATATTTGATTCGGAACCATTAGCCCGGTTGGATCGTGTTCACTTTCTCGCCTATGGCGCGTCAAGTCTGAACTACGAGATTGTGTTTTTTGTGAGCAGCCCCGATTACAGCCGCTACGCAGACGTTCACCAGAGCGTTAACCTGAAAATTTATGAAGCCTTTGCGCAGCATGGTATTCAATTCGCCATTCCTGCGCAGACAGTATTTCTTAAAAACGGAAACGACACTCACTTACAGGAAACACCATCTACATAATTGGCAATAATATCGATTTTGGCTGCCGTATCGCTTCCTAAAAAATCTTTTATATCGCTATGCGTAACCGTGTTTTTGTAGGCTTCCAAAAAAGGTATTGACAACGGTGTGTACGACCAGTGCCAGCGCTCTTCTTCATAACCGGTTCGGCCATCGGTTTTTGCCGTATAAGGTTGGCAGAAACCATACTCATGCCCATGCGCTTTCAGCCACTCGTAAATTTTTAATCCTTCACCGGAATCAAAATATTCATTATTCAAATTATTGAGGTCCATGTCCGTGCCCCAATGATGACGCGATGAACCCGGCATGGACGAGTACAATAAAATCTTTTTAGCGCGGTCAACATCACTTTTAGATTCCGTATCGGCCGTCCACTTTCTTTCCCAGATAGCTTTTTGCTGAAGGTAATTACGGGTAGCGGAAATAATTACTAAGGTAACACCATCAACTTTAGCGGCCTCGGCCATTTTAACAAAGGCTTCATACGTCTCCTTACGGAGATACGCCCCCCTTGCCGACCCGCGTGTGTACTGGTCATCTAACTGTACAAAACGCTCATCCTGATTTTGGTTAAACTTGCCGAGCAAATAATTTTTATCAACATCCTGCCCGTGCAGAAGCGATACGCTAAAGATAAATGCTGCAAAAAATACAATTACTGACTTCATATCGTGTTGGGTTACAAAATGAAGTCTAAAGCTAAGATTTTACCTCAAAACAAGAAACCTAAACTTTCACATCGGCTTTATTCATTATACGGGTTTGCACCTGTATGGACTCCTGGTGCACGAGTTTGAGCATTTCGCGCGAAAAATCTTCGTTCAATCCCATGGCCAGTCCAAGCGCCACGCGGGTGTGGATAATTTCCTCCCACCGGTTAACCTGGAGAATGGTAATCTGGTTATCCTTTTTAAACTGTCCAATCTTTTCCGAAATCTTCATACGTGCCGCCAGCTTCTGCATAATCTCATCGTCCAACAGGTCAATCTGTTCGCGGAACAAACTCAACGAATCTTTCACATTTTTATCTTCCGCTGAAGGCTTGCGCACCACCAGCCCTTCAATAGTTTTCGACAACGCTGCCGGTGTTACCTGTTGTTTCGCATCGCTCCAGGCAGCATCAGGGTTAATATGGCTTTCAATCATCAGGCCGGCCATATCCATATCAAGCGCTTTTTGCGCGATGAACGGTATCAACTCGCGCGTGCCGCCAATGTGGCTGGGGTCGCAGATAATATCTAATTCGGGAATTCTTGTTTTCAACTCGATAGCCAAATCCCACATAGGTGCATTACGGAACGGGCCTTTTTCAAACGAAGAGAAACCCCGATGAATGGCTGCGAGTTTTGTTATGCCCGCTTTATTTAATCGTTCAAGCGCACCAATCCAAAGTTCAAGGTCGGGGTTAACCGGGTTTTTTATCAACACCGGAACATCAACACCTTTTAACGCATCGGCAATTTCCTGAACAGAAAACGGGTTAACTGTTGAGCGCGCTCCAACCCACAATATATCAACACCGGATTTTAAACAGGCTTCAACGTGCGCGGCATTGGCAACCTCTGTTGTTATGGGCAAACCTGTTTCCTTGCCGGCCTGCACTAACCACTTCAATCCTTCTTCGCCCATTCCTTCAAACTGCCCGGGGCGTGTGCGCGGTTTCCAGATGCCCGCCCTAAGCACATGCACGTTGTTTGTGGCGGCAAGTTGCTTGGCAGTTGTTATCATTTGCTGTTCGGTTTCGGCACTGCACGGGCCACTGATAATTAATGGCCGTGTTGCCGAGGGCGACCAGGTTTTCATCGATTCAAGTTGTAGTTCTTTTTTCATACTGGTTAATACTTAAATTATACTAAGATAATTTTTTAATTAATGATTTACGCTTTTACTGTTTCGGGTTGGTTGCTTTCCTGTACGGATAACGACTCCGCACCGTCAAGTATTCGCCTGATTTCATTTGCTTCCGTCATAATACGATATATTTCTTTTGTGTTTTTTTTCATCAGGTAATACTGAAAGCGTTGCAAGTGAATGATATACTCCTGCAAGGCCTGACTCAGGTACTCCATATTTTGTTCAAAGATAGGCGCCCACATACCCGGTGAGCTTTTGGCTAACCGCACGGTAGAAGCAAACCCGCTACCGGCAAGGGTGAAAATATTTTTTTCGTCCTTCTCAATATCCAACACGGTTTGCCCCAATAAAAACGAACTCACATGCGACAAGTGCGAAACATACGCCACGTGTCTGTCGTGTTCATCAGGTTGCATATAAATGGTTTTCATATTCAGGGCATCAAACACTTTTCCGGCCAATGCCAGGGCGCCCGCAGATGACGATTGCTTTTCGCAGATTATGGTAGTCTTGCCGGTAAACAAACCGGAAAAAGCTGCATCCGGGCCGGAGTTTTCCGTTCCGGCAATGGGGTGCGCAGCCACAAATTGCGCACGCTTCGGATGATTGGCTACGGCTTTGCAAATTTGCGTTTTGGTTGAGCCAACATCTATCACAACAGCTTGCTCACCAACGCTGTCTAACACCTCAGGCAACTTTACCGACAACAGGTTTACCGGTATCGACAGGATTACAAGGTCTGTCGTAGCAAAAGCCTCTTCAGCCGATGCTATTCTATCAACCAGCTTGCGTTCAAGCGCCCGCGCAGCATGTTGCGCGTTAGCGTCCACGCCAATTAATTCGGTAGCCAGTCCTGCCTTTCGCAAATCAATAGCCAATGAACCGCCAATCAGCCCCAATCCTACAACAGTAACTTTCATAACACTACCTGTTTAGTTTTTGTTGGTGCAGGTGTTTCCTGTTTCCATGTAGTAATCCGCGCAAGCGCCTCCGTTAATTGTTTTTCAGATGAGCAAAGCGATATACGAATATACCGTTCGCCAGCCGAACCAAAAACAAAACCGGGCGTGATGAACACCTTGGCGCCATACAAAATTTCATCAATCCAGTTGCCAACATCTTTGATGCGCTCAGAAACTTTCGCCCACACAAACAAACCTGATTGATTAGTGCTATATGTACACGCTAACGCATCGAGAATTTTACAGGCCAGCGCTTTACGCGATGAATAAACACGGTTTAATTCTGCAAACCACGAAGCATCATTCTTCAGCGCCTCCACTGCCGCATGTTGCAATCCCAAAAACATACCCGAATCCATATTGCTGCGCACACGCAACACGGCATCAATATATTCTTTCCTTCCGGCAACCCAGCCCAACCGCCAACCGGCCATGTTGTGCGATTTACTAAGCGAGTTCAACTCCAGCGCAACATCACCTGCACCATCAAGCGAAAGAATACTGACAGGGTTATCGTTCAGGATAAGACTGTACGGATTATCGTTCACGATTAAAAAGTTATGCTTACGCGACAGGTTAACCAATGCCTGCAACTCATCGCGCGAAGCGGTGCGGCCGGTAGGCATGTGCGGAAAGTTAATCCACATAATTTTTACCCGCGATAAATCCTGTTGCGCTAATGCCTCCAGGTCTATTCCCCAATCCAGTTCTTCTTTTAATGTATAGGTGCGCGGTGTTGCTCCCACTAATTTAGTAACGGATGCATAAGTAGGATAACCAGGGTCAGGAATAAGCGCTTCATCTTCTTCATTCAAAAACGCCATGCTGATATGAAGAATACCTTCCTTTGAACCCATAAGTGGAAGAATCATCGTTTCAGGATTCAGGATTACATCGTAGGTACGATTATAAAAATCGGCAATAGCCTTACGGAGCTCCGGGATACCTTTATAACTCTGGTATCCGTGATGCGCAGGTTGCTGCGCAGAAGTGGCAAGCGCATCAATAACCGGTTGAGCCGGGGGCAGGTCGGGGCTGCCAATACCGAGGTTGATTACTTTCCGTTCAGGCGTATCTAACGACCGCACCTCTGCCAGCTTCTTACTGAAGTAGTATTCTTCAATTTGCTCAATCCGTTTAGCTGTTTCAATCATCTTATGTACGTTTAGAGATGCCTGTTTAGTTATACTCAATTTTTGCTTTTTTGTATTCCCCTAATACGTTCAGGTTTTTTACCTGGCGCAGCACTTTCTTCATGGCATCGTCATATTGCTTTCTGCGCTTCCACTCTACATCTACATGAATGCTGTATTCATTCGGTTTACCGATAACCGGAATAGATTGAATTTTGAGCAAATTAATCTGGTTCGCTTTAAACGTCATGAGCGCCTCGGCAAGGCTGCCCACTGCATTCGCAACTTCAAAACTCAACGAAGCCTTGTTCGCTTTTTCATTTATTGCTGATTTCCGCGTAAGCACAAGAAAGCGCGTAAAGTTTTTCTTATGTGTTTCAATGCGCTTCTCTACTATTTGCAGCCCGTATTTTTTCGCGGCCAGTTCGTTGGCAATAGCGGCTGTGTTTTTAAGTTTTAATGTTTTAACCCGTTTTGCCGAAAGGGCGGTATCATCGCTTTCGCGGATTTCAATACCGTTAAGGGCATGAATAAATTCCGTGCATTGACGCAACGCCATTGGGTGCGATTCAATGGTTTTAATGGCGTTGAGTTTCACGCCAGGCAACGCTAACAAATGTAAATGAATAGGCAGGTAAAGTTCTCCGGCAATGCTGAAATGATATTGCTGCAACAAAAAGTAGTTTGGCAAAATACTTCCGGCTATGCTGTTCTCAATAGCCATTATGGCAAAGTCGGCCTTGCTTTGCTTTAGCGTTTCGCACAACTCATGAAACGTTAAGCACTCAACCGGTTCCACATCCTGACCAAAATAAGTTCGTGCTGCCACTTCATGAAAGCTCGCAGTAAGCCCCTGTATGGCAACCTTTAATTTCTTCTTTTTTGTCGTGTCTGTTTTCATAGTTCTAAAAAGAGTACACAAAAAAAGTCCCGGCTTTTACCGGGACTTTTCAGAGTTCTCTGTTATCGTTTTGCTTCAATAACATATCGCTACTCGTTCAAATCCCGGCCGGGCCTGAAAGTAGTAGTAAAACCAAAAATATGTATTGAAACTTTTCATTGTCCTGATTAATGGGCTAAAGAAAGTGCATTTTCAACTTACTGCAAAATATTTCAAAAATAATTTTATCATGCTAATACCCGTTAGGATAGGTTGGGGAAGAGCAACAGGGGTACAAGCCATCTCAAAAATCTTAAAAGACAACCCTGTTATTCCGGCCCTGAGCCGGAATCTGCGTTTTCAATACTTTTTTATAGGATCGCGGATCTTGCCTGCCTTTGCCCAACCGGCTACGTGCAGGCAGGTCCGCGATGACAATTCGATTTTTGAGATGGCTTGTATTATCTTTGACACAAATGCACTAAATCATCATGAAAAAAACGATTGCACTCCTTACACTTCTGACGTTTACCCTTACCTATTGCGGCCAGAAAAAAACTGAAGAAGACCCGAACAAAGCCCTGTATAACGAGGTAATGGACATACACGATGAAGTTATGCCCGGCATGGAAGAGCTGTTCCGCCTGAAGAAAAAATTAGAACAGGAAATCAGTAATTCACCCGACCTCGTAGAAGGCAAAAAGCAAGAGTTGGAACAAACCATTCTTTTACTCGACTCGGCCAGCAAAAGCATGATGGTATGGATGCGGGAGTTCAGCCCGGAAGACTACGAAAAAGAAAAGCAACGCGACTACTTAGAAAGTGAACTGAAGCGCGTAAACACGGTTAAAGACGTTATGCTCGAAGCGCTTGAACAGGGTAGAAAGGCTGCGCAGGATTAGTAGGTCTTCGTCATATCAGCCGGAATGGCAATAATGAAGTCGGCCGTGTTTTTGTTTTCATCGTTCAGCTTGTCTATTGACTCCTGGCTAACAGGATGAATGGTCGCAATCTTCAATGCAGGCTTAGCCTTTACTAAGTAATGATAAATGCCTTCATAATTTTGTGAATGATACGCGCCATGATAATGGATGAAAATTCCATCAGTCAAATTCTGAATAATAAAATGCGCCATAGTAGCATCTTTTATGGCCTGCGCGCGGGCTATGTTCTCCCCGCTTCCGGGGTTGCCGTGCCCGCCCATAGATGAAATCATATTTTTATAGCCTGGCAATTCAAGATCAATTTCAATTGGGAGTGGAGCAATGTGTTTACGGGCTTCTTCCGGCAGAGAGGCTAACGCATCAATACCTTTTCGATACACGAGGTTTGCATAGCGTCTGGGCACATTGGTAGCGATGGCGTTTAACTTTTGTGCCTTGCAAAATTCAATAAGTGGCTTGTAGTCGTTCTTGTAATTATCCCACACTTTGGCTTCGCTCAGCAAATGGCGTTCTTCAATTGTGCCGTCCAGAAATTCATCCAATATCAATTGATTATCCGCTTCAAACATTTCAAAACCCAATTTAAGTTTGGGGTTAACCGCGTATAAATCTTTCGCCACCTGGAGTTCAAGCCAATGATTAATGGAGTTGTCGTGCAGTTCGCCAAACAGCACTACATCGGCTTTTGCCAAAGTCTGAATCATTTTTTGATACTCAACCGCTTTGCCTTCTTTGGTGAACAGTTTAAATGCCTGTTTATCCTGCGCAGACAGCAACCCGGAGCAAACAATCAATACAACAAGAATAAGAACAACTCGCTTCATTACGTTAACGCTTTTTAAAAACCTGAATGGTGGCACGCCTGCACTTGCCACCAATAGGCGGATTTAATTTTGAAATTCTGATATCTACCGATTGAACAACCGGCAGTTCGTGTAGTATATTTTCAATGATTTTACCGGCTACTTTTTCTAAAAGTTTGGACGGCTTGTCCATCTCATCTTTCACAATACGGAAAAGTGTTTCGTAGTTTACCGTACCCGATAACTCATCCTGGAAAGCTGCTGCCGAAAAATCTGTTTCCACGGCAACATCTACTTCAAACCAGTTTCCGGATTCGCGCTCGTGCGGATAAACGCCATGAAACGCGTGAAACTCCAGCCCCTCAAGCCCTACACGTCCGGTCATCCGATTTCGTCAAAAAAAGAAGTTACTTTTTGGTTTCGTGTTTCTACTACAACGGTTTCCTTCACGGTAATTTCCTGTTCAAATACCAGTTCAGGTTCGTCTTCCGGTTCAGGTACCGATTCCATTACCGGTTCGGGCGCAACCAACTTCGGTTGCTGCACATTGACGCTCATGGTTGGCTGGTGACCTGTATTATTATTGGATACTTCCCTTTTCGTTTCTTTACGCGCTTGCGCAAGATGCTGGTCAACATCAAAGTTTTTCGTGCTGTTTTTTATGCGTTCAACCCGCTCAATAGTATCCTGCGATATGTGCTTCAACTCCTGCAACAGGTCATCGCGCGATGACTCTAATTTCTTATAGCTTTCAACCATACCGCGAAGGCGTTCTTCCATTTCAGTAAGCACTTGTTTGGCGCGTTGTTCGGCTTCATCAACCGTGTTGCCGGCCATCATTTTTGCTTCGTTCAGCATGGCATCGGCTTTCAGTTGCGATTCGCGCAAATGCAAATCGGCT
Source organism: Cyclobacteriaceae bacterium (assembly GCA_019638235.1). Lineage (GTDB taxonomy): Bacteria > Bacteroidota > Bacteroidia > Cytophagales > Cyclobacteriaceae > UBA2336. Next base: position 70,404 of record JAHBUE010000003.1, read on the forward strand.
GCCTGCCGTGCCTGCTCAATTACGTTGGCCCCGGTGTCTTCAGCGGTTTTAAGTGTTTTAAACAAGGAGCTTTCTACTTCGCGAAGTTTGGTTACTTCGCGTTCGGCAGCTTCCAGTTTAATTTTCAGTTCCTTACCTTCATCCACAAGGCGTTCCCATTCCTGCGACAGCGTAAGAAGAAATGCGTTCACTTCATCCTTGTCGTATCCACGGAAATGTTTCTCAAACGTTTTTTGCCGGATTTCGAGCGGTGTAATTTTCATGGTGTTTGTTGTTAAGTTTAAAAAATCTGAAGCCGAAAAAAATAAAGTATCAAGGCTCTTTACTACTCAAAGTTAATATTCCAAACGGAAATGGTGCGGTCATCGCTCGCGCTCACCAATTGTCCGTAGTGATTTGTCCATAAAAGTTTGTTCACCGAGGTTCCGTGGCCGGCATGTCTGCCCTTATCAATCACCTTCAACAGCCGCAGTTCGTCTAAGTTCCAGACCTTTATGGACTTATCCATGCTACAAGTTACGAAATGTTTGGAATCAGGGCTAAAATCGAGGTGATTTATTGCATACATGTGCGCTACAACCTCAGTTACGGGTGCATATCCGCCCAATACATCCCACATTTTAAGGCGGGCATCACGCGAACCACTTAACAGGAAATTGCTATCCGGGGTGTACCGCAGGGTAAAAACCGAGTTCTCGTGCGCTTTCCATTCATACTTCATATCCAGTGTGTCCAGGTCAAATACGCGGATAAAACAATCGCTGTACCCAACCGCCAACTCGCCTGTTTTCAGGTTTATGGCAATTGTCCGGGCGCTTTTTTCTGTGGATTGGTTCCGTCCGGTTATCATCTGCGTAAGCACATCAACCCGTGTAACGGCTCCTCCACCATCGGCAACAAACAAGCTGTTCTCCACATGCTGTATATCAAAAATGGCTGCGCTGGTAAGGTGTAACGAACCCTCCGGTTTTTTATTCTGCCAATCGATAAAATGGATACCGTCATAGTTATGCCCAACCACCAACAGGTCAGTTTCCGCATGGCGGTGCAGGGCATATACGGAATTGGGCAGGCGGGCAATCAATGTTCCTTCATCGGGTTTCTCCAAATCCCACAAGGCCACCATACCATCGCCCGAAGCGCTGAAGAACAGGTTGGGGCGGTCTGCCTGTTGCAGGGAATAAATACAGTCGCGGTGACCCGTAAGGTTGTGCAGCCTGTTTACTGTAATGACGCTCATGCCTGAATAACTGTACGAAAGTGCTGAAAGTTTAGGTGAGTTTATGCAAGTCATCTAAAAAATCTTATAGTCATCGCGGGCTATGACCCGCGATCCATTTTAAGCCTTGAATTGTGAGATTCCGGCTCAAGGCCGGAATGACAAAATAAATTCAAATAGATTTTTGAGATGGCTTTTAGTAAAATTGCCAAAGAATACACCATCATGCCCCAGCTTGAAAATGAAATAACCCAAACCCGTGCATGGGGCCTATGGAAAATTGAAGCGTCTGAAGAAGACCTGAAACTATCAGGCGGGTTCGCGGAAACTATTCCTGCTGAAATTGTACATCCGGAAAAACGGGCAGAATTTTTTGCTGTGCGCGCACTCCTTCACAACCTGCTTCAGCAACTCAACCTCACCTACCAGGGACTCACCAAGGATACTTTCGGAAAACCTTCTTTGCGAAACTATCCGCACCAGGTTTCATTAAGCCACTCATACCCGTATGTTACAGCTATTGTTGATGAACACAAACCTGTTGGTATTGACCTGGAGCATTTCAAACCCAAGTTGTTGCGGATTGCTCAGCGCATGTTCTCGCAAACAGAACAGGCCGATGCCGGAGATAACCTAATCAAAAACTGTATTTACTGGAGCGCTAAAGAGGCCATGATAAAAGTATATGGAAAAAAAGACCTCGTGTTTGCTGAACATCTTTTAATAGAACCGTTTGTTCTCAAGCAAAAAGGAAACCTGTCGGGCAGGATAATAGCAAATCAAAAAGAAACCATTGTTTCGCTAAAGTACACGCAGTACACTGATTTTGTAATTGTTTGCAGCGTGTAACGTCAAACGCCAAGGTCTGCGCCATCGGCAATAATCAGCAACAATTCTTTCACTTCTTCAGCTTTTTCGTGTTCGCCCATTTTATCGAACGACATAATCAGGTTGCGGAAAACCCTGCGGATGATTTCAAGGTTGGAACACGGCTCGAAAAAAGAAGATTGCGGAGCAAGCCGCAATTCGTGAATGTAATTTTCAATATCCTGCCGTGAAAAGATAAGCCCCTTGTTAAACGCATTAATGTAAAACGATTGATTGCCCTGTTGATACATCAGCACAAACAAGTTAGGAAGGTTAACTCCATACACCGGCAGTTTCAGCTTTTGTGCTACCATCATATAAATTACGCAAAGCGAAATAGGGTTTCCCTTACGGGTTTCCAGCACAACGTTAATCATGGAGTTGCCCGGTGAATGAAAATTTTTCGTGTTGGCCGAAAACTTCAGTTTATTAAACAGCACACCGTTCAATACTTTCACTTGGTCGGGCGGATACATTTCCGGTTTAAACTCAAGCCATGCTTCGTAATAGATTTGTTCGAGGTCTTGTTTTAATTTCTCTAACTCAAGGTCGGGGTATTGGTAGGTAGCTACCAACCAAAGGCCGGTTAATAAATCCTGGTCAGCGCTTTCATACCAATCGTTAACACGATACTTCAGCAATTCATACTGAAGATTATGAATCAGCTCTTCAATTTTTTGCTGTGTTTGCGGGTTAAAATTGTTTTCCCATTCCTGTTCGAGATAGGGGATTATTTCTTTACCCAATGAACGTATCTTATCGGTTACGTGAGAAACAACCTGTTCATCCTCATCATCCAGCAACGATACCAATGCTTTTAACTCTTTCTCTGTCATGTTTGAATAACGCCAACATTAAACCGTTCTACCGGGGCGTGATTAGCCGCCTCAATGCCCATCGATATTACTTTTCGGGTTTCCAGCGGGTCAATAACATCATCAACCCACAATCGCGAAGCGGCATAATACGGACTTAGCTGTTCGTTGTAGCGGTCGGTTATTTCTGTTAACAATTTCTGTTGTTCTTCGTTCGAGATTTCTTTTCCCTGTGCTTTTAACGCGCTCACCCTGATTTGCAACAATGTTTTTGCGGCAGAGGCTCCGCTCATCACGGCAATTTGTGCCGAAGGCCATGCCACAATCAGGCGCGGGTCGTAAGCCTTACCACACATGGCGTAGTTGCCCGCGCCATACGAGTTACCCATAATTACCGTGAACTTAGGAACGGTTGAATTGGCCATAGCGTTCACCATTTTTGCGCCATCTTTAATTATGCCGCCATGCTCGGCTTTGCTTCCCACCATAAAACCGCTAACATCCTGTAAAAAAACGAGAGGTATTTTGCGCTGATTGCAATTCATAATAAAACGCGCAGCCTTGTCGGCAGAATCGGAATAAATTACTCCGCCCATCTGCATCTCGCCCTTTTTGGTTTTAACCACTTTGCGTTGATTAGCCACAATGCCAACAGCCCAGCCATCCATGCGGGCGGTTCCGCAAATCAATGTTTTACCATAAAGAGCTTTGTATTCGTCAAACTCTGAATTGTCAACTAAGCGTTTGATAATCTCCAATGTATCATAAGGCTTTACGCGGTCTGCCGGAAACAGTCCGTAAATTTCATTGGGGTCTTCTGCAGGCGCTTTGGGTTCAATTCTGTCGAACCCTGCTTTTTCATACGAGCCAATCTTATTAAAAATTGACCGGATATAATCCAGGCAAGCCTGGTCGTTAGGAAACTTGTTATCGGTTACGCCCGAAATCTCGCAATGCGTAGTAGCTCCTCCCAATGTTTCATTGTCAATGTCTTCGCCAATGGCTGCTTTTACAAGATATGAACCTGCCAAAAAAATAGACCCGGTTTTATCAACAATCATGGCCTCGTCCGACATGATGGGCAGGTACGCACCACCCGCAACACAACTGCCCATGATAGCGGCAATCTGAACAATACCCATTGCAGACATCTTTGCGTTGTTCCTGAACTGCCGGCCAAAATGTTCCTTGTCGGGAAAAATTTCATCCTGCATGGGCAGAAACACACCTGCGCTATCTACTAAATAAATTACCGGCAACCGGTTTTCCATGGCAATCTCCTGGATGCGCAAGTTTTTCTTGGCGGTAATCGGAAACCATGCGCCTGCTTTTACGGTTGCGTCATTGGCTACAACAATACATTGCCTGTCATGAATGTAGCCGATACCGGTAACCACACCGGCCGAGGGGCATCCGCCATATTCAGCATACATGCCGTCACCGGTAAACAACCCGATTTCAAGAAATGGCGAATCTTTGTCTGTGAGATATTCAATACGCTCACGGGCGGTGAGTTTTCCTTTTGCGTGCTGGTCGTCAATTTTTTTTTGCCCACCCCCTAACCTGGTCTTTTTTGCTTTGGCCTGCAACTGCTGAACTAACTGCTTATAGAGGTCTTCGTTTTTATTAAACTCCAGGTTTCGCTCCATGATTTGTCCGTATGTCGGTTAATCTTCTGTACGCTGCTTTTCGAGTTCGCGCTGAATTTTTTTACGACTCTTGCCTAACGGAGCCATAAAGTGTTTAGGGTTTTCATTGAAATGCGTTGCCAACGAATCGACAGACAGAAACAATTTGTTCAGGTTAACGTAAAGCGAATCTTCTGTAAGAAGTTTGCTAACGGTATTATCACCTTTGCTGAATTTATCCATTGTTTCATTCAGCTTGGCTAACGTCATCTTAATCTTCGACAGCGTTTCGTTTACTTCAAGGGATTTAAGTGAATCGGAAAGAGTTCTGAAATTTTCAAGCGTGGGATTTATGGTGCGCAAGGCCGAGTTCACATTTTTGGTAACGAGTTTTATGCTATCCGACATCCCCGTAAGGGCACGATTGGCATTATCAATGGTGTAATTAATTTTACCCGGTGTGGAGCCAAACTCGTCAAACATGCCATCTAATTTTTGCGAATTGCGGGCGAGGTTATCCAAAATAGTATTCAGTTTTCGCAAGGTAGATTGAAGGTTGTCGGCTACCGGGGCGGCACTCTCTTCTAAGAATGTGGCAATGCCCTTGGCTACCGTAGAAAGAAGGGTGTCTTTCGGCTCCAGCCTGTTTTTGAAGTTACCGATAGATAATTGAATGGACTTGGTTCCGAGAAAATCGCTGTTTAACATGGCTACGGATGAATCGCCCAACACGACATACGAATCAATTTCGAGTTCAACAACAACACGTCCGCGTTGCTGGTCAATCTGCACATCGCTTACGCGGCCAACAGAAACCCCGCTCAGATAAACCTGGTTGGAGGGCATGAGCTGGTCAACATTTTCATAGATAGCGTAATACTTTGTACGGGAAGAAAAAAAATCTATCCCCTTCAGGAAATTAAAACCGAGGTACAACAGCACTAACGATACGACCATAAACAGGCCAACACGAACTTCTTTTGATATTGTCATGGGGTACGGTTAACGTTCAGAGCTTAATTTAAGGATTTTACCTTGTTTTTGTATTCTTTAACGGCTCTATAAATAGCGGATGCAATATACTCCTGTACCTGCGCAGAATTCAACTCTTTTTCTTCTTTCACATTGGAAAGATAGCCGATTTCTACCAAAACAGCCGGCATGGCGGTTTCCCACAGCACCTGGAAGCCTGCCTGCTTCACGCCCCGGCTTTTTCGGCCCGCCCGGCTGCCAAATTGCTCTTCAATAAGGCTGGCTAATTGTATACTGGCTTCATGGTTGGCCGATTGTGTAAGGCTGAATAAAATATAGGATTCCGGTGATTTTGGGTCGAAACCCTGGTATTTCTCCTCATAGTTTTCTTCCAATAAAATCACCGAGTTTTCGCGCATAGCCACTTCCAGGCTTTCCTGCGTTTTATGCAGTCCCAGCACATACGTCTCGGTACCATAAATGGCTTGCTTACGAGCATAGGGCGTGGTTTCAGGGAGAGAATTGGCATGAATGGAGATAAAAACATCTGCGTGGATATCGTTGGCTACTTTGGCCCGCTCTTTCAAGCCAATGTCTATGTCGGTTTTGCGGGTGTACACAACTTTTACGTCCGGCATGTTTTCTTCAATTATTTTACCTGCCAGAAGCGTCACCTTCAGGGTTACATCTTTCTCTTTTGCAAAAGAGCCGGAAGTTCCGGGCTTATTGCCACCATGACCCGCATCGAGGCAAACGGTAAATTTTTTTGATGCGGACGCACCGTTCTGTGCCTGTACGGCAGAATTTAGCAAGGTTATTGCTATTAAAAGGCCTGTTCCTATAATCCTCACGTGCAGTACAATGTTCACTCGATTTGCAATACCTTTGAGCAAAATTGTGAATTTTTCACCAAAAGCTAAAAAATCGTCCGTCAATACCCCTGCTGTGCGTTTTATCTTCATCTTTTTCGTTGGCTGTGTGTTGAATTTAATGTTGCCGGAAGCTTTTGGCCAAGCCCCAACCGGGCTGCGACAAGCATCATCCGAAAACACAGCTAAGGACTCAATCAAAAATCCTGCCGACAGTGTACGCGCCAAAAAAGGCGACATCGAAACGACTATAAAATACACCGCCCGCGATTCGATGTTTACCAGCATTGACGGCCAAATGGTATGGCTTTACGGGAACGCTAAAATCGTTTACGGCTCCATTGAATTAGAAGCCGAAGAAATCATTATCGACTATGCCAACGGAACACTAACAGCACACGGCACGCGCGATTCGCTGGGCCGAAGGGTAGGCTACCCTATCTTTAAAAACGGCAATGAACTGTATGAAACAAAAGACATCGTTTACAATTTCAAAACCAAACGGGCGCGTATCTCCGAAGTGGTAACGCAACAGGGTGAAGGCTACCTGCATGGTGACGTGGTATTTAAAAATGAAAGAGATGAATTGTTGAGTGTGCGCAACAGCTACACCACCTGCGATCTGGAACACCCGCATTTTGTTATCCGCTCCACCAAAACCAAAGCCATTCCAAAAGACAAGATTGTGTCGGGGCCTTTTTACGTTCAGTTTAATGATATACCCCTCTACCCCATCGGGTTTTTGTTTGGTATGTTTCCGGCTGAAAAGGAAAGTAAATCGGGCATACTGTTTCCTTCTTATGGTGAAGAACGTTTGCGCGGCTTTAACCTGCGCGGTCTGGGGTATTTTCTCGATGCAAGCGAATACGTGAAATTTTCTGTGCGCAGCGACATCTACTCGAAAGGCGATTATGTTTTGTATCTCGATATGCCTTACAACTGGCGGTATCACTTTACCGGGGGGCTGAACTTCAGCTTTTCAAAAACAAGCGCTTCTTCGCGCATTGAAGATACCGATGTGCGTAACGACTTCAGTGTTCGCTGGAATCACTCACCACAAACAAAAGGCACGGGGCGGTTCAGCGCTTCTGTAAGCGCGGCTTCTAATTCATACAACACCAACAACAACCTGAATTTCGGGCTTCCGCAAAGTATAAACTCAACCGAGTTGAACAACAACACCCGAAAGATGAACTCCAACATCTCATACAATAAAACCTTTCGTGGAACACCGTTCAGCATGGGCTTGAACATGAGCCACGACCAAGACCTTTTTACGAAACAGGTAAACCTTACCGCGCCTACCCTTACCGTTAATATGCGTAACCTCTATCCCTTTCAGCGTAAGGATGGAAAACCCACTGCATTGGATAATTTTTCGATAGGGTACAGCATGGCGGCAACAAACCGCATAACCAATAACCTGGGAAGAATAGGCAGCAACCCGTTGCAAGACAGCATTGCTCCTTTTACCGGCAGTAATATAAACCGGTTTATTGAAAACGGGCGCAACGGCATCAGACACTCCATGCCTTTCTCCTATTCGTTTAAAGCGTTCCGCTATTTCACGGTATCGCCTTCCGTATCTTATGAAGAAAAATGGTACTTTGAAAAAATCAACTGGGAGTACGACATGAGTAACAACCAGGCAAGGCTTGTACCCACCGATACCATAAAAGGTTTTAACCGTGTTGCCAATTACAGTTTCAGCACAAGTTTTAACACACGGATTTATGGTACCAAGTTTTTTGGAGGAAGAGGCAAACTACAAGCTATTCGCCATGTAGTGAATCCAAACATCTCGTTCGGCTATACGCCTGATTTCACCAAAAACGAAAATTACTTCCAGGCTATAAATCAAAATGGTAAAATCATTTATCAACCCCGGCACCAGGGATTTATTTATGGAGCCTCCACACCAGGCAAGAGCGGCAGCATAGGTTTTGGGCTGGGCAATACGTTGGAGATGAAAGTAAAATCTGAAAAAGATACAGTAGCCCGAAAAGTAAATTTATTAAACAGCTTGTCGCTGAATTCATCTTACAATATCATGGCCGACTCGTTTAACCTTGGCAATATTTCCATTTCTGCCAACACAAACATATTAGATAACCTCATTAACATTAACCTGTCGTCAACGCTTGACCCGTATGCTTATGTAACACAGGTTAACAGCGAAACAGGCAGGTCGATGGAAAGGCGTATTAACCAGTATGCTATTAAAGGCGGTAAATTAGGAAGAATAACTTCGGCCACCTTAGCGCTAGGCTCGAACCTGAACCCGAAAGCGCGCGAGAAAAATCAGGAAACACGACAAAGCATTACCAACTCCGAACTACCCGAACAGGAAAAACAGTTTTACCTGAACAATCCCGATTCGTATGTTGATTTTAATATTCCATGGAGCCTTCAGATGAATTACAGCTTGTCCTATTCCCGTCCGTTGAATAATGATGTGCGCATTTCGCAGTCGTTACAATTTTCGGGAGATATGTCGCTTTCAGAGAAATGGAAAATCACGTTCAACTCGGGTTTTGATTTCGAGAATATGGAATTTACTACTACCAATGTGGGTATCTCCCGCGACCTACATTGCTGGACAATGAATCTTAACTGGGGGCCTTTCGGCCGATTTACGTATTACAACTTCCGTATTGCGGTTAAGGCAGCCGTGTTAAAAGATTTGAAATTAGAAAGAAGGAAGCCATTCTTTGATAACATTGGACGATAACAAATCAGCAATCGCATCTTTTTTATTTTAGATTTATGATTTGTGATTTTAGAATTCAGAAGCAATCCAAAATCAGAAATCCAAAATCAGAAATCAGAAAATCCCTAACTCCTAAGCCCTAATTCCCAAGCCACCCCTCTACTTCTTCCATAGTAGGGTTTTTCACATCTTCCAGCTTCATCTTTTTGCGTGTGCCGCAAACATCATTAAACAACTTTGAAGCTTTCAACGATTTCAACTGTTCAACGGATTGAATACCCAACTTCTGAAGAATAGGGAAAAGCTCTTTGCGTATGCCCAACTGTTCTGCATCGCGCTCTGTAAACCCTCCGCCTTGCTTTTCGGGTTTCATTTGCGGGAAGAACAACACATCCTGTATAGAAGGCGAGTTGGTCATAATCATACAAAGCCTGTCGATGCCCACACCCAACCCAGCCGTAGGCGGCATACCAAACTCAAGGGCGCGTAAAAAATCTTCATCGAGTGTCATGGCCTCTTCATCGCCACGCTTGCCTAACTCAAGCTGCTCTTCAAAACGCTTGCGCTGGTCAATCGGGTCGTTTAATTCAGAAAAGGCGTTACAGATTTCCTTGCCGTTGCATATCGCTTCAAAGCGTTCAACCAAACCCGGTTTGCTGCGGTGCTTCTTCGCTAATGGCGACATCTCAACCGGGTAATCGGTAATAAACGTTGGCTGAATGAGTAGCGGCTCGCACTTCTCACCAAAAATAGAATCAATCAGTTTTCCTTTGCCCATTGTTTCATCAACCGGCACATTCAGTATTTTGCACGTTTCGCGCAAAGCCGTTTCATCCATTTCTGAAATATCAACACCGGTAAAATGCTGAATGGCCTCGAACATGGTAAAGCGTTTCCACGGTCTGCGGAAATCAATTTCGTGTTCGCCTACTTTTACTTTGGTTGTGCCGTGCAGGTCAAGCGCAACTTTTTCTATCATCTCCTCCACCAGCTCCATCATCCAGAAATAATCCTTGTAGGCAACATACAACTCCACCTGCGTAAACTCCGGGTTGTGAAACCTTGACATGCCCTCATTGCGGAAGTCTTTTGAAAATTCATACACACCGTTATACCCACCAACAATCAATCGCTTTAAGTACAACTCGTTGGCGATACGCAAATACAGCGTCATGTCAAGTGTGTTGTGGTGCGTTTTAAACGGGCGGGCGGCAGCGCCACCATACAGGGGTTGCAGGATAGGCGTTTCCACTTCTAAGTAATCCTTATTGTTAAGGAACTGACGCATGGAGTTTACCAATTTTGTACGCTTAACAAATGTATCGCGCACTTCGGGGTTTACAATCAGATCAACATACCGCATACGGTAGCGTTGTTCAGGGTCGCTGAAGGCATCATGCTTATGCACCATGCCCTGTTCATCGGTTGTTTCTTTTACCACCGGCAACGGGCGCAACGATTTTGAAAGGATTGTAAGCTCCGTAACGTGAATGGATATTTCACCGGTTTGCGTAGTAAAACCATAACCTTTTACACCCACGATGTCGCCAATATCAACCAGCTTTTTGAAAACCGTATTGTATAAAGCCTTGTCCTCACCGGGGCAGATATCATCCCTGCGCACATAAATCTGGATGCGTCCGGTTTCATCCTGGAGTTCGGCAAATGAAGCCGAGCCCATAATTCTGCGGCTCATAATGCGGCCGGCTATGGAAATAGAACGGTAATCGCTTTTATGGCGGGGGTAGTTTTCCAATATCTCCTGCGTGGAAACATTTACTTCAAAAAGTTCTGCCGGGTACGGATTAATTCCCAGCTTCTCCAGTTCCTCTTTGGCTTGCCTGCGGATGATTTCTTGTTCGCTCAATTGCATGGAATACGGTTTTTCAGCCGCAAAAATAAGGGAATAATGGGGAGGTAAAAATCGGGCGAAGCGTGTTTATTGATTTGTTTGGTTACTGGTCAATTGTTCCCTTTCAGACGACCTGTCCATGCTGTGGGATTTCTGTGTTGGTGAAATGCGCCTAACACCTTGATTTCGTTCCCTTTGCCCATGTTGGTGTTTCGGGCGGGAATAAGCGCGGCTCACCAACATGGATTTCTGTAATCAACTCTTTTAACTTCAACCTTTATCATGCTTCGTGTTTCAATTTACATTTCAAAACTGCAACAAGATTCTCACGTCCAAAATCGTTGCAGGTGAAGAACACCTGCAACGGCATAAGGGTTGCCCGGCTTCCTGGGCACGGGCTGTTGACACACAGAACAAGAACAATATTAAATATAGCTTTTGCATTTGCACCTGATTTTTTACTTCCCGTATAATCCATTAAAAATGACCATTGTTTATCACCCCTCGTTATCTGTTCACACTCTTGTTCCGTTTTACTTATTAACAAACTATTTCTTCTTCTGCAACTTGCCGCTGAGTGCCTTGCAGGACACTCAGCGAAGACAGAGGATTTTTTGCAGGTCGGATTTCAGTTTTTCCATATTTGTATCCAGCTTCTTCTTCTTCACTACTTCCGCCAATAAATCCAGCTTCTGTAAAATGGATTGTTTTAAAAAGCTGTATCGCCCTTCCTCGGATTTGCTGAAAAAATTCTCCTCTGTTACGATTATTGGAATGCCGATTGATTTCTCGTTTTTCCTGTAGGGTTCTATCTCCTTTAAGTTTTGTAATAAATAAGGAATTGGCTTTAAGTAAAATTGAAATAAAATTATAGCCATATCTTTTCCATAATCTTCATTTCTCAACTTCTTCAAAATATCGCTAATTCCTTTCTCACCCCATATATAGGTGCTAAATAAATCGCCTTGTTCCTTAGCAAAGTCTTTCATTTGCTGAGTAGCATCATGATAAAGTGACGGATAAGAAACAAAGCAGCCTAAAAATTTATCTTTCTCTTCCATTTTAATGCATATTTAAATTTAATGGGCCACGCTGTATTAGATTTTGTTGAAACTCCCATTCCCAAGCAGCAGCTCTATTGGGAAATAAAATGTGGTCAACCATTTTCTTATCCAACATAAAGGATTTCGTGTATCTTGTTTCAGGGATTAGCTTCGATGTGATGCCATTCTTTAAGAATGTTCCGTCAGTAGAATATAGCTTGTAGCCCCACGTAGGTTTAAGGCTCCTTGCCCATGTTGGTGTTTCGGGCGGGTAAGGGTGCAGCCCACAACCGCTTGTAAATAATTTTACCTCCCCTTCCTCCTTTTCAACTCCTTCTTAATCAGCGCAAGCTCGCGGCTGCTTTGCCCGGCTACGGATGTGTTCTCTTCCGCCCTGCGAAACAAATACGGCATAACGGAACGAACAGGCCCGTAGGGCAGGTACTTTGCCACGTTATAACCGGCCCTGGCTAAGTTAAACGAAATGTTATCGCTCATGCCGTACAACTGCGCAAACCAAACGCGTGGGTCGTTGTTATTCATGCTATGCTTTTCCATTAACACCGTGAGGTAGTAATTGCTGTACTCGTTATGCGAACCGCTCATTACCGAAATACGCTGCTTGTTATCAATGCAAAAGGCAAGCGCTCTATTGTAGGCATCATCGGTGGCTTCTTTGTTGGGATGAATCGGGCTTTCATAACCAAACGTTGCAGCCCGCTCGCGCTCTTTTTCCATATATGCACCGCGCACTAACTTCGCCCCGAAATAAAAATTGTTCATCACGGCCTCGTGGAAATGATTGCGCAGATTTGGCAACCCGGCTGTGCGGTATAGCTGATAGGTGTTGTACACAATGGCGCGTTCTTTATTGTATTTCTTCATCAGCTCCAGCGCCATTTTATCAATCGGGTTTTGATACCACGAGTCTTCGGCATCTATCAACACGGGTATGTTATATTCATGTCCTTTTGCACACACGCGGTCAAACCGGTTAACCGCACGTTCGTAGGCTTTTTGTTCTTCTTCGGTTAAGGTTTCGCCCGCCTGAATTTTGGTAAGCAACGTTGCCGAAGCCAACCCCGTAGGCTTAAAAACACAAAACGGAATATTGGATGATGTACATGCTTTCTCTATCGTCCGCAGTGTTTCTTCGGCTGTGGCGTCAAAACCCTTTTCGGTATCACCACCTTCAACGGAATAATCTAATATGGCGCCAACCTGAAAGTTGCCGAGCTGTTCAACCACCCGCGTGGCTTGTTCAATACTTTCGCCTCCACAAAAATGGTCGAACGCTGTTTTGCGGATGATACCCTCTACCGGTAACCGAAATTTCAACGACATTTTTACCGATGTGGTAGCTACGGACGATACCCACGGGTTGTTTACCAATGAGAAAATGAAGTTTGCCTTTTTCAGGGCTGCATCCGATTTATACGCAAAGGCCGTTTCGGTGTCTTCAAAAGAGATATTGGGCGATGATTCCATAAGTATAAAAAACTGCCTAAAGATAAGGCTCGTGCCGCATGTTGCAAGCCTGCCGAGTGTGGGTAAACACTGAGATTTATCAGGGTATCCACAAATTGGTGCTAACCGTCTTTTGTTGGTTGAATACCCTGTATTTTCGCAGCCTTTGCTTAATTTTCTGGAATTATTAAGTAACTCGACTTGCCACGAAGTCACTAACCCGCCTGCGGCTGGCAGGGGCACGAAGTTTTTGTTGGATTGCTCTACATAAGTTCCCATAAAAACATTGCTTTCTTTGTGTCCTGGTGCCTTCGTGACGAAACATTATTAACTAAACAATGCTTCCAACCAATATCAAACTTACCGACAACCCCGGCCCCTACCTTAACCTGTACCTGCAAAAAGGCAGCTACAAAAAGGTAGCCGTGCTTACGGATGAAAACACGTTGCTCCATTGCTACCCGATGGTGAAGCCTCACCTGCCCGACCATGCCGTGATTTCCATAAAAAGCGGTGAGGAAAATAAAACGCTCAATTCGTGCACGGAAATATGGGAACAGATGACCGACCTGGCGTTAGACAGGCACTCCATATTAGTTGTTATAGGCGGGGGCGTGCTTGGCGACATGGGCGGGTTTTGCGCAGCAACCTATAAACGTGGTATCGACTTCATCCTTATGCCAACCACGCTGTTGGCTATGGCCGATGCAAGTATTGGCGGAAAGTTAGGCATTGATTTCAGGCACTTTAAAAACCACATTGGGTTGTTTAAAGAGCCGGTGTTGACGTTAATCTATGCCGAATTTTTGAAAACCCTGCCTGAAGCAGAATTGCGGTCGGGGTTTGCCGAGGTGATAAAACACGCCCTCATTTCAGACAAAACATTATGGCGCGAACTAAGTAGCAAATCGCTTACCGACCAGCCGTGGGATGTGTTGCTGCGCCATTCCGCCACATTCAAAGCCTCGGTTGTTCAGCAAGACCCAACCGAAAAAGGGTTAAGAAAAATATTAAATGCCGGGCACACCATTGGTCATGCGCTGGAGTCGCACTTTTTGAAGAAAGGAAACAAAATTCTGCATGGTGAGGCCATTGCCGCAGGGCTGATAACCGAGGCTTTTATTGCCAGAAATCAACAGCTTATGCCTGAAGCAGAGGCGCAGGAATTAACCAATTACATACTAAAGATTTTCGGGAAGTTGAACATTGACGAAGCCGATTTTTTGTCCATTGCCGGGCTTTGTGTTCAGGATAAGAAAAATAAAGGCAATACGGTGCTGGCCGTGCTTCCCGAAGGCATCGGGAAAGCACATTGGGACTGCGTTATCAGCGAGGAAGAGATTGTTGGTGCATTGGCATTTTACAATACCCTTCAGATATAATGTTCCTTCGAATCATCGAAAGACTCCATTTTTTTCTGAATGGTGCGTTTTAGTTCATCAGCTTTTTTGGCAATAAATTCAGCGGTCTTCTTTTTACGGTCGCCCGTGAAAAGATAAGCCGCTAATAAAGCTGCCGATGCAATTCCCAATCCCAGCGTTATTTTTCCGGTTGTGTTCATAATAACAAAGTTAACTGGATTTGAGCATCAATTGTTTCACACCAACAAAAAAATATTTAACTAACACCCGATTTTACCCTTACAACCATTAGTTAAAACGTGAACTCAATTTTACATATCGCTAAACGCAATACCCTTACGGGAACTGTCAACAGGCTTCCTGCATCTAAAAGCATCAGCAACCGCGTACTGATTATGAACGCCTTGAGTGAGGGAAAGTCGGTGTTATCCAATCTGTCAGAGGCGAATGACACCGTGCTGATGAAGCGATTGATTAACTCGCCTGATGCCGTGCTGGATGTTGAAGATGCCGGAACTACCATGCGTTTTCTTACAGCGTGCCTGGCCGTGCGGGGCAAACAAAAAATAATTACCGGAACCGACCGTATGAAACTCCGCCCCATCGGTCTGTTGGTTGATGCGCTGCGCGAATTGGGCGCACGAATTTCTTATCTCGAAAAAGAAGGATTTCCCCCACTTAAAATTGAAGCGTTTGAAGGGCAGAAAACAAATCAGCTAACCATACGTGGCGATGTAAGCAGTCAGTACATATCTGCCTTAATGATGATTGCCCCCATCCTTCCGAAAGGATTACTCCTTACACTAACCGGCAAAGTAGGAAGCAGGCCCTACATTGACATGACCGCCTCATTGATGCGAAAATTCGGAATAGATGTTCAGGTAAATGAACACGTTATTGAAGTTGCGCATCAATCGTATAAACCCTGCGAATACCGCGTTGAAGCCGATTGGTCGGCTGCAAGTTATTGGTTTGCCTTTACAGCCCTTTCCGAAAAGGCTGAAATTGTACTTCCCAACATAACCATGCGATCCGTTCAGGGCGACCGTGTAATTGCCGACCTGATGGAACAACTTGGCGTAAAATCGGAGCCACGTGGCAGCAACCTGTTGCTCACAAAAAAAGATGTACATACAGAACTTACGTTTGATTTTACCCATTGCCCCGACCTGGCACAAACCGTTGCCGTAGTTTGCGCTACAAAAGGAATACACGGCACGTTTACCGGACTTGAAAGTCTGCGTATTAAAGAAACAGACAGAATACACGCGCTGCACCAGGAACTTCAAAAGATAGGTGCGCAACTGATTGAAACAGGAGCCGTTTGGAAATTAGTGCCCACTCAAAACATTCCTGATGAAATACCAATCATCAACACATATTTAGACCACCGCATGGCTATGGCGTTTGCTCCGTTGGCTACGCTACGAAATATTTCCATCGAAAACCCGATGGTAGTCAGAAAATCGTACCCAAAGTATTGGGATGATTTAAAAACCTTAGGCTTTACGTTATCGGAAGCTTAGTTATGTAGCTGGCAAAGTAACGCATTCGGCTGCCATACCATGAAAACATTTCGCCATCAACACATATAATGTTGGCTTCCGGTAAAAGCACTTGCACCCCGGTGATATGCTTTTCAGTAAACGGATACGGTTCGGAAGAAAGAAAAACCAGGTCGGGTTTTAAAGCTGCAATTTCCGAAGAGGAAAACTCCGGGTATCGTTCCCGGTTTTGCAGGCAATTTTCGAATCCGGCTACCGTAAGCATTTCGTGTATAAACGTGCCGGCACCGGCTCCCATCCAGGGGTTTCGCCAAATCAGGTACAGCACCCGCGTTGAAGTAATCTTAGTCAACTCCTGAAAAGAAGATTTAACCATACTCACAAGTGTTTCGGCTTGTGTTAATCTTCCGGTTATTTCTCCGATTGATTGAATCATGGCAAACGCATCCGTCAGTGTTACAATATCGCTCATCCACACCGGGTATTTCTGTTGAAGCGCCTCGATACCTTCTTTGTAGTTCTCTTCCTTATTCCCGATAATCAGGTCAGGCTTTAGCTGCTCGATTGTATCAAAATTAAATTTTTTCGTACCGCCAATTATCGTTTTTGTTTTTCGCCAGGCAGATGGATGCACGCAAAACTTTGTAATGCCCACAACTTCATCCGCTAATCCCAAATCAAACAGCAATTCTGTTTGCGAAGGAACCAATGAAATAATTCGCTTGGGCGGAAAAGGAATTTCAAGCGGTTGGCCGAGTTGGTCAGTAACAATTTTTACAGGCATTGGTACAAAAGTAAAAGAGCACCCTTCGTTTACAAAGGATGCTCTTAACTTAAAGACAAACGCACAGAGCACACGAAGAAAGACCCTCTCAATAAAACTCCGTGACCCTGCGCGTTATAGTACCGGTTTTGAACGTTTAACCTAAACCCTTCACGTTTCAGAACCTATCCTTCCGGGGTCTTGGAAGGATAATATCATTTAAGATTATATCAGGATAGACATGCTGCTCAGTTGGTTCGAAACCTTGAGGTTCGAATTGCTGAACGTTGATTGGTTCAACTCCCACTTCAACTTGCCATCAACAACTTTAAAGTTGATACAGCTACCTTTCTGGCCAAGACCGTTACCGTCTGTAACTGTCAGTACGGGCTTGCCATCAATTGTATTCTTAACGTTTTCGAATTCTTTGCTTTTTGATTTCCCTACGTAAACCACGTGGCAGGATGCCGCATCAGCACCAGAAGAAAGTTTCTTGATAACGTACTTCTTGTTTCCTTTCGGCTTGCCATCATACCAGCCTTTCAGGGTGTTGAACACATCGTCTTCACCAATAATACCTACAACAAATTCTCCACCGGCATCATCAGGCCACTGCACATATTTAATGAAGTTAAACAACATGGCCGCATGGATTTCATGGGTAGGTCTTTCCTGAGCAAATGCACCAATGCTCAGAACAAGTGCGAACAGAATTAAGCTTATTTTTTTCATGTTTAGAGAGGTTTCAGTTATTTATTAAAGTTCTACAATTTTTCCCTTTCAACGATACAAAAGTATGGGGGCTATCTAAATCGCGAATTCACATACAATCGCTATTCTTTCTGATGTAAGATTTTACCCTACTTTTTTACGCAATTTGTTTAATCAAAAAGAGTGCAACAATGCCAACATAACCTGAAAAATGGCGTTTCTGGCTCAGAAACGCTGTTTCTAACTTTCATTAAGTATAAATTTGTCCAAAAATGAGAAACCCCGAATGCCGATTTGATATTCAGGGTTTCCGAAAAAGTGCAAAAAACCACGGCTATTTGATATACCGGAAGTCCTGGCCGGGCTTCAGTTGCAGCAATACCTCATAAATCAGCTTGATTACGTTCTCCACGTCATCTTTGTGGACAGTCTCTACCGTAGTGTGCATATACTTTAACGGCAGGGAAATCAACGCTGAGGCTACTCCTTCGGCACTGTAAGCAAACGAATCGGTATCCGTGCCGGTCGACCGGCTTACAGCCTGGCGCTGGAAGGGGATTTTCTTCTTGTCGGCCGTTTGGATAATCATTTTCAACACATTATTCTGAACAGCCGGGCCATAGCACAACACAGGCCCCGTTCCGCATTTAATGTGGCCGGTGTCTTTTTTGCTATACATGGGCGAACAGGTATCGTGCGTTACGTCTGTACAAATGGCTAAGTCGGGCTTGAGCCTGCGCGAAATCATTTCAGCGCCACGCAAACCGATTTCTTCCTGAACTGAATTTACTATGTAAAGGCAAAACGGAAGTTTCTTTTTATTCTCCTTTATTCTTCGGGCAACTTCTGCAATCATAAAACCACCCATGCGGTTGTCTAACGCACGACCCACCAGGTAGTTTTTGTTCATTTCCATCAGTTCATCTTCAAACGTAATTACGCACCCAACGTGCACGCCCAACGCCTCCACTTGTTTTTTTGACTCGCACCCGATGTCGATATGAATATTTTTCAATGAGGGAGCTTCTTCCTTAGCCGCATCGCGCACATGAATTGCCGGCCAACCGAAAACCCCCTTCACTATTCCTTTTTCTGTATGAATGTTAACCCGTTTTGAAGGTGCAATCTGATGGTCGGAACCGCCATTGCGTTTCACATAAATGTAGCCGTCATCGGTAATGTAGGCCACAAACCACGAAATCTCATCGGCATGAGCTTCAATCACTACTTTATACGCGCCCTTTGGATTGATAACGCCTACTGCCGTGCCGTAAACGTCAACCATATAATCGTCAATATATGGTTTCAGGTAATCTAACCAGATTTGCTGACCGGAATGTTCAAAGCCGGTAGGTGATGCGTTGTTGAGGTATTCGTATAAGAAGGCTTTACTTTTTTTGTCCATACTTTTTTGTGTTAATGAGTTTTTAAATGTTCAATTTCATGATTTTACAATCACTAACCTGCGAATATATCCAACTAACCTGAATACACGAATACAATAATAACTGATCTACAACGGAATATTCCCGTGCTTCTTTTTCGGCAGCGTTGTCACTTTGTTCTCTAACATTTGAAATGCCCGGATTAATTTTTCGCGGGTCTGGTCGGGGTAAATCACTTCGTCAATATATCCGCGATGAGCCGCCCGGTACGGGTTGGCAAATTTATGTGTGTAATCCTCTACCTTCTCATTCAGTTTGGCTTGCGGGTCTTTCGCTTCGGCTATTTCCTTTCTGAAAATAATTTCGGCAGCGCCTTTTGCGCCCATCACGGCAATTTCGGCCGTAGGCCACGCATAGTTTAAGTCTGCCCCGATATGTTTTGAGTTCATCACATCATAAGCACCGCCATACGCTTTGCGGGTAATTACCGTAACGCGCGGCACGGTAGCTTCCGAAAAGGCAAACAACAACTTCGCGCCATTTGTAATGATAGCGTTCCATTCCTGGTCGGTTCCCGGCAGGAA
This sequence comes from Cyclobacteriaceae bacterium, assembly GCA_019638235.1. GTDB lineage: Bacteria > Bacteroidota > Bacteroidia > Cytophagales > Cyclobacteriaceae > UBA2336. The sequence goes on from JAHBUE010000003.1 coordinate 90,155, forward strand.
GCCCGGAACATCTTCCAGCACCAACAAGGGAATGTTAAAGCAATCGCAGAAACGAACAAAGCGCGCACCCTTTACGCTGGAGTCAATATCCAGCACACCGGCCAACGAGGCCGGCTGGTTGCCCACGATGCCCACACTTCGCCCTGCCAATCGCGCAAAGCCCACCACAATATTTTCAGCAAAATTTTTATGCACTTCAAAAAAACTTCCGTCATCCACAATGCCCTCAATCACTTCGCGCATATCGTAAGGCTGGTTAGGATTGGAAGGAATGATTTCATTCAACTTCGGGCGACTTTCATCACCCGGTGTATAGGGCAAGCGCGGAGCATCTTCTTCACAATTCTGCGGAATGTAGCTCAACAACTTCTTTATGTATTGAATACATTCAAGTTCGTTGGAGCAGGCAAAATGTGTTACCCCGCTTTTTGTGCTGTGTGTAGTAGCTCCACCCAACTCTTCCGATGTAACATCTTCGTGCGTAACGGTTTTTACTACGTTTGGCCCGGTTACGAACATGAACGAAGTGTTCTCCACCATGAAAATGAAATCGGTAATGGCAGGCGAATACACCGCACCACCGGCACAAGGCCCCATGATGGCAGAAATTTGCGGAATGACACCGGAAGCCAACGTATTCCTGTAAAAAATATCGGCATAACCACCTAACGAAACCACACCTTCCTGTATGCGCGCACCGCCCGAATCGTTAAGCCCGATAACGGGGGCGCCATTTTTCATGGCCAACTCCATGAGCTTTACAATTTTTTCGGCATGGGTTTCCGAAAGAGAGCCGCCAAACACGGTGAAGTCTTGCGAGAATACATAAACCAATCTTCCGTTCACGGTTCCATAGCCTGTTACTACACCATCGCCTAAGTAGTATTCCTTCTCTAAGCCAAAATCTTTGCAACGGTGCATCACGAATTTCCCCAGCTCCTCAAAAGAACCCTCATCCATTAACAATTGAATCCGCTCACGGGCTGTAAGCTTGCCTTTCGCGTGCTGTTGCCCAATACGTTTTTCTCCGCCACCGGTAAGGGCTTCGTTGTTTTTACGCTCCAGTTCATCGAACTTTTGCTGAAGAACTGAGTCGGTATGATTTCGCTTTGCCATGAATATCGTTTCAGTCCGAAATATAGCTAAAGGAAGTATTAAATTGACCCGATTTTAATCATGAAGAAACGACTTGCCATTATTGACCTGGGCACAAATACGTTCCATTTGTTGCTTGCCGAACAGCAGGAAACCGGCTATTCAATTTTCCATACCGAAAAACTGGCCGTAAGGCTTGGGGTGAGGGGTATTAACGAAGACAGGATACAGGATGATGCCGTGTTGCGGGCTGTTGATGCACTGAAAAAATTTAAGAACACCATTGATGACGCGGGGATTTCTGTCATTCATGCCGTTGGCACAAGTGCTTTGCGCAATGCCCGCAACAGCCAGGCCGTAACCGAAACGATAAAAAAAGAAACAGGCATTGACATTACCATTATTTCGGGCGAGAAGGAAGCGGAATTTATTTATTACGGTGTACGCACTGCATTGGAGTTGGGCAAGGATAATTCGCTTGTTATGGATATTGGCGGGGGTAGTGTTGAATTTATTATCGGCAACCAGGCAGCAATACACTGGAAGCAAAGCATTGAAATTGGCGGACAGCGGTTGCTTGAAAAGTTTCAGCACCACGACCCCATTACAAAAGAAGAAATCATAAGCCTCGACCGTTATTTAGAAACAGCATTGCCAACGTTGTTTGATGCTCTTGCACTACACAAGCCCACAACGTTAGCCGGGTCGTCAGGAACGTTTGATACCTTGAGTGACATTCATTGCATCCGGCAAGGCATACTAAAAAGCAAAGACGCCCCCGAAACACCATTGACCCTTGAAAGTTTCTACATCATTTATGAAGAACTGATTTCCAAAAACAGAGCTGAACGGCTACTCATACCCGGCATGGTTGAAATGCGTGTGGACATGATTGTGGTAACGTGCTGCCTGATCCGGTTTATTTTGGAGCGATATGCGTTTGAAAAAATCCGGGTGTCGGGGTATTCATTAAAGGAAGGAGTGTTGGCTTATTTGGGTGGGGTTGATGGCAGGTGATAGATGAAGATATATAATGGATATATTTGGGTGTTTGAGATATGATCAGTGGTAAAATTTGTATAACCGAATGACGGAAGTAAAATTATATAAAACACCATTTAAAGGGTTGAAAATTTTTGCTTTAACAATTCCATTTATAGCCATAGGGATATGGATGATACTTAAAGAACCTATTGGAACGGATAAATACATCATTGGTTGGATTGGTGTCTGCTTTTTTGGGCTTGGAATTCCTGTAGGGCTTTTTCAAACATTTGATAGGCGGCCACAAATTATAATTAATGAAAATGGAATTTGGGACAGAACAACTAATGAAGGTGAAATCAAGTGGGAACAAATACATGGAGCTTATACAATTAACATTCATGGGCAAAAATTTACTTCATTAGTTGTGGATGATTCTTTTGTCTTCAAGACGAAACAATATAAATGGACATCAAAGATTAACAAATTGGTTGAAGCACAAAGACTTAATTTACATTTGAGTCAATTAGATATAGACGACTTAACGATGCTTTCATTTATTGAAGAAATGGCTAAGGCAACAATGGAATATAGAAAAGGAATAATTCAAAAATATTTTAGAGAGTCGGTTAACATACGATAAATACTTTCGCCAACACTGTACACATACGAGTCATATTGGGTGAAGCATTGAGCCGACAAATACTTATCCGGCACGGAAGTAACTTCGTGTCGGATAAGTATTCACAACCCTACAACCCGCTCACTTGCTTGTCCTTCGGGTATTTTACTTCATATTTGAATACAACTTTTTTCGTTTCGTTGGGCTGAAGGCTCATTTCCCACACCAACTTGCCGGTGTTTTTATTATAGGTTGCACCGCCCACATCCAATACCGTTACTTCAATCTGGTTGTTCCTTGAAACCGGAACCTGGTCTTCTACTAAAATTTTTACCGGCTCATTCTTGGTGTTCCGTACTGAAACTTCCCAAGCATAGGCTTCACGGAGATTGGAGCCAATCGTTCTGCGCATAGTAAAATCTTTTACCTTTTCGCGTTTTACTACAATCCGTTTATCACGCCCAAGCGAAACCGACAGCGTATCTTTTATGTTGTTCGGGTCAATAAAGGTTTTGGCAACAAACGTTCCTTCAAAAAAAACATTGGCTTCACCGGGCAACAGGCTAAACTCTTCCCAACCGGTAGCACGCGCCAACAAGAACGCATCCTGGTCGAGTTTTGGCGCAGTAGAGTACATATATTCAGCTTTCAGTTCGTGGTTGCGTATATCAACCAACGTAGGTTTTGATGCCGACAGAACCGTGTACGGCAAACTTATATCAAATTCAGTGTTAAGCGATGTTTGAATGGTCTGCGTAAAGTCTGATACGCTTACGGCTTCCGCCAACACCTTATCATCCACTTCTCTCTCTACTTGAACTGAACTTATTCCTCTTATCATCACTTTCTGCTCAGGCGCTCTGCTACCATACATTGCCGCAGGCTGATAAAAATCTAAATACCAACTATACAGTTCCGGTTTCAAACCGCCTAAGCTTGGGTTTGCCGTGCTCAATTTTAAACGCACATTGTTCCACTCCTCGCCCGTGCTTTGAAACACGTTGGCTTTGTAGTTCAGTTGAACGGGGCTTTTAGTATTTGCCGCACGAAGGTCGTACACCGGCTGCCAACCTGCATTGGCTACAATGTAGTTTACTTCCAGCTCAACTGGCGTAGCAACATTGGCCGAAATACTCACTACAATTTCGCTGGTGTTGCGGCTGTACAAATCGTTCTGTTCGCGTATCTGTTGATTAAGTTTTATTATCCGTTCGTTAATCTTTTTAATCTTCTCATCCGATTTAACTTTTGATGCACCAATATCACCCAACCGCGCACGATAAAAATCAGCCATAGCTTTAAGTTCGTTAACGGTTAAATTCTGGTTTGCTCCCCCTATCTTCTGGTTGCTTAACAGCAACTGTTCTTCTTTGTTCAGAATGTCTTTTTGATTTTGCTCCAACGTCAATTGGCGCTTGTAAATATCAAGCGAATCCTGTAACACCTGGAGTTTCTTAGGCTTGTTAAATTCATTCAGGTAATTCTGGTTGTGGTTAATACCGAGGATAACAAAATTCCCTTTTCCCGAAACCTGCACACTTTGCTGGTCAAGCTGCGAGGTCAGTCCCGACAGCACTAAGTTTGTTTTACCGGCCTCAACGCGGGTTTTGACTTCGCGGGTTACCTGCGCCCGGTTCAGAAAAACCGTAACGCGGGTGATTTTTGAATCTACCGGTTTGTCTGTTTGTGAAAATCCAACTACGGTAGTCAACAGTAAAAGAAATAAGATTAAACGTTTCATAATTTTTGTGATTTTAGGAGAAGATGCAAAAACCCGGTCGTTTCCATAAGACCTAATGATTTTTTTAGCAAGATAAGGCTTTCTTTGACCTATCTTTACACTATGGAAAACGCTGTATATCCCGTTAAAATTCTGCATGAGCTTGCCTATTCCGTTTTTAAAAAAATCGGTTGCCCGGATGACCATGCCCGTTTGGCCACCGATGTATTGTTATCGGCTGACTTGCGGGGTATTGACTCGCACGGCCTCGCCCGCCTGTCGGGTTATGTGCGCCTGTGGGAAGCGAAACGGATAAACGCCACGCCCGATATTAACGTTGTACACGAATCGCCCGGCACGGCCGTAGTAGATGGCGACAGCGGGCTGGGATTAGTAGTGGCACCAAAAGCGATGGAAATCGCTATCGAAAAAGCCAGGGCAGTAGGCACAGGTTGGGTATCTGTACGAAATTCAAATCATTTTGGTATTGCAGGCTACCACTCTATGATGGCATTGCAACACGACATGATAGGCTGGGCCATGACCAATGCCAGCCCGTTGGTAGCGCCAACTTTTTCTGTTGAACGATTATTAGGTACGAACCCCATTTCAGTTGCTATTCCGGCAGACAAGGAACCACCCTTTGTGTTAGACATGGCCACCACAACGGCAGCCAACGGAAAGCTTGAAATCCTTCAGCGAAAAAGTAAAGAAGCGCCTTTGGGATGGATACAAACCAAAGATGGAAAGCCTTCTACAAATCCGCATGAATTAAAGGATGGCGGTGCATTGATACCGCTTGGCAGCGACTATGAGCATGGCAGCCATAAAGGATACGGCCTTGGTGCAATGGTAGATATTCTCTCGGCTGTTCTCTCCGGGGCAAACTATGGCCCCTGGGTGCCGCCCTTTGTTGCCTTTCTTCAACCTCCTGCCGACCCGGTAGGAAGCGGTATCGGTCATTTTGTTGGCGCCATGCGCATTGATGCTTTCAGACCCGTGCATGAGTTTAAACAACACATGGATAACTGGATTAAACGATTCCGTTCTGCCAAAACAACTGAAGGACATGACCATGTACTTATTCATGGCGACCCCGAACGCGAAATGAAGGAGAAGAGAACAAAAGAAGGTGTTCCGCTTAATCCTAAAGTGGTTGATGATTTAAAAGAGCTTGCAGCCCGGCTTAATTTGAAAAACCCGTTGTAAAATAAAACCTGATAGAAAAAGGTGAAGCGAACGGGCTACTGTTCGTATAGAGAAAATCATACGAAACAAGAACGTTCATAAAAGCCCTGTTTCCTGCCGGGCCGTAATATCCAAGCCCTGCAAAAAACCGCTCATAAGAATATTTCTCATTATATCCCGGAACGGTAACCTTTATGGTTACCATATCATAATCGGCTTGCACAAAAAATTTCTGAAGAAAGTTATGCCGCAAAAATGGATACCAGCCATAAACATGGTCTTTCGCACCAATATCGCTATACGTGGTGTAGTTGTATTCAAGCCCTACCCCGGACGAAAAGTTTTTCGTTACCATATAGCCTAACTGCCCCGAACCACCAATAGAAAAAAAGCGTCCGTAATAATTATCTCTGCCAAAATTCAACCCGCTAAGGCCGAGGCCCACATAAGCACGCTCTTTAAATGAATAATTGCCGTCATCATAAATTTCGCGTTGTGCAACAGCAGCATACGAACTCAGGCATAGCAGTACAATAACAATCCTCTTCAGCATAACGTTAATGTTTATTCCCGGAAACCTTTCAGCATACTACTCTTCAACGACAACAAATACGTCCTCGTTATCTTTCTTCATCAAATATTTTTCGCGGGCAAATTTTTCTAATGATTGGCGGTCACCAAACAACTCTTCCCGGTCATGTTCAACCTCTTTGATTTTCTCCTCATAATAGGTCTTCTCATTCTCTAACGACCGCAGTTTTGAGGCTAACTTAAACCGCGACACAAAGTCGTTGGAGTCTAAAAAGAGCATCCAGGCAAGGAAAATCAGCCCGGCTACAATGTAGAAATTCTTAAAAAATGAAGGTATGCGTTTGAGCATAATACAAGCTTAAAAAGTAGTACGAAGATAGGACAGATTCAGAAATAAAAAAACCACCTGCCGGTGGTTTAATAGCTCTTAATAATCGGTAATCGTTAAATCTTCTGCCCGGTGGCTTCCTTCTTTTCAGCAGGAGCTTTGGCATAGGTAGCACAGGTATAGCTTGAGCAGGAGGCTAAACCGATGGCCAGAACGAATAAAACCAGTATAGATCTTTTCATAACGCTTAATTGTTAATTCCGGAACAAAGGTAAACACCCCAACAGGAAATAAGCTGAAATAACTTCAATAACCTTACATGGGTTTATAAACAAGCAGCCCCTGTAAGAAACAAAAGAGGCTGCCTTTTTAAGACAGCCTCTTAACTATTGCTTATCTATAACACAACTACTACCTCACAGGAAAGGCAGCGCGATTAACCAACTTGGGAAACTCAGCCTGGGTAGTAAGTTCCAGTCTGAAGGTTAATGAAGTTCCCGCAGCCTGATTAACAGTGTAGTTCACGGTACGTGTATGTTCCGCGCCAGTAGTTGCACCGGATTCATCAAAAGACTGGATCGTGGTAAATTCACCTGTTGTTCCTTCACGGAGTTTCAGAACAAGTGTTTTAGCCGGATCGCTCCCGATGTTCACATACCGTAAAGTTACTGTAACATTGGTACCCGTTGTTGGTTCAGTTGTTGATACCGGTGATACAGTAATAAACGCATTAGTAGATGTAGTTGTCCCTATCTTTTTATAGGAAGGCCCTACTTCATTTTTTTCGCAGGCGCCAAGCACTGCTGCAAAAACAAATAGTACAAATAATCTTATATAAAATTTCATAGTCATCATGGTTATTAGTTTTGATCCCACCATATCCTGTTTAACAAATTCACCGTAGGCACATTAGCTGCATTTGTAGTAAACTCGCTTGACGGATATTGTAACCTTCTGCTAAACTGGCCGCCCAGGGCTGTATTTAATTGATCGGGCACAGTCATGTCGGTATATTGAAAATCATACCGCCTGGCATCATTCCATGTTTCAGGACTCAGGAACAGCGCCACATACTTCTCCTTCATAATCAGGTCAATCGTTATGTTCGCATCGCCTACGGAAACTATGGGGTCGCTTATGTAAGCATCCCGATCGGCAGTAGCAACACCCAGCATATCCATGTGAGCCGTAATTCCGGCAAGGTAGGCAGCATAAGCCTCAGGGTTTTGATTTTTTGCCAGGCGAGCTTCTGCTTCAATAAACTTCTGCTCGGCATACGTCATCACCATAACCGGAGAGAGTCTGTGGGCATAGAAGGTGGGATTTGTTGTAGTTGTAATGTTCTCCACCAATGTGGAGGCATCCAATCTAAGATCCGAAACATCAACATCACGCCCAGCGCCATTTGTTGTACCTACAAACATTCCATATTTTGGATGGAGAGGGTTGTTGTTTTTGCTGAACATAAATCCCATGCGAGGATCAACAACACCAAAACTGGTGCCGTCCATAGCCTCTATAATCTGCTTCGATATCCAGCCATCCAGCACTAACCCGGCCTGGTTCATGGAAACCACACCCCAGGGGTTACGCGCACCGGCAACATCAAAGTAAACAACCTTGGCATTATCGGCATTGCCTGCAAGCCCATTGCCAATGGCCGCTAATATCGCATCAGGATCATAGCTGGCGGTTTTACTCAAATGATTGAGGTACCGCGCCCGTAACGCATACGCTGTTTTAATCCATCGCGAAAGGTTACCCTGAAACATGAAATCATCTGTACCCATGTTCAACGTGGTTTCGGTTTTACCTAATTCGGTAATACCATCCGATAACAATTTGAAAACTTCGGCATACAGCGCCTGCCCGTTATCGTACGTTGGCTTCATCGTCTGAACAAAAAAAGCATCTGTATAAGGCACATCGTTCCAGGAATCAACCAAAAGCGCAAGGTTTATGGCTTTCATAATTTTAGCCACACCTACATAATTGGGCGCTCCCTGTTCTACCGCCATCAGCTCCATGTCCGACAGATTACTCATCACATTGTAAATAGCCACCCAGGTACCATTGGGGTTTATTTCCTGGTGAGTATCAGTATTGCCACCCGCATTAGGGCCGGCTAAGTACTGCACAAAATACGAGGTCATGCCGCCCATATTAGCCGTGTTGGTGGCTGTTCGCATACTGGTAACCGACATTAGCCCGCTAATTGGAACAACCGTTGGGTTATTCGGGTCTTTGTTAATATCAAGATAATCTTCACAACTTGTGAAAACACCCGCTATGATTAATAATATAAAGAATCTTAGTTTCATACTTTTAAGCATTATAGGGTAATGTTAATAGAAAACAACGCGCTCCGTGCTCCGGGGTAACCCATACCGGCAAGCCCGGTAGCATTACTTCCTGAACCTGCTGTATACGACTCGGGGTCGTAGTTACGCCAGGGTGTCCATAAAATGATGTTGTTTAAAGACCCGGAAACAGATACTGCTTTCAAAGACAATGGTGTGAGCCAACTCTTTGGCAGGTTATAATTCAACGTTACGTTGCGTAGCTTCACAAAAGAGGCATCATACACAAAGTTTTCAGACATGGCACGGTGAACGTTCCTGTAATAACCAGCGCCATAATCTCTGCCATCAGGGCCAAGACCCTGGCCTAACCAAACCTGTTGGGTGTTGGGTGTACCATCAGCTACTACCCCATCAAAAATCACCACATCATTTCTGTCGTTGGTAAAATCGGGTTTCAGGAATGCTGCCAGCCAGTTACCATACTGGTCATATTGGTCGTTACCCCATCGTGTATCAATTAAAAAAGAGAGTGAAACATTTTTGTAGCTAAAGGTGTTCCGGATGCCGGCTAACCAATCGGGCATGGCATTACCTATCACCAACTGCTTACTGGCCGGAGTTAATGTCGGGAATCCGTCAGCGCCAATCAGGATGGGCAAGCTCCTGTCTAAATGGGTAGCTCCTGTGGGTTCATTATACCGCTGGTAGGCTGTTCCGTACAAATCGCCATAGGGTCGGCCGTTTGTAATGCGCATGGCCACAGCAGCCTGGAGGTAACCCGACTGTGTTGCAATAAGGATGTCATCAACGCCCTCGGCTATGTCCACCACCATGTTCCGGTTGCGGGTAAAGTTAACCATAGCATCCCAGCGAAAATCGCCAAGCTGAAGTGGGGTTCCGGTAAGGGTTAATTCAATACCCTTATTTTCGATTTCACCCGCATTTATCCATAGCGATCCATGTCCGGTTGTGTTGGATACCGGCACCGCAAGAATCTGATCTCTACTATTAGCCTTGTACCAGGTAAGGTCAACACCTAACCGGTTCTCAAACAATTTTAGTTCGGTACCAAATTCAAGAGTGGTTGTCATTTCAGGAACCAACAGCTCGCTTCCCCTGGCAGAAGACCGCACATAACCCACCCGGTTGTTGAGCGGGAAGGCATCTGCTGTTGTATAGGTAGCGGCAGTTCTGTAAGCTTCTGTATCTTTACCCACCTGCCCCCAGGCTGCACGAAGTTTTCCGTAGCTCAACTGGCTGGGTAGGTTAAGTACATCGTTAAACACAAAACTCACACTTGCCGAAGGATAGAAGAACGAGTTGTTTCCTTTCGCTAACGTGGATGTCCAGTCGTTCCGGGCTGTCAGGTTCAGGTACAAAAAACTCTTATAGTCTAACGTAGCATCTCCGAATACCCCGATTAAACGGCTTCTTCTGTTGGTTTCTTCTACACGGTGTACTGTTACATTGTTAAAGCTGTAAAAGAAAGGCGTAACAAAATTATCTCCACGATTGTAGCTGTAATTAAGGTCTCTTTCAAATAGCTCGTGACCAACCCTTACGGTTGCGTTCAAATCCTGTGTTACCTTTTTATCGAACGTGGCAAAGAAGTTGGAGTTAACAACCCGGTTGATAAACCTGCGCTGTTCCATAAACCCGGTTGCACTTAGCCCGCTGAGGTTCTCTCCGGCAATGCCCTGAGGTCCGGGAACAATTTCATCGCGCTTGTCCACGTAAAAATCATGACCAAACCGGTAAGTAAATGACAGCCACTCAATCGGTTTGTAGTTAAAGGTAAGGTTACCGATAGTACGGTCAACTTTGTCTTCATACGTCAGGAAACGGGCATTATATAAAGGGTTGGCCGAAAGGACACCGGCTATCTGGGTTCCATCTGGCTTTATATACTTGGTTATATCCTGCGTGTGCGACCAGTACATGAGGCGTTCACCCATAGTGGTATGGGGCACCCTGTTGCCACCGGAATTAGAATAATTTACGCTGGCCTCTATGTTAAATTTTTCACTGAATTTCGCTGTTCCGCGAAAGCGCGCAGATGTCCTTCCCCATTCGGAGAAAGGAATAATACCTTTTTGATCGGTATTGTTTACTGACGTATAAAAAGTAAATACGTCATTTCCTCCCGATATATTGAAGTAAGAATCGCGCATGCTGCCCGTCTGGAAAAAATTCTTGTAGTTGTCATAATACACATAAGTCGGGTCAACTACTGACTGGGCTTCGATCAACGCGCCTGAAGCGGAGTACACACTACCATCATCAATGCCATACCAGCCCCGTCCATAATTTTCCTGAAAGCTTGGAAGTTTGTTGATTTTGTCGGCACTAAAAGAAGAGCCTACGTTAATAGTAAGTCCGCTTCCTGACCGCCCGCTTTTAGTAGTAATTACTACCGCGCCATTGGCTGCCCGCACACCGTAAAGGCCGGTGGCCGCAGCGCCTTTCAGGATACTGATGGTTTCAATATCATTCGGGTTAATGTCGGCAGCCCGGTTGCTCATACCACGAGAAAAATTTCCGTTATCGAAAGTTTGATTGTCAATCGGAACTCCATCTACGATAAAGAGTGGCTGGTTATCGGCACCTGCATTCAGTGACGTTACACCTCTCACCACAATTCTTGCACCCATACCGGGGCCACCACCTGTGTTGGTGATCTGTACACCGGCAACCTGGCCTTGTAGTGCAGACACAATGTTAGGCTGCCTTACTTCAGTAAGTTCTTTTCCACCTACCGATTGCACGGCATAGCCCAGCGATTGCTTGGTCTTTTCGATACCGAAAGAAGTAACCACTACTTCTGAGAGTTGGGTAACATCCAGCGAAAGCGCTACATCAACAACGCTCCGGTCGCCAATGACAACTTCAGAGGTTTGAAGGCCGATGAAGGAGAAAATTAAACTTCCTCCAGATGCCGGAATACCGCTAAGGGTGTAATTACCATTTACATCCGTAGCCGTACCGTTTGCTGTTCCTTTCACAACAACGTTAACACCCGGCAAAGGTGATCCATCATCTGATGATGTTACTTTACCGGATACAGTCCTTTCCTGCGCATAAGAAAGGAATGTTACTATGAGCAACAGCGTCATAGTCAACCACCGAACATGATTGGTTAACAAACCAATTGCGTTGCGTGGCTTTGCTTTTGAATTGTAGATTTCTTCCATTAGCAAAATTTGTTTAAGGGTTAAAGGTTTAAATTTATAATCAGTCTATATAACTGACCTAAGTTCAATCAAGTTTGAATAAATTATTCAATAAATGCAAGCCTTACCGGGTATTTGCATTCCGCTTTCCTTTTAATAAATTAACACCGCTTTTGCAGATGAGGGAACACGTATTTCATTTTTTAAACTGCCCTGACTTAACCCTATTGGGTTCCGCTATTGTCTTCCGTGCCCGTTCGGGTTCTATTAACCAAACCTAACGCCTGTATGTCTAAAACTAAAAAGGAGAAAAAAATCTTTGTTCTGGATACGTCCGTAATCATTTATGAACATAATTCCATCCTGAATTTTGACGAACACGACATCGGTATTCCCATTACCGTGCTGGAAGAATTAGACAACTTTAAAAAGGGCAACGACACTAAGAATTTTGAAGCGCGGGAGTTTATCCGCCTGATTGATAAACTGGCCAAAAGCCAGATGCTGCACCAATGGAACCCGATTAACGGAAAAGGAAAGGGCGACTTCAAGGTGATTATGGATACCAGTGGTAACGGCACATTAGATGCCAACCGCGTATTTAATGAAGACAAACCCGACCACCGGATATTAAACTCGGCCCTGTTGCTGCAAAAAGAAGAACGTGGCCGCAAGGTTATATTAGTGTCGAAAGACGTGAACCTGAGGCTAAAGGCAAAATCGCTTGGCCTGCATGCCGAAGATTACACCACTGGAAAAATTCAAAACATTTCGTCATTGTATTCGGGGCGCACTGTTGTGGATGATGCTGATGCAGATGCTATAAACCTTGTTTATGAAAAAGGGTATTGCCCCCCGGATGACATTTTAGGAAAACTTAAACCCGAAAAGAATCATTACTACATTTTAAAGAATGGCAAAAAATCGGTTCTCGCTTATTACAATCCATTTAATGAAATGGTAGAGCAGGTTGAAAAGAGATCGATATATGGCGTGAAGCCCCGCAATGCAGAGCAGACCTTCGCCATACATGCCTTACTGAAACCCGACATTAAATTAGTAAGCATACAGGGCGTGGCGGGTACCGGCAAAACGCTGATTGCCCTTGCTGCGGCTTTAGAACAAAAACGCGACTTCCGGCAAATTTATCTTGCCCGGCCAATCGTGCCGTTAAGCAATAAAGACATCGGGTATCTTCCCGGTGACATCAAATCGAAGCTTAATCCCTACATGGAACCCTTGTGGGATAACCTGAAGTTTATTCAAAACCAGTATAGCGAATCGGACAAGGAATATTCCAAGATTACCGAAATGGTAAACCAGGAGAAATTAGTGATTACACCATTGGCCTACATACGTGGGCGAAGCCTGTCGAACATTTGCTTTATTGTGGATGAGGCGCAGAACCTTACCCCGCATGAAGTAAAAACCATTATTACCCGTGCGGGCGAAAACACCAAGATCATCTTTACAGGTGATATTTACCAGATTGATACGCCCTACTTAGATGCGCAAAGCAATGGCCTGTCGTACCTGATTGACCGCCTGAAAGGGAATGAACTTTATGCCCACATAACCCTCGAAAAAGGAGAACGTTCAGAACTGGCCAACCTGGCAAATAACTTACTGTAGGGTTATTCCAGGGGTGCAAGATTTTACTCTAAATTTTGAAATAAAAGCAGGGTAATGTTGCCCCCGCCCGTCAATGGTTAGCTAACATACCTGAAGGACCGTGTAAGGTTATTGTAGAACTGTTACGCCTGCCGGAAAAACTTCAACCGAACGCCCCAAACTTCACATACCAGAAAAAGTGGTCATTATGATCGGCCTAAACCCCACCCTATTTTTGGCGTATAAAACGGAATAAATTCATTTTACCATGTTCAGAAAATTGTATTTCAAGAGTCTTTCAGCCGCCAAACAAATAACGGCATTGCGCGAAAAGGGAACCATGCTGGGAACACGCCAGAAAAGCGGACGGAAGGCTTACTTGTACCTGTTAAAGGATTTTTGTGCTGAGGTGATCTTCCAGAATGATGACGCCAGGTATAGCCCGGAAAAAATAACAACATTTAATAGCGTAAAGGAATTTAACAACTATTTAGAACGCGAGTTCAGAGCCAGTTTTTAAGAAATCCAGAATCTCATTTGCTTAGCACACGGGCAATTGTTTCCCCGATATCAGCAGGTGATTCTACTACGTGAATACCACATTCACGCATAATTTTCATTTTAGCTTCTGCCGTATCATCTGCGCCACCAATAATGGCACCGGCATGGCCCATTCTCCTTCCCGGAGGTGCGGTCTGGCCGGCAATGAATCCAACCACGGGTTTTTTGTTTCCGTTTTCTTTTATCCATCGGGCAGCAACAGGTTCATAGTTACCGCCAATTTCACCTATCATTACAATGGCATCAGTTTCCGGGTCGTTCATCAACATCTCTACCGCTTCTTTGGTTGGCGTACCGATAATCGGGTCACCGCCAATACCAATTGCAGTTGAAACACCCAAGCCTGCTTTTACCACCTGGTCGGCAGCCTCATAGGTAAGCGTACCTGATTTTGAAACCACGCCCACACGACCTTTTTTGAAAACGAAGCCGGGCATAATGCCCACCTTTGCCTCGCCCGGTGTAATTACCCCAGGACAGTTCGGGCCAACCAATACAACATCCTTTTTACTCTTCAGGTATTGCTTGGCCAGCATCATATCTTTAACGGGTATGCCTTCTGTAATGGCAATGATTACTTTAATGCCCGCATCAGTAGCTTCCATAATGGCATCGGCAGCAAATGCAGGCGGAACAAAAATTATAGAAACATCGGCACCTGTTTTTTCAACAGCTTCTTTTACCGTATTAAAAACCGGTCGTCCAAGATGTTCCGAGCCTCCCTTTCCAGGCGTTACGCCACCCACTACGTTGGTTCCGTATTCAATCATTTGCCCGGCATGAAACGTTCCTTCTGATCCGGTGAAGCCCTGAACAAGCACACGCGAGTTTTTATTCACTAATACACTCATTGGAAGTCGATTTTGATGTCCACAAAAATAGGATATTATACGGTTCAGCCAAACCCAATAAAAACGGCTTCCGCGAATACGGAAGCCGTTTTTGAGTAGATTTTTTCTAATCAAATCACTGTTGGGGTGAGGCATCACTCCTTCTTAAATTCTAATCTCGACAGGAAATTCTCGTATTCCTCCTGGTACACATCCGGTTCTAATTCTGCCGCTTCTTTATACGCAGTAAGTGCATCAATAATCATGAGGCGGCTTTCAAAATAAGACGCCAGCATGAATTTTTCAAGTCCGTTTGGTTCAGAAAAAAGCCCTAATGTCGCAACATCGTCTGCCATTTTCTTTTTCTTGTGGCCTGTTAATTTTTTTATGGTGTACTTTTCAGAAACGTTACCTTCTGAAGAAGTAACCTGAACCAGGATTTGTGGGGTGCCGGCAACTTTTTCGCCTAAGTCAATAACTGCATAGGGGGTTGTAACATCATAAAAAGCCAGTACATCTTCGGCAAAGTCCATTACAGTTACCCTATACGTTGAAGAGCTATCGCCTGTCCATAACGCAAGAAAATGTTCTCCTAATACCTCTGCCTTTCCGGGATCAGTAGGCAAGCACAGCATAATACCTTTCTTTATCCCACGATGCACAGCCCCGGTAGCTGCCAGCTTATTCTTTTTTTCCTCGTTGGTACTCAGGATAAAATCCGTGTACTTATTAAGTGCACTCGAACCCTTACTGACTTTTGACGCCAGATCAACTATTTTGTGATTGCCCGCTTCCTTCACCTCCAAAGCCTTTCCACTGGCATGTAGTAAGCCGAGGTATCCGTTTGCCGGAACTTTTATCTCATCACTTGGTTTCAACTGGCTGCCAACTTTTAACGGTTGCCACGCTTCTCCTGATTTTATTTCTGTTGAACCTGTGCTGCGCAACACTTTAAAAGCGTACTGCTGTGCATTAAGCATTGCCGGAATAATCAACAGCAATGCTGATAGTGAAATAAAGCGAACTGTTTTCATGAGACTTTTTTTTGCTTAATGAATTATAAAGTTAATAGGTGAGCACTTCCGTTAAAAGAAAAAAGCTGCCCCATAAGCATGGGGGCAGCTTTTTCAAAATATCTTAAACCGTGTACTTAGCGTTTAAGGCCATGGCGAACAAGGAACTCGTCATAGGATTCCTTATAATAAGAAACCTCAGGCGCCAGTTTCAATACTTCTTCGTACGCAGCAATGGCATCAATAAATAATCCCTGCTCTTCATAGAAGCCTGCCAGAATGAATTTGTTCAAGGCTGTTTGCTCACTCACCTCGCCCATAATATCGCTCAATGAACGCTGCACTTTCTCGTGCGCATCAGGCGAAAGCCGCTTGATCAGGTGCTGCTTTGATGATTGCGAAGGGTTTACTTTTGAACGCACATCAACAAAGATTCCTGTTTCATGAACAAACTTGGGGTCTTTCAGGTTGATCACAACACTGGTTTCAGTCGTTTCAATTTTGGCCAATTGTTCTTCAAACATATTGCTGAAGGTTACCACATAGGGGCCGGTTACTTTGCTGCCATCCCAACTGATAACGGCTTCGGTGTTATAAACCCCTGAATGTTGATTTTCGGGCAACATCAATTTAATCGCCTTTTCAGAGGCAATATCGCGATAAACAGCCCCGGTAGCGCTGAGTTTGTTTTTCTTTTCCTCCGCATTGCTGCTCAGGATAAACTCGGTGTATTTATTTACCGCGCTGGAACCGCCTTTTACCTGTGCTGCCAACTCGGCCACTTTAACCGGGCCGGGGTTTTTTACTTCCACCGGCTTTCCGCTGGCGCTGATAAGCCCCAGGTAGCCATTATTGGCCACTCTAAGTTCATCATTTAATTTAAGACTCGCCCCCGTTTTAATCGGTTGCCACGAATCTCCTGACTTTACCTCGTTTGTGCCCTTATTGGCCATAACCTTAAAGGCATAATCCTGCCCGAAAGCAACGGTTCCGGTAAGGATAAAAAGAAGGAAAACGGCTAATTCTCTGTTTTTCATGGGTTTTTTGTTTCGATTCATATTGCAAATTAGAAAATATTACGATTATTGATTCTATACCTGTTCAATGCGCTTAGTAAGCTGGAATCTCCGCTTTATTTTATAATAGGTGTTCTTTATAACCCCTGTATAGATTTCGTACGAATCACCAACAAGGGCAATGGCCGCCAGGGAAATTGTAATGTCAAATTTATAGTTAAACAGATCAAAAACCTCAACCATTATAAATGTTAAAATTAACATCTCTATCACCTGGATAAGCTTGGTAACACCATCATACCAGTCGGGTATCTTATAATAGATTAGCGAAAATAATGCCACGTTTAAATAACACAGCACAATGGCCAATACCCACTCCTGCCATTCCTCCATTTTTTCAATGTAGTCACCGGTTAAAATCATAGATACTATGTTTGCGTGCACAACCACACCGAACATATCGGGGTTTGCCTTACCCGCCATTTTCAGGTTAAGGGGGGTGAAAAATTTATCATTCCAGGAAGGATCGCCTAATTCTTTTCCCAAAAAACCAAAAATCACAATTTTTCCTTCAATCATCGTAGGGAGGAAATTCTCGGTAAAAACATCGATGACATCCAGTGTATAGAATACCTGTGGGTAATTTGTCTGGCCGAAAAAGTCAGCAATATTTCCGTGGTAGTTTATGATCTCCGAAAAATTATCGCGGGCAAGAAATTCTTTGGTTTTAACAGAATCATACAGCATAGCCATTTTTACCGAAAATGCGAGATGCTCTTCGCCATTCACATCCATCTTCGGAATAAAGTAACGGCACGTTTTCACATCATCCTGAAAAGCTGCATCTGTTGGCAGGTTGGCAAACCCTTGTGCACTTGCTCCCTCAACAAAAATCGGATCAGAATGCTCAAGTGAGTCATATTCATCTTCAACGTTCTTCTTTGCGAGTTCTTTCGTCTGAAACAATTTGGAAACAAGAACAACATTACCGGCCTCGCGTATGGCATGGCCTAACATAAGGTTACCAAGTGTATCTTTCAATGGCGGGCAATAAACGGTATCGCGTGGCAAGCCACGACAATTGAAGTATGTATCTATACCAATAACTTTAGGCTTATATTGGCTGATAATCATAATCTGCTGAGCAATTTCACGTCTGCTCAGTTCACCAATATTTATTACAACAATATTTGTATCTAAGGGAGGGTCTTTTCGGAATTGGGAAAACACATAATCTGTCAGTTCAACATCTTCTAAAGCCTGCCCAATCGAATCAAATGCATCAAATAATTTTAATTGGGTGAGTTTATATATCCCCCCCATAAGCGAGAAAATAAATAAGGTTGCCAGGAATGCGTCTATTCCAAAATATTTCTTCATTTAAAAGGCGTTGTATCAGGTAAATTTAGAAATTTAAGCTACTAAAAACTATCCAGTATCGCATTGAAAGCCAGGCTAAATCTTCAGGAATATGTTACCGGAATCCTCCGGGGCGACCGGGTAGTGCTCGCAAAGGCCATTACACTGGTTGAAAGCACCCTGCCCGAAGACCGTTCACTGGCTGACCGGATGCTGGAAAGCCTGTTGCCGAACACGGGCAAGTCGCTGCGTATTGGCATTACCGGTGTGCCCGGTGTGGGCAAGAGCACGTTTATCGAAGCCTTTGGTCAATACGCTATTGAACAGCATAACAAGAAAGTGGCCGTGCTCACCGTTGACCCCAGCAGCACCGTAACCAAAGGCAGCATTCTTGGCGACAAAACCCGTATGGAAACGCTGGCAAAACACCCTATGGCATTCGTACGGCCATCCGCTACCGGTGAAGCACTGGGCGGCATCACGCACCGTACACGCGAAGCCCAGCACCTCTGCGAAGCAGCAGGGTTTGACATCATTATTATAGAAACCGTTGGCGTGGGGCAATCGGAAACGGCCGTAAAAAAAACAGTCGACTTTTTTTTGTTGCTGATGCTGGCCGGTGCCGGAGATGAGTTGCAGGGTATCAAAAAAGGCATTATGGAAATGGCCGATGCCGTAGCTATAACCAAAGCCGATGGCGATAACATTAAACACGCTAAGGAAGCACAGTCTGAATATCAGCATGCCTTTCATGTTATGCGTACCGGTGAGCCGGATTGGACGCCCCAGGTAGTTACCTGTTCATCGCTAACACAAGAAGGTATTGACCGCATCTGGAATACGATTTCGGATTTTGAACAAAAAATGAAAGCAAACGGTTTTTTTGAAACAAAGCGTCAACGTCAGCATGTTGCCTGGATGCACGAATGTTTTGAGTCTTTACTGAAATTACAACTTGAGAAATCCGCGAAACTTGCCGAACATACGCTTGAACTTGAACAACAAGTGTTAAGTAAAGCCATCACCCCGCAACGAGCGGCCGATACGTTGTTCAACGCGTTTGTTACATCGTTAAAAAATTAATTTATTAAAATGAGATTATCCTTTTCATTACTGATTGTTGTATTCGTTTTCAGTTGTCAGCCTAAAGAAAATACTGTAACGCAATCACCCGTATCTGGTGAAGTAAGAACCAACATCAAATATGCCAAAGGGTTTACCGTAACGTATCTTGAAAACAGTAAGCTGGTAGAGGTAACAAAACCGTATGCAACTGCATCCACTGGAATTAAATATTTGCTTGTACAGAACGGAAGCGCAGTACCCAAACATGATAAAAACACAAAAGTGATAACCGTGCCCATTACCCGTATGGTTTGCACGTCCACTTCACACATTCCGTTATTGGATTACTTAGATGAAACCAATGCCCTGGTCGGCTTTCCTACCACCGATTATATAAGCTCGGAAAAAATGCGCAACCGCATTGATGAAGGCTTTGTAGAAGAGCTCGGTATAGATAAATCGCTGAACATAGAACGCCTCGCGCTACTCAAGCCCGACCTTGTAATGGGCTATACCGTGTCGGGCGACCTGGGGCAATTCAAAAAAATAGAAGAGTTAAACACCCCGGTTGTGGTTAATGGCGAATACTTAGAGGAGCATCCGTTAGGAAGGGCTGAGTGGATAAAATTCATGGCGTTGTTTTTCAATAAAGAAGAAATGGCCGATTCGGTTTTTTCAGAAATTGAAAAAGGCTACCTGCAACCTAAAGCACTTGCCTCCGATATAACTATCCGGCCAACGGTTATGAGTGGCGTGGTGTATGGCGATACCTGGTTTTTGCCGGGAGGAAAAAACTATGCAGCCAAACTTTTAAAAGATGCCGGCTGTCAGTACGTATGGGAAGACAACGACTCAAACGGATTTCTTCAATTGAGTTTTGAGACCGTGTATGAAAAGGCTCATGCTACCGACCTTTGGATTGGTGTGGCTTCTTTCAAATCGCTAAAAGAAATTGAAGATGCCGACAAACGTTATACAAAGTTCAGCGCCTTCCAAAACAGAAATGTATTTACTTACGATACCCGTAAAGGCGCAAAGGGCGGAAGCGAATTTCTTGAGTTAGGGTATTTACGCCCCGACCTGATTTTAAAAGACTTAGTAAAGATTGCGCACCCCGAACTGCTGCCGGAACATACCTTGTTCTTTCACAACCAGCTAAAATAAAAAAAGCCATCCCGTTAAGGAATGGCTTTTCAGGTTCTTTAAAAGTAAAGCACTACACTTTAATCTCCACATCAACACCGCTGGGAAGCTCAAGCTTCATTAGGGCGTCAACCGTTTTTGCACTGTTGGAGTAAATGTCAACCAACCGCTTATAGGTGCATAGTTGAAACTGCTCACGCGATTTCTTGTTTACGTGTGGTGAACGTAACACGGTGAATTTTTCCTTTTCAGTAGGCAACGGAATTGGCCCGCTTACTACTGCGCCTGTTGCCTTAACAGCACGTACAATTTTCTCAGAAGACTTATCCACTAAGTTGTGGTCGTACGACTTGAGTTTGATTCTGATTTTCTGGTTCATGATCTAAACGTCTTTTAGATATTTATTTTGCGGCAACAGCGCCTTTAACTTCATCAATTACTTTATCGGCCAGGTTTTTCGGTACCGGGGCATAGTGCGAGAACGTTAACGTAGCCGAAGCACGGCCCGAAGTAATCGTTCTCAGGTCAGTTACATAACCGAACAGTTCTGATAACGGAACATCGGCTTTAATAACCTGGGCGCCACCACGGCTGTCCATACCTTTCATCAATCCGCGTCTGCGGTTCAAATCTCCGGTTACAGAACCTGTAAATTCATCCGGAGTCAATACCTCAACGCTCATGATCGGCTCCAACAACTGCGGGCTGCATTTTCTTGCAGCTTCCTTAAACCCAATCCGGGCAGCCAATTCAAACGACAGTGAGTCGGAGTCAACATCGTGGTATGAACCGTGGAAAAGACGCACTTTCATCGAGTCTATCGGGTAACCTGCCAACGGCCCGTTAACCATAGCCGACTCAAAGCCTTTCTGTACAGGCTGGATAAATTCGCGAGGAATAACACCACCTACGATGTCGTTCACAAACTCCAATCCTTCCTTGCCATCTTCACGCGGGCCAATCTCAAATACGATATCGGCAAACTTACCACGACCACCAGTCTGCTTCTTGTAAACTTCTTTATGTTCAACTGTTGTTGTAATCGTTTCTTTGTACGCCACCTGAGGCGCACCCTGATTTATTTCAACCTTAAATTCACGCTTCAGGCGGTCAATAATAATCTCCAGGTGCAATTCACCCATCCCGCGAAGGATAGTTTGTCCTGTTTCCTGATCTGTATTAACACGAAGTGTGGGGTCTTCTTCAATCAGTTTGGCGATAGCCATACCGAGTTTATCTACATCTACCTGTTTCTTAGGTTCGATAGCATAGCCGATAACCGGGTCAGGGAACACCATAGATTCCAATACAACTTTGCGCTTTTCATCGCATAGTGTATCACCTGTTTTAATATCCTTAAAGCCCACTACTGCACCAATATCACCGGCAGTAAGGCGTTCAATCTGGTTTTGTTTGTTTGCGTGCATCTGGAACACACGCGAGATACGTTCCTTTTGTTCAGAACGTGTATTATATACATACGAACCTGACTCCAGCACACCGGAATAAGCGCGGATAAAACACAAGCGGCCTACAAACGGGTCGGTAGCAATTTTAAACGCAAGAGCTGTAAATGGCTCTTTCATATCGGGCTTAATGGTAACTTCCGATTCATCATCAGGGTTTGTACCAATAATGTTATCCTTATCTAACGGTGAGGGCAACAACTCCATCACATAATCAAGCATGGTTTGAACACCCTTGTTTTTGAAAGATGAACCACACACCATAGGCACGATAGCCATATCAATAGTAGCCTTGCGGAGCGCATTGATAATTTCGGCTTCGGTAATGGTTTCAGGGTCGTTGAAGAATTTCTCCATCAACGTTTCGTCATATTCAGCAACGGCTTCAAGAAGTTTCTCACGATATTCCTTTGCCTCATCAACCATGTCGGCAGGAATGGGAACTTCCGTAAAGGTCATACCTTTATCTTCTTCGTTCCAGATAATGCCACGGTTGTTAACTAAGTCAACAACACCTTTAAAATTTTCTTCGGCACCAATCGGCAACTGAAGTGCAACGGCTTTGCTGCCTAATTTTTCTTTAACCTGTTTGCAAACACCAAGAAAATCAGCGCCTGCACGATCCATTTTGTTTACGAAACCGATACGGGCTACTTTATAATTGTCGGCCAGGCGCCAGTTTGTTTCTGATTGTGGTTCCACACCATCAACAGCACTGAACAAAAACACGAGTCCATCCAATACACGCAATGAGCGGTTCACCTCAACGGTAAAATCAACGTGGCCGGGTGTATCAATAATGTTAACGTGATATTTATTGTTTTTGTAATTCCAGTAAACAGTTGTAGCGGCAGAGGTAATGGTAATACCCCGCTCCTGCTCCTGGGCCATCCAGTCCATAGTGGCGGCACCATCGTGCACCTCACCTATTTTGTGGTTCACACCAGCGTAATACAGAATACGCTCGGTAGTGGTTGTTTTGCCGGCATCAATGTGCGCAGCAATACCAATATTTCTTGTGTATTTAAGATCTCTTGACATGCGTTTCCTACTCCCCTGTTAGAATCTGAAATGTGAGAATGCTTTGTTGGCTTCAGCCATTCGGTGTGTATCGTCTTTCTTCTTGATAGCTGCGCCTTCACCTTTTGATGCGGCAATAATTTCACCGGCTAATTTATCCATCATGGTCTTTTCGCCACGTAAACGTGAATAGTCGATCAACCATTTGATGCTTAGGTTTATTTTACGTTCCGGGCGGATTTCAACCGGCACCTGGAAGGTAGCACCCCCAACCCTGCGGCTCTTAACCTCAACGGAAGGCATCAGATTGTTCATGGCACGTTTCCATACCTCCAACCCGCTTTCGCTGGTTTTCTTTTCTACCAACTCAATAGCATCATAAAAAATACTGTACGATACGCTTTTCTTACCGTCTTCCATCAGGTAGTTAACAAACTTGGTAACCAGTGTGTCCTGGAATTTAGGATCAGGTAACAGGTATCTCTTTTTAGGTTTTGATTTTCTCATGACCGATCAGATTATTTTTTACCCTTTGCAGGTGCAGCAGCGGCACCGGCTTTAGGACGTTTAGCACCATATTTAGAACGACTCTGCGCACGACCGTTTACACCGGCCGTATCCAACGCACCACGCACAATGTGGTAACGAACACCGGGAAGGTCTTTCACCCTGCCACCGCGTATCAACACGATAGAGTGTTCCTGAAGGTTGTGTCCTTCGCCCGGAATGTATGCGTTAACCTCTTTTTGGTTGGTTAAGCGAACACGGGCTACTTTACGCATAGCCGAGTTAGGCTTTTTAGGAGTGGTAGTGTACACACGTGTACAAACTCCTCTGCGCTGCGGACATGAATCTAAGGCCGGAGATTTTGACTTGGTAGTCAGTTTTTTCCTGCCTTTTCGTACGAGTTGTTGAATGGTTGGCATTTACAGTCTTTAATTATAAACCTGTCAAAAATTAGGACTGCAAAGGTATTATAAAGAAATAAAGGATACAAAGCCTTTGTACAAAGATTTTTAACCCTTAAATCTTCGTTTTCAGCCTGTTTTGAGGGTTTTTGGGCTAAGCCTCGCCAACAGTGCCCCCGAAATTCATGGGGAATTTCGGCATATCGGGTGTTTGCTTTATGGGGCCGAAAGAACTTTCGTATTTATCAATGTTGTCTTTGAGCGCGGCCAACAACCGCTTGGCATGTTCCGGTGTAATGATAACCCGCGATTTTACCCGTGCCTTGGGCACACCCGGCATCAACCGGATGAAGTCAATTACAAATTCGCTGTTGGAGTGGGCAATCATGGCCAGGTTGGAATATATGCCTTCGGCAATCTCTTCCGATAACTCTATGTTTATCTGGTTTGGCGCCTGCTTGTCTTTCTTTTCCTCTGCCATAAATGCTCAATTTAAAGATTTGAAAATGTTACAATTTGAAAATGAAAGGTAGTAAAAAAAATTGCGAACTGTTTTCGTTCGCAATTTTCATTATCTGATTTTCAAATCAATTTAGTTCTGAAGCTCCTTCTCTTTGTCTTGCGATTTAGGAGTTTCCAACGCCCGTGTCAGTGCTTCGTATTCATCCTGATGTGTTACTGTCAGGCTGTTAAACCTGCGCTGACCGGTTCCGGCCGGAATCAGGTGACCCACGATCACGTTCTCCTTCATACCCAACAGGCGATCTGCCTTACCACGAATAGCGGCTTCACTCAACACTTTTGTTGTTTCCTGGAACGAAGCGGCTGACAGCCAGCTCTCCGTCTTCAAGGATGCCTGTGTTATACCTTGTAATGTAGGACGAGATACGGCAGCCAGTGCATCGCGCACTTCAACGGTCTTCTGATCTTTTCTCTTCAACGAAGAGTTTTCATCACGAAGCTCGCGGCCGGTAATGATCTGACCCGGTTTAAACTTATCAGAATCTCCGGCATCCACTACCACTTTCTTATCAAGTATCTTATCGTTTTCCTCGCGGAAAGAGAATTTATCAACATACTCGCCCGGCAGGAAGTTGGTATCACCCTGATCGATGATTTCTACTTTCTGCATCATTTGGCTAACGATTGCTTCAATGTGCTTATCGTTAATCTTCACACCTTGCAGGCGGTACACTTCCTGGATTTCATTTACAAGATATTCCTGTACGGCAGTAGGGCCTTTAATGGCCAGGATGTCGCCAGGTGAAATTGATCCGTCAGACAATTGCTGTCCGGCTTTCACAAAGTCATTATCCTGAACAAGAATGTGTTTTGACAACGGCACTAAATAACGTTTCTGCACACCATCGCGCGATTCGATGAATACTTCGCGATTACCACGCTTGATACCACCATACGTTACCACACCATCAATCTCGCTTACTACCGCAGGGTTTGACGGATTACGTGCTTCAAACAATTCTGTTACACGCGGCAAACCACCGGTGATGTCGCGCGACTTGCCAATGGTACGCGGTATCTTAACCAACACCTGACCGGCCTTAATGCTCTCGCCTTCATCAACCGCAAGGTGAGCGCCCACCGGAATGTTGTATGATTTAGTTTCGGCTTTACCGTTAACAATAATAGCCGGGTTCTTGGTCTTATCGCGTGTTTCAGTAATCACTTTTTCGCGGTGACCTGTCTGCTCGTCAGATTCTTCTTTATAGGTAATACCCTCAATGATTGCTTCATATCCGATTTCACCATCAAACTCAGAAAGAATAACGGCATTGTATGGATCCCAGAAGCAAAGCTCATCACCTTTTTCAACTGCCTGTCCGTCTTTCACTTTAAGGAAAGCACCGTAAGGCACGTTGTTACTGATTAATACACGGCCCCTCTCCTTATCTAAGATACGGATTTCGCCTGTACGCCCCATTACCACTTGTACCTTATTGCCATCACGGTCAGTTGTGTCAACAAAGCGGATGCTTTCAAACTCAACAACACCGGGGAATTTAGCTTTGATGTTGGCATCAACAGCAATGTTGGATGCTGTACCACCTACGTGGAAAGTACGAAGAGTAAGCTGCGTACCCGGTTCACCGATAGATTGTGCTGCAATTACACCAACAGCTTCGCCTGCTTCTGCCATTTTACCGGTAGCGAGGTTACGGCCATAACACTTGGAGCAAGCACCCATCTTCGATTCGCAGGTAAGTACCGAACGGATTTCTACTTCTTCAATGCTTGTTTCTTCAATACGCTTCGCTAATTCATCTGTAATTTCAGCGTTTGCAGGGCATATCAACTCTTCCGTTAACGGATCATAAATATCATGCACCGTTACTCGACCAAGAATACGCTCTGACAAAGGCTCAACAATATCTTCGTTGTCCTTCAGCGCTGTAACTTTTAAGCCGCGTAGTGTGCCGCAATCTTCTTCAGTAATTACCAAATCGTGTGCAACGTCTACCAACCTACGTGTCAGGTATCCGGCATCAGCCGTTTTCAAGGCTGTATCGGCCAAACCTTTACGCGCACCGTGAGTAGAGATAAAGTATTCCAATACATCCAATCCTTCTTTAAAGTTGGAGAGGATAGGGTTTTCGATAATTGAACCTACTGAACCGGCAAGGTTTTTCTGCGGCTTGGCCATCAGGCCACGCATACCACCTAACTGACGAATCTGTTCACGAGAACCACGGGCACCGGAGTGCATCATCATGTAGATCGGGTTGAAACCCTGATCATCATTCTCTAATTGATTCATTAAGGTTTTGGTCAGCATGGTGTTTGCACGTGTCCAAATATCAATTACCTGATTGTAACGTTCGTTGTCGGTAATCAAACCCATCATGTAGTTGTTCCATACCGCATCAACTTCTTTTTGCGCTTCAGAAACAAATTTCTCCTTCTCGGCAGGAACCTTCACATCGTTCAAGCCCATTGACAAACCACCCTTATAGGCCATCTGGAAACCGATGTCTTTAATATCATCCAGGAACTTTGCAGCTTTGGAAAGACCGGCAGTTTTATATACATCTGCAATAATGGTTTGCAGTTTTTTCTTGGTCAGCAATTCATCAACAAAGCCGGCTTCTTCCGGAACATATTGATTGAATATTACGCGACCTGCTACCGTGTCGATAACCTGATCTTTCAATTCATCAGTTTTCTTGTCGCGGACTTTTACACGCACTTTGATATGTGCATGCTTTGAAAGTTGACCTTCATTATGAGCAATCACAACCTCCTCAGCCGAGTAGAACATACGTCCTTCACCCAACACTTTGTTATCCGATGTGCTCTTTCTTCCTTTTGTAAGGTAGTACAAGCCCAACACCATGTCTTGAGAAGGTACGGTAATAGGCGCTCCGTTAGCCGGGTTAAGAATGTTGTGCGAAGACAACATCAACACCGATGCTTCAAGAATTGCCTCCTGACCAAGCGGTACGTGAACCGCCATCTGGTCACCGTCAAAGTCAGCGTTAAATGCAGTACACACCAACGGGTGCAACTGTATTGCCTTGCCTTCAATTAGTTTTGGTTGAAAAGCCTGGATACCCAAACGGTGAAGTGTTGGAGCGCGGTTCAACAGAACCGGGTGTCCTTTCAATACGTTTTCTAAAATATCCCAGATAACCGGGTCTTTGCGGTCAACGATTTTCTTCGCTGACTTCACGGTCTTCACAATTCCTCTTTCAATGAGTTTACGGATAATGAACGGCTTGAATAATTCAGCCGCCATATCTTTTGGCAAACCACACTCGTGCAATTTCAATTCGGGACCTACAACAATTACCGAACGGCCTGAGTAGTCAACACGTTTACCTAACAGGTTTTGGCGGAAACGTCCTTGCTTACCTTTCAGCATATCGCTGAGTGATTTCAATGCACGGTTTCCGTCTGAACGAACGGCATTTACTTTACGCGAGTTGTCGAACAGTGAGTCAACCGCTTCCTGGAGCATACGCTTCTCGTTACGAAGGATAACTTCAGGAGCTTTAATATCGATAAGACGCTTCAACCGGTTGTTACGGATGATAACACGTCTGTACAAATCATTCAAATCGGATGTTGCAAAACGACCGCCATCCAATGGCACGAGCGGACGCAATTCGGGCGGAATTACAGGAACCATCTTGATTACCATCCACTCGGGCTTGTTTTCTACACGGGTGTTGGCATCGCGGAAAGCCTCAACTACTTTCAAACGCTTCAGGGCTTCAGCCTTACGTTGTTGCGAAGTATCAGTTGCAGCCTGGTGACGCAAATCGTAAGAAAGTGTGTCAAGGTCAAGACGGGAAAGCAACATTTCCAACGCATCGGCACCCATCTTGGCAATAAATTTCTTCGGATCGTTATCATCCAACAATTGATTTTCGCGCGGAAGCTTGTCAACAATATCTAAGTATTCCTCTTCAGTAAGGAAATCCATCCTGTTGATACCGTCTTCTTCTTTCACACCGGGTTGAATAACCACGTAGCGTTCGTAGTAGATGATCTGATCTAATTTCTTGGTAGCCAACCCCAACAGATAACCGATTTTATTCGGCAGGGAACGGAAATACCAGATGTGCGCAACAGGCACCACCAATTCGATGTGCCCCATGCGTTCACGTCTTACTTTCTTCTCGGTAACTTCTACACCGCAACGATCGCAGATGATACCTTTGTAACGGATGCGCTTGTATTTACCGCAATGACATTCCCAATCTTTAACCGGGCCAAAAATCCGCTCGCAGAACAATCCGCCCATTTCAGGCTTGTACGTTCTGTAATTAATGGTTTCCGGTTGTGTTACCTCGCCATGAGAACTTTCCAGAATAGATTCCGGTGAAGCTAAGCTGATGGTGATTTTGGAAAAATCGCTGTTGAATTTTTTATTTTTTCTGAAAGACATATTTTCTCGTTTCAGTTATTAATTCATTTTAGTCAGGAAGTCGGTAAGTCAGGAAGTCCAAAGTCTTCACTGACTTACTGACTTTTAATCCATTGTGATTTCAAGTGCCAAACCTCTAAGTTCATGCACAAGTACATTAAATGATTCAGGAATATTCGGTTTACGCATATTTTCTCCTTTCACAATCGACTCGTATGCTTTTGCACGACCAATAACGTCATCCGATTTGATAGTGAGGATTTCTTGCAGGATGTGCGAAGCACCAAATGCTTCGATTGCCCAAACCTCCATCTCTCCAAAACGCTGTCCGCCAAACTGTGCCTTACCACCCAACGGCTGTTGTGTAATAAGCGAGTACGGCCCGATAGAACGTGCGTGCATTTTATCATCAACCAAGTGGCCGAGTTTCAGCATATACGCTACACCTACGGTAACAGGCTGGTCAAACATCTGACCGCTCAATCCGTCATACAGGTATGTTCTGCCAAACTCAGGCAAGCCGGCTTCCTTCAATTCATTCTGTACCTCTTCAAGCGAAGCACCATCAAAAATAGGAGTAGCATACTTGCGGCCAAGTTTCAATCCTGCCCAGGCAAGTACCGCTTCGTAAAGCTGACCCAGGTTCATACGAGAAGGTACACCAAGCGGGTTCAAACAAATATCCACCGGTGTTCCGTCTTCGAGGAATGGCATATCTTCTTCACGAACAATACGGGCTACAACACCCTTATTACCGTGACGACCCGCCATCTTATCGCCTACTTTAAGTTTACGCTTCTTCGCGATATACACTTTAGCTAATTGAACAATGCCCGTAGGAAGTTCATCGCCTACCTCAAGTGCAAAACGTTCGCGTTTAAATTCACCGGCATGTGCATTTCTGTTCACTAAATAATTCTTTACCAACTGGGCAACGAGGTCATTGGTATGATCATCGCTTGTCCAATTGTCAAGTGAAATATCAGCAATCAAATTTACTTCTTCCGGTACGGCATAATTACTCTCATCACGATAGATGTTCTTATCCGGGAAGAGGTTGTTCTCAATAACTTTGGTAGAGAACTTCACGCCTTTGCTGATAAACTCATCGCCAAACTTATGCTTAACGCCATTGCTGGATTTTCCATTCAACAAGGCCGAAAGTTTCTTAACCATCTCCGAACGCAAATCAGCAAGTGTTTTGCTGTACTTGTTCTTCAGCGCATCAAGTTCTTTCTTCGACTTGGTGCGAACATCCTTATCGCGTTTCGGCCTGGAGAATAATTTAGTGTCGATAACAACGCCTTTCAATGACGGGGGCGCCTTGAGCGAAGCATCTTTAACATCGCCTGCCTTGTCGCCAAATATCGCGCGCAATAGTTTTTCTTCTGGTGTAGGATCGGTTTCGCCTTTCGGGGTAATCTTACCTATCAGGATGTCGCCTTCTTTTACTTCAGCGCCAACGCGAATGATACCGTTCTCATCCAAATGCTTAACAGCTTCTTCGCTTACGTTCGGAATTTCAGAAGTTAATTCTTCTTCACCACGCTTGGTATCGCGCACTTCAAGTTCAAATTCTTCAATGTGAATGGAAGTGTACACGTCATCGCGAACAACTTTCTCGGAAATCACAATCGCATCCTCGAAATTGTATCCCTGCCAAGGCATGTAGGCCACCAACAGGTTTCTGCCAAGCGCCAATTCGCCTTTGTTGGTTGCATAACCTTCTACCAACGGCTGACCAGTTGTAACCCGGTCGCCTTTTCTAACCAACGGAGTGTGATTGATACAAGTATCCTGGTTGGTTCTTCTGAATTTCACCAGGCTATATGTTCTTACTTCGTTGTCGAAGTTTACAGAGCGTTGCTCTTCAGTAACATCATACCGTACAATTATTTTCTTCGCATCTACAAACTCCACTACGCCATCACCTTCAGCGGTAATCAGCGCACGCGAATCCAATGCGATACGTCCTTCCAGGCCGGTTCCAACAATTGGCGCTTCGGGGCGTACCAACGGCACAGCCTGACGCTGCATGTTTGAGCCCATCAATGCACGGTTGGCATCGTCATGCTCAAGAAACGGAATCATGGACGCAGCCACCGAAACAATCTGGTTCGGAGCAATGTCCATATATTTTAACTCCGTAGGCTCAACCACCGGGAAGTCGCCTTCAAAACGAGCCTTCACCCGTTCTTCGATAAACTCGCCATTTGATTTAACCTTCACATTTGCCTGCGCAATGTTGTGTGTATCTTCTTCTTCGGCTGTAAGGAATATCAGTTCCTTCTTAACCTTTCCGTTTTCAATTTTGCGATAAGGCGTTTCAATAAAGCCCATTTTGTTCACTTTGGCATGAACACAAAGGGATGAAATCAACCCGATGTTCGGGCCTTCCGGTGTTTCGATAGTACACAAACGGCCATAGTGCGTATAATGCACGTCACGAACTTCAAAGCCTGCCCGTTCGCGCGAAAGACCACCTGGGCCGAGGGCTGACATTCTACGCTTGTGCGTAATCTCGGCCAACGGATTGGTTTGATCCATGAACTGCGAAAGCTGGTTCGTACCGAAGAATGAGTTGATAACAGAAGACAATGTACGCGCGTTGATCAGATCAACCGGTTTAAAGTCTTCGTTATCGCGAACGTTCATTCTTTCTTTAATGGTTCTGGCCATACGGGCCAGGCCAACACCGAATTGCGTATATAATTGTTCACCTACGGTGCGCACCCTACGGTTACTCAAGTGATCGATATCATCGATTAACGCTTTTGAGTTAATCAACCCGATCAGGTACTTCACGATAAGGATAATATCCTCTTTGGTAAGTACACGCTGATCGTAACCAAGGTCAAGACCTAATTTTTTGTTGATTCTGTAACGGCCAACTTCGCCAAGGTCGTAACGCTTTTCGCTGAAGAACAAACTCTGGATAATATCACGCGCTGTTTGTTCATCGGGCGCTTCGGTATTTCTTAGCTGGCGATAGATTTGTTCAACCGCTTCTTTTTCAGAGTTGGAGTTATCTTTTGCCAACGTATTGAAGATAATGTGGTAATCGGCCACGTTCACATCTTCGCGATGTAGAATGATAGACTTCACGCCTGATTCCAGGATAGTGTCCACATCTTCCTGCGACAATACGTGGTCGCGCTCCAGCAACACTTCGTTACGGTCGATAGACACTACCTCACCGGTATCTTCATCCACGAAATCTTCTGTCCAGGTGCGAAGAACACGCGCGGCAAGTTTGCGGCCCGCAATTTTCTTCAACGAGTTTTTATCGGCTTCAACCTCTTCAGACAGGCCGAAGAGATCAAGAATATCTTTATCCGTTCCGAAACCAATAGCACGAAGCAATGTGGTTACTGGAAATTTCTTTTTACGGTCGATGTACGCATACATCACTGAGTTTACATCCGTTGCAAATTCAATCCATGAACCTTTAAACGGTATGATACGTGCCGAATACAGCTTGGTACCGTTAGTGTGTTTGCTCATGGCGAAGAACACACCTGGTGAACGGTGAAGTTGCGACACGATTACACGCTCGGCTCCGTTGATTACGAACGAACCTTTTTCAGTCATGTAGGGAATGTTCCCGAGGAACACTTCCTGTTCTATCGTTTCAAAATCTTCATTGTCCTCATCATTACAGGTGAGGCGCAATTTTGCTTTAAGGGGTACGGAAAATGTTAATCCGCGATCGATACACTCGTCCACATCATACTTTGGCGGGTCGATAGTGTAATCCACAAACTCCAGCACGAAATTTTCGCGCGAATCGGAGATGGGAAAGTTTTCGGCAAAAACTTTATACAAACCTTCGTTCTGCCGTTTTTCGGCAGGCGTATCGATTTGCAAAAAATCTTTAAATGACTGGAGTTGTACATCCAGAAAATCGGGGTAGTCAATTATTTTTTCTACCGAGGAGAAATCAATTCTACCGTTACTGTTTTTCTTTGCCAAGGTGCTTAACGTTTATGTTCAAATCCTGGACGAAACTGCGGCCGGTACGGTGCCACAGGTATAAATACCCTTAGTATAAAAATACCTTAGGTATAAATAGGAATAGACCTTGTCCCGGTTTGCGCACCGGGGCAAGGTCTAACAGAAGGCGTTAGACGTACCCTTCGCCTTCAAGAAGCTTACTTCAACTCAACTTCAGCACCCGCTTCAACGAGTTGCTTTTTGAGGCTTTCAGCTTCATCCTTAGGTAAGCCTTCTTTGATTGTTTTAGGAGCTCCGTCCACTACATCTTTAGCTTCTTTCAAGCCAAGACCGGTAAGTTCCTTAACAAGCTTCACAATCTGAAGTTTGTTAGCACCAGGAGCCTTCAATACAACATCGAAATTAGTTTTTTCTTCAGCAGCAGCGCCACCACCTGCACCACCGGCAGCAGGACCCGCTACTACCGCAGCAGCTGCAGGCTCAATGCCATGGGTTTCTTTCAGGTAAGCAGCGAGTTCACTTACTTCTTTAACAGTGAGTTCAACAAGTTGATCTCCGAGAGCTTTTACGTCAGCCATTTTTACTAAAATTTAAAATTTTGATACAACAATTTATTTTGCCCGTTCTTCCAGGGTTTTCATCAATCCACCAAGGGTTTGCTTGCCGCTTAACAAAGCCGACAGCACGTTTTTGGCAGGTGATTGCAGCAAGGAAATAACATCGCCAATAAGCTCATTCTTGCTTTTCAGCTCGCTGAGCGCATTGAGGTTTTCATCTCCGATAAAAAAATCGGAGTCGATAGAGGCTGCCTTCAGTACAGGTTTGCCATCCAGTTTTTTACGAAACTCTTTAATTACACGGGCAGGCAGGTTTCCGGCTTCTTTTGAGAAGAGAACGCCTGAAAAGCCATGTAATGTTCCGAAAAGCGGAGAGTAGTCAACACCTTCCCGCTTCTCAAGGGCTTTACGAATTAATGTGTTTTTATACACACGGTATTCGATGCCGCTTTTAAAGCAGAGCCTTCTGAAATTGTTTACCTCGGCAACGGTTAACCCGCCTGCATCGGTAATGTAGAAGTGCATGTTGTCTGCAAACTTCTGACTGAGTTCCTCTATAATTTGTACTTTTTCTTCTCTGGTCATGTTTTTATTTTCTTAGATACCAGCAATAGAACCCATGTCAATCTTAACACCCGGACTCATAGTTGTTGAAAGGCAGATGCTTCTAAAGTATGCACCTTTCGCTGAGGCGGGCTTCAGTTTGGAAACCACATTAATCATCTCGATAGCATTATCCCTGATTTTATCAGGCGAGAAGGAAGCTTTCCCGATGCTTACGTGGATGATTCCTGTTTTATCAATTTTGAAGTCGATTTTACCGGCTTTTACTTCTTTTACCGCTTTACCAACTTCGAGCGTAACAGTTCCTGATTTAGGGTTTGGCATTAAGCCGCGTGGGCCCAACACCTTGCCAAGTTTACCAACTTTGGCCATTACTGTAGGTGTACAGATGATTACGTCAATATCTGTCCAACCTCCTTCAATTTTTTGGATGTACTCATCCAGGCCTACGTGTTCGGCACCTGCATCTTTTGCATCCTGAACTTTATCAGGCGTACAAAGTACCAGTACCCGAACCGATTTTCCGAGACCATGAGGAAGTGACACTACGCCACGCACCATTTGGTCGGATTTTTTAGGATCAACACCTAACCGGATGTCTAAGTCAACGGAAGAATCAAACTTGGTGAAGGTAATATCCTTCAACAGTGCTGATGCGTCCTCCAGCGAATAGAGTTTATCCGGATTATATTTTGCCTCTACGGCTTTTCTGTTTTTTGAAATCTTTGCCATGACTTTCTTCTGTAATCAGTCGGTTATTTAGTTTTCCCAGGGCGGTGTACCCGCAACAGTAACACCCATACTTCTGGCCGTACCGGCAACCATTTTCATTGCCGATTCAATTTTAAATGCGTTCAAATCAGGCATTTTCAATTCGGCAATGGCTTTTACCTGATCCCAGGTAATGGATCCGATTTTACTGCGGTTAGGTTCGTTTGAACCCTTCTGCTTTTTCATCGTCTCCAGAATAAGGTTAGCTGCGGGCGGTGTTTTGAT
This sequence comes from Cyclobacteriaceae bacterium, assembly GCA_019638235.1. Classification (GTDB taxonomy): domain Bacteria; phylum Bacteroidota; class Bacteroidia; order Cytophagales; family Cyclobacteriaceae; genus UBA2336. Next base: position 125,047 of record JAHBUE010000003.1, read on the forward strand.
TACAAAATCGAACGACTTATCGTTATATATAGTGATCAAAACCGGAAGCAATTGACCCGGCTTATCCTGAGTACGCGCATTAAACTGTTTGCAAAAGTCCATAATATTAAGACCCTTGCTACCCAATGCAGGACCAATCGGAGGAGATGGGTTTGCTGAACCTCCCTTTACCTGCAATTTCAAATACCCTGTAATTTCCTTTGCCATGATATTTCTTAATCTAACTTTTCAACCTGCATATAATTCAATTCAACAGGTGTGTTCCTGCCGAATATCTTCACCATTACGTTGAGTTTCTTTTTCTCCTCAAAAATCTCTTCCACTGTTCCTGTAAACCCACTAAATGGCCCGTCCATTACTTTTACTGATTCACCTTTAATAAAAGGTGTTTCCAGTTTCTCATCAAACGAGTCAATCTCATCAACCTTTCCGAGAATTCTGTTCACTTCGGATTGACGCAACGGCACCGGATCTTTTGAGGAACCCGTACCTTTGTTGCCCAGAAACCCGATTACACCCGGAATATTGTTAACCGAATGGTAGGCTTCTCCGTGCGAAAGATCGGCCGAGAGCAACACGTAACCGGGGAAGAAATTTCTTTCCCGAACACGTTTCTTTCCGCCCCGCATTTCATACACCTTTTCAGAAGGAATAAGAACCTGCGGAATATATTCCTGGAGTTTCTCACGGTCAATCTCATTTTCCAGGTAGGCTTTAACCTTCTTTTCCTGGCCGCTGATGACGCGCAACACATACCACTTCAATTCGCCCATCGCCCTGCCCGGTTAAAATTCCCTGTAAAACCACTCCAACCCGGTTTTGAAAACCCAGTCGATGCCACCAATAACCAATGCAAAAATTGTTGAAGCTACCAGCACCAGAATGGCGCTGCTCTGCAACTCATTAAAACTGGACCAGGAAACTTTGTTTTTAAGTTCGTCCCAGGATTCCACAAAGAATGTTTTAATCTTCTGCATCAGTTTTTGCGTTTAGCACGGGTGGAGAGACTCGAACTCCCAGCCTGCGGTTTTGGAGACCGCTGCTCTACCAATTGAGCTACACCCGTTTTTTTGGTGAACCCCGTGGTTTTGCAAACTTTTTAAGCCTCCTCAACCCTTTGAGTTACACCAAGTTACATTTCAATACCTTATGCAGCCCAAAAGGACTGCAAAGGTAGAAATAGAAACATAGAAAACAAAGGCGTTCCTTAAAATTTCAGAAACGCCTTATGTTATTGATTTTCAGACAAATGCCCTTTCGGGCACTTGTTATTGATTAGTCAAGAATTTCAGTAACCTGACCAGATCCTACGGTACGGCCACCTTCGCGGATAGCAAAACGAAGACCTTTTTCCATAGCGATCTTGTTGATCAGCTGAACCTCAATAGAGATGTTATCGCCAGGCATAACCATTTCTACACCGGCAGGCAACATAATCTCTCCTGTTACATCTGTAGTACGGAAGTAGAACTGAGGGCGGTATTTGTTAAAAAATGGCGTGTGACGACCACCTTCTTCTTTAGATAATACGTAAACCTCGGCCTTGAACTTAGCGTGAGGCGTTACAGAACCAGGCTTGCAAATAACCATACCTCTGCGGATTTGCTCCTTTTCAATACCGCGCAACAACAGACCTACGTTGTCACCAGCTTCACCTCTGTCAAGGATTTTGCGGAACATTTCAACACCTGTTACGGTAGATTTCAGGTTTTCAGCACCCATACCAAGGATTTCAACCGGATCGCCAGAGTTGATAACACCACGTTCAATACGACCAGTGGCTACGGTTCCGCGACCAGTGATCGAGAACACGTCTTCAACAGGCATCAAGAAATCTTTATCAATCAAACGGGTAGGAATCGGAATGTGCTCATCAACAGCATTCATCAATTCCTCAACTTTTTCAACCCACTTAGGCTCGCCATTCAAGGCGCCAAGAGCAGAACCTCTGATAACAGGCATTGTATCGCCAGGGAAGCTGTAAGAAGACATAAGTTCGCGAACTTCCATTTCAACAAGTTCCAACAATTCTTCATCATCAACCAGGTCAACTTTGTTCATGAACACAACAAGCGCAGGTACACCTACCTGACGAGCCAACAGGATGTGCTCGCGGGTTTGCGGCATAGGGCCGTCAGTTGCAGCTACTACAAGAATAGCTCCGTCCATTTGGGCCGCACCTGTAACCATGTTCTTCACATAGTCAGCGTGACCAGGACAGTCAACGTGAGCGTAGTGACGCTTATCAGTAGCGTATTCTACGTGCGATGTGTTAATAGTGATACCGCGTTCTTTTTCTTCAGGAGCGTTGTCAATAGAAGAGAAGTCGCGCATTGCAGCAAGACCCTTGTTTGCAAGAACCTGAGTAATTGCAGCAGTAAGGGTGGTTTTTCCGTGGTCAACGTGACCGATGGTACCAATGTTTACGTGTGGTTTTGAACGATCAAATGTTTCTTTAGCCATATTTGAAAATTCCAGTTAAAGTTTAAAGTGTATAATTAATTTAAGTTTGTTACCTCTTAAATCTTCCTTTCAGAAGATACACCCTAAACATGATAAGCCTGTCGAATAAGGGTTTATTCGTCTGCCTTGCGGCAGGTTGAACAAGTTGATTTCCAAACCGATGGCGCTACTCATCCGAAATCAGCACATTCAATTTTCAATATATCTGCAATCAGAACTTCTTTCTGATTGGTTGTTGCGTTTTCAGGGAAACAGCAACGGTCTTAGAGCTGTTGATGAGAATTGAACTCACGACCTCTTCCTTACCAAGGAAGTGCTCTACCCCTGAGCTACAACAGCGTCAGAGCGGGAGACGAGGCTCGAACCCGCGACCTGCAGCTTGGAAGGCTGCCGCTCTACCAACTGAGCTACTCCCGCAATTGATTTAAGATTTTCGATTTCTGATTGACGATTTAATCGTAAATCCAAAATCTGCAATCGCAAATCATTTGTGGGGGAAATAGGATTCGAACCTATGAAGTCATAAGACAACAGATTTACAGTCTGTCCCAGTTGGCCGCTTTGGTATTCCCCCTTTCAACGGAATCAGGGGCTTTTACTCCTCACCAATCCCGATACTCAACATTTCCTAAGAACGCTTTTGAAAAGCCCACTGGAACGCATCCAAAACGGGGATTTCTAAAAATAGGAGTGCAAAATTATACGGTTTTTTGGTTTAGTCAAACATTTTAAAAAAGCCCGGAAAACAATCGGGTTGCTAAATAATGGCAATGTCAGTAACAACGCCCTTTCCAAACTCTTGCTGAAAGAGCTCAATCACCTTCGACTTATGGAGGAGGAAGTCATTTTTCATGGAAGCGGTTTTAAATTCTACGAAAAGTACCCCTCTTTTTATAAATACTTTTTTGGTTCGTTTGGCTATCGGCTCGCCTACTAATCTTTCCCACGAGGCAATTACGCGGGCTTCGTCATATTTTGATTCTAACTGATAGGAATTCAGGAGGTTGCGAATAGCATCCCCGATTGGTGTTATACCGGCCTTATCGTCTTTGTTATACTTCACGTGCTTTTTGCTTAACGCGGATAGTGCCTTTTTCAACCTCAAAAATATCTCCGGGTATGTTCAGTTCCGCCATCATTTTCAAGGTTCGTTCAGGGCCGGCATCGGTAATAAATGCCTGGCCATAGTCTGCCCCGGAAACAATTTGGAGCAACCGAGCTATCCTGGTGTCATCTAATTTATCAAAAATATCATCCAACAATAAAATGGGGCTAAACCCAAGATGCTCCTTAATAACCTCAACCTGGGCAAGTTTAACGGCAACCAAAAATGATTTTTGCTGACCCTGCGAGCCTAACCGCTTCAGTTCGCCATGCGCAAACCCGAACATATAATCATCGCGATGAATGCCAAAGGTGGTGCGCTGCAAAACCAGGTCTTTTTTCAAACTACTTTTTAATCCCTCCTCCATGCTTTTACTTTCCAGCCCGGAAGAATAAACCAGCGCGGCTTCTTCCTGTTCATCTACCAACAAGGCATAAGCCTTATTAAATAGTGGCAAAAATCCGGAAGCAAATGCCTTTCGCTTTTCATGAAGAATTTTTCCTGTCCGCGACAATTGCTGGTTGTACAAGTCAATCATTTGATAATCAATGTTGTTTTGTTCAGCAAACATTTTGAGCAGGGCATTGCGTTGCTTCAGGGCATGATGATATTCCAGCAACGCTTCGAGGTAAACATGGTCAACCTGGGAAATCATCTGGTCGAAAAAACGCCTGCGTGCATCGCTACTCTCCTTCACTAAGTCAACATCAAGCGGTGAGATGAGCACAACCGGGTAGCGGCCAACATGCTCGCTCATTTTTTCATAATCGCGGCTATCCTCCCGAAATATTTTTTTCCTGCCTGGTTGCACCTGACAAAATACCTCGTGGATTTTCGTGTTGTTTTCAAACTCGCCACGGAGGTAAAAAAAATCAGCTCCGTATTTAATGTTCTGCGTATCGGAAGCGCCCGCGAAACCTTTTGTTGCCGACAAACAGTAAATGGCTTCGAGCAAATTTGTTTTGCCGCTGCCATTTAATCCCAATAAAAAATTAACCTGGGCCGGAAACTTCAGTTCCAGGTCGCCATAATTTTTAAAGTTGTTTAACTGAAGTCTGTTCAGGCGCACGTGCTGGCAATTCGTTTAAAAAATGCGTGGACTCCGTATTTCAAGATATACTTGGCAGTTGACCAATTGTACCCTATTTTCGCAGTCCGAATCAAAATTAGGGATATGTCAACGACCACCAAAGCTAAGAAAAGCAACGCCTCTAAATCATCTGACACCGGTTTTTCAAAAGAAACCTATCTGTACTGGTATGAGAGCATGTTACTGATGCGCAAGTTTGAGGAAAAAGCAGGGCAGCTTTATGGTATGCAAAAAATAAAAGGCTTCTGTCACTTGTACATCGGGCAGGAAGCATGTGCTGCCGGTGCCGTAACAGCCTTGCAAAAAGGCGACAAGTGGATAACCGCTTACCGCGACCACGGGCATCCGTTGGCATTGGGCACCAGCCCGAATGCCGTAATGGCCGAGCTGTACGGAAAAGAAACCGGCTGCTCAAAAGGCAAGGGTGGCTCCATGCACATTTTTGATAAATCGGTTGGCTTTATCGGGGGGCATGGCATCGTGGGCGGTCAAATTCCGTTAGGCGCTGGTATTGCTTTCGCAGAAAAATATAACAAAACAGGCAAGTTGTGTATTTGTTATATGGGCGATGGAGCCGTTCGTCAGGGCGCTTTCCACGAAGCCCTTAACTTAGCCATGTTATGGAAACTGCCCGTAATATTTGTTATTGAGAATAATGGTTACGCCATGGGAACTTCCGTTCAACGGACTTCCAACGTAACTGATCTGTACACCTTGGGCGAATCGTATGATATGCCTTCTGAACCTGTTGACGCTATGAGCGTTGAAGAAGTACACAAAGCTGTTGCCCGTGCTGCCGAACGTGCCCGCAAAGGCGATGGTCCTACCCTCCTGGAGTTCAGAACTTATCGCTATAAAGGGCACTCCATGTCCGACCCGCAAAAATACCGCTCCAAAGAAGAAGTAGAAGAATATAAGCAACGCGACCCTGTTGAAGTGGTGCGTAAAACCGTGTTGGATAAGAAATTTGCTACTGAAAAGGAGCTTCAGAAGATTGAAGAAAAAGTAGCCGCTCAGGTTGAGGAAAGTGTGAAGTTTGCGGAAGAATCGAACTTTCCCGACCCTTCGGAGGCCTTGACCGATATTTATGCAGAGGCCGATTATCCCTTCATTACTGATTAAAACCTCTCTTTTGTTTAATACCCCGTAATTAGTAGTTTTGCGGCCCCTCCTGACAGGAGTCGGGGGCTAATTCATGTAATATCATGGCGAAGAAAAACGAATCAAAAGACTTGTTACAAAATGCAGATGCCCTTGCCGAAAAGCTTGAAGGAGCAGAAAACTGGTTAGAGCAAAACTCCAAATTGGTTATTGGAGTAGTGGCCGTGTTGTTGGTAGGCGTTGCCGGATATTTTGGTTTTGAATATTATAAATCAAGCCAGGATGCCCAGGCCCAGCGCGAAATGTTCCAGGCCGTTTACTATTTTGAAGCGGATAGCCTTAACCTTGCCCTGAATGGCGATGGTAATAACTTAGGCTTTATCGATATCATTGATGAATATAAATTTTCGGATGCTGCAAACCTGGCGCACTTCTATGCCGGTGTGGCTTACCTGAAACAAGGCAAGTTTGAAGCTGCGAGGCTTTACCTTCAGGATTTCAGCTCGAACGACTTGTTGGTGCAGGCACGCGCTTACAGCTTAATTGGCGATAGCTACATGGAAGAAGAGCAGTTTGAAGAAGCCGCAAAGTATTACAATAAGGCTGCCGCCTATAAACCCAATCGCTTTTTTACACCAACCTATTTAATGAAGGCAGCATTAGCCTACGAAAAACTGAACCAGGCAGAAAAAGCAAAAGATGCTTACGACCAGATTATAACCAAATACTGGGAGTCGGCCGAGTACCAGAACGCACGCAAGTTTAAAGCGAAACTGGAAAGCAATTCGTAAAAGAAATTAAATTACTTTTGAAGGGGATAGGTTTCTATCCCTTTTTTGTTTCTGTATTTTTATCAAACCAATACTTGACTATGGCCGGTGTCCTACCTTCTGGAAAAATTAAAACCCGCATTGACTTGTCTGCAACACGTATAGCCATTGTTGTGGCCGAGTGGAATGAGGAGATAACCGAAGCTCTGTATAACGGAGCGGTAACAAGCCTGATTCAACATGGCGTACAAAAACAAAACATCATCAGAAAAAATGTGCCGGGCACATTTGAACTTTCATTAGGTGCGCAGTGGCTTGCACAGCGCGATGACATTGACGCTGTAATTTCTTTAGGTTGTGTAATACAAGGCGAAACACCACACTTTGATTACATCTGCCAGGCAGTAGCTTATGGCATAACCGAAGTTGGATTAAAAACAGGTAAGCCTGCAATCTTTGGTATATTAACAACATTGAACAAGCAGCAAGCTTTCGACCGTGCGGGAGGTAAATATGGTAACAAAGGTGAGGAGGCAGCGATTACCGCTATTAAGATGTTAGGGTTTTGATTTCCCTCCGTTACAGTTCTTGTTTATCAACCAAAAAACAAAAAGACCGGTCAATACAACCGGTCTTTTTTATCAGGTTAAGAAAAAACTTATCAGAAATGTTTCACCACTTCCTGACCAAACTCAGAACACTTCAATAACGTTGCTCCTTCCATCAGCCGGTGAAAATCGTATGTTACCTTTTTGGATGAAATAGCTCCTTCCAGCCCTTTAACGATCAGGTCGGCAGCTTCCTGCCAACCCATATATTCAAGCATCATCACACCCGAAAGAATTACCGAGCCTGGATTTACTTTGTCCTGACCGGCATACTTGGGCGCTGTGCCGTGTGTGGCTTCAAAAATAGCATGACCGGTTACATAGTTAATGTTACCTCCGGGTGCAATGCCTATACCACCAACAATGGCTGCAAGCGCATCAGAAATATAGTCTCCGTTAAGGTTTAATGTTGCCACAACCGAATATTCATCAGGGCGCAACAGGATTTGTTGTAAGAAAGCATCGGCAATAGAATCTTTAACCACAATCTTGTGACCGTCTTTCTCAATCACCTGCCATGGGCCACCGTCAAGGTCTTTAGCGCCAAACTCATTTTTAGCAAGCGCATAACCCCAATCGCGGAAACCGCCTTCCGTAAATTTCATAATGTTGCCCTTATGCACCAATGTTACGCTTGGTTTTTTATGTGCAATGGCAAACTCAATGGCTGCACGAACTAAGCGTTCCGTTCCTTCTTTCGATACGGGCTTAATGCCGATGCCTGACGTTTCAGGAAAACGAATTTTCTTGTACAGCTTGGGGTAGTTTTCTTCAAACAGGCTAAGAAATTTTTTGTTGTCGTCTGTTCCTTGCTGAAATTCAATACCCGCATATATATCTTCAGTGTTTTCGCGGAAAATTACCATGTCGGTTTTGTGTGGTTCCTTTACAGGAGAAGGAACACCCGTAAACCAACGCACCGGACGCACGCAGGCATATAAATCCAAATCCTGGCGCAGCGCAACATTCAGCGAGCGAATGCCTCCGCCCACAGGCGTAGTTAATGGCCCTTTAATTCCTACGAGGTAACTGCGGAATGCATCCATAGTTTCATCGGGCATCCAGCTACCGGTTTTGTTGAAGGCCTTTTCACCGGCCAACACCTCTTTCCAGTTAATTTTTCTCTTGCCACTGTATGCTTTCTCCACAGCCTTGTCAAACACAAGTTGCGAAGCCGGCCAAATATCTACGCCTGTGCCATCTCCCTCAATAAACGGGATTGTTGGGTTGTCAGGAACATTAAGTTTACCGTTCTGAATACTTATTTTCTGGTCGCTCATTTCGTATAATGGATTAAATTGTAACTCAATAATGAGCCCCGAAATTAAAAAAATCAGGATAGAAATAAACAGCTTAAAGCAATTGGGGCATTTTTTGTTAAATAACCGGCTATGAAATCGTTACCATTTTCCATATTCCTGATTGGCCTGTTGTTTATATCTTCCGGCAATAAAAAATACCCAGCCATTTGTTTACAGCCTGAGGAAAAAAAGCTATACGACCTGGTTATGGCCTACCGGCAGGAAAACGGATTACCGGTCATTCCCCTCTCTGAAAAACTCACTCTGGTAGCCCAACTTCACGCAAAAGACCTGAGTGAAAACTACAACCCGGATAGCAAGAGGTGCAACCTGCACAGTTGGTCGAAAAAAGGGAACTGGACGGCCTGCTGCTATACCAATGACCACAAAGAGGCGCGTTGCATGTGGGATAAGCCCCGCGAAATTTCGGGATATAATAGTAACGGGTATGAAATTTCTTATTTCAGTACGGCAGGCGCCAATGCCGAAGAAGGTTTGGCCGGATGGAAAAAAAGCCCCGGGCACAACCAGATTATTATCAATGAAGGAACATGGAAGCAAGTTGCCTGGAAAGCTATCGGAATAGGTATTTATAAAGAATATGGCGTAGTGTGGTTTGGGGCGTTACCCGATGCCGATACTCCGATAATCTGCGATTGACGTAATTCGTGTAATAACTCTTACTTCAAATAAACGGCAGACTCTTTTCCCAACACAACCTCAACATGGTCTTTTATGGTTGTAGCAAGCGCATAGCCTGTGTATTGCGGATAGATAGGAAAATTAGCGTGGCTTCGGTTTACCAACACGGCTGTTTCAATCTTCTTTACACCGGCATTAAGAAAAGGTTTTAAACCGTAAGCCAATGTGCGCCCCGTGTTCAGCACATCGTCAACCAGTATGATACTTTTCTTTCTTACATCTTTTATATCGCAATCAACTATCACTTCGCCCTGTTGTTGTGCAAGTTTATCTAAGCCAACTTTTACCAACTTAGCTTCAACAGGTGCAATCGCTTCCAGTTCTTTTGTGAGCAACTTTGCAAGCACATATCCCTGGCCGTCAATGCCCGCAACAATAATGGACTTCTCTTTGAAATTATTTTCATATATCTCAAAAGCCATTCTGCGGATTTTCTGCTTCACCTGGGCAGCATCCAGAATCAACGTTTTCTCCGAAACCATATCAGTTAGGAATAGGCAACACTTTGCTGCTTTTCATGGTAGAAAGTACCACCATCGACTGAAGGCTATCCACCACGTCAATATTCGACACCTTCTCTAACATCAGTTGCTGATATGCGGCTATATCGGCACAGATAATTTTCAAAATAAAATCGCCTGCACCGGTAATATGATGACATTCAATAACCTCATCAACTTTATCAATGGCGTTTATGAATTTCTCAATGTTCTCCTTGTTGTGGCCTTTCAACGTAACCATAACAAACGTGCTTACACCAAGGCCAACAGAGGCCGGGTCGATAACTGCATGATAACTTTGAATTACACCGGCCTTTTCGAGCTTGCTCACCCGCTCAAGAGTAGGTGCCGGTGACAAGCCGATTTCTTTAGCCAAAAGTGCATTGGTTATATTGGAATTACGTTGCAGAAGCTCCAGGATTTTCCGGTCGGTGCTATCAAGTTTTATGCTTTTCATACGCTGAATAGTTTACCAAATAATATTTGGTAAAAATAAAATAAAAGAGGACAGAAAGTTGAAGCCGCTCACTTTTTATTACAAAATAACCACCCGGTACACCGCAGTGTACTGCTGGTATGTTAATCTGAAAAAATACACCCCCGCCCGTAACCCGGTTGTTTTCAGGGCAATGTGGTTCATCCCGATAACGGATTGCACGCGCGTAGTGCCAATCTCATGGCCTAAAGCGTCAATTACCTGTATGTTCAGCTCTTCCGTAGTATTGGTTTCCCACTGCACGTTAATCTCTGCATCGCCCGGAACAGGGTTGGGATAAGGCGGCCTTGACAAAAACGGAAACAAGGGCGCAAACGCATTAATCATAACGCTGACCGTATCGGAACAGCCCTGCATGTTTAATGCAATCAACATAACCGGATATTCACCTGCCGTTAAAAACGTAAACAAAGGATTAACTTGCGTGCTTACCGGGCCATCAACACCATTAAACATCCACAAATAATTGCTGGCATGGCCTGATGCGTTATTAAACTGAACTTCAAGGGGTGCTTCACCCGATATGGGCGTGGCTGTGAAAGAGGCGACAGGCGTCTCCACAACAGTTACTGTTTTGCCAACTGAATACACGCAACCTGTTTGTGTTGTAAGTGTTAGCATAACAGTATAATCACCGGCATTGGGAAACACTTGTACCACAGGATTTGTTTCCGCACTGCCTATGCCTGCAAAACTCCACGCATATTCTGCAACAGGGTCGACACTATCGTTGGTGATGTCTGTAAACTCCGCTTCGTGGCCGGCACAATTTTTTGTTACTGCAAAATCAGGCATAAGCTTCGCAGGCACAATAACAGTTTTTGTTATGGTCCCGATACAATTATTGGTATCCGTTACAGAGAGCGTAACATCATAGCTGCCTGGGTTTGTAAAAATATGCTCGGGGTTACCTGAAGTATAGAATCCGCTCGCGATTTGCCAGCTCCAGGCAGTTGGTGTTCCTGAAGAAGCGTCAGAAAACGTTACGGTTATATCTTCGCAAATAGGTGTGTGTATGAAATCAGCTTGCGGGGTTTGGTGAATGGTTATGGTTTTTTCCAACGTAGCTGAACATGCAAAATTTGTTGTGGCGGTCAGCAACACACTATATTCACCGGCATCGGTATAGATGTGCTGCGGATTGTGCTGTGCGGATGTGTTCTGACTGCTGCCGGCATCGCCAAAGTTCCAGAGCCACGATTCGATGTTGCTGTCGGATGGTGAAGGTGTTGTATTATTAAAAAGTGTTGGTGTGCCGCTACAAGAGAATGGCGGGAGCAACACGCTGAAATTCAGTTCGGGTTTTGAATAAATCACAATCTGCTGTGTGTGGGTGTTGTTACAGCCTGCTGCGTTGGAGGCTGTGAGCGTTACATCATACGTACCGGCAGTTGTAAATATGTTTTCCGGATTTTCGTCCGTTGATGTCTGACCGGTGCCGAAATCCCACGAATAACCGGTTATAGTGCCTGATGACGTGTTAGTGAAGGTAACAGGTTCATCTTCGCAGTGGCCGGAGAATGAAAAATCTACCAAAGAACCTTCGCTTACGGAAGAAATGGTTTTGGTTATTTCGCTCTCACAACCCGGTATAGAAGCAATGAGTTTGATCTCCTGACTTACAGGTGTAGAGAATGAAAAGTCAAGGTCTTGTTCGGTAGAAATCAGCGTTCCATTCACATGCCACTGCCAGGTAGGAGAAAAATCAACATCATAGACTGACACATTACCAAAATTATACTGTTGATTTGTACACATCGGGACAATAGCGGGAATAGCAAAATCAGCAAGGGGTTCATTGTGTATCCGAATCCTCTCTTTAGCCACGTTCTGACAACCATTGGAGGCCGTTACCAGTAATCCAACATCATACTCTCCTGCTGTGCTGAATATATGAGAGGGGTTTGGGAGAGAAGAATTGTTTGAGTCGCCAAAATCCCAGGCATAAGCGGTAATGTTTTCGGAAGTGTTATATGAAGTGAAGTCAATATCATGGTTGGCACAAAGGTTTTGAGAGGTGAACGTAATATCAGGGGCAATACCTGCTCCAACATTTATTTGTTCGCTCAGAGAATTTATTGATCCGTCAAAACCCTGAACAGTCAAAGTAATATCCTTTTGTCCTGCACTGTTGTAATTAACTAATGGAGGCTGTATTCCCTGATAAACAGGGATAGATGCATCACACGTAGTCGGGAATGTTAATCTCACAAGTCTTCGGTTAGTCAGGTCTATAGAGAATCCAATCCAGTCCGATTGAACTTTAATCAATTCCAGCGCGAAATTTTCATGAGGGGAAATGTCCAAATTTCCAAGATTTACTCCGCTGCCTGACTTATCAATAATGCTTTCTCCGAAAGAAAGTTTATAAAGCGGTCCAAGTGCAGACTGTATAAAAGCAAAATACTCTGCTCCATCAATGACGATGGAAACATTGGCAGGAAAATTATAGTTGGTGAAAAAGGTAATTTCTCCGGATTGCGGAACCTGCTGAATACCATCTACAAAGTCAAGCCAAAAAACCTTGTTGTTGCCATAAGAAGTAACCAGCCCAAACCAGCGATTACATTCACGGATGAGCGATAAACCCCGAAGCGTCACTGCTCCGGGCACAGGGAAAGACGTTACGACAGGTGTGTTGTTTATAGAGTTGCCAAAATCGAGACGGGTTATTTTTGCCTCTCCGCCATTCGTAACAAACGCGAATAACATTCCCGCTACTCGTTCAATAAAAATTCCGTTTGGAACGTTAAGGTTGCCAAATGATCCAAGGTCTTCAATAGTGGGTACCATGTCCAGACCTTCGCCAAACGTGATTTTTAAAAGATTGTTACCGCCTGAGTTGGCTACAAGCGCATACCATACATTGTTTTCGTGGTAAAGCTGAAGATCGTAGGAACCGTTTAACAATCCCTGAGGGTTTCCCAGATTTGTTATCGTGGGGGCATTCAATAAGCTCGATCCGAAACTAAACCGTATCAACCGGTACGGGCTGTTTGCCTGGTCAATGGTAAAACCATACCATTGGTCACCTTGTTGAACGATTCGGATGGAGCGGGTTCGAAACAAAAGCGTATTACTTGCGGCAATCTCTGAGGAGGGGGTTAACTTAAGATCTCCCGCACAAAAGTCCCATTGATATTCGGCAAAATCATCCGGTATGTTCTCTATGAGAAAATCTGTGTTAATACACGCTGTTTCCGGAACAGTAAACGACTGGGGGGGGCATTGGGACAAAGCATTGCTGCAATACCCGAAGAACAGCAGAACGAACCAGAATAATCCCTTCATTTCATTGAGTCAAATGTCTTCTATACAAATATGGCAGGAAGGAGTAACCGTAAATCATGTGCGATTATACAGTATTATAAATACTCGTTAATCTCTTTGCTTGATTTTGAATATTAAAGAATTGTGCAACGCGAATCTGACCCTGCTTGGAAAATTTTTGCCTTAGCGCTGTGTCCGATGCCAGTTTCAGCATAGCATTCTTCATTGCATCGATATTTTTTACCGGTACAATAAACCCTGTTTTTTCATTTTCAATGATTTCTGAAGGCCCCCCACAGTCAGTTGCTATAACCGGAGTGCCAAAAAAGGAGGATTCCAGGCAAGTCATGGAAAACGATTCAGAGTCAGAAAAATTCAGAAAAACATCCGCCTCTTTTATTTCGGATTCAACGTTTTTAATAAAATCTTTAAATACAACACGGTCTTCTATTTTGAAACTTTTTGCCTGCTGGATCAGGGTTTCTTTAAATCTTTTATTCTTCTCGAGTCCCATATCACTTCCTGCAAAAATAAGTCTGCCTTCAGTTCCTTCTTTAGTTAGTTCCCTGAAAGCTTCAAGTGCATACTCCTGACCTTTCCCTTTTATGTAATTTGACAAATACAGGAATCTGACGGGGTTGCCTATATAATCAGGCTTTACAATGTCCTCGCTTACAGGAAAAGCGTCATGGATAACATGAATGTGTGAAAAATCTGGCCAGTTTTTTCGCACAGCCTGTGACACACAGATTATATGATTAGCCGCCTTCACTATAAGCCATTTCCATACGGAATAAAGCGGTGCTGAATACGAAGAAGGTAATAAACGAATGTGGTGTATCAATTTTAGCGAAGGCACACACATTTTTACTATAATACCGCACATATTGTACATATCATTTACATGGATGACCTGAATTTTCCTTTTTTTAACCTGAACAAAAATCCGAAAGCTGTTTATCAAAAGTACCGGAAAATATAAAAGGATTTTCCAACTACGCTGAATTTCTATAAATGGCAATGTGAAATATGAGTTTTCCGGCAATGAGGTTTTTAAAGTTGAATTGTACGGTATGCAAAACACAAACTGCACATCGGGAATTTCCTGTATAAAACCATAAATTGATTTGAACGCGCCTGTCAGATGGCTGGAGTTATCTATGATCAACACCTTCTTCATCCACTCATTATTTAATAACCAATTATTGATTTCCACCGAGGCATAATCAAATCCATATCAAAATCATAAAGCCGTTTAGCGCTTTCAAAAGAATATGTTTCCCGTAGTGAAACATTGTTTATAATTTTCTCCAATACGCTTATCCATTCCCCGGCAGCGGCAACATTGTCAAGAACAGGCATTAAAATACCATATTTTGCATACTCAGCTGTTTTTAAACGATAGTCGGAAGTAGTGCCTGGAGCCAGAACTTCCCGCGGACCGCTATGGCAGTCGGTTGCAATAATGGTTATTTTACAGGCGAGTGCCTCAACGAGAGCATTCCCCAGTCCTTCATACAATGAAGGGAAAACAAATATTGTTGATGCGGCTATAAGGTGAAAGGGGTTTTTAACATAACCCATGAAGTACACATCGTAATCAGGAGTTACAGCTTCACCACTCCAGATATCGTATGTCTTCAGTTGAAGACTCTTTGCGCACAGTATACTTTTCTCTCTTAGTACACCATCGCCAAAGATGACAAGCCTGCACGGAGTTTTTAATCTAACCTCTTTAAACACATGTAAAAACTCCCGATGACCTTTCTGCTGATGCAGCCTGCCCGACATAATGAGTGTTGGCAGTGTAAGCAAATTTTTAAATTCAACAGGCACCTCCTGCCGTGAAAGTGCTTCCAGTTCTGGAACGTCAAGGTGATTGTAGATAACTTCTATTTTTTTTTCAGAAACGCCAAAATGTTCATACAATTCATGTTTGAGTCCCTCACTGAGCGCAACAATTCTGTCAGCCTGCCTGTACAGAAGGGGGATTAATATTCTTTTACGAATAACACCCTGAATGCCGCGAATATCCTTGTCGTGCAGTATTGAGCCACGAAGGCTTATTATTGTTCTTTCGCCCTGCCTGGACAATATGTTTATATAATTAGCCCCTTCTAAAAAGGATATGGAATAGTGTATAGCAAAGTCCTTCTTTATTTTTTTAAGTTTTGTTGCCCGGAAATATATGCTCATTAACTTTTGAAAGAAATTCTTTCTTTTAGGTTCATTCAATGACAGCAACTGCCCTCCAACCGGGTAAATAATCGTATCGCTGTCTGTAAACCGGCACAGATAAACGTTACATACTTTTGCAAGCTCAACACTCAGGCGCGAAATTGCCCGTTCAGCGCCACCAATACCGAGATCGGGAATAAGCAATAAAACATTTGTTTGTTCGAGCGGTTTCATTTGAAAGTAACATTCCGAATAATTACCCAAAAACTTTTTTTACGCGGCATAGTCCAGTCCAATCTCAACGATCTTCGTAATAAACTGAGTGCCCATGATTTGTTTTCGGTAGAGAAAACAACAGCCGTCAGTAAAAACCTCCCGGCTAAAAACTTCTCAATCCGTTTCATTCCATAATACCGAATGACAGCTTGATCTTGCAACAAGTTTCTCCTGATTAACAGTGTACTTTTTAAAAGACTCCCCGGTTTTACGGTATAGGCGCTGCGTTCAAGATGCATTTCAATTGCCGAAGTGACCACAGGTATATGATGAAATACATACCGTGCAGCCAGGCGAATCCACAACTCAGTGTCTTCCGCATAGGTCGCCCGCCTGTGATGAATGAATTTGTGTTGTAATGCAATATCCCGTCTGATGAAAACCCCGTTACAGCTTAACCTGTTATCTGCAAGCACGAGGTCATTTACACGGTTCGGAAGAGTTGGGCGTGTATTTTTATTCTGACCGTATACACATTCGTAATTGAGATGAAACACCTCCGGATTACCCTCTTTTATAATGGATTTACGTGCCTCAGTGAAATGATTCGGATATAAATAGTCATCTGAATCAAGAAATGAAACGTAGCTTCCAGTTGAAATATCTATGCCTGTGTTTCGTGCGATGCTCCGTTCTTCATTCGTTTTTTTTATATACCGAACCCGGGTGTCAGAAAAAGTTGAGACAATTTCTTCTGTGTTGTCCGAACTGCCATCGTCCACTACAATGATCTCAAATTTAGTATGCTGTTGGTCTAATACCGATTGAATGGCTCTGCGCAAAAGCCCGGCTCTGTTGAAGGTGGGTATTATTATGCTAAAGTATGAGATATCATCCATGTAAGTATTTCATTAACAGATCGATACCAGTGTTCATTTTTTTTTGATTTTCTTGGACTTCCAAATATAGCGAGTCCTGTTTTCTCTTCCAGTGATTAGCTATGCTTTCCACTTCCAGCACCAGGTCTTTTGCAGCAAAATCGTCATTAATCAAGCTGGCAGCATTTGGTAACATACCGGCAACCTGTTCCAGTTTTTTCGAAATGTTTATACATATCGGAACAGCACCCAAACATGCGCCCGCAATTGCGCCATGGGCTCTGGTAGTAATCACGACATCGCATGCGGCTAAAGACTTTAGAAAATCCTCTACGGATAATATATTCGGTTGCCAGACAAAAAGATTGCGCTCTCCGAATTCCCGGATATATGCAACATCATGGTTTTCGTCAAATGAAAAATACCTTACACCATACCCTTTTGCAGCAATAAGGCGTTCAAAATTCTTAATCTTTTCAAATCTCTCTTTGCTGCCGGGCCAGTCCATCAATACAATCCCTATGGTATCGGGTGAAGGTTTTATTTTTTCTGGAATGGCTCTCAACCAATAGCCCATTAAAAAAACCAAATCTGAAAATTCTCCTTTTTCAGCCTTGATCCGAAAATTATCCAATTGATGCAGGCTGTGGTGGTCGCGTACTAATAACATAGAGTAAGACCCTATTTCAGATAATTTTCGAAAAAAGGATGGTGCCCCCCAGGCAAACTCACCGATGCCAATTCCGACACCAACCCGCTGATCAAAACAGATGTTTTCCCTGCGAAAAGTAATTTTTCTGATAAAAACCTCAATCCGTCTGGTAGCATGGGCTCCTAATATCCGGAGTATCATGTTTCGCATTTCAAGTAAAAAATTACCTCTTGTGTGATCGAAATATATTCCGCCACCGCCATTGAACACTAAGTCAAAATGCTCTTGGTGTGTCCAGTCGATAATCTCAGTTTTTTCACCTAATAATTTATATATGTATTGGTTGTATCCCCTGTGCTGTTTATACCCGGGCAGATTATGTGTGAAATTTGAAAAGACTTTAATGTTTGTTTGGGGAAATCGCTTTCGCACGATGTTCCAGGAAATCAAAAGCAACAGGTCATCTCCCAAATTACCAAACCCAAAATAGCCTTTTAAAAGGATCTTTTTCACGGATTATTTATCTTACTTTTTTATAAATACAGGTTGAGTGGGTTTCGTACACCCTGTTGTTATCCTTGTCGAACTTATGAACAAACCCGCTATCGGGATGTGTCGTTGGCACAACCTCAAAATCAGAGAACAAACCACTGTCCTCGAATCGAAAATTACTGTTATAAATTACCAGAATACCACCTTTCACAAGATGCCCAGACAACATTTTCAATGTTTTATCAAAGCGGGAGAAAGGATATACCTTCTCACAGTTTGTTAAATCTTTAGTATCCTCCCAGCGACATAACACTGACAGACAAAAGATCGCCTGGTATGGCCCCGTATTTTTTATATTCGTTTCATTACTGAATATAAAATCTATTTGTTTGTCCTTGTTTTTCCGGTTCGCGGCCTCCAGATTAGCCCGGTCAATGTCTGCACCGATAATATGACTCAGTGGGAAATATTGACGCAATGAGAAACACTCCTCCCCGGTTGAACAGCCAAAAGAAAGTATCCTGATCTTGTCAGACTCAAAGTTTGCTGTTGCCTGTTTGCTGCACTCAAATAAATCAGGATAGCGATTTTCCGAAGTGACCGAAGTCAGTTGATGTTGCTCGGAATACAGCATTCTGTAAAACTTGTGCAGTTTCTTTTTCAGAAAAATCCACTCATTTACGAGCCTGGCTTTTAGCTTAAAAGCTGTTTTTCTAAATCCAGTCATAGTTTAACTAACATCAAGATGTAAAATAGGAATCCAACAATTAAGATATCCCTGACAATCCGTTTTTTATCCAATGCAACAATATGAAAAATCCAAAATAACTGGGTAGCCTGCCAGGCTATTGAGGCCAGGCTAAGACCAATGATTGAATGCTGGATATTTTCGGTAAATGTTCCCCAAAGAAGCCCTGTAAGCCTGATGGCAATAAAAATCAAATTGATAATAAAATTTAACTGCTCTTTTCGGGTTACGCGGAATACAACCGTCAGCGGACTTGCCGGTACACTAAAAATAACGCCAAAGGCCAATACCGAGGCGAATAGACCGGCTTCTTTCCAGTCATTTCCAAATAAAAAAAGAAATATATAATCACCGAATACAGCTATTCCAAGCAAAGGCAAAAAACCCATTATAAAAAGTCGTTTATATAACCGGAGTACCAGGTGTTTTAACTGGCCGGGGTCATTCTGAAAAACTTCTGCAGCTTTTTGAAGAAAAACTGTGGTTGAAGAAGATATTATTAAAGATACAGGAATGGTTACGAGGCTGCTTGCAAGTGCATAATAGCCGACCAACGACTGATTAAACACCACGGAGAAATAATAAACCGGTAGTTGATTGCTGAAATTTGAAAAAAGTAAACCTGCTGTTACATACAACGGATAAGCTTTATAGTTTTTAAAGGTGCTCCATCGTGTGGACACGGAATTGTTTCGCAGGATTTGTTTAAATTCTTTTTGAATGCCCTTACTAAGCTTCAGCAAGCTGTCAACAGGATAAGTCAGCAGATTGCCGACAATCATTCCGAGTGAAGTTGCGGCAATCTGTAATCCCCACACAACTGTTAATGCTTTACTGGTAATTACTGAAAGAATTTTCCCGGCTGCGCTGAGTTTAAATTCTTTGCGTTTGATGCTCCATCCTAGCAATATATTTTCAATACCCATGAAAAATATATATACGGGGATGAGAAAAATATAATTATTAAGTTCTGTTGCATTAAAAAATATAAGTACCCGGTTTCTGAACAACCACAAAAAAATCAATACGGCAATGGTAAAAAAGAAAACTGTCAGCAAAGATAATTGAACTAGGTTTCGGAAATCCCGTTCATTCCGGGCTGTTACAAATGCCGCAGGGTATTGCAGGGTGACCATTGGAGAAAGTATCCCTGTGATCGAAATAAACAACGCAAATAAACCATACGCCTGCGGCCCGTATATACGTGCTATAAACGGGGTAAAAAAAAATCCTATTGCTTGGGCTGCAACCGTTCCTGAAAATGTAATAGCAAGATTTTGAGTAAAAGAGCCTTTTGCTTTTAAGCTCAAAAGAAATTCACGAAAAGGGCGGAAGCTATGAAACAAGTTAATTATGTATTAACCTCGCAAGTTACCTATTTTGTAAATTCTGCAAAGGAATATTAATTACTGGCTGGAAGATCTGCGAGAAGGATTTGCAAACACTATTCTGCATTTTTGTGCGAAGTTATGAAAACACTGTTTATTGTTCCGTATCCCCTCACAAAATCACTCTCTCAACGTTTCCGTTTCGAGCAGTATTTTGAAGCCCTTAAAACAGCGAGGGCACTCTTTTGGCAAAGGTATGACCGTTTGTTTTAACCACCATTCAATAGATTGCCCATTTTATCAGCCTGGTTACCGGCCGGTATAATGACACTGGCCTTCCTATCAATTTATTATTTTGTGAGGCTGTGCGCCAATAGATAATAATCGGTTTATCGCTTCCGTATGTTTTAGTTTTGCATCCTGTTATCGTAAACTTTCGCTTACAAATTCCCTGAAATTACCACGGTTTATCACTTTCGTATTGGCTTGATAAGCATTAACAAAGGTGCTTGAAAAGTTAACCTTTCGCCTGGCGTCCCACTTAAATTCGTAACCGTAAATTTTTCCGTTCCATTCTTCTACGTAGTCCACTTCCTGCTGCTGTTTAGTACGCCAAAAGTAGGTGTGTGCCGACCGTTTGGCATAGGCGTTTGCTTTCAGCCGCTCGCTTATGAGGAAGTTCTCCCACAAAGCGCCAACGTCTTGCCTTAGCGCCAGGGGTTGGTATTGACGAATAACGGCATTGCGAATACCATTGTCGTAAAAATAAATTTTACGGTTGGCCTTAATTTCATTTCGCAGGTTGCGGCTAAACGGAGTGAGACTAAACACCACAAATGTCTTCTCCAACAATTCAATATACGATGCTACCGTTTTGGGGTCTGCCCCTATCAGTTCGCCCACCTCTCGCATCGAAACTTCATTACCTGCCTGAAAAGCCAATGCTTCTAACAGTTTTTGCAGCAATGCCGGTTTCTTAATGCCACCCAACGTAAGCAAATCTTTGTACAAATAACTGTCGGTAATTTCCTGCAACGTTTCTTGTTGGCGCTGCGGATGATTGAGCACATCGGGGTAAAGCCCAAACACTAAGCGGTTTTCCAAATCGGCTTCCGCTTTCAGTAAACCCACCGTGTTTTCATATTCCTGCCATGAAACAGGCCACAAATGGTATGTCCATTTTCTGCCGGTAAGGGGTTCTTGTGTTTTTTGGTTCAAGTCAAAGGCCGATGAGCCACTCAAAATCAATTGCACATCGGGAAACATATCTACAATCAACTTGGCCGTAATGCCTATGTTGGGAATACGCTGGGCTTCGTCAATAAACACTATTTTTTTTTGACCAATAATAGCCCTTAGCTGTTCGGTGTTTACATCGGTAAATAAACGGATGGCTGTGGGGTCATCGGCATTCACAATTAACGAATCGTCTGATTTGTCTGCCAGTAACTTGTGTATCAAGGTAGTTTTACCCACTTGTCGGGGGCCTATGAGCAAAATGGATTTTCCAGAGAAGAAATCATCAGCCAGCCTTTTTTCTATTACCCGTGCTACATTCATAGCCAAATATACATAAGATACACAAAAGTTATACTTTTTAAGGATTTAATTCCTCAAAAGTTATATTTTTTAAGGATTTAATTCCTCAAAAGTCTTAGCTGACTGTTTACCCATGGTGACCGGCTTGCTCACTCCCCTGTACAGGGTCAAAATACATTTCCCAAATATCACAGATGCGGTATCATCAAAAGTTAGCTTATTTGCCCAATGAAAGTCCTGTTCTTAATTCCTTACCCGCTTGATAATGCGCCCTCGCAACGCTTCCGGTTTGAACAGTATTTTGGGATGTTAGCCGACAATGAAACAAAACATAATACACAGGTTTTTTTGAGCCAGCGCGACTGGACACAACTTTACCAACCAGGTAAAAATGGGTTAAAGATTTGGATGTTATTAAAGGGCTTTTTGAAGCGTTCCCTGTTATTATTTAAAATTCCCTTTTACGATTTCATTTTTATCCATCGCGAAGCTGCGCCCGTTGGCCCTCCTGTTTTTGAATGGCTAATCGCGAAGGTCTTCAGAAAAAAAATCATCTACGATTTTGACGATGCCATCTGGCTCACCGATAAAAAAAACGAAAACGCTTTGGAACGCTTTATCCGTTTCCGGTCGAAGGTCGGGTTAATTTGCAACTGGAGTTATAAAGTAAGTTGCGGAAACGAATACCTCTGCAACTACACAAAACAGTTTACTAAAAATGTGGTGCTGAACCCTACCACCATCGACACTGAATTTTTACACAACCCTGAAAAATTTCACAAAAAACCTTCTGATAAAATCACCATCGGCTGGACAGGCTCACACTCTACGCTTAAATATCTTAAACAAATAGAGCTCGTCCTGTCTGACCTGGAGCAAAAATACCCTCAACTACAATTCCTTGTTATTGCCGATAAAGCGCCTGACCTGAATTTACAACGTCTTGTTTTTATTCCATGGAGCAAAGAAACCGAAGCGGGGGATTTAGCTCAAATAGACATTGGCATTATGCCCCTGCCCGATGATGATTGGTCGAAAGGTAAATGCGGGTTTAAGGCTTTACAGTATATGGCTATGGAAATACCCTGCGTAGTTTCACCCGTAGGTGTCAATACAAAAATAATTGAACACGGTGTAAACGGGTATCATGCAACAACAGCCGAAGAATGGATTCAATATTTAGAAGCACTAATCCATGACGCAGCCCTTCGAAAAAAAATGGGTGAAGAAGGTCGCAAAAAAGTTATTGATCAATATTCTGTATTGTCCAATACTTCAACTTTCCTGTCTTTGTTTTCATAGTACAATATGAAAACAAGCGCGAGCGCATAAAAAGGCAGCAACGGAATTTTATAACGCGACAGCGTGCCGAAGTTAAATGTAGAAACTCCAACTGCAAACGCAAAGGTTATGCTGAACACGAGACAAAACAAAACATTCGGGTCGCCCATAGCCCGGAAAATCAACAGCCTTTTTTTACTGATCACATAAATTGTAAACATCAGCAACAACAGCCCTTCGACAGCCGAGAGCAGCATCAGCGGATTGCGCACTTCCCACAGATACGGCCTGAACAACGAAACATTTATTGCCTGGGGCGTTTTGGTGATCATGTTTCCAAACGTCCCATCCAATTCACCCAAACTATAGGTACTCCCCGCATCCTTCCCGGTATAAAATCCAATATCATAAGCCGTTATTTGCGCAGTCGTGGCAATTCTGTCCATCGAATATCGGGAATCATCCCTTCCTACCAGGTCAACAGCATAGTACCCGGAAAGAACCACCATGAACAAAACTAAGGGGGTAATCAATATCCTGACCATAACAGAACGTATGCGGGCAAGCTGACCGATATAAATCCATAACAACAAGGCTGGCAGAAAGCATAAAAGAATGTACTTCTTAATGGAATAAATAATCCAAACACTAATCGCCAACCATATTACTGATCCAACAGATCTGTTCTTCTGTATGAATAGTCTGTGTGCGGTATACGTAAGAAAACCAATTGCTGCCAATGTGAGCGTATCCTTCAACAGGCCGGAGCCCCAAAACAGCACAGAAGGAATAAATAATGTTGCGGTCGCAATCCAGCCATGAAGTGTGGGCGACTGCCGGTAAAACGTAAGAAACAACACCCAGGCCCCACAAAAACTTACAACGCTAAACAACACCGCTGTTGCGGAATAGGAAGAAAACGTAATCAGATCGAATAACGCTGCAACCCGGATAACGAAAAATGAAGATGTATCGTGAAAAAAAGGTATCCGCGAAGCATACGAATAAATACCTTGCGAGTACGCTTTATTGGCTGTCAGTAACTTCCAGCCAACTGCTGGAGAATCCATAAACGCTTCCCAAATAATTCGGCTGCCTTTAGTATGAAAATTAAATGTATCTCCGCCTGAATAGTAAAACTGGTACAACATTCCGAGAGCAATAGCTGCGAAAATTTTTAGTGTAAGTGCAGAAAAAAAATATTTCCGGTTAATTTCATCCGTAACCCTGTCGCGAATAAAGTACGCAACAACATACACTATTATGATAACAATGGGCGTAACGATGAAGTCGCGGAGTTCCACTTTTTAATTCAGGGATTACATAGCTGCGCACGGCAGGCAAATTCAAAATTCAGAATTTTTAACGGCAACTAAAAATCAATCCACCTGCTCCATTTTCTTTAACCGCTGTTTAGCATTCTTAAAGGCTTCGTCTTTGCGTTTGGATTTTTTCTTAACCAATGCAAAATATTTTTTTGCCTCTGCTTTGTTGCCCTGTTTTTCGGCAATCTCGCCCAGCGCTATCAACGAATAGAGGTAGTACCCGGATTCTGTCGCTTCTATTTCTTCGGCATACTTTACACACAACTCATAATATTTTTTTGCTTCGTCAAGGTTTCTTTTGGCTTCATTAATCTGACCAAGAAAAAATGCTGCGTATCGTCCGCTGGTAGCTTCGTAGCCAACCATGCCACTGTCAATACGGGCAAGAATCTGCATACTTACAGGCTCGGCCACGGCAAACCTGCCAACCGAATATAACATGCGAGCATAGTACCTGTGAAAGACGGGGTTATCGGGGTAGGTATTATACAAATATTCACTGATTTGAAATGCACGTGGCTGGTCGTTTTCATAATTGTTCAGGATGCGCATAAGCCAAACCATAGCTTCCGTGCGGGTGTAAAAGGCATTGTAGGAAACTTCCTTCAACTGCTCCAGCCCAAGTTTCTTGTCGCCCTTAGGAAAGAACCAGAGGATAGGCTTTAAAGCCGGGTAGTTTTCGGGCACCCACACTGAAAAATAATTGAACAGCGCATCGCCAAAAAGCAACTCGGGGCTAAGGTCTGCACCCTGTTTACTTATTTCGAGGTAGTTTAATGCGCTTTTACCTGATGAGGCCGCCTTACGCCACTGTTTACGATACTCATCTGAATACAGACGACCCTTAAAGCCATGTGCAGCCGATAAAAAAAAGGCGGATTCAATTTTATAAGCCGGGTGTTTCTTGTAAAGATTTTCTGCCACCAGGATGGTGCTGTCCATATACGCTAAAAATATCTCATCGTGTGCTTCATTTTTTGTATTGGGCATAATCTTCCACCATTCAATAAGGCCCATTAAAAAATATGGCAACGGATGCCACCGGTATTTATAACGCAAGTAGCGAAAATTCCATTCGGCATCTTCAAACTTGAAATTATACAGGTCGTTAAGAGCCTGTGTGCACTGAAGCTGAACCGAAAGGTCAGAAATCAGGATAATGGTTGTATCTTTTTCTGCAAGCTGCTGTGCCTTTCCTTGCTGAAAAGCGACTAAACAAAAAATGACGACTATTAAAAGTTGTGTCTGAATCTTATTAACCATAGCATTACATCACCTTAACAACATCCCGGTATGCAAACGGAAAACGAAGCTAAGTCAATATTCGCTACCGACAAAAGACTACTGTTTGTATTACTTTGCCTCATCACCCTTTTATTGCTTTACCTCAAAAAATCCTTCATAGAAAACGAAACTGCCGCCTTTGAGTTTCTGCAAGATCGCCCGGAAGGTACCATTTTAACGGTCATTAGCGCCTTGCAGTTCATTTCTGTTCCGGTGGTTTACCTTTGGAAGTTCACCATTATCGCTTTTGTGATTTGGGTGGGTTGTTTTATGTACGGCTACCGCGTAACCTACGGGCAGTGCTGGGGTGTGGCGCTGGGTGCCGAGTTTATCTTTTTCATACCCGAACTGCTAAAAATCACCTGGTTTCTTACCATTGAACCCGACCCAGCCTGGACTGACATCGGGGCTTTTTACCCGCTTTCGCTGATGCACTTTTTCGACTATTATGCGATTGACACTCGTTATGCTTATCCGCTAAGGGCATTAAACGTTTTTGAGGTAATGTATTGGTTTTTGCTCATGGCCGGCATTCACCACTACGCCAAAAAGGAAAAGAAAATCGTGTGGTTTATCGTTTTAAGTTCATACGTGCTCATTTTCCTGCTATGGCTTATTTTTTATATCGTGGTGTATAAATAAAATGGTAAATTGCTGTTCATGAATTCAGAAATAATCATCGTAGTTGAAGAATCCCCGGAAGGAGGGTATATCGCCAGGGCTTTGGGTGAGAGTATTTTTACAGAAGCGGATACGCTTGAAGAGCTAAAAATTAATGTAAAAGAAGCCGTTAAAACCCACTATGATGAAGGGCAGCACCCAAAGATAATCAGGCTACACTTTACCCGTGAAGAATTAATCCCGGTATGAAATTACCAAGAAATATTTCTGCACGGGAGTTAATCAAATCATTAGGAAAAATAGGCTATGAAGTAACCAGGCAAAAAGGGAGCCATATACGGCTATCCTGTAATTTTCCGAGTGAATACCGCGTACAATACCAAATCATGACCCCATCAAAATCTGCCGTCATTCCCTTTAGTCTATACCTTGTAACCCTAAAATCAGTATTTTCGCCCCTTTACAACTTTAAAAGCGTTTAACACTTTCTCATAGCTCATGAATTTTCAAAAAATCAATAATCTCACCGGGTGGGCGGTATTTATCATTACGTTGGCCGTGTACTGGATAACCATGGAAGAAACCGCCAGCTATTGGGATTGCGGTGAATTTATTGCTGTATCATACAAACTTGAAGTGCCGCACCCCCCCGGAGCGCCATTGTTCCTGCTGCTCGGAAGATTGTTTTCCTTCCTTGCCTTTGGCGATGTAACCAAAGTAGCCTACTGGATTAATTTTATGAGCGTCCTCTCCGGAGCCTTTGCTTCGCTGTTTACTTTCTGGTCGATTACGTTATTAGGCCGCAAACTGCTCAAGCTATCAACACCCGAACTGCTTACCAATAACAAAACCTTGCTGCTGATGGGCGCAGGGTTTGTTGGCGCCTTAGCCAACACATTCTCCGACTCCGTGTGGTTTTCTGCCGTTGAGGCCGAAGTGTATGCCATGTCATCGGCCTTTACCGCGTTTGTGGTGTGGGCCATGCTCAAGTGGGATGTTATCGAAGATGAATCGAAAGCTAACCGTTGGCTGATTTTGATTTCGTACATGGTAGGATTATCTATCGGGGTTCACTTGCTCAACTTAGTTACGCTTCCTGCGTTGGGTCTTATCTTCTATTTCAAAAAATACAAACCCACAACCTGGGGCGTTGTTGCCACGCTTGCGGTAAGCGGGTTGCTTATAATTTTCATCAACGATTTTATTATTCCCGGTCTGCCCTCGCTTGCCGGAAACTTTGAGGTGTTTTTTGTAAACACGCTTGGACTGTTCTTTGGCAGCGGTGTTATTTTCTTCAGCTTGCTGATTATCGGTGCGCTTGTGTATGGAATCCGGTACACACAACTGAACAACAAACCCGCGCTCAATACTTTCCTGCTTTCAACAGTTTTTATTTTAATAGGATATGTATCGTATGCAGTGGTCGTAATCCGCTCGAATTATGCCCCCCCGATTAATGAAAACGACCCTTCAGACATTATGAGTTTTGTTAGCTACCTGAAACGCGAACAGTACGGTAGCCGCCCATTGTTGTACGGACAGTATTTTACTGCCCAGGTAGTTGATATTAAAGAAGGCTCTCCGCAATACCGCAAAGGCAAAGACAAGTACGAAGTTGCCGAACGAAAAATTTCGTATGTGTACGACCCGAATCATACAACTATCCTTCCGCGCATTTACAGCACCGACAAGCAACACCAGGCGTTATACCGCTCAAAACTTGGCTTGCGCGAAGGCGAAAAACCAACATTTATCGACAATATTAGTTTTATGATAAACCATCAGATCGGATGGATGTACTGGCGATATTTCATGTTCAATTTTGCAGGGCGCGAAGGAGATGATATCGGATCAGATTGGCTTGGACCAAAAAGTTGGTTTAAAGAAGTTCCTGAAATGGTCGCTCAAAACAAAGCCCGCAACAACTTCTTTATGATTCCGCTATTGATCGGAGTTATCGGGTTATTGTATCAATATTTTAACGATAAGAAAAATTTTGCCGTAGTAGGCTTATTGTTCATACTCACGGGCGTTGCCTTAGTGGTGTACCTTAACTCCCCTCCTTCCGAACCGCGTGAGCGCGATTATATTTATGCGGGTTCGTATTACGCATTCTGTTTCTGGATTGGGTTTGGTGTAATTGCCATCGCCAACGGCATTGAAAAAATTCTGAAGAACCAAAAAGTAGCGACAATGATTGCCATTGTCATCGGCTTAACAGCGCCCGCCCTTATGGCAGCCGAAGGTTGGGACGACCACGATCGTTCTGATCGCTTATTTTCTGTTGACTCCGCTACAAACTATCTTGAGTCGTGTGCACCTAATGCCATCCTCTTTACAGGCGGTGATAACGACACCTTCCCGCTATGGTATTCGCAGGAAGTGGAAGAGGTGCGTACCGATATGCGCGTGGTTGTGTTAAGTTATTACAACACCGACTGGTACATTTACCAAAGTATGAGCAGGCATTATGAGTCGCAACCATTTCCGTACACACTAACCGAAGAAAACTATCGCCAGGGTGGGTTTAATGACGGACTGATGTTTTACGAAACAGGCATCAAGAGCATTGACCTCGGGCAGTACCTCGACCTGATTAAAAAGAACAGCAAGAACCTGGTGCATCCGCTTTACGGAACAACTAACATGATTCCTTCAAAAGAACTTACCTTGAAAATTGATACAACCCATGTAAAAGCAATGGGCATTATACCGGCCACGTTACAGGAATTTATGGTTCCTGAAATGCGCCTGCGTGTAAAAGGCAACAGCCTGATGAAGCAAGACCTGGCATTGCTCGACCTGCTATACACCAATAACTGGGAGCGCCCCATTTATGTAAACAACACTTCATTAGAACAGTTTAACATAGACTTGAAACCCTATGTTGTTTCAGAAGGCAATGCGTTCCGCATTCTTCCCGTTCGTAACCCCGTGCCACAAAACAGGTTTGTAAACACCGAGGTCGCCTACCGGAACATTACTGAAAAGTTTCGCTTCCGCGGATTAGACAACCCCAAAGCCTTCTTTAGTGTTGACTACCGAAGCTTTGTGCAAAACCATCGCTCTACGATTAATGAAGTGGCCGAGGCTTTAATTCTTGAAGACAAACCGGAAAAAGCACGCGAACTCTTGATGTTAAGTTTAGAGAGAATGCCGGACAAGGGCGTGCCCTACGACTTTATTAATGCCCTGATGGTAGAGTTGCTGTTAGAAGTAGGCGAGAAAGAAAAAGGTATTGAAATTGCTACCGTGCTGGGAAACCGGTATGAAGAAATGGCCAATTACATGATACGCGAAGGCACAATCAACCGCGACCTTTACAACTACATTGCCGTGTTGGGCGAGCTTCAACGGGCGTTGTATAAATACGGAGAAAGCGACCTTGCCAAGCGGTTTGAAGACGCGTATCAACGCTTTGCAAATGAATTGCAGTAAACACCGGAAGAAATAAATAAAAACCCCGACTAATCCACGGTTTTTTTATTTGCGAACAATCAAAAACAAATCAAGCGCTGAAGCCGCGTCATCGGTTACTATATAATCTTCATGACGTATGCTTTGCACTAAGGTTTCATCTCCGGTTTGCAACTTATTGCGGTTTAAGCGGTTCATTACTTCATACGGAAACCGTAACATCCAGGCCGGAAGCCTGTATTGTAAATTAAAAATATCCCACCGCATCAGGCGTGCTACCGATTTTTTGTTTTGCTCATAATACGCCATTACTTTTTCGTTGCCGGAAATGCCTTTCATCTGCACGTCAGCAAAAATTCCGGCTGCGAGGCGTTGCAATTCATCGACAAGGTATTCACGTATATGCCAGGGGTTACGGCTCAATGACATTTTCCGGTTTGGTGTAGTGATGAGCGCAACACCACCCGGCCTGAGCACCCGGTATATTTCCTGTAAATAGAAGCGGTCATTTTTGATGTGTTCAATTACCTGGAAACTTACCACACAATCAAAACTGTTGTCGGCCAGGCCATGCAGCGGGGGCAGGTTCATGGCAATAAACCTGGCGGCTGGAAATTTATTCCGAAGCGTCTGCAACGCTTCATCAATTTTATCTACTGCTGTAAATGTTTTTGCCTGTTGCACCAGCGCCTCTACCCCGCGCCCTTCACCGCAACCTACCTCCAGCACATCGCCCGAAATATAGGGTTCGGCCGCAACATAAGCCTTAAATAAACGTTGGTGTACGGGATTATCGGAAGGAATATGTTCGGATGTTATCTCCGTTGTGTATATTTTAGCCATAATAATCAGCGCAAAAGTAAACGAACAGCATTGAATAGAGGGGGTAAATATGTTTAAATTATACGATAGTCCGCAACGATACCACAAACCTCGCTTTGAAGTCATCGCGGCCCTGAGCCGCGATCTCAATACTCGAATGAGATGCCGGCTCGGAGGCCGGCATGACAGTTTAACTATCGTTGCAGACTATATGTTTAAATTAATTCTCTTCCTTAAACGACCGGTAAACCTGGTTACTGTTTTCATACTGATAAGTTGGGCATCATCCGCCCAGCAACTCAATACCATCAATTATAACTACCTGTATGCCAGCGGGCAGGAATTTGAATTAGACTGGAAAATTGTACATGACGGGGAAGAGATAACCATTCATTACAGGCTTGAGCTAACCGATACCACCAAAAAGATTTTTGATTACGATGTTCTCTGGGATGCACGGCCATCCTTAGCCGATAAAGAGGGCACTCTGTTAACAGGCGTTACACCCATTGCTACAACTGAAAAGCTGAAATCCGGAAAGGTAAAAGTTGATAAATCATTGGCCGGGCAATATGCCGTGGCGCGTGTTATTTACAACGAGCAAAAAAGAATGCGTGTATTTCACAAGCGCATTCCTACTAATAATACACCGCATATTGCGGCTTCCGGTTTTCCTGTAACGCAAAAATTCATTTTAAGAAATCAGCCGGTAAACCTGAGTGCGTTTGCTACCGATAGCGCAGTGTTTGGTTTCCATTACCCAACATCCTTTCCGCCTGCAAGCCCTCCGTTTGCTACCAAACAGGGGCGCGTTGCACCTGTTATACAGTCAGACTCGATACGGGTATTCACACCATCGCAAACAATAACCTTACGTGAAACAGGTTTATACCTGTTACAGCAAGATACAGCTTCACTGGAAGGCGTAGCGTTTCGCGTTGAAGACGACTACCCGAAATTAGGCACGCTGCAAAGCTTGGCAGGGCCGCTTATTTATGTATGCACCTCGCAGGAATACGACAAACTGAAAGCTGCAGGAGAAGACAAAGCCCAGTTTGACAAAACAATTTTAAGCATAACCGGCAATGCCGAACGTGCCCGCAATTTTATGCGCACGTATTTCAGAAATGTGGAATTAGCAAACCGGTATTTTACTTCGTATAAAGAAGGCTGGAAAACCGACCGGGGTATGGTTTACATTATTTACGGATTGCCACAAGTTGTTTATTTATTGGGCGACCGCGAAGTGTGGGAATACAACAACACTACTTTTATTGGCCGGTTTACGTTCACAAAATCGCCCACTATTTTCGACCCGGAAAATTTTGTGCTGATACGCGAGGAGAACTACCGCGATGCCTGGTATGCCATGATTGACCTTTGGCGAAAAGCAAGGTTTTAATACTTTCTGCCGAATCGTTTGTACTTTTAGCCCATGACCAAATCCGACATGATTTACGGCACGCGGGCCGTTATGGAAGCCATAAAAGCCGACAGGCAGATTGAACGCATTCTTATCCAGAAAGGAGTTTCAAACGAACTGGTGCGCGAGTTGTTGCAGCTTATTCGCTCGAAAGGATTGACCTTTACCTACGTTCCGCAGGAAAAACTCAACCGCCTTACTACCAAAAATCACCAGGGTGTAATCTGTTTGCTCTCATCGGTTGAGTATGCTTCGTTAGATAACATTGTTCATGCAGCGTATAGCGAGGGGCGCGAACCTTTTTTATTGATATTAGACCAGATTACTGATGTGCGGAATTTTGGCGCCATTGCCCGCACAGCCGAGTGTGCCGGTATTGACGCCCTGATTATTCCTGAAAAAGGAAACGCACCGATTACCAGCGATGCCATGAAGACATCTGCCGGAGCGTTAAATCACCTGCCCGTGTGCCGCGAAAAAGATTTAAAGAAAACCATTACTTACCTGCGCGAAAGCGGCATTATGGTAGTGGCCTGCACCGAGAAAGCATCCAAAATTATTTATGATACAACCATCAAAGGCCCGGTTGCGCTCATTATGGGTTCGGAAGAAGACGGCATTTCGGATGCGTTGTTGCGCGTTGCTGATGAGCTTGTTAAAATCCCCATGAAGGGAGAGATTGGTTCATTAAACGTTTCTGTTGCGGCAGGTATTGCTATATATGAAGTGGTAAGACAAAAGTCGGTGAGTTGATTGCTAATGCTCACTTCCCAGTATCATGGCATAGCAGGAAAGGCGTGAATTTATTTTGAACGTCTTGTAGAAAAAAACTACTTTTAATCTAACATTGCTTCAGCACATATTACCGGTTAAGCAATTGACAAAGAGTTAGGATATGTTGCGCTTTGATCATTCCTCTGATTCTGATGATTCAGGAAAAGAGCTATTCCGTTTTTACGCTATTTGCGGAATAGCGTTTAGTGTTTTCTATGCAATCGTTCAACCGTTATTTCATTTTACAGTTCCACAGTGGGTATTTATTTGTAATGCTATTGCCGTAAGCGGTATCCTCCTGGTTTATCATACAGTAAGGCATTACCGATTGGCTTCACACCTGCTGATTGCATCATTTTGGCTGTCATTCACAATAGGTGCATACTATTCAGGGAAAACTTTTTCTTTTGTAGTTCCCTGGACTTCGCTAATGCCTGTCATGGCCAATCTTTTGATCTCGAAACAACAGGCAAAATATTGGTTCATTGCACCCCTAATTACAATTTTAGCTATGGCCTTGCTGGACTGGCAAGCTGCCGTTCTTCCATGGAGGCCTCTTTTTTCCAACCTTGGCCTGACACTTATGTTGTTTTTGTTCATCCGTAAGTACGACAAAATCAAAAATAATTTATTGACCAACTTAGAAAAACTGAACTTAGAAATAAAAGAGAGCAACGATCAAATCAGTGCACAAAATGAAAAGATTTCCGCACAGAACGAAGAGATTTCTGCCCAGGTTGATCTGTTGAATGAGCAATTAAGGGTTACGCAAGAGCAAAAAAATTCTATTTCTGAATTGAATCTTTTGCTGAAAGAGAAGATTCAGGAAATAACCTCCCGAAGCAGTTTACTCCAAAAATACTGGAACGCCCTGTTGAACATTTCTAAACGCAAAGAAATTCATTTTAATGATTTTGAAGAAGGACTTAAATTGATTTGCAGTGAAGCAGCTAAAGCAATAGAGGCACACCGTGTAAGTATATGGGAGTATTCAGCAGAAGACAACCATATCATTTCCTTAATGTGTTTCCATGCAGAAGACAATACCTTTTCAAAAAATGAAAAGTTATCAGCAAGGGATTTCCCCATTTATATTAACGAACTTGAAAAACTTAAACCCATAATTGCCTCTGAAGCTCGTACAAATCCTGTTACTATGAGTTTTAACAAAAACTACATCGAACCGCATGGAATTTTCGCCATGTTAGACACGCCATTCTTTATCAGGGGGGCGTTGGGAGGCATCGTCTGCTGTGAACAAAAATACGCCAAAAGGATTTGGCTGGATGAGGACATTCTTTTTGCCCAGGCGTTAGCTGATATTGTTACATTGGTTTACCATGCAAATGAAAGAAGATCGTATGAACGAAAAATCAGGGAGAATAAACGTGATGTAGAAAAACTCAATTCCTCATTAGAAGAAGAAGTTCTTCTACGCACAGAAGACCTTAATCACCGAAATAAACAATTATCAGAGTATGCTTTTATCAACGCCCATACCCTCCGGGGGCCGTTATGCCGAATTCTTGGTTTGGTTGAACTTATAGATCACTTTGACCATGATCAGGCATCATTTCCTGAATTATTGAATCACCTGAAAAGGTCGGCATTAGAGTTGGATGATGTTACCAGGACAATTAACAGGGTTGTTTCTGAGAATAGAGTGCAATAGTTACAAGGTTGTCAAAAGTATCTTTAATCCTGTTATTTATTCTGTTCCTCGCTTTTAAAAATATCCTTATCCCATCCCCTGTATTCATAATATTTTGATTTGGGTTCGCCCGTCCAGCCGTTTATACCCTTCCGGGGAAGCATGACTATATGTATATACAAAACAGGAATAAACAGAAGCGCGTAAACCGTAAAAGCAACCGTCCTTCCAAAATATAATGATAGCCCGATTACAACAATCAAACTCAACAGGTACTTAACTAACTTTCTTACTCTTGGTGTTCGTTCTTCAAAGTGACCTAAAAGAATATGCCCCAGGGCAATTACCATGCTTGTTATGGCTACTTCAAACCACAGCGAATCTGTTTCCCACATAGTAGTTATGTTTTAATTTTAATGCTCACAACTTTAATATGCGGAGTGAGATAAAATCTTAAATCTTCTACAAAAACTCCCCTCCGCCTTTCATTGCTTTTACATCGTTCACAAACTGGCGGAACAAATCCTCGCGGTCTTTTTCGCAAACAATAACCACATCGCCAAACTCGCCCACTAAGTAGCCGTTCAACCCCTGCGCAACAAGTAAGCGGCCGGGTGTTGAAGAATGGACAATGGAATTACGGGTGTCGTACACCAATACCTGGCCGGTAGTTAAATTATTGTTCTTATCCTTAGCCGAAATATCATGGATGGAGTTCCACGAGCCGAGGTCAGACCAACTGAAATCGGCCGGGCACACATACACATTTCTGGCTTTCTCCATCACTCCATAATCGATGGAGATGCTTTTACTTTGCGCATAGATTTTCTCAATGGCTTGCTTCTCGGCAGGGGTTCCTAATTGGGCAAGGTTTTCTTCAAACACTTCAGTCATTTCGGGCTGGTATTCTTCCAATGCGCTGATTATGGCATTTACACCCCAAATGAAAATACCCGAGTTCCACACAAAGTCGCCACTTTCCAAAAATTTCTTTGCCAATGATATTTCTGGTTTCTCCGTAAAGGTTTTCACCTTCTTCAATATTTTTTTATCAGGAATAAATTGAATATACCCATATCCCGTTTCGGGGCGCGTGGGGGTAATCCCCAGGGTTATCAGTTTATCCTGTGCCTGCGCCTGGTCAACCGCTTTGGAAATGGTACTTACAAATTCATTTTCTTTTAATATCAAATGATCGGCCGGGCTTACCACGATTACGGCTTCTTTATCGCGCTGGCGAATTTTATAACTCGCATACGCAATGCACGCAGCCGTATTCTTGCGCATAGGTTCGGCCAATACCTGGCTTTCATCCAGGTCAGGAAGTTGCTCTTTAACGAGTGAAACGTGCTCTTCATGCGTTACCACAAAAATGTTCTCTTTGAGGCAAGTGGGCAGA
This sequence comes from Cyclobacteriaceae bacterium, assembly GCA_019638235.1. Classification (GTDB taxonomy): domain Bacteria; phylum Bacteroidota; class Bacteroidia; order Cytophagales; family Cyclobacteriaceae; genus UBA2336. The sequence goes on from JAHBUE010000003.1 coordinate 160,481, forward strand.
AACCTGTCGTAAGTACATTGTAATAACGACTTACCGATGCCCAGCACATCCAGAAATTGCTTGGGCTTGGCGTTTCGGCTGTACGGCCAAAAGCGCACGCCCACGCCACCGGCCATTAACACTACATAGATATTTTTCTTCATCCTTTAAAAGTCTTTTTCAATCAGGGTTTAAGTTTAGACCATTACCGCACCCGTAAAGGCCGTAAAAACGGCAAATATGCCTTTATTTCAGGGCTGTTTACCCGTTCGGGGATACCGGCCATATTATCATCAAGGCAGGTCATCCCCCGGTTGCCATACATGGCATCGTTACCGTACATAAAAATAACAGGCACTCCGGGCAAATTTAACAAGGTCGCAATTTTATTGGGGATTATAGCATTTTTACCAATTCTTGTTACGATAATATATCCGTTTAAAAAAGAAATTTCCACATTCTGCACTTCAAAACCGTTGTCTGGCACGTTTAGCTGGGCATTCATTTGCCGAAGATTTATTTAATATCATTTCGCGTGCAATGTTTTCGATATTTCTTACTATATTCAATTCTCTTTGCGGCTTAGCTTTGTTTACAAGCAAAGATATAAGAATTGATAGTAACTATTTGGAGTACATGACATGATGTTGGTTGAAGAGAAAGACGAATTAAAGTTAAAACTGAAAGAGGTTTTCGGGTACACCCAGTTCCGGGGCAACCAGGAAACCATTATCCGTAACATTCTGGACGGAAAGAACACGTTTGTAATAATGCCCACAGGGGCAGGTAAATCACTTTGTTATCAATTACCGGCCATAATATCCGATGGCCTTGCCATTGTTATCTCCCCCCTGATAGCCCTGATGAAAAACCAGGTTGACCAGTTGAACGCCTATGGCATAAATGCGCGGTTCCTCAATTCCACGCTCTCCAAAGGAGAAATTACCAGGCTGAAAAAAGATTGTGTGAACGGAGTGGTTAAGCTTTTGTATGTAGCCCCTGAATCGCTCACCAAAGAAGAAAACATAGAGTTTTTAAAAAAAATAACGGTTTCGTTTGTTGCTATTGATGAAGCCCATTGTATCTCGGAATGGGGACATGATTTTCGTCCGGAATACCGGAAAATAAAAACGATGATCCAGCAGTTGGGCGACCTGCCCGTAGTAGCGCTTACCGCAACAGCTACGCCCAAGGTTCAGATCGACATTCAGAAAAATCTTCAGATGGAAGACGCAGACATATTCCTGTCGTCTTTCAATCGTAAAAATTTATACTACGAAGTACGCCCCAAGAAGGAAACCAAAAAGCAGCTCATCAAATTTATGCGCGACAACAAGGGTAAGTCGGGCATTGTGTATTGCCTTAGCCGCAAAAAAGTTGAAGAGATTGCCAAGTTGTTATCGGTAAACGGTTTCAAGGCGGCCCCATATCATGCCGGACTTGACCCGGACGTGCGTGAAAAAAATCAGGACGATTTTCTGAACGAAGAAGTTGACATTATTGTAGCCACTATTGCCTTCGGTATGGGTATTGACAAACCCGATGTGCGCTTTGTGGTGCATTACGATGTGCCGAAATCGCTGGAAGGCTATTATCAGGAAACCGGTCGCTCCGGCCGCGATGGCCTTGAAGGACACTGCCTGATGTTTTACAGCCATAACGACCTGAATAAACTTGAGAAATTCAATAAAGATAAATCCGTTCAGGAACGCGAAAACGCACGGGTGTTACTTCAGGAGATGGAGTATTATGCCGAATCGCCTGTTTGCCGCAGACGACAGTTGCTGCATTACTTTGGTGAAGAATTTAAAGAAGATAATTGCGGCATGTGCGATAACTGCGTGCATCCGCGCGAGCGCTTCGATGGCACAGAATATGTAAAAACCGCGCTGCAAGCGGTTAAGCAAACCAACGAGCGTTTCGGGTTGAATCACCTGGTAAATGTTATTCGCGGCATTGAAGATGAATATGTAAAAAGCTACGGCCACTTCGACCTGAAGGTTTACGGAACCGGGGGCGATGAAGATGCCGATTTCTGGAAATCAGTTATTCGACAAACGTTAATCTATCAATATCTTGAAAAGGATATTGATAACATAGGTGTGCTGAAGATTTCACAACGTGGAGAAAAATTCTTAAAAAAACCTGTAGATGTTGAGTTAGCCCGCGACCACGATTTCACTACCGATGTTGAAGACGAAGAAGTGTCAACCGAAAAAGCCCCGGTAAACGCCAAAGCGTACGATGCCCAACTTTTTGAAATGCTGAAAGCACTTTGTAAGAAAGTTGCCAAAGAGAAAGGCCTTCCGCCTTATGTGATCTTCCAGGAAACCTCGCTTCAGGAGATGGCTACTACCTACCCCCTAACCAAAGAAGACCTGGCCGGGGTAAACGGTGTGGGCATGGGCAAAGTGATCAAGTTCGGAAAAGATTTCTTAGAGCTGATTAAACAATACGTTGAAGAAAACGACATTGAAACAGCATCGGAAGTAGTTGTTAAATCGTCAGTGAATAAATCCAAAACCAAAATTTTTATCATTCAGCAGATTGATAAGAAAGTTGAGCTGGAAGAGATTGCCGAAATGACCAATCTTTCATTTGAGGAATTGCTAACCGAGATTGAGAACATCTGTTACTCAGGCACAAAACTCAACCTGAATTATTATTTAGAGGCAACCATCGATCCGCAACGTCAGGACGAAATCCATGACTACTTTATGGATGCCGAAACCGACAGTTTGGATGCAGCGCTTAATGACGACTCGCTGGCCGATTACACCGAAGAAGAAATCCGCCTGATGCGCATTCAATTTATGAGCGAATACGCCCATTAAAGGCATCTTGTTTCTAAAACTTTGAACGCTGAACTTTGAACCTTGGGCATTACGCCCCATCTTTGAGGCTTTTTAAGCCCTTATGAATATCCTGATACTTGGTAACGGAGGCCGCGAACACGCCTTCGCGTGGAAAATAAGCCAAAGCAAACAGTGCAGTAAATTGTTTGTTGCGCCCGGCAATGCCGGCACCGCCTCTGTTGCCGAAAATATTCCCATTGCTGTTGATGATTTTGAGAAGATAGGAAAATTTTGCGTGGAGCAAGCTATCAACTTAGTTGTGGTTGGGCCAGAAGCTCCATTGGTAAAAGGCATTCGCGATTATTTTGAACAAGAACTAACACTGAAAACCATTTTATTAGTTGGCCCCGGAAAAGATGGCGCACAACTGGAAGGCAGCAAGGATTTTTCCAAACAGTTTATGCTTCGTCATGATGTGCCTACGGCCAAAGCAAAAACCTTTGGCGCAACTGAAGTAAATGAAGCATTCCAATACCTTGATGCATGTACTCCGCCCATCGTTTTAAAAGCCGATGGACTTGCCTCTGGCAAAGGCGTAATCATCACACCCGATATTGCTGAAGCGAAAAACACTATCCGCGAAATGCTGATAGATAAAAAATTCGGAGAAGCAAGCTCGAAAGTGTTAATAGAAGAGTTCCTTTCGGGAATTGAACTCTCTGTCTTTGTGCTTACAGATGGCAAGAACTACGTTATTCTTCCAGAAGCAAAAGACTACAAACGAATTGGCGAAGGCGATACCGGCCCAAACACAGGCGGCATGGGAGCCATCTCTCCTGTTCCGTTTGCCGATGACGTGTTTATGAAAAAAGTAGAAGACCGCGTAATCAAGCCCACGATTGCCGGTCTGCATAAAGAAAATATCAATTACAAAGGATTTATCTTCATCGGGTTAATGAATTGCAACGGCAATCCGTATGTAATTGAATACAATGCCCGCATGGGCGACCCCGAAACACAAGCTGTTCTTCCACGAATCAAAAATGATATTGTCGGGTTGCTCGTTGATGCCGCTTCTGGCAATCTTCACGGAAAAAAAATTGAACAAACAACCGACTATGCCGCAACGGTAGTAATGGTTTCGGGCGGGTATCCGGGCGATTACCCGAAAGGCAAGGTCATAAACGGGCTTGAGGCCAAAAACCCTGCCCTTGTGTTTCATGCGGGCACTAAGCAAACAGGCCAAAACACCGTAACCGATGGCGGGCGCGTATTGGCCCTTACCGGTAGCGGTGCCAATATGGGGCAGGCTCGTGAAAAAGCCTACGCTGGAGTTGCCAAACTAAGCTGGGAAGGAGTATATTTCAGAAAAGATATAGGGATGGATTTGATGGATAAAACATAAACCGTCAAATCCTGATTAATTATAGATTGCTTTTACTATGGGTTGTGCCTGCGGAACATCTAAAACTGGCGGTAAAGTAGCCGGTTGTAATAATAATGGCGCCTGCAATACAGGCGGCTGCAACAAAATGAATGTGTTTGACTGGCTTTCTAATATGGAAATGCCGGGGCAGGATACGTTCAATATTGCTGAAGTTCGTTTTAAAAATGGAAGAAAAGATTTTTACCGGAATATTGACGGCATTCAGCTCACCACGGGCGATGCCGTGATTGTTGAAATCCCGAATGGGCACCACCTCGGCTATGTTTCGTTGCAAGGCGAACTGGTGAGGTTGCAAATGCAAAAAAAGAAAATCGCTAACGACAACGAGATAAAAAAGATTTACCGGTTAGCGCACACAAAAGACCTCGAAAAGTTTGAAGAAGTAAAAAAGCGCGAGCTGCCCACGCTGTATCGCTCCCGCGAAATAATTCGCGAACTGAAATTGCAGATGAAACTTTCGGATGTGGAGTACCAGGCCGATAACACCAAAGCTATTTTCTACTATTCTGCCGAAGAGCGTGTTGATTTCCGCGAGCTGATAAAAATATTGGCTGGTGAGTTTAAAATCCGTGTTGAAATGCGTCAGATAAGCCTGCGCCAGGAAGCGGGGCGGTTGGGCGGCATTGGCGTTTGCGGTCGCGAACTATGTTGCTCTACCTGGTTGGGCGATTTTAAAAATGTAGCTACCAGCGCAGCACGCTATCAAAACCTTTCGCTGAATCCCAGCAAGCTGTCAGGGCAGTGTGGACGGTTGAAATGCTGCCTGAACTACGAGTTGGAAACCTATATGGAAGCGCTTCTGCACATTCCTAAAGTTGAAGCACCCTTGCTCACCGAACAGGGCGAAGCTAAACTCCAAAAGACAGACATTTTCAAACGCATCATGTGGTTTGGTTACCGGGAAGAAAACACCTGGTACCCGCTGAATGTTGAGCGGGTAAATCAAATACTGGAATTAAACCGTGCCGGAAAAAAACCAGCCACCCTTACCGATGACGTAGCCGTTGAAAAAACTCCTGTCACAACCCTGAACAGTGATCTTGAACGCTTAGACAAGAAATTTCAGCGAAGCGGTAAAAAGAAAAAGAAGAAGAAATTTAATAAGAACCGGAACACCAACCAACATCAAGCCCGGAAAAAGGAATGAGAACGCTGATTATGTTATCCGTCTGCCTGTTGATTTTTTCAGCGTGCGATGAAAACCGGTTGTACGAAACAAATACAGATTTTAAAAATCGTTACTGGCTTGCTGCCGAGCAGCCGGCTTTTGATTTTAACATTCCCGATGCCAACACACGTTATAACCTGTACTTCACCATTCGGAATGAATCGGATTATCCGAACTCAAATATTTATTTCACCTATTACTTAGTCGACTCGACAGGCACTACGCTGGAGAAAAAACTCACCAATCAATTTCTGTTCGATAGAAAAACAGGGCAGCCGTTTGGCAATAGCGGACTCGGCTATGTGTATGAGCATCGCTTTCCATTATTGGAGAATTACGCTTTCGGAAAACCGGGCAACTACTCTATGCGGTTTGAGCAATTTATGCGCACCGACACCCTTCGTGGTGTATTATCCGTAGGGCTGCGGATAGAGAAACAATAACACTAATAACAGAACAAAAAAATACCCCACCCGAAAAAAACGGATGGGGTATTTCTATTTTTAACTTCTATATCTAAGCTGTTACAGCAGCTTTCGATGTTGCCTTTTCACGGTCTAAATCCACCACCAGAGGCGCTGCAATAAATACAGATGAGTATGTACCGGAAGCAATACCTACCAGCAAGGCAAAAGCAAAGCCTGAAAGCACCTGGCCACCAAATATTAAGAGTACAATAACCACCAGCAAGGTTGAACCTGATGTAATAACAGTACGGCCTAACGTATCGTTTATGGCATCGTTCACAATTTTTCGTTTATCGTGTGATGCACCAAACCCAATATATTCGCGGATACGGTCGAAAATGATTACTGTATCGTTAACCGTATAACCAATAACCGTAAGAATAGCGGCAACAAATATCTGGTCAATCTCAAACGACATTCCTAAAAATCCGGCTATGCCGTAGGCCGCAAACACAAACAGTGTATCGTGTACAATAGATACAATGGCTCCGGCACTGTATTGCCATTTGCGGAAGCGAAGAAGGATGTAGAGGAATATACCAATCATAGAGAACAAACTCGCTTTCCAGGCAGAGTTTTTAATATCGTCCGCTACGGACGCCCCTACTTTCGAAGAACTTGAAATAATGAAATGATTATCATCAAGTTGTGTATCCTGTTCAGTGTATTGCTTGCCGGTTATGGTTTGAAGCGCAGCAATAAGCGTTTGTTTAACTTCTTCATTGCCTTCATCGCTGTCATCATCAATCAGGTATGACGTAGTAACACGCACAGTGGAGTTACTTCCATAGTTCTTCACTTCCGTACTGGCGTTTTCAAAACTATCGCTCAAACTCACCTTCAGGTCGGTTGCCACTACCGGCTGGCTGAACGCCACAACATAAGAGCGCCCACCTTTAAAATCAACACCGAGGTTCATTCCTTTAACCAACAAAAGCGTTATACCTACAACTATTACTACTGCTGAAGCAATGTAGGCTGTTCTGGCATTTTTAATAAACTCAAAGTTCTTACGCTTCTTCACCATTCTGGAAATGAATGAATCAAAAGAAACATTGCTTTCATCACCTTTTCTTGTCATCCATTCAATAATTACCCGCGATACATACACGGCTGTAAAGAAGGATGTAAGGATACCGATAGTAAGCGTAACAGCAAACCCTTTGATAGGGCCCTGGCCGAATATAATCAGGAGGATTGATGTTAACAGCGTAGTGAGGTTTGAATCGAAAATACTCCAGAACGCACGCTGATAACCAACCTTAATAGCATCTTTAAGTTTACGCCCATGTGAAATCTCTTCCTTTATCCGCTCGAAAATCAGCACGTTGGCATCAATCGCCATAGCGATAGTGAGCACAATACCGGCAATACCGGGCAAGGTGAGTGAAGCATTAAACTGCGCCAATATTCCCAACACAAAAAACACGTTGAACAACAAGGCAACGTTGGCCACCAAACCACCTTTTGAATAATAGATGAATATAAAAATTACCACCAACACAAATCCGGTAATGGATGAAATCAAGCCCTGGTTCTGGGCAATTTTACCAAGTGTAGGCCCGATGATCGCTTCTTCGACAATTCGTGTAGGAGCTGGAAGCGAACCGGCTTTCAGGATGTTGGCTAAGTCTTTCGCTTCATCAACAGTAAAGTTTCCTGAAATTTGTGAGTTCCCGTTCGGGATTTCTCCATTAACAGAAGGTGCAGAATAAACCGTGTTATCTAAAACAATAGCAATACGGCCACGCGGTGTTTTGCTGGAGGCTTCGGCTGTCATTTTTGCCCAAGCACGGGTTCCGGTCGGGTTCATAGTCATACTTACCGATGGACGCGCATACTCATCCAAATCATTGCGGGCATCAGTAATCACCTCGCCTGTAAGTTTAGGCTGGCCTGATCTTCCCAAATCCAAAAAGTACAGTTGCAAGGCTTCCGTTGTGCCATAATCCTTGTCGGGTTTGTTTCCCCAGTACACGCCAACGTTTCTCGGTAACAAGTTGCGGATTTCCGGCTTCCTGAAAATACGGTTAATCTCGGCTGTATCGGTTAAGGCATAACGGAAAACTCCAATGGGTGTACTCTTTGAAAACAGGGGCGACACATTTAGGTTTTGCAATGAATCCAGACTTGTTAACGTGGTATCGCCTACTGCGGCAGACTGTAATTGTTTTTCCAGGTCGGTAATGCCTGATGTTGTATCGGCTTCCGCCTGAACAGGTTGCTGTACGTTTGATGATGACGCAGTTATTGAAGCATTAAGTTGGCGCTCGCGCACAAGCGCTGCATTAATGGCCATTAACGAACTGTTGATGTCGTTGGGATCGATAACGTCCCAGAACTCAAGACGTGCAACACCTTGCAACAGTTTACGCACACGGGCCGGGTTATCCGCTCCCGGAATTTCAATCTGGATGCGACCCGTACCGGGCAAACGCTGAATATTAGGCTGCGAAGTTCCGAACTGATCCAAACGATTTTTCAGAATCGTGTAAGAGCGATCAATAGCACGTTCAATCTCTTCATTAACAAGGGAGATAACCTGGTCGTCCGAATCATTCAGGCTGATGCGTCCGCGTGTTGTTGTTGATGCAAATACCGGAGCCAATCTTGCACCGGGATTACTTTCGCGATAAGCCGAAAAGAAAAGCGTTGAAAAACGTTCCTGGCTGCTCTTGGAACGAACCAGTGCTTTGTCCAACGCATTTACAAACGCTGAGTCTTTACTGTTTCCGGCCAATCCTTTGATAATGTCGATGGGCGAAACCTCAAGCGTTACGTGCATACCGCCCTGCAAGTCAAGACCACGTGTAAGTTCGTTGTCTTTTACTTCTTTGTAGGTAAATTCCTTACCAAACAGGTTATACACCGGCTGGCTCCAAATAGAATCCAAGTATGCCTGCTTTTTACTCAAATCGAGTAAACCATTGGCATCGGTGGCATAGTCAATAGCATTTTGCTGTACTTTACTTGAAACAAGTGTAAACGAAAGATAGAACAGGCAAAGTGCCGTAACGATAATAGTGAGTACAATTACAAATCCTTTGTTTTGCATAAAACATTATATAGTTAAAATTCAGAATAAGATAAAAAGTGAAACCAGAACCGGGCTTTGCCGGAACCGGAAGATGCAACCCCTTAGGGTGCGTTGGGTGAAATGATGAATTGAAACAGCGCCTTGAAAAGCTTTCCGGCTGAAATAGTAAGTTGAACGGGTACATTCTCCGGTTCATGATCGCCAAAAAGAATTTCGTGGATAACAGACAAATCCTGGTTCAATACAAACGATGATGTTACCGGTTGCGAAAAAGAAGGCTGACTTATAAACTGGTCGCTTTCTTTTGAATCGGAAGAGGTGTCGTGGTGTTCTACCGCTGCCTTTTTCTCGTTGACCTGATTATCAAAATAGAAAAACTGGGAAAACACAATGGATAGCGCGGTGGCTATACCCAGCACGAGGCTCCAGAACCGTATCGTTTTCGAGGTTTTCATTAAGGCCTACAAAAGTAGGCAATTGATTGGGAATTGGAAGGGCGCGGGCGAAAAAGTGTGCTAAACCTTAAATCCGGCCAATTTTGCCTGAATGGCGAGAATTATCACTTCCAGGGCACGCTCAAAATGGCTGTTGTTGGGGATAACGATGTCGGCATTGTGCTTGATAGGCTCAATCAGCCGTTCGTAAACGGGCATAACGTGGTGATGATACCGGTACAAAACATCGCTTAAATCATAGCCACGCTCTTCATTGTCGCGCCTGATGCGCCTGGACAATTTCACGTAATCTTTTGCTTCAATAAAGATGCTCAAGTCCAGTTCGCGTTCTATTTCGGGGAAATACTGGATAAAAAGTCCTTCGATGATAAGAATGGGTGCAGGTTTAAAAACCAACTCGCGCGGTGTGGCTGCCGGGTTATTAAAGGTGTATTCCGGCATGGTTAAAACCTTTCCGGCTTTGAGTTGCTGAATATCCAACACAAATTGTTGGTGGTTAATGGCTTCAGGGAGGTCGAAATTTTTTACTCCGCGTTCATCTTCTTTTTGCTGCTCGCGCGGGTGGTAATAATTATCCTGCGAAACAAGACAGAGTTCGTCTTCTTTAAACCTATCGGACAGCCGTTTGAGGAAATATGTTTTTCCCGATCCGCTGCCCCCGGTTATGCCTATGGTAAAGGGTTTGGTCATGGCGTAAATATCGGCTTAAAATAAAGAGTCAGGAAATTAACTCCTATTGATTTTGTTTCAGGTAAGCACAAAGTTTTTCAACAGCCCTTGCGCGATGGCTTACCTGGTTCTTTTCGGCAAGCGGCATTTCGGCAAATGTGTGTGTATATCCCTGTGGTTGAAAGATAGGGTCGTATCCAAAGCCTTCAGCGCCACGCTTTTCGCGAAGGATTGTTCCCTCAACTATGCCTTCAAATAGATGTTCTCCGTTCTGGTCGATCAGAGCAATAACAGTACGAAATCTTGCACTGCGGTTGGGTTTCTCTTCTAATTTTTTAAGGAGTAAATCCATGTTTGCTTCCGCATTGCGCTCCGGGCCGGCATAGCGGGCCGAGTAAACACCGGGTTCGCCATTAAGCGCCTCTACTTCCAGTCCGGTATCATCGGCAAAACATGACATGTTATACCGCTTAAACACAAACCTTGCTTTCTGAAGGGCGTTACCTTCAAGCGTGCTTTGTGTTTCAGGCAAATCATCATTACAACCTATATCGGCAAGACTTAAAAAAGAAAAAGATGAGCCCATTATGGCACTCATCTCTTCTATTTTATGCTTGTTGTTAGTTGCACAAACCAGTGTCCTGGTTGATGGCGCTGACGGATGATAGTGTGACATTAAAAATCAAATTTGCATTTGCCGGAATTGTTGCCACCTGCTACTTAACTTCTATCAACTCAATTTCATAAATAATGTTCGAATTTGACGGAACATCAGTGTACGACCGCGCTCCATAGGCTAATGTTGAAGGGACATAAAGGGTTGCTTTATCTCCTTCTTTCATTAATTGCAATCCAATCAACACACCATGCGGAAAATTTACTACGCGACTGCTGAAATCATTGTTGGGTTCAACTTCCTGATTTATGAAAATATGATTGGTTGCGAGCAACTTTCCGACATAACCAATTTTTACCTGCTGGTATAACGAAGGAGATGCGGTTCCTGATCCTTCTTCCGTAATAACATAACGAATGCCGCTTTCATGCACGATGGCTTCAATTTCATTCTCTTCAAGGTAGTTATCGATAGCGGTTTTATCACTTGCCAGTCTTGTTGCCTGTACCAGTGTTAGTGAAACACTTTCAATCTCTACATCAAAAACAAGAATAGCATCGGGCGGAATTGAACCTTGGCCACGTGTGCCGTAGGCATACCCTGACGGGATATATAACGTGGCTTTACTGCCAGCAGGAAGTAGGGAAAGGCCGATTTGCCACCCGGTAATCCAGTCGGTAAGTTTTCCCGTTATGGTTCCTGAATCAAATGTCGAACCGTTTGAAAGTAACTTACCCGTATACGTCACCTTCACGTTGTTTTCGGTGTTTGGCGGCAGGCCATCCGTACCAAGTTCATCTATCGCAATCCGTATCCCGGTAGCATCTTTAAGTGCGGTTATGCCGTTTTCAAACAAATAACTATCAATGGCAACAATATCACGGTTTAACTGTTCAATGGGTGATATCCCCACTTCGGTATCCAGGCACGCGGTTGCCATGAGTGCTACACCTATCCATACTGTACGTTTCATTACTTTAATCATTTTTTTATCACTTTACTTCCAACACTTCCATATCAAAAACCAAAATCGAATTTTCCTTTATTACTTCACTACGCTGCTGCGGGCCGTAAGCCAGGATTGACGGAATATAAAACGTTCCTTGCGCACCTGCGTTCAGGTACTTTAACGCTTCGTGCCAGCCCTTTATTACACTGGATTGGTCTATTGTAACCTCATAGGCATCATAGGGTCGCATGGGGTTGTAAAGGCCATGTTCTTCCGCCACCGACTGTACGCTGGTATCAAAATGCTGTCCGTCTAATAAATAGCCCGTGTAATGCACTTTTACGGTTTGCCCGGATATTGCGTTTTCGCCCGTACCAGGTTTTGTAATTACATAACGTAGTCCTGATTCGAGTTTAACGGCATCGATATTATTTTTTGCCAGGTACTCATCAATTATCTTAACATCCTTTTCTAATTGTTTTTCAGAAAACTTTTCCATGATGTCGCGTTGATAAACCATAAAATCCATTTGATTCAAGATAGTGTCAACACGAATGTTATACGTTAAGGTAAGGGTGCTGTCCACACCGTAGGGAATCGGTGCCATAACAATCTCGTTAAAAAACTTTTTAATCGGAAAACTTACCCGAACGCTGTCGCCTTTAGAAACCATGCGCAGCATTTGCGTGATGCCGTCTTCGGACACTATTACCGAGCTGTCGTTAATCATAGCGGCTGCGGGCATAAACTCTGATGTTTTACCCCACACCGAATCTTTTGAGTCGTTCAATACAAACTGAAACACCACCACATCGCCCGGCTTCGGCAATACACCATTGCCTTTTTTAAGCACGTTAAATTTCATACCATTCGGTGTTTCTTTTTCGCTACCACTGTTGCATGCAAACAGTATTACCAACCCCACAATAAGCACTGCATTTAGAATTTTCATGTATTTAGATTTATTTAGTTTTAACAGTTAAACATGAGCAACCAAAAGTTGCTCTTTATATTCCGGCAATATGTCGAGAAATTTTTGAAGCGTGGCCTGGAGAGATTCTTTGGATGAACCCCCTGAAGCATTCTTATGACCTCCACCATTAAAATATTTTCGCGCCAGTTCGCTTACAGAAAAATCTCCGAGTGAGCGGAAGGATAATTTTATTTCATCCTTTCGTTCATAAATCATTACGCATAAGTGAATGCCTTCAATGGAAAGTCCATAGTTTACAAAACCTTCTGTATCGCCCGATTGCGACCCGAATTTCTTTAACTCTTCCAGCGAAAGCGTGATATAGGCTGTTTTGTATTCGGGTAACACCGTAAGTTTTTCACTAAGCACAAACCCCATCAGGCGTAGGCGCTCAAGCGTATTGGTATCATAAATAAGTTTTGAAATTTTTGTAGGGTTCGCGCCAAGCGAAACCAGGTCGGAGGCAATCATAAACTCTTCGCGCCTGGTGTTGCTATGCCGAAAGCCACCGGTATCGGTAAGCAAACCGGCATACAGGCACTCGGCAATGTTGCTGTCAATTTTTTCGCGACTGCCAAGTTCAATGATAAATTCATAAATAAGCCCGGCCGTAGAGGCAGCCTTCGGGTTCCACTGCTCGAAATCAGCAAACTTTTCAGGCTCAAGGTGGTGGTCAATCAACACCTTTTTGCCGGAGGCTTTCCGAATCATTTCGCCTATGTCGTTTATACGACTCAACGCGGAGAAGTCGAGGCAGAAAATAATATCAGCCTGTTCTATCAGGGAGGCAATCTTACCCGAAGTTTGATCTCCGTAAATGATAACCGAGTCGTTTCCGGGCATCCAGTTTAAAAAAGCCGGGTAATCGCTTGGCGTAATTACCGACACAGAATGCCCGTCCTTTTTAAGAAAAGCACCCAACCCCAATGAAGACCCAAGGGCATCGGCATCCGGCTTATAGTGGGTAACGATAACCACCCGCCTGGAAACAGACATCAACTCATTAAATTCCTGAAGGTGTGTCATGCTATAAACGAAGGGGCAAAAATGAGAATTTTACGCCATAGTCAATAGGTATAAAGGCCTCCGATGCGAATTAATTGGTAAAATCGATGCCCAAAACTGGGCGCTATGCACGAAAACACTATTTTTGCGGCCAAATTAAAGGAACTAAAAAATGGCTACAAACAGAACTTTTACCATGATAAAACCCGATGCGGTGAGTGCCGGAAATACGGGAGCGATTACAAAAATGATTGAGGAGGCCGGCTTCAGAATTGTGGCCATGAAAAAAACCCTGTTAACCCCGGAGCGGGCAGGGCAGTTTTACGCAGTACATAAGGAACGCCCTTTCTATAAAGACCTTTGCACGTATATGTCGTCTGGTGCTATTGTGCCGATGATTTTAGAGAAAGAAAATGCTGTGGAAGATTTCCGCAACCTGATTGGCGCTACCGACCCGCAGAAAGCCGCCCCCGGAACCATCAGGAATTTGTTTGCCAAATCTATTGAGGCCAATGCTATTCACGGTTCTGATAGCGATGAAAACGCTGCTATTGAAGGCAGCTTCTTTTTCTCGCAGTTGGAACAGTATTAAACAAGAAACATGTTGAACAACGTAAAGCGTGGCCGTTGGCTGCGCTTTTTCTTTTTACCTTATTTCCTCTGACAAGATTTGCAATAACCTTAACTGGTTTTTAGCGCGATTCATGTTTTGTCCTTCGTATTTAATAGTGTAGTACACATCTCCGTTCAGATAATCAGCCAGAAAACGCAGCGCCATAATGTACGTCATCATTAACCCGGAAAACGGAATGGCTGCTTTTTCGTGGTCGCTAAGTTCTTCTTCCATTTCAGCTAAGTAGCCCGCCACTACCGCATCATACATTTCCTTACGGAAAGAGATTTTTGAAAAGTCGGTCTCCTCCTCGCTCACCGGGCAGACAATTGTACGCACCATATCACCCAGGTCGTATATAAAATAGCCCGGCATCAAGGTGTCTAAATCAATAACACAAACCGTTTTTCGCGAATGTGCATCGAACAATATGTTGTTGATTTTGGTGTCGTTGTGCGTTATGCGCAGTGTTAAATCACCGCTATTAATAAGTTGCCGATATTCATTTACAAGAAAAGCAAAGTGCTTGCTTTGTTCGATAGCTTCATGCGCCTTGCTTAACCGTTCGGGTGTTGTATTTTTTAATGCTGTTTCAAATTGTTCGTAGCGCCAGCCAAGGTCATGGAACCGCTCAATGATGTTGTGAAATTTCTGCGCATCGCAACCTGAAAGATTTTTTGTTAGCCGTGCAAACCCCTTTGCCGCTTCAAGCGCTTCTTTGGCAGTTTGCACTTCGTTTATGGTAACGGTATTACTAATGTACGGAAACAACCTCCAGGGGTAGCCCCCCTCATCATAAACCATATCCTGCCCGTTAGTTGCTTTAACAGGCGACAGGAAAAGATATTGCGGATGCTTTTCTTTCAAATAAGCGGCAGCATAGCGTATGTTGGCCGCAATATTTTCGGGCTGTTTAAAAACGTGGTGATTGATGCGTTGCAGAATGTAGCCGCCATCCGTGCTCCCGATTTTAAATGTGCGGTTTATGTGCCCCGAACCAAAGGGCTGAACGGTACTGTTTGGGATGTTGAACGATTGTAAAATGGAATTGGGAACCATAAAGCACATTTAAAGAGCATCAATTTTGTTACAAGTAGTATTTATATGGTCTAACCCATAGAGGAGTTTCCCTTCGTCAATACTCATCCATTGAAACAGTTGAAGCAACAGCGTGTAATGCTGTCTCGCATAGGTAGTGTCTTTTATTGGTTGGCCAGGTAAAAAGCAAATTGGTTCGTGATGCGCAATTCTATTCCTGATGTTATTTATTTTTGAAAGTTGATTGAATACGAATGACGCATTGTATTGCATCCCTGGCGTACTTTGCGGTTTAGCCGGAAAAATCCTGAGCAATGTTTGTCCTGCCTGAAGAAATTGGTGCGGGGCAAACATATACCTCCAAAAGCCAAAGCCTAATTCAGCGACTAATTTATTATGTGTATATCTGTTGTTTAATTTCAGGATAGCATCATTAAGGTTTTCTGCTGTTAGTCGGCATCGGGAATTGTCAAACATTCCGCCAGTTGCAACAGCTTGATGTAGCCAATCTGACCCGTGAATAGACAAGTAATGCCTATCTATGGCGTTTCTTAGAGCTATTTCAAAGCAACTTATCGAAGTAAAAAGCTCTTGTGAAAGCTGGAGGTTTTTACGGTAAAGGGTCATCGCCTTTTTTGAATCATTGCCGCAGGCTGTTAAATACCGGCTCATTCGGTTGGATGACATTATTTTTTCAAAGTCGGTATACTTCACTTTTCGGAACCTTTTTGTTATTATGTGCGATTATAGTGATATATTTGCTACATCTTATTCCCGGTAGTCCCTGAAGCAATTCAAACTATCGGGTTTCGTTTTTTACAGAGCCTCCCATTTCCGGCCACGAAACTAAAATACCAAAAATTTACGGGGTTTTGACGTGGCCTTCACTGGCAGAGTGTACGATCTTAGGGCTTATAGAAGCCACACGGCAAATGTAAGGTTTTACGTGTTATGCTGATACGCAATTTTTGCCGGTGAAGAACCTGTCTACCGGTCAGGTAAGTACCAGCAAAGGCAAGAAAAGTCTGCTTTCCATCAGACTGCTTACCGTTGTTGCAGGACTGCTTCAATTTGATATTAAAGATGCAAATTCTTCCAGCCTGATGATGTTAATAACCGGAAAATCAATAGATTTTAAGACATCGAAATGCCTGTCGTTCGTTACAAGATAATGGGCATTTGCCGCAAAGGCACAATCGCTGAATTTATTATCATCTTTATCGGTATGGATCAGCCCCAATTGATAATACACTTCTGTTTTTTTAACATTAGGAAGCAATGTAAATGCACCCAACAACAATTCTGCGGTTTCCTTAGAGAATACTTCTGAAATTTTTTCTTCATACTCCAGCAGGATGTCGTTGGTTACATGCAAATCAAAACCTCCATTATATAGTTTATCCATGACAATGGAAAACGTTGATCTGCGGGAAATAGATCTTAAAACCGCATTGGTATCCAACACTACTTTCAGTAAAGCTGGCATCTATTTACCTTTACGAAGCACCTGGTTTAATTTCTCATCGCTATACCCTTTTTTATCCCATACCTCATCGGCCTTGTCCTGTGCACGTTCCAGTAAAAATTTTGCCATTACTTTTTTTAGCTCTGCCAACTGTTCTTCCGGCAAATCCACAGCAAACAGTTTCAGGAGTTCTGCCTGCACATTGCTTAAAGGCGGATTAACTGACATGATTTCCATACGTACCCTTCTTTATTTGTATCAAATCTACGAAAAACGCATTTAAGGTTGACAACCTTTCTTGCCGGGAGTAAGAAGGTTCTCAACTTTTTTAGGTTTACAGGCAAGGCGTTAAGATCCCAAAGGTTCGGGGTCAAACGCCTATAATGGCCATTTCTCACATCTTATTCCCGGTAGTCCCTGAAACAATTCAAACTATCGGGTTTCGTTTTTTACAGGGTTTTCAATTTCCGGCCAAGTAGCTAAAATGTCAAAATTTACCGGGTTTTGGCATGGCCTTTACGGGCAGGGTGTACGATCTTGGGGATTATCGAAATCACACCGTAATGTAAGGTTTTACCTGTTATGTTGGTGTACAGTTTTTGTCGGTGAACACCGGTAAAGGCAAAAAGCGTTGTCTTTGTTCCGCATTGTTGCGGTTTACTTTAACTCTTTAAAGCTAAAAACCATTTGATTGAATTCTTCTTCAAAGTCTTTGAATTTATCTTCTCTTGCAACACAGATGAGCGAAATCAATTGTCGATTGTCTAATTGCACATTGTACAGTAGGACTTCTTGTCTCATATCGTTATTGCTTGCCTTCATCCTGTACCAAATTGTCTTAACACCGTTAATGTCGCTCACACCGTCACCGATTTTTCTTGCGTCTTGAAAAAATGAAGTCATGTCATGTAGATAATGATACATTGATTCGTCAAGTGTATTGTATTCAGATGTTAGAGTTGAAACATGAATGACACCTTTTACTGAGTCTTTTACTTTAGCAAGTGATAAATTAGCACTATCTACTTGATAACTCCAGTTTGGGAGAATATCAATGCTATAATTTCCAAGTTCATTAATTACTGTCTTTGATTTGGGTTGTCCGCACTGAGAAAGAGTTGTCAAGAGAATTGTTAACAGAAAGAGTTTGTTCATGACTAGTCAATTGTCTAATTGTTTTAATGTCCTTTCATGCGCATTGGCGACAAACCCGAATATACGCAATTGCATATATTTCCTGTATAACATCCGGGCTAACTCAAGCCCTACGCTCACCACAACTTTTCAGGATATTCTCCTTTCGCTACAAGCTCTCTGATTTTTTGCGAAACAGCTTCCTTGTCTTCTTTATAAGTAACACCAAACCACGTACTGCCACCAGAGATAACTTTTATTTTTCCTTCGCCTGTTTCAACAAGCTCGTTAGCAATAAGCGGGATGAAAAATTCGGCTTTAATGTTGTCAGCATTATTTTTCAAAAACTTATGAAACATCCGCTCGGTAGCCGGGAAAATGGACGGATGAAAACCCCAAAAGTTCATGGACGTTTTTGCTTCAGGGTTAAGTTCAACATCACCGTCTTTTTCTTTGGCAATTATCTTTCCGTCAACGCGCGCCACGTTGGTTCTTTCCACAACTGACGTAAGAAAACCCTGGGCGTCTTCTTCGCCTACTCCGCGCGAAACGCTGCCAAAATCTGACAGCACATTTTTTAACGTATAGCCCACCAGCGCGTGCGCATCGCCATGCTTACCGGATTTAAAAAAGTCGGCAGTATTTTGGAAGGCTTCTTGCCCGTAAAAATCATCGGCATTGATTACGGCAAACGGTTCGTTGATAACATCTTTAGCGCAAAGCATGGCATGACCGGTACCCCACGGCTTTTGCCTTTCAGTGTTTTTATATTCATTCGGAACCAACGTATCGAGCGCCTGTACCACAAACTCAACCTCTACCTTATCTTTCAGCTTCGGCAGAAATATTTCCTTAACGGTTTCCTTAATCTCTTCGCGCACAATAAACACCACCTTGGTAAAACCCGAGCGGACCGCATCAAATAGGGAGTAATCCATTATGGTTTCGCCATTCGGGCCAAATCCGTCAATCTGCTTTATGCCGCCATAACGGCTGCCCATACCTGCTGCCAATACCAGTAATGTGAGTTTATTGTTTGTGTTCATGGTGTTTCGGTTTATTTATTTTATTATCGAAAGTTCAAAATTAGAAGCTATGGAGCAAACGGCCAACCGTTACATGCAATCGATTATCATTATCGGTATTTTATTTTTCATTTTCGGATTTGTAACGTGGCTTAACGGCCCGTTAATTACCTACGTTAAGCTGGCCTTTTCGTTAGATACCGACTCAAAAGCCTTCCTGGTTACTACGGCCTTTTACATGGCCTATTTTTTCTTAGCCATTCCCTCATCGTGGATATTGGAAAAAACCGGCATGAAAAAAGGCATGGCCTTAGGCTTATTGGTAATGGCCGCAGGCACATTTGTGTTTGGGCACTTTGCCACCGAAAGAAATTATACCGCTTCCCTTTGGGGATTGTTCATTATCGGTTCGGGGCTTTCGTTATTACAAACCGCCTGCAATCCGTACATCAGCATTATCGGCCCGATAGAAAGCGCGGCACAACGCATTAGTGTAATGGGCATCTGCAATAAAGTGGCCGGTATTTTAAGCCCTATTGTGTTGGGCGCGCTTGTGTTAAAAGATATCGACAAATTGGAAGACCAGGTAAAGGCTGCTGCCACTCCTGAAGAAAGTGAAGCCATTCTTTCGGCCTTTGCGGCCAACATTTACACACCTTACATGATTATGGCCGTTGCGCTGGTGTTGCTTGCTTATTGGATTACCCGCTCGCCTTTGCCGGAAGTAAAAGCATCGGACGTAAATGCTGCACCGGTTGGCGCAGCCGGTAATAAAACTAATCTGTTCCAGTTTGGTTATTTATGGTTGGGTGCGTTTTGCATTTTTGTTTACGTGGGTGTAGAGGTAATGGCGGGCGATGCCATCGGCACGTATGGCAACGGCTTCAACATATCTGTCGATGAAACCAAATACTTTACTTCCTTTACGCTTGGCGCGATGTTGGCGGGTTATGTTATCGGGTTGTTCACCATTCCAAAATATATTTCGCAGCAAGACGCGTTAAAAATTTCTGCACTGTTGGGTTTATTATTTACAACTGCCGCATGGCTTACTTCGGGTTATACTTCAGTGGTATTTGTTGCCCTGTTGGGGTTAGCCAATGCGCTGATGTGGCCGGCCATCTGGCCGTTAGCGATTGAAGGCTTAGGCAAGTTTACCGAGCGTGGCTCTGCACTGTTAATTATGGGTATTGCCGGGGGCGCTGTTATTCCGAAACTATATGCGAGTTTAAAAGACACGTACGATTTTCAACTTATGTTCCTCGTGATTATGATACCGTGTTACCTGTATATTCTTTATTTTTCCATATCGGGTCATAAGGTTGGGAAAATCAGGAGTTAGGACTTGGGACTTAGGGATTAGGGGTTAAGCAACTAAAAACAAGTGCATGAGAATTTGGCGGGCTACTATTCTTTTGTTTGTAACACTTAACGTGAGTTGTGCCCAGATTTCGTTTACGGTTGTACCATTAGGCGTAAAAGGCGGAAGCGATGAAAGCAATTTATCGGCTTATGCGCTGACTGCGACCGGAACACACGATTATGTTTGTTTAGATGCCGGAACGTTACATGCAGGAATTAAAAAGGCCATCGAAAACAAAACATGGAAAGGCGATGCCACTAATTTCTTACGGAAAAACATAAAAGGCTATTTGATTTCGCACCCGCACTTCGACCATACAAACGGACTGATTATCAACTCACCGGAAGATTCAGCAAAATACATTTACGGCATTGAAAGCTGCTTAACGGTGTTGCAAGAAAAACACTTTAGCTGGAAAAGCTGGGCTAACTTTGGTAACGAAGGCGAACAGCCCACGCTCAATAAATACACGTACCAGATATTAACATCCGGAAAAGAAGCACCTCTGTACAACACCTCCATGTTTGTTACTCCGTTTGTGTTGAGTCATGTAGCACCCAATGAAAGCACCGCCTTCTTAATACGCCATGCTGATAATTACATTCTGTACTTAGGCGACACCGGTTGCGACCGGTTAGAACAGTCTGACAAACTGCACCAACTCTGGACGGCCATAGCGCCCCTCATCCAAAACAAAAAGCTGAAAGCTATTTTTATTGAAGTATCGTTTGCCAATGAGCAACCCGATCATTTATTGTTCGGACACCTCACCCCTGCCCTTTTAATGGAAGAACTTGCCGCACTGGAAAAAATTTCCGGAGTTGGCACGCTAAAAAACCTGAACGTGATGATTACGCATATAAAGCCGTTTGGCAACCGCGAGGCTGTTATCAAAAAGCAATTACATGAACGCAATACGCCTGGGGTTACGTTAATCTTTCCTGAGCAGGGAAAAGCGCTGAAGTTTTAGCGTGTACCATTTCGGTGCTCTCAAAAATTATTGCACTTCACAAAGCTGCTTACAGTTAAACGATGTACGCCTAAAATTCTGCCGATTGCACTGTATGAAACTTTTTTGGCTAACAATTCTTGTATCCTTTTTTCTTGTCCTGTAAGTTTGGTTTTACTTGATTTCCTTCCTTTTGGGCGGCCAAGAATTGCGCCTTCTGCCTTTTTGCGGGCTAAGGCTTCTTTGGTGCGTTGCGAAATTAAATTGCGCTCTATTTCGGCTGATAAGCCAAAAGCAAACGCCAATACTTTTGAATTGATGTCGCTGCCCAAGCGGTAATTGTCTTTTATTGTCCACACTTGAATATCACGGTTCATACACTCGTTGAGTATGCCCATAATCATCAGCAGGTTTCTGCCCAAGCGTGAAAGTTCGGAACATATCAGAATGTCGCCTTTACGCATTTTTTTGAGGAGTTTGCCGAGTTTTCGGTCTTGCAGGTTTTTTGAACCCGAAATGGTTTCTTCAATCCATTTGTCCACTACGTGAGTATTCCCCGCCATTCAACAACCCCTCCACCGCTTGCACAATCACCTCTTCCCGCTCCGCCCAGCTTCCCTGCACGGTAATGTAGTCGATTTGCCTGCGGTTGAGTTCGTCTTTAAAGGTTTGATACATTCTTTTCCGGTCTGCTTCGCTGCCGAGGTCGCGCACACCATCGCTCACCCAAGGCACATCAATATCGAACAGAAAATATAAATCGTACTGAATCATTTTCTCGAACTCGTACAGCACGGGCGGCACTACATTAAGGTATTCCCGCGAATAAATCTGCGTGGTAATCACATCGGTATCGCAAAACAAAACACGGTTTGCTTTTTTTGCCTGTTGAAAAACCCGGGCAGTCTGCTCGCGGCCGATAGCAATAATATCTTCGCGATTAAACGTGTTGCCTTCAATCATTTCGCGCGATACTTCGGGCACAAACACCGTGTTGTATTTTTCAGCCAACCGTTTGGCCATCCCCGACTTGCCGGTGCTTTCGGGGCCGAAGAAACAAATTAATTTTATCTGATCGATCATATCAGTCAGGTTTTAGAATACGAACGATACTCCCGTATCCAGTTCCACAAGGCGAAGCTGGCGATAATGGTGAACACGGCATATTCTATACTAAAAAACATAGCTCCTTTAATAAAGTATAAACCGGTAGCCACCATATCAATCAAAATCCAGATGATCCAGCACTCTACTTTTTTCTGCACCATTAAAAAAGTAGTGATCACACTCATCACCAAAATAAACGAATCGACAAACGGGTATGCGCTTGGCAGGTTAAACAACAACGGAAACCATTCGTGCAATCGCGATGCCAGCGAGCCCATAACGTATGTTCCGATTGCCCCAATAAAAAACAACAGCAAAAACTGTTTCCGCGCCATGAAACTCACTTTCAGTTCTTTCTTTTTATCCTCTTCGTCCGGTTTGGGATTAGCCCATCGCCACCAGCCCAACATATTGGTAACAAAGAAGAAACCCATCAGGAACATATCGGGGTAAAGCTGAATCTGGTAATAAAAAAATGCCGAGAGCACTACATTAACAATCCCGATGGGCCAACTCCAGATGTTGGCCATAGCCGAAAGCGCTACGGCCACAAGGCCAAACAATACGGCAAAAAATTCGAGGTAGCTGAGGTCGTACCCAAGTACTGTAAAAAACACGCTCTGAATATCAAAAAAGGACATAATTGTATAAAGTTATTAAATATAAGTACAAGTATATCAGCTTATTATAAATTTTCTATATTTTTGGGAATTGTATTCCCAATTGTACGAAAATGATTGAGCGTATAGCTGAACCAGTTCTAAAAACATTAGCCAAACAGTTCCGGGCGGTAGCATTAGTAGGCCCGCGCCAAAGCGGCAAATCAACATTGGCCAAAGCTGCTTTTCCCGGCAAGGCGTACGTGTCGCTGGAAAACCCTGAAATAAAGCAACGGGCTATTGATGATCCCAAAGGTTTTTTGAGCCAATATCATCAGGGCGCTATTTTTGACGAAGTACAGCGCGTGCCTGAATTGTTCAATTACCTGCAACAGATATTAGACGAAAGTGATGAACGCGGAAAATTTATCCTGTCGGGGTCAAACAATTTTTTGATGTTGGAAAAAATAACACAAAGCCTGGCCGGGCGAATCGGGTATTTGGATTTATTGCCTTTCAGCTATCCTGAAATACTGCGCATTAATAACTATCCGAAAGAAATCAACGATCTGCTGTTTCGCGGAGGGTATCCTGCTGTTGCTTATGAAGGTGTGGATGCAAAGTTTTGGTTTCCGGCTTACGTGCGCACGTATGTAGAGCGTGATGTTCGTCAGATAAAAAATATTTCAGACCTGACCACATTTCAACGCTTTATGTTTTTATGCGCGGGTCGTATCGGGCAACAACTAAATCTAAGCAGCCTGGCTATCGAGTGTGGCATTGACCATAAAACTGCTCAGTCATGGCTTTCGGTTATGCAGGCCAGCTACATTGTTCACTTGCTGCAACCCTATCATAAAAATTATTCCAAGCGGGTTATTAAATCTCCTAAGTTATACTTTTATGATACAGGCCTGGCCTGCTACCTGCTTGCATTGGAATCTGCCAACAACCTGGTTAATCACACTATGCGCGGAGCGTTGTTTGAAAACTTTATCGTGAACGAGTTATTGAAGATGCGCCTGAATGAAGGATTACGAAGTAACCTGTTTTACTGGCGGGACGTAAGCGGGCATGAACTGGATTTGATTATCGACAAAAACCCTGAACCCGTTGCCATCGAAATAAAGTCGGGCATGACACTGAATACCGAGTATTTTAAAAACCTTTACTTTTGGAATAAGCTAAATCCTGAATCACAAAAAATTTTAATTTATGGCGGTGATGAGTCTTTCCGTTATAACGATATGTGTGAAGTAGTAAGCTGGAGAACATTAAGCACTCTCTCTACAGTTTAACACACACATTCTTCGCCTCTGTAAAAAGTGTATTTGTTGATGTAAGAAAAACAAGCATTTTCGTTTAGTTCATAAACTATTAGCAAATAAATTTGCGTTTAAATGCACCAAAAACTATGAACCATTGCAAAATATTGGCGTCCGTTCTCCTGGTTTTAGTTTCAGCACAACTGTTAGCTCAACAGGGGAAAGGAAAATCGAAGCCCGGCAAGTTAAGCGAATTATCACCTGAAAACATTGAGTGGGGGGAAGGAAGCATTATGCTGAATGACGGGAATGAGTTAAAAGGGTTGGTTAAGTATAACGACAAAAACGGTGTGCTCTCATACGAAAATGGTAATGACTCCAGATCGTTTACTGCCCGAAGCGTTCTTGGATTTGAGGTCTATGATAATGTAGCTCGGCAACAACGGGTATTTTTCTCGTTAGAATATGAAGATCCTAAAAACAGCACAAGTCGCCCGCACTTTTTCGAGCTGATAAAAGACCTCAAATTTTTTGCTGTTGTTTCAAAAAAAGATCCTGTCAGCATGAAAGAGCGTCAAGCTGCCCCGGCCGGATTTTCAAGTTCAGGTTTTGGTGTTGCTGTCGGGGGAATGACTGAAACCATATACAAACAAACGGAAACAATCTACTTGCTGAATACAAACGGAAAAGTAGACCCCTATCTTACCTTAACACAAAAAGATACCGATGGCGCCTGGTTTGACTCCTCAAACTCTAAAAACAAGGTTGTAGGAAAAAACTTACTAAGTGAGTATATAGGTGAAGACTTTTCCCTCATAGAAAGCTATGCTAATCAAAACAGGCTGAGTTTTAAAAAGAAAGAAGATTTGCTGAAAATCTTTGATTATTATGATCAACTTCTAAAAGAGCGCAACAACTAAAGCTTCACACACACATTCTTCGCCTCTGTAAAAAACTTCAGCGCTTCAAAGCCGCCTTCGCGCCCCACACCGCTTTGCTTCATGCCGCCAAAAGGCGTGCGCAAATCGCGGAACAGCCAACAGTTTACCCAGATAATACCGCTCTTGATGTTAGCCGCTACGCGGTGCGCACGTTTTAAGTTTTCTGTCCAGATGGTAGCGGCCAGGCCATACGTTGTGCTGTTGGCGTACTCCAATACTTCTTCTTCTGTATCGAACGGCATAATGGTAACTACCGGGCCAAAAATTTCTTCCTGGTTAGTGCGGCATGAATGCGATAAACCGGTAATGATAGTCGGTTCCATAAAATAACCATCGGCACACCTGCCGTTTAATTTTAGTTGTTTTCCACCGGTGTGTATTGTCCCTCCCTCCTGTTTGGCCAGGTCAATGTAGCCTAATACTTTTTTCAGGTGCGCTTCAGAAACCAATGCGCCTACTTTGGTTTGTTCATCCTGCGGATCGCCAACAACCAACTTCTTAGTGCGTGAAACAAATTCCTCAACAAAGCGATTGTAGATGGCTCGCTCTACAAAAATGCGCGAACCACACAAACAAATCTCGCCCTGGTTTGAAAACGATGAATGAATGGACGTACTCACTGCATTTTCAAAATCGCAATCGGCAAAAATGATGTTGGGATTTTTTCCACCAAGTTCAAGCGAAAGCTTCTTAAACATGGGCGCAGCCGTTGCGGCTATCTTCTTCCCGGTTACGGTTCCACCGGTAAAAGAAATTGCGGTAATATCGGGATGCTCTATAATAGCCTGACCTGCCTTTTGTCCAAGTCCGTGAACAATATTCAATACACCTGGGGGCAACCCAGCTTCCAGGCAAAGTTTAGAAAACAAAAATGCCGTCATGGGCGTTAGCTCCGAAGGTTTTGCTACCACCGTACAGCCTGCGGCTAAGGCCGGTGCTATTTTCCAGGTGAACAAATAAAGCGGAAGATTCCACGGAGAGATACACCCTGCAACGCCCACCGGTGTTCGTGTGGTGTAATTGATGGCTTCCTGTCCGGTAATGTGCGCTTCGGATGAAAAATGAATAGCGGCCGTAGCAAAAAATCGCATATTGGCAGAAGCACGCGGAATATCAACCGCTTTGGCAAGTTTAACGGGTTTACCCTGATCGGTACTTTCGGCAAGCGCAAGTTTTTCTAAATCGCGATCAATAAGGTCGGCAATTTTTTGAAGGATAGCCGAACGTTTTTCTACCGGCATAGCCGACCACGCACCGAAAGCACGTTGCGCTGCTTCTGTTGCATGTTGCACATCCTGCGCATCCGAGTCGGGCACAAGGCTGTACGGTTTTCCTTCAGCGGGGTTGTAGTTTTCAAGGTAGTTTCCCGAAACAGGTTCAACCAATGCTCCATTTATGTAATTGAGAATTTTCTGCATATCATATCTGTTTAATCAGATTGTTGTAGTCTTCGTGCGAACCTATCCAGAACCAGATCAGGGTATTCTTCTCCTTCCTCCCTAATGCCCTGTACGAAAGTCCAATTCTGACCGAGAATATTGGCAGGGTATTGTGGATCTGCTTAAAATTTAACGATACATGAAACGGATCCTTCTTCCACCGTTTATAAGCATCTTTTGCTTTTTTCTTAACGCTGGCCGGCAATGCCTGATAGGCTTTTCGAAATCCCGCAGTTGTTACAGAGCGCAATTAATCGAGCTTTAGAGGTTTAGTTTTTTTTGCCTTGTATTCCACCAGGGCTTCTTCAGCGAGAAACATCAATTTATCCTGCGAATTCTGGAACGATATATCCCATTGAATTTCATCAAGAATAATATCGGCAAGAGCTTTTTGTTTATCCTCAGGGAGTTTCTCTGCCTTTTTAATTGCTTTTCGTAATTCAGAAACCATATTCAAAATTAGTAAAGTTTTACTTCTTCGTCACTTTAAATTCTACTCTCCGGTTCATTCTTCTATGTTCTTCCGAATCGTTTTTCACCATAGGTTTTGTAGCGCCATAGCCCTTACCGGTTATTCGCGAAGTGGCAATACCGCGCTTTACAAGGTAATCCTTAACTGCGCCCACACGCGCCTGCGATAGCACAACTAAGCTGTTCGGGTTACCAACATTATCCGTATGCCCGCTCAATTCAATTTCCATAGTAGGATTATCTTTTAAAATAGTTACTAATCTGTCAAGTTCAGGATAAGATTCTGGTTTAAGAATAGGGCGACCTTGCTCAAAAAAAACATTATTCAACTGAATGGCTTCGCCCACTTCAATAGGCACAAGCAACAAATCTTTGTTTACTTCCGTGTAGGTTTTAACATCTACCAATTCAAGATTTTCATTTACTGATAAATATCCTTTTGTCCGCGCGTGCAAGCCATAGTTTATACCATAAGGTAAGGCAATGCGGTAATCACCGGTTGCAGGATCTGAAATCGCTTCACCGGCTTCCTTTCCGGTTACAAGATTTTCAAACACAATACCTGCCTGCACGGGCTTTCGTGTTTTTGCGTTCAGCACTTTGCCTAACACCAACACTACCGGGTCGGGTTTAACTGATTGCGGAAGTTTGATCTGCACAATATCCGACTTACCATACCCGCCTGCTGATGTGCACAGGTAGGCAACATCGCCCGATGCCGGAACTGTATAGTACGCATCGAAACCAAACGTATTTATTTCCGGACCCAGGTTTACGGGTTTAGTCCAACTCGTCCAGGAATCGCCAGTGCGTTTACTCATAAAAATATCCAATCCACCATAACCGGGATGCCCGTCTGAAGCGAAATACAATGTTCGTCCGTCTGCCGCGAGGAAGGGCGAAGCCTCGTTACCCCTCGTGTTGATAACCGGACCGAGGTTTACCGGTTCGCTCCACTGCCCGTTGCTTTGTTTTACAGAAACGAACAAGTCTTTTTCTTCTTTTCCCTCACTATAAAAAAGACTCTTTTTATTCCTGGCCGCAAACACCATCGTTTTTCCATCGGCAGCCAATGAAGCCTCAAAGTATGTATGCTCATTTTCATACTTTATGCCCAGCATACCGGCACTTTTCCAACCATTGCCCGTTCGCTCAAAAATTTCAAAATCATTATTGGCAGCCAACAGCATACTGTTGTTGTCCTGGCTGATGGAAGCAATGTTATTTACTTTAGTCGTGTTTACAGGCGCTCCCATGTTTTTGCTTGCCGACCACGACACGCCATCCTTTGTTGTGCTGTACCATACATCCGAGGCGTCATCAACACCGCCCAGGTTTTCAGGGGCATGCTTACGCGAAAAGAAAATCGTTTTTCCATCTACTGAAATTTTGGGCGTTACTTCATCGTACTTAGTATTTACACCTTCGCCCAGGTTTATCTTCTTTACGCCTGTTGCCAAATCGGGTGGCAAATTAATGGTCACATCACTTCGCAATGAAAAGTCGTCAATCAGCAAACGCATATTGGTATAGGTTACAAACCCAACCGATTTGCCATACCAGGGAAGTTTAGACATGGAAAACTCTTCTTTTCCGTTTACATAAAACTTCATTACTCCCTTGCGCTGCTCTACTTTCAACTTGTTGGGCAACCCTAACGCTTTTACACCGGTAATCTTCTTCCACTCTTTGGCATCCTTACGCTTTTCATCGGATGTATATACTTTAGCATAACCATTCGATGAAATAACAAAGTTGTTGATCTTTTTAGATTCGCTGTTGTAGCCCCAGATAAATCCAAAACCATTATCAGTGCTGCCTTCGGTTTGTGTGAACGATGCTTCAAATGAAAAATCGCGCGATTCATCAACGAAGGGAAAGATGTAGGTCATCCATCCGCCTTCAGGCGAAATGATTTCATAGTAACCGTTTTTTATACGGATGCTGTGCCTGGAATCCGATTCTTCAAACCAACCCAGGTGATTATCCTTAAAATCTTCATGTACCAACTCGGTAAGCTGTGCATAAACTTGCCATGCGTGCAACAGAAGCCCGATAAAACAGAAACACTTCATAATGAGGGTCAGCTTTTTCTATAACGATCCGGTACGACCACCGTCAACCGGAATATTTATTCCATTTATATAGGCTGCCGCAGGCATTGCAAGAAACGCCACTGCCGCAGCTATTTCATGCGCATCGCCCACACGACCGGCCGGTATTTCAGTTACCATTTCTTTCATCACTTCCTCAAATGATTTTCCGGTTTTCTCTGCTTTCGATTGTACCAATGCCTCCAATCGACCGGTTAACGTTGCACCCGGCAAAACATTATTCACGGTAATACCAAAAGGCGCCAACTCCACCGAAAGTGTTTTTGCCCAATTCGCCACCGCACCGCGTATGGTGTTGCTCACGCCCAGTCCCTTCAGCGGAATTTTTACAGAAGTAGAAATAATATTAATAATGCGTCCGTATTTTTCAGCTTTCATGCAAGGCGCCACTGCTTTTACCAGCACCGAGTTGCAGAGAAGGTGTGCCGTAAACGCTTTCATAAATTCTTCTTCCTGCGCATCAATGGCTAATCCGCCCGGAGGGCCGCCCGTATTATTCACTAAAATATGAACCTTGTTTGCGTCAACGTGCTTTGTTATTACCTGTTTCACATTTTCCGGAACCGAAAAATCGGCTACTAAGTAACCGTGCTTTTGCGAACCGGAAACCGGCAATGCGGCCACCGTTTGTTTTAATTTTTCCTCATTCCTGGCCAATAGCGTAACTGAGGCGCCCAGCGCTGCCAGTTCCATAGCCGATGCCTTGCCTATACCCTGTGTGCTGCCACACACCACCGCGTGTTTTCCGGTTAAATCGATATTCATATTGTAAGATAAAGAATTATAAACTACCTCGAATTGTTCTTAAATTAGCAATTCTTGTTTTTATCACCGACTTAATTCTTAAAAATTATGGCTATTCGCAGACCTTTTAACCTGAATCAATGGATAACCGAAAACCGTGACCTGTTAAAACCCCCCGTTGGCAACAAAAACCTGTATGCCGATGCCGGTGACTATATCGTGATGATTGTGGGCGGCCCGAATGCCCGCAAGGATTACCATTTTAACGAAACCGAGGAATTGTTTTACCAATTAGAAGGCGATATCAACGTGCGCATACAGGAGGACGGCAAGCCTGTTGACATCCCGATTAAACAAGGCGAAATGTTCCTGCTTCCCGCACGTGTTCCGCATCGGCCCGAGCGCCCGGCCAATACCGTAGGATTAGTTATTGAGTGCAAACGCCCCGAAGAAAATGTGTTGGATGGTCTGCAATGGTATTGCGACAAGTGCAACAACAAACTGCACGAATACCGTTTTCATTTAGATAACATCGAAAAAGATTTTTTGCCTCGCTTTCGCGAATTTTATGGTTCGGAAGAATTGCGCACCTGTAAAAACTGTGGCACTGTAATGGATACCGACCCCCGTTTTGTTTAACTATGGAACAAAACGAACTCCGGCAAAAACTAACCGAGGCTTACAACGTGTTCATCAGTACCGTTCGTAAATTACCGGATGCTGAGTTTGTGCTATCCACCAACGGTAAATGGGCAGGCGGGCAACAACTTGCGCACATTATCAAAAGTGTTTCGCCAGTTAATTTTGCTTTTGCTTTGCCCGATTTTGTTTTAAAAATGGCTTTCGGAAAAGCCAACCGCCCATCGCGCACATACCAACAACTTGTTGAAAAATACCAGGGCAAATTAGCACAAGGCGGAAAAGCACCGAAGCAATTCGTGCCAAAATCAGTAACCCTCAATCAACGAGAAGTGCTGATAAAAAAACTTGAAAAACTAATTGCAACGTTGAATAAACGCATTGACCGGCTCTCAGAAAAACAATTAGATGAACTTTTGCTTCCCCATCCCTTGATGGGGAAGCTCACTTTCCGTGAAATGATATACTTCACCATATATCATTCTCAACATCACGAAAAGCAAATTACAGCAAATCTTAAAAATCAAAACACTTAATTATTGTTCATGCATTTCGAAAGCACCCTTGCATTTGCGCACAAACTCGACAAAGCCGATCTGCTTAAATCGTTCCGTTCGTTGTTTCACATTCCGAAAGTAAAAGGTAAACCCGCGATCTATTTCACTGGCAATTCTCTAGGCCTTCAGCCAAAAACAACCAAAAAATTTATTACCGAAGAACTCCGGGATTGGGCAGCGCTTGGCGTTGAGGGTCACCTGCATTCGCGAAGGCCTTGGCTCTACTATCATAAGTTTACCAAAAAAGCGCTTGCACAACTTGTTGGGGCAAAACCGTTAGAAGTTGTAGCCATGAATCAGCTTACGGTAAACCTCCACCTGATGATGGTTTCATTTTATCGTCCAACCAAAACCCGTTTTAAAATTATTACAGAAGCAGGCGCATTCCCGTCCGACCAATATGCTTTTGAATCGCAGGCGAAGTTTCATAACCTGAATCCCGATAAAGCCATTATTGAATTAACTCCACGCGAAGGCGAACATACGCTACGAACAGAAGATATTCTGCAAACAATTGAAGCACATGCATCGCAACTTGCGTTAGTGATATTGGGAGGCGTGCAATATTATACCGGTCAGTTTTTTAACATCAAAAAAATTACGGAAGCCGCACACAAGGCCGGTGCATACGCAGGCTTTGACCTGGCACATGCTATCGGTAATGTTCCAGTAAACCTGCATCGCGACCAGGTTGACTTTGCCGTGTGGTGCAGCTACAAGTATCTGAACTCCGGGCCGGGCGGTATTGCCGGTGCGTTTGTGCATGAACGCCATGCACACAATGTTGACCTGCCACGCTTTTCAGGCTGGTGGGGGCACAATGAAAAAGAACGCTTTCAAATGAAAAAAGGATTTGTTCCTATGCCCGGAGTTGACGGCTGGCAACTTTCCAATTTCCCGATATTTCAGGGAGCGGCACATCTTGCGGCATTGGAAATTTTTCAGGAGGTCGGTATAAAAAATCTGCGTAAGAAAAGTATAGCCCTTACCGGGTATCTTGAATTTCTGCTCAAGGAAATTGACCCGGATGAAAAGATCTTTACCCTTCTTACACCAAAAAAAATTAATGAACGGGGTTGCCAGCTTTCTATTTATATGAAAACAGGCGGAAGAAAAATGTTTAACACCCTTACCAACCACGGTGTTATTGCCGACTGGCGCGAACCCGGTGTTATCCGCGTGGCGCCCGTGCCGTTATACAACACGTTTGAGGAGGTTTTTCGGTTTGCGGAGATTTTTAAAAATGCAATTAAGCGCTAACCTGATATTTGTCAGGCTTTTTAACGTGTTGAAAATCTATATTCCGCAATGAATTGATTGCCATGAAAGAAACCAAACACATCGCCATTGTTGGAGCCGGACTTGTCGGTTCTTTACTTTCCATCTACTTAGCTAAGCGCGGCTACAAGGTTTCGGTGTACGAACGCAGGCTCGACATGCGTAAACACCTCATTGAAGGCGGGCGCTCCATTAATCTTGCGTTGAGCAACCGGGGCATTCGTGCGTTGGAACAAATAGGGTTGGCCGAAATGCTGAAACAAAACGCCATATCCATGCACGGACGGATGATTCACGATGAACAAGGCAAACTAAACCTGTTACCCTACGGTAAGGCAGGTCAGTTTATAAATTCTGTTTCGCGGGGCGGCCTGAACATGGCGCTGACGACGGAAGCCGAAAAACAAGGCGTTGAGTTTTTCTTTGAGCACCGCTGCCTCCATGTCGATTTTAATAAAACCGAACTCACGCTTCAGGAATACGAAGCTGTAAAACACAAAACGTTTGATTTGATTATTGGTGCCGATGGCGCATTTTCTGCCGTGCGGGGTGCCATGCAACTCACCGAGCGATTTGAATACCAACAAACCTATATCGAACATGGCTACAAGGAATTGCGCATTCCTGCTGGCGATGATGGAAATTTTTTGATGGAGCCTAACGCCCTGCACATCTGGCCACGCGATAGCTTTATGCTGATTGCCTTACCCAATCCTGATAAAACATTTACGTGCACATTGTTTCTTCCTTTTGAGGGAACAAATTCCTTTAGTGAACTTGACTCTCCGGAAGCTATTCAGAAGTTTTTTGCAAAATATTTTCCGGATGCCTGTGCGATGATGCCCGCTTTGCAGGAAGATTTTCGCGATAATCCTACCTCATCATTAGTAACTATCCGGTGCTACCCGTGGGCGCGAAATAAAACATTACTCGTTGGCGATGCCGCACACGGCATTGTTCCGTTTTACGGGCAGGGCATGAATGCCGGCTTTGAAGACTGCCGCGTACTAAATGATTTATTGGATGAATACGGTGACAAATGGAAAAAAGTAATGCCTGCGTTTCAGGCGTTGCGCAAACCCGATGCCGATGCCATTGCCCAGCTTGCTTTAGATAATTTTGTAGAAATGCGCGACCTCGTGAACGATGAAGACTTCATCATACGAAAAAAAATAGAAGCCAAACTGCATGAGCATTACCCGGATAAATGGATACCCCTGTACACGATGGTTACGTTCCGCGATGACCTGCGCTATTCCTACGCTTTTGAAACAGGGCAAAAGCAAAAAGCCATTATGGATCAAGTAATGAAATCGCCCGGGATTTTTGAAAACTGGCAATCGGTTAATCTGGAGGCAATTGTGAATAGGTTGTGAAACCTCACCCCCGAAAGAGATTTGAGTCTTTACAGAAATCTCCGTTGGGGGTGAGGTTAAGAATCAATCATCACCTTATACTCTTCAAAGCGATTA
Organism: Cyclobacteriaceae bacterium; assembly: GCA_019638235.1. Classification (GTDB taxonomy): domain Bacteria; phylum Bacteroidota; class Bacteroidia; order Cytophagales; family Cyclobacteriaceae; genus UBA2336. The sequence continues at coordinate 194,254 of JAHBUE010000003.1, forward strand.
AGAATAGCCTTTACATAATTTACCGGCTCTTCGCATTTGCAGTAACCCGCCATTACTACCGGGTCGCGGTAGTAATCGGGGTCGGATTTTCGTAACAGGTAACGCTCAACAACTTCCCATGAATCTGTTTTCTCACCGTGCTTCTCTGCCAGCTTTCGCGCATCCAGAACATGGGTTAACCCTGCATTATACGAGGCCAGCACAAACTTCAACCGTTCTTCTTTATCTGAAATATTTTTCGACCAGTATTTATCTAAATACTGTAAAAAACGCACACCGCCACGTAAACTTTGCTGCGGATTTGTCGGGTCAACTACACCAAACCGTTTTGCAGTTTCGGGCATCAACTGCATCAACCCTTTTGCACCCGCCCACGATTCGCCTTTCGGATTAAAGCGCGACTCCTGGTAAACAACCGAAGCCAGCAGCCGCCAATCCCAACCTAATTCATCCGCGCCTTTTTTAATCAGCTCATCATAAATCGATATTTTGTTTCCACCCAACGAAGAGTAGTCACTCGTTAACCTGACTAACGTTGTGCGCGGACTTTTAAAGTACCGATTATAAATTACCATAAAGGTTGCTTCTTTCTTTACTCCTGCAAGCCAGTTGTTAATCTCTTCCTGCAATTCGGGCGAGGTTTTTCGCACCGACCACGCAATTTGCTGCGGCAGGCTAAGAATTGTTTCCACATCTAAGTTGTCGTGATACGCTGCATTTACCCGCGCAATAATATTGTCGGTTACTGTATAATCAATATCGCCCATAGCCACGGCCTTTATCAGGTTTTCCGTTACCGCATCGGTGCTGTCTTCATGCACGATAATCTCTCCGCCAATTTCTTCCGATAAATGGTGCAGCCGTTGCACAAAACTTGAGTTAGCCATTGCATATACTTCCTTACCGATAAGTTGCGCTGGCCTGCGTATCAATTGTTCGTTAAGTTGATTGCGCGTAAGCTGGCGCCAGTTATCGGGCTTGCGTTGCACCAACACCTGGTAAGAATCAAACTGCGGATTGGTGAACAGTATTTTTTCTGTTCTGTCTTTGGTTATCGTTAACGGAAAGGCGAGAATATCGCCCTCGCCACTATTCAGTTGGTCGATGCCCCGCTCAACACCCGAAGTAACTTTAATGCGAAGTTCCACATCAAGGTGTTGTGCGAGGCGTTTGAGCAATTCATACTCAAAGCCCATGGAACGGCCTTTGTAAATAAAATAGCTGAATGAATTGTTGTCAACAAGAGCGGTGAGGTAGCCCCGTTCTTTGATTTGCTCCAGGTCAACAGCTACCGGGGCCGCATCTGCGGAGTCCGAAGAGCGCCCACATCCTGCAAAAACAAGGAAAATCGCTATAATGGAGGGAATATGCCAACCAGCCATAGGGTTAATATATGCAAGATGTCTTAAAATAAAAACATGGGGGCATCTGGGGCATGCTCAGGTCATTGGTACAGATATGGCACTAATGTGCTATATTTGTACCATGATCCCCAGGCAAGCAGAAAAAACATTGCGTTCACTAACCCGGCAATTCAGGGCAGTGGCAGTCGTTGGCCCTCGCCAAAGCGGAAAAAGCACACTTGTTCAAAAAGTGTTTCCGCGCAAGCCCTATGTATCACTTGAAAACCCCGATGAAAGGCTTTTTGCCGTAACCGATCCCCGCGCTTTTTTAGGACAGTATAAAAACGGAGCCATCATTGACGAAGCCCAGCAGGCACCTGAATTGTTCAGCTATCTGCAACAAGTGCTCGACAAAGCAAAAAAAGACGGGCTTTTTATTTTAACCGGAAGCAATAACTTCCTTCTCCAACAATCCATTTCACAAACCTTAGCAGGGCGCATCGGCTATCTGGATTTATTGCCACTCACCTTTAATGAAATACAAAACTTTAGCAATGATTATAATACAGATGAACTGTTATTGAACGGCTGTTACCCTGAAATTTTTGACCGCAACAGAAATCCCGCTAAATGGTATCCTGCTTACATACGCACATACATAGAACGCGATGTAAAACAACTAAAGAATATTGAAAACACGTTATTATTCAATCGGTTTATCCAATTATGCGCAGGGCGCACGGGGCAGCAGCTTAACATTGCTGCACTAAGTAACGAATGCGGTGTTCACATAAGAACTGTACAGAATTGGCTCAGCATTTTACAATCCAGTTATATTGTATTCCTGCTATCTCCGCATTTTTCCAATTTTAACAAGCGCATTGTGAAAACGCCAAAACTGTATTTCCACGACACAGGATTAGCTTGTTCTCTCCTGGGAATACACACAGTAAAAGAACTGGAAAATTCCCATTTCAGAGGAGCGTTGTTTGAAAACTATATAATCGCAGAATGTTTGAAACAAAGAAACAACATTGGCAGCAACACACAGTTGTACTACTGGCGCGACAACAAGGGCATCGAAATAGATTTGCTTGCCGACAAGGGTAAGAAACTCATTCCTGTAGAAATAAAATCAGGAAAAACTTTTCAGGAAAATTTTGTAAAAAACATCAACACATGGAATCAGTTTTCCGGGCAAACAGGTGGTATTGTACTGTACGATGGAAACGCAAACCACCAGCGAAGCGATAAAATTAAAGTAGCCAACTGGAGGGATGGTAAGGTGTTAAATGCTTTGTTATAAAAAACCACCCACTCCCTACAAAAAAAGGCTGCCCTTTTGGAGCAGCCTTTCTATGAAACTAAAAACTTGTGTTAGTTAAAGATGTAACGCAAGCCAAACTGCATGTAGTAGGTTGACGTAATAGAGTTGTTATCTCTGAACGTAGTTGCTACCGGCTGGTTACCGGCTGATTGCAGCCTGAAGGTAGGCGCTACACCCGGATTACCCAATGAACCAACGTTTGTAGGAACAAGAATACCCGGTGCATTCACTTGTTTAAAGATACCCCACTTAGGGTTCAGCAGGTTGCCGAAATTGAAAATATCAATGGTGAATTGCAGTGTGTTTTTCTTGCCGCCAATATCAGTGAACACATCCTGGGCGAAACGTAAATCGATTTGATTTCTCCACGGCAAGGTAGCACCGTTACGGGTTGCATACTCGCCCATGTGCTTGCTCAGATATTTGTCTTGCTTAATATACTCGAAGAACAACGCGCTTTGTTGAGCTGCGGTAACATTATTAGGGTTTGCGCCTGTACCGTAGTTAAAGTCGGTAAATGTAATCTCAGACGCATCTTTTGGTATGTAAATCAAATCATTTACCTGACCATCGCGGTTAAAGTCTGCACTGTATGTATAGGAGAAACGCCCCTGGATAGAACCCTCATAGAACAGGGAAACCTGGGTAGCTAATTTTTTCAAATACTCCTTGCGATACGAAACAGAAGCAATAATACGGTCGGGCACTACATAACCGGCTGTACTCAACTCAGGTCTGTTAGCAATACTTGTTGAAATTTGGGTGTTTTGCCAAGTGTTGATTAACTGGTCGCCACCGCCATCATACAATACTTTCGCTCCACTGCGTGTATAGGCCACGAAAGCCGAAAGGCCATTGTTGAATTGCTTCTCTACTTTTGCAGATACAGAATAGTAGTGGCCCTGGTTGCCATTGCTTAACAGGATCGGGTTCCAGGCGCTACCTGTTACTTCACTGGCTTGCCCGCCAGTCAGTTTGTATTTAAACTTATCAACATTGCTTGTAGGATAAATCAGACGGTTATCAGGATACCCGGCCACGTTCAACGCTTGTGCGCCTGCATCGTTAATATTGGGGTTATATCCCAGGGCAGTATTCAGGTCTTTCGTATAAATGGCTTCTACTGTAGCCACCATACCAAACGGCAGTTGCTTATCAACAGCCACACTGGTTTTCCATGCTTGGGGGAATTTAAAATTGGGGTCAATAGCGCTAAACGTAGCAGGAATTGCGGTACCGGCAGCAGGAGGAACATCAGGACGGTAAGGTTCTTCACGGAACGGGCCTGGAGTGTTGCCCTGCCCTGTAAAGGTTTGCGTGAATTGCAGCAAGCCTGCATCACCCGATTGTGCTACTAACCAAACGGTGGGCACACGGCCGGTGAAGATACCCGTACCACCACGAACCTGGAGGGTACGATCACCCTTCGCATCCCAGTTGAAACCTATACGGGGCGATACCATTAGTTTTGCACCTGGAAGCACGCCTGAATCCATTCTTTTACCATCGTAAAACTCAAGAGGCGCTACCAATGGGTGGGTTTTAATACCCTCAACCGAAGGGAACGTAGGCAAATCGAAGCGGATACCGGCTGTTAACTTTAAACGGTCGTTAACAGAAATTTCATCCTGTGCATACGCTGAGTATTGGTTATATCCAATGTTAGGGAAGGCTTGCTCAAAACCAGGAGAAAGCGAGTAGGTAATGGCATAGTTGATCGGGTTAACGCGGTTGGCCGGATCAGGATCAAGGGCTGATTCAAAATCAGCCCATGAATTAAACACATAATAGCCTGTGCCAAATCGCTGGAAACCGTTTTTGGTTGTTTGAAAATCGGCCTGAATACCGGCTGTTATATTATGCTTGCCTGCATTGAAGGTAACGAAATCAACAATGGAATAAGAGGTTACATCGCGCAGGTTACCGAACGAAAAAATTTCATAACCAAATGAAGTATAGGTTTGATTACTACCCGTTCCGTCCAGGATATCCACAAACGGGAAAACTCTACTGTTTGAACTGCGTGGGTCGTTTTGATTAGTATAGGTAACCCGTAATGTGTTGGCCAATTTACCAAACAACGAGTTTGCTTCCACCGCTAAGGAATAAAAGTTAGCTTCCTGGAAATACATGGCATTTTTAAAGAACATTGCCTGGTTGCTTTGGCGGTTATAGCCAGCAGCCGGATTAAAACCAGAACCTGAAGTAGATGTACTTGGGAATGAAGGCGACTTGCTTTCTACCTGGCTGTAACGCACGTTAATGCGGTGGTTCTGGTTAATGTTCCAGTCTAACCGGGCCACAAAACGCGTGTTGCCGCTTTCGTTATCATATCCCTGGTAGGGGCCTGTTTCATAATCATAGTTATCTCTCAGGTATTGACTGTAGTAATCCAAATCGCTGGCTAACGGGCGAGATACGTTCGGGTTAGTAGTTGGGTCAAAAGCTTGTCCATCTGCTCGTGCTACCTGCAACTGACCGGGGCGGGTTTCTTTTGTTTGTTCATAGTTTACAAAGAAGAACAATTTATTTTTCACGATAGGGCCACCTAAGCGCACACCCAATGTTTTAATATCGAGCGGGGCGCGTGTCAACGCTGCGTTATCACCCACTTTGTTACCCTGCTGGTTTTCATTTCTCCAGAAGGTATAAACCGAACCTGAAAAATCGTTTGTACCGGAACGGGTAACCGCGTTGATAGCGCTACCGATAAAGTTTGCCTGGCGAACATCATACGGGGTGATGTTTATCGAAATTTCTTCAATAGCATCTAACGATATAGGAGAACCGTTGGCAGGCAGGTTTGTTCCAATACCAAAGGTGTTGTTAAAATCCGAGCCGTCAACGGTAATGTAGTTCTGGCGGTAGTTTCCACCACCGATAGCGCCATTGCTGGTTCCGGTAGCCTGGGGTGTCATTCTTATCATGTCGTTCATGCTACGGGAAATGGTAGGCATGGTCATGATTTCGCGTGTGCCTATACTGGTAATAGTACCGTTTCTGTCGCTGTTCATGAGTTTATCCTGAGAACCTGATATAACAACCTCATCCAACTGGGTACCCTCTTCGCTAAGGGTAGCATTCAACACATACGTTTCACCTAATTTCAGGTAAACATCATTGTAAGTCTGTTCAGCGTAGCCAACAAAACTTATCTTGATTTTGTATGGCCCGCCCACACGCATGTGAAGCAGGGTGAACCTTCCGTCTGTTAAAGAAACGGTACCATAAGTCGTTCCTGATGGTTCGTGGGTAGCAACAATGTTTGCGCCCGGTACAGCATCGCCTTTCTGATCTCTTATAAGACCACTAATAGACGAGGTAGTAACCCCCTGTGCGAACACACCGGCAAAGGTTATCAGCACAAAGGCAGTGAGTAGTAAAATTCTCCTCATAAAGTATTGGATTTAAAGTTTAGTTTAATTCGGTAACAAAAATATCCCGATTTGCCGGATATGAGTTTAAAATACCTTTAATTCTTTCCACAAAATTGTTCACAATTAATTAACAGCCTGACTTTCACCGCTTGTCAAAATATCAGTAAAAGGTTTGCTTAACATCACCTCGTTCACTCTCTTTAAACTCCATTAAAACACCTTACCATGAGAACATTGCTTACCGCTATCGTTTTAACTGCAGTTTTTAGCTTTCTTTACGCCCAGCCCGACCTTTCTTACTACCTGCCGGATGGCGTAACCTATTCCCCGGCAATCCCCACCCCGAAATCGGTTATCGGCCATGAAGTGGGCGATTGGCACGTAAGCCACGACCGCCTCGTAAACTATATGTATGCTGTAGCCAATGCCTCCGACAGAATCAGCATACAGGAAACCGGCCGCACCTATGAAACCCGCCCCCTGTTGCTTATGGTTATCACTTCCCCAAAAAACCAGGCCCGGTTAGAGGAAATCCGCAAACAGCATGTTCAGCTTTCTGACCCTAACCAGTCGGCAGGGTTGGACACCCAAACAATGCCCAACGTGATATACATGGGCTTTAGCATACACGGCAACGAGCCGAGCGGCAGCAATGCGGCATTGGCCGTAGCCTATCACCTCGCTGCTGCACAAGGGCCGGAAATTGAAAAACTGTTAGACGAAGTAGTGATTTTGTTCGATCCCAGTTTTAACCCTGATGGCCTCCACCGTTTTTCGAGCTGGGTAAACTCCAAGCGCGGTATGCAAATCTCGCCCGATCCGTATGACCTTGAACATAACGAACCCTGGCCCAGCGGACGCTCCAACCACTATTGGTTCGACCTGAACCGCGACTGGTTAGTGGCGCAACTTCCTGAAAGCCAGGCGCGGGCAACAAGTTTTCACGCCTGGAAACCCACCATACTAACCGACCACCACGAAATGGGAACCAACGCCACGTTCTTTTTCCAGCCGGGTGTTCCTTCGCGCAACCACCCGCTTACCCCGGAAAAGAATTTACACCTTACCCGGAAAATTGGCGAGTTCCATGCACGTGCGTTAGATAAGATTGGCTCGCTCTACTATACCCAGGAAGGCTTCGATGATTTTTATTACGGAAAAGGGTCAACCTTTCCGGACGTGCAGGGCGCTATTGGTATTTTGTTTGAACAGTCCAGCTCGCGTGGCCATGCGCAGGAAAGCATACACGGTGTGTTAACATTTCCGTTCACCATCCGCAACCAGTTTACCACCGCCCTGTCAACCTTGCAGGCGGCACAAGCCATGCGCGAAGAGTTGTTGAATTATCAACGCGAATTTTTCCGCAACAACATGGCCGAAGCCGCCAAAGACCCGGTGAAGGCGTATGTGTTCGGTTCACAGGATAAATACAGAAGTCATCACTTAGCAGAAATTATTGCACGGCATGATATTGATGTGTTTAGCCTAAGCAGCAGCCAAACCATAAACGGCAAACGTTATGAACGCGATGGCAGCTATGTTGTACCTATGAACCAGAAACAATACCGGCTGATTAAATCCATTTTTGAAAAACGTACCCGCTTCCAGGATAGTTTATTTTATGATATTTCAAGCTGGACACTTCCGCTTGCTTTTGCGTTGGATTTTGATGAAGTAAAAGTTGCATCGGCAAATTTGCAGGGCGATAAGTTTGATGTAAGTAAAAAACCAATGGGCAAAATTATTGGCGGCAGAAGCGATTATGCCTATGTGTTTGAAACGTATGGCTACTACGCACCGCGTGCGTTGTATCGCTTATTAAGCAGGGGCATTCGTGTAAAAGTTGCCAACAACGAATTTCACCACAGCGATGGAAAAAAATTCGCGCCCGGTTCAATTTTAATTCCGTTAGGCATACAGGAAAAAAGCGCTGACCTTATCGAATACATCATTAAAGAAATAGCCACCGATGACGGCATTGATGTGTATGCCTTCAACACCGGGTTGGATTATGTCGGCTCAAGTTTAGGTAGCAACAGTTTCTCTACGCTTCGCGAACCAAAAATTGCGTTGCTCGTGGGCGGTGGCGTAACGTCATTAGAGGCCGGGGAAATCTGGCATTTGTTAGACACGCGCTTTCATATACCGGTAAGCCTTGTGCCGGTAGATGTATTCAACCGCATTAACCCCGATAAATACAACACTATTATTTTGGCAGGCGGATCGTACAACAGTTTGAGTGACGGCACAAAAGAGAAGCTGCGCACATGGGTGCAGAAAGGGGGCGTTATTATCGGGCAACGAACAGCATTGAACTGGCTGAACAGCGCAGGGTTTGGAAAATTTGATATGAAGAAAACCGAATCAAAAGACGAGTCCGCAAATCCAAAACCGTATAACAACATTGCCTTTACTGCCGGGGCGCAATCCATTAGCGGGGCCATCTTTGAAATACAAGCCGACCTTTCGCATCCGTTGTTTTATGGGTACACTAGTTCTAAGATTCCGGTGTTCAAGAGTGGGGCTATGTTTATGGAACGCTCTAAAAATGCGTTTGGCAACCCGGCCACCTTTACCAACAATCCGCTTATAAGCGGCTACATAACGCGAGAGAGTTTGGATAAACTGAAGAACGCTTCGTTTACCGGAAGTTCATCGTTGGGGCAGGGTCGTGTAATCGGGTTTACCGAAAACCTGGCGTTCAGGGCATTTTGGTTTGGTACTAATAAAATGCTGATGAATGCTATTTTCTACGGGCACACCATCAGCGCAGGCGCAAGCAGGTAATTTTTAATTTTAACCATAGAGGGCGCAGAGAATTGTAACCGGGCATCTCAAAAATCAGGTTGTCATCGCGGACTTGATCCGCGATCCCGTAAAAAAGCCAAAAAAAACAGATTCCGGGTCAAGCCCGGAATGACAAATTTGTTCTATATGATTTTTGAGATGGCTTGTAAACACTTGCGGTTTTCCTTCATACCCATTACCTTGTTTCTCGCTTTGCCTAAATCAAACCCTATGAGAAAGACCTTCATCGTTATTTCCATTGCCGTAACTGCACTTATTTTAGTGTGGGCCTATTTCTGGATATATGCTCTTTTTGCATTCATTATTGTCGCACCACTTATATACATGGGCGTTCAGGATATGGTGCAAACCCGGCAATCGCTCAAGCGGAATTTTCCGTTGGCCGGAAGGCTGCGTTATGTGTTTGAAGATTTACGCCCGAAAATTCAGCAATACTTTGTTGAGTCCGATACGGATGGCGCACCCGTTAACCGTATTGACCGTTCAGTAATTTATCAGCGAGCAAAAAAACAACTTGATACCGTTCCCTTCGGAACGCAATTAGATGTGTATGCAGAAGGCTATGAATGGATTACTCACTCTGTTACTCCGTTAGATCACCACAAATTAGATCACAGCCCCAGGGTGCTGGTTGGAAATAAAGATTGCAAGCAACCCTACTCCGCCAGCGTACTGAATGTTTCGGCCATGAGTTTTGGTTCATTAAGCGGAAATGCCGTTGAGGCATTGAATGCAGGCGGTAAGATCGGAGGCTTTGCACACAACACAGGCGAAGGCGGCATCAGTCCACACCATCTTAAATACGGAGGCGACCTGATCTGGCAAATCGGCACAGGCTATTTCGGTGCACGCGATGCAGAAGGAAATTTTTCCCCTGAAGCCTTTCAGAAAAACGCTACACGCCCCGAAGTAAAAATGATTGAAATAAAGCTTTCGCAGGGCGCCAAGCCGGGGCATGGCGGCATTTTGCCCGCCAAGAAAAACACACCGGAGATTGCCGCCATACGCGGAGTAACACCCGGCACCACTGTTTTTTCTCCTCCATTTCACAGCGCGTTCAGCACACCCATCGGGCTGATTGAATTTGTAAAACAACTGCGCGAACTATCGGGCGGCAAGCCCATTGGTTTTAAACTGTGTATCGGAAGGAAGAGTGAATTTTTGGGCATCTGCAAAGCGATGGTGCAATTAGACACTTATCCCGACTTCATTACCATTGATGGCGGTGAAGGCGGAACAGGCGCGGCACCACCGGAGTTTACAAACTTTGTGGGTATGCCCTTACTTGATGCGGTAGCCTTTGTCGATGATGCATTGCGCGGGTTTGGCATTCGCGAGCACATTAAAATAGATTGCTCCGGAAAAATTCTTTCGGGCTTCCACATCTTTCGCGCTATGGCTCTGGGCGCTGACTTTGCCAATTGTGCCCGCGCTATGATGATGGCATTGGGTTGCATACAGGCATTGGAGTGTAACAAAAACACCTGCCCCGTAGGCGTGGCCACGCAAGACCCTTACTTCGCCAAAGGTTTGGTTGTGGAAGACAAGAAAGCGCGTGTTGCCAACTACCACAAACACACGGTTGACAGTCTTGTTGAATTACTTTCATCAACCGGGTTAGACAGCCCCGATAAAATTAACCGCACGCATGTGTACCGCAGGGTGTTTATGAACATGGTAAAAACGTATGCCGAAATTTACCCGCCCATACCCGAAGGTTGCTTACTCGACCAGGCCGACTCGCCTATTGAGTTCGACCACTACCTGAATATGGCGAAAGCCGAGAGTTTTGGGACGTAGAGAGCGGACTGACAGATTAAACACTTAATACTAACCCAACTTCGCCAACGTGCTGATATATCGCTCCGGCACTTCGCCTTTAGTGGCGGTTTGGTAGTCGTTGTAGCTGCACGGCACAATGCTGTTGCGCGAGTAGCGCTCAAAGCCGCCCGGGTAAGGCACTTCCATCCACCAGCGTTCACTAAACTTGCTTTTGTAAAACGTTATGGTTTCGGTTTCGACAGGCATGGCCACTACATACTTTAAAAAATCGTTGCCCTTAAAGTTTTGTTCTTTTTTACGATGGTAGTACCCTTCAATAAAATACCACACCATTGTGGCAACAACCGAAGCCGTTTTTTTATGCTCATCGTCAAACTCCGGGTTGTATTCATAAAACCCAACCGAGCTTAATTTTTCATTTTGCCCGGCATACCAGCAAATCTGGCAGGCCTCCTCACCGGTTAGCCCGAAAGGTTGCGCATTAGCGTTGCCGGGTGCATCAGCCGATTTGATGGCGGTAATATCAAACGAAAGCATATCGGCATTGCGGATGACGGGTTCCATTTCCTGCAAGTTAGTGCGCATTTGCCCTATGCGGAAAGCCTCAAAATAAAGTTTCTCCAGCACGCCTACTGAAAGTTGGTCTATCAGGTAGCTTTGGTAGGCAAGGTGTGTGTAGCTGAACAAATAGTTTGGTTCGTGCAACAATACTTTATGAATATGCTGCCGTTGCGCAGGCACTGCCTTGTCGTCATCAAGGTCAAGAAACGCATCTACATTTAAAAAGCTGATGAGCTTTTCCATAGTTTCGTACGCTGCATACTGGCCATAGTCAAGGTCGTGCGACCCGCCCAGGATAATGGGCAACACGTTATTCTCTAACAATATACGGCACACCTCGCTGATGCGCGTGTAGGTTTCCTGCAAATCATGGCCGGGTTTCAAATTGCCCAGGTCAACAATGCGGTAAATTCCACTGCCTTTTTTTAGTGCATAAAGTTTTTTTCTGATTTCATCCGCAGCTTTTGCCGTGCCGGTGTTACTGCCCGCACCCCGGTTTTCGGTTACGCCTATCAACGCAATGTGCGCATCTTTATAGTCAGGCATTTTATCGCCAAACAGGCGTATGCTCTTGTAAAAAGAAGACGATGAGGTAATATCCGAATAAATGGATTCGTCAAGCGGGGAAAAGAAGATGGTTAAATCCATAACTGTAAAAATCTGTTGTGAAGATAGCATAAATAAAAAAGGAGAGAAACGTTGTCCTCTCCTTTATATCGTTCGCTTAATTTCAATTATCCGCCAAAATCGTCAAAGCGGATGTTTTCTTTCGGTGTACCCATGTCATCCAGCATTTTGAGCACAGCCGCGTTCATTAACGGGGGGCCGCAGAGGTAAAATTCAATATCCTCCGGTGACGGGTGGTCTTTCAGGTAGTTATCGTACAGGCATTGGTGAATAAAACCGGTGTAGCCATCCCCCTCCTTGTCATCAAGGCTGGTCTTAACTTTCCAATTGTCTTCCGGCAATGGTTCCGACAAGCCGATGTTGAACTGAAAGTTCGGGAACTCCTGTTCGATTTTGCGGAAATGTTCAACATAAAACAATTCTTTTTTAGAACGGCCACCATACCAATACGAAACCTTCCGGTTTGTCTTTTCTGTATGGAACAAGTGGAATATCTGCGCACGCAACGGAGCCATACCAGCACCACCACCAATATACACCATTTCGCGTTGTGTAGGGTTGATGTGGAACTCACCGTAAGGGCCGGAGATGGTTACCTTATCGCCAGGCTTACGCGAGAATACATACGATGAACAAATACCGGGGTTTACATCCATCCACTTGTTGTTGGCACGATCCCAGGGCGGAGTTGCAATACGGATGTTCAGCATAACGATGTTTCCTTCTGCCGGGTGATTGGCCATAGAGTATGCCCGGAAAATGGTTTCATCGTTTTTCATTTTCAAATCCCATAACTTAAACTTATCCCAGTCGCCCTGAAATACATCGGGCTTGTGGCCCAGTTCGGGGTGCGGGGTTATGTCCATTGTTTTGAAGTCAACGGTAATTGACGGCACGTCTATCTGGATATACCCACCGGCTTCAAAATTCAGGGTTTCGCCCGGAGGCAGTTTTACAACAAATTCTTTAATAAAGGTGGACACGTTGTAGTTTGACACTACTTCACATTCCCACTTTTTAATACCAAAAATTTCTTCGGGTATGCGGATGTGCATATCCTGTTTTACCTTTACCTGGCAGCTCAACCGCACATTGTCGGCTTTTTCCTTACGGCTAAGATGCCCCACTTCGGTAGGCAATACATCACCACCGCCCTCTTCTACCACGCATTTGCACATGGCGCAGGTTCCGCCACCACCACAAGCCGAGGGGATAAAGATTTTCTGATTGGCTAAGGTTGATAACAGGGATGAACCGGCCGAAACAGTGATCGGGTTTTGTTCGTCACCGTTAATAACCAGCTTAACCGGCCCTGATTGCACTAATTTTTTCTGGGCAAATAAAAGCAGGGCAACCAGCAACAGAATAATGACTGTAAAAGCGAGAATAGACGATGCAATGACCATGTAAAATCAGGTTTTATGGGTCACAAATATATTGCACTCAAGGCTGAAACCGCATATAAAAACATAGTTTTTTACCCTGATCTTCATCAGGTTGAGCGTAAGCCTTTAATCACGCAGCCGAGTACGCTAACACTTCACTTTTTTCTGTTTTGGTAATAAAACCGGCTTCTGATGAAAGAATAATCCCCACATTTTCCCACGTTGACCACTCGGCCAGCTTTTTCAGCGTAACTCGTCCAAGCATATAGTGCTGCCCGTTAGAGGCATAGCCCGACTGGAATTCTTCAAAATCCTGGATGGATATGGCCGTGCCATGAGGAAATCTCACAAAAACTTCAATGGAAGTTTCATTGGAGAAGCTGAGGTTCGATTGCTGGTGCCGTTTTTTATACTCATACCGGTAATCGTAGGTAAGTGCAGAAATGTCAGACAGCACGGCTGAACCGGTAGGATAACTGCCTGCGCCCTTGCCCACAAAAAGTTGCTTTTCGGAAAACGCACCCTGCACGGTAACCGCGTTAAACTCGTTGCGCACGGAACTAAGCGGATGATGCGGGTCAACAAATTGCGGGGCAACTAACCCAAACACGTCATTACCGGATTTTATAGCGCGTGCTACTAATTTAATGCCGTATCCTTTTTCGCGTGCAAATTTCAAATCAAGGTCGCTGATGCCGTCAATGCCAATGTTGAAAATATTTTCGGGCTTAACAAACACACCAAACGCATGAGCAATGGCAATTACTAATTTGAATTTAGGGTCGAAGCCCTTCACGTCTAAGCTTGGGTCGCTTTCGGCAAAGCCAAGTTCCTGCGCCTGCCGCAAGGCATCGGCATAGTTTTTACGTTCTTCAAAAACTTTTGTAAGAATGTAATTGGTAGAGCCATTAAAAATTCCTTCAATGCCCGAAATCAGGTCGTTGTCGTAATATTCTTCCAGGTTGCGAAGAATGGGTATGCTTCCGCAGATTGCGCCTTCATACAAAACCGACCTGTCGTATTGTTGTTGAAGCTGAAAGATTTCTTCAAGATTTTCGGCCAACATTTTTTTGTTAGCGGTTACTACATGCTTACCGTTTTGCAAAGCACGCTTTACAATGTTGTAGGCGGCCGCTGCATCATCGATCAGTTCCACTACTACGTCAATTTCAGGGTCGTTAAGAATATCATCACCGTCAAAGGTGAACACGTCTTCCGGCAATGAACGCTTCTTATCTCTGTTCTTTACACAAATCTTTTTTATTTCGGCTTTTATGCCGTTGGTTTCGTGCAATACGTGATGAAGGCCCTGCCCCACACAACCAAATCCAAACAGACCTAATTTCAAATTCTTTTTCATACAATTAATTAAAGACTTCTACGGGTTCCAGTTTTTTTATTTTTTCAAATGCCTGTTTAATATCAGCAATCAAATCTTCTGCTTCTTCAATACCACACGACAGGCGGATGAGCGAATCGGCAATGCCCGAACGCAATCTTTTTTCGTGAGGAATGGATTTATGTGTCATCTGCGCGGGGTGACAAACCAAACTTTTTACTCCGCCTAAGCTTTCGGCCAACTTGAAATATTGCGTGGAAGTAACAAAGGCATTGGCCGCTTCTTCGGTATCGTCTTTCAGGGTGAACGAAACCACTCCGCCAAATAAACCATTTTGCTGTTGTTGTGCCAGTTCATGATTTTTATGCGAAGCCAAACCAGGGTAATACACTTGCCCTACTTCATCGCAGGCTTGTAAAAATTCAGCCACACGCAACGCTGTTTTACATTGGCGCTCAACACGAAGTGTTACGGTTTCAATACCGCGAATGGTAAGCCAACAATCCTGCGGGCCTAAAATTCCGCCCGAAGCGTTTTGAATAAATTTAATCTGTTCGGCAAGTTCCGGGGTGCTCACCACAACCAGGCCCGCTACCAGGTCGGAGTGCCCGCCTAAGTATTTTGTTCCGCTATGAATAACAATGTCGGCACCTAATTTGAGTGGTTGTTGCGCCACCGGTGAAGCAAACGTATTATCTACAACTACCAACGCATTTGCAGCATGCGCTGTTTTGGCAATAGCTTTTATATCTGAAATTTTCAGGGTAGGGTTTGTGGGTGTTTCAAGCCACACCAACTTTGTTTTTTCGTTGATGTAACGCTTGATGTTTTCAGCATCGGTAGTATCTACATAGTGAATAGTAATACCAAATTTCTCATAAATGTGTGTGAACAGCCGGTAGGCTCCTCCGTAAATATCATCAACCGCTACAATCTCATCACCGGTTTTGAGTGTTTTCAGTACGGCATCAATCGCGGCAAGGCCGGTTGCAAAGGCGTAGGCAGCATAGCCATCCTCCAGTTTGGCTACAATATTTTCAAGTGCCAGGCGTGTTGGGTTGTTCGAGCGGCCATAATCAAAACCTTTGTTAACACCGGGAGCCTCCTGTACATAGGTTGCGGTTTGATAAATGGGTACGGAGATGGAACCTGTCAGTTCATCAACAGGTACGGAATGAATAAGGTTGGTAGTTTTCTGTGACATTTTTTTATTTTTTAATGGTTAAGGATCAGAGACAACAATATGCTTCTTGTTTAGTGGTATAAAATTTTTTCAGAATGCTTGCGAACTGGTCGAATTCTATCAGAAATCCATCGTGGCCATGTGTAGATTGAAGTGCCGCGAATGAACTCTTAATGATATGCTCCGCTAAAAATTTTTGTTCCGACAGTGGAAACAGCAGATCACTCTCCACACCGATCACCTGAGTTTTAGCACGAATACTTTGCAGGGCCAACAACAGGTTTTTTCTTCCGCGTGCTACGTTATGGCTATCCATAACCTTGCTCAGCGTCCAGTATGTAAAAGCATTAAATCGCAAGGCGAGCTTTTCGCCCTGGTATTGCTGATAGGCGGCTGCACGGAAGTCGCCAACTTTTTCCACACTCTCTTCTGATTGCGCTACTGCGAAGCCTTCATAATTTCTGTAAGAGAGCATGGCTATGGCGCGTGCGGCTTTCAACCCTTCCGTACCTGCGCGTTCGTCATTTTCTTTCCAGGTAGCATCAGCCAGGATAGCCATACGTTGCGCTTCATTAAAAGCAATGCTCCACGGTGAGTGAACTGCATTGCAGGCAACCGGCACAATATGTTCAAACACTGTGTTTTGCAGAATGGCCCACTCCAGCACTTGCTGCCCGCCTAATGATCCGCCAATCAGGGTATGGATTTTTTCAAACCCTAACGACTGACGTAGCAAATCAAACGCCCGCACAATATCGCGATTGGTAATAGCAGGAAAGGAATGGTAATACGGCTTTCCGGTTTTCGGGTTAACCGACAACGGGCCGGTTGATCCATAGCATCCGCCCAATGTGTTTGCACAGATAACTAAGTAATGTTTCGGATCAAACACGGAACCATCCAGAAAAAGATTGCCCCACCACGATGTAAAATCAGAATTTCCGGTAAGCGCATGACACACCCATACAACATTTGAGCGGTCAGCATTAAGGTTGCCGAGCACAGTGTACCGAAGCTGGAAGCCGGGAAGGTATTCCCCCGACTCCAGTTCAAATGGTTTGTTGTAATGAAATGTATGGTTGTGTTTTTCCATGATCTTGCCCAGGTGTGCGGTTAATTTTCTACCAGTTCTGTTGCAAACACTTTTTCAAATGCCTGTTGAAGATCAGCCTTGATGTCATCGATGTGTTCAAGCCCGGCAGAAATGCGCAATAAGGTTGGCAACACTCCGGCAGTAAGTTGTTCTTCTTCCGTGAGTTGTTGGTGTGTAGTGGCCGAAGGCTGGATGATGAGTGTTTTTGCATCGCCCACGTTGGCTAAGTGGCTCACTAATTTCAGGCTGTCAACAAACTTCGTGGCGTTCTCTTTTGTGCCTTTGATGGTAAACGACAGCACCGCGCCAAAACCATTTTTCAGATATTTTTTTGCCAGGTTGTAGTAGGTTGAATTTTTCAAGCCGGGGTAGTTCACACTTTCCACATTCGGGTGTTGCTCTAACCATTCGGCAAGACTGAGTGCATTGTCAACCGAGCGCTGCACACGAAGCGACAGTGTTTCTAAACCTTGCAGGAAAAGAAACGAGTTGAACGGACTCAGTGCCGGGCCGAAATCGCGAAGCCCTTCTACACGCGCACGGATAATGAAAGCAATATTCGGTAAGCCAAGCGGGTTGCCTTCACCAAACACATCCCAGAATTTCAATCCATGATAGCCTTCTGAAGGCTCAGTAAACTGCGGAAACTTTCCGTTAGCCCAGTTGAAGTTACCGCCATCTATAATTACACCGCCAATGGAAGTGCCGTGTCCGCCAATCCATTTTGTAGCCGATGCCACCACTACGTTGGCGCCATGTTCAAGCGGGCGAAATAAATATCCGCCAGCACCAAATGTGTTGTCAACAATCAGTGGAACGTTATGTTTTTTTGCCAGCGCAGCAATAGCTTCAAAATCAGGGATGTTGAAACCAGGGTTACCAATCGACTCCAGGTAAATAGCTTTTGTGTTTTTGTCGATTAGTTTTTCAAACGCTTCCGGCTTATCGCCTTCGGCAAAACGGGCATCAATGCCCAATCGCTTAAACGAAACTTTAAATTGATTGTAGGTTCCGCCATACAGAAACGAAGTAGTAACAAAATTATCACCGGCTTGCAGTATGTTGTTCAGCGCAATAAACTGCGCAGCCTGCCCCGAACCAACTGCCAAGGCAGCCACGCCACCTTCCAATGCAGCAATGCGTTTTTCAAGCACATCGGTAGTCGGGTTCATAATGCGTGTATAAATGTTGCCAAACTCTTTAAGCGCAAACAGGTTGGCGCCATGTTCAGAGTTGTTGAAGGTATATGACGTAGTCTGATAAATCGGTACAGCGCGCGATTTAGTTACAGGATCAACTTCTTGTCCGGCATGTAATTGAAGGGTTTCGAAACGATAGTTTGACATAAGTTTATTTTTTTAATGATTGAGATTTTATTTTAAATAGACAGATACAGACACACGATGACCAATGCGGTCAGTGTACTGATCGTGATGTTGTTAGATTATCTTAAAAGAATGATGCTTAACAACAACACGTGTAACCGGTACGCATACAGCAAGGCTGCATTCGCATGGTAGGGTTGTTGAACAGCAATGTGAAGGGCAGGAACAAAGCACGCAAGCCTTCAAGGCCGGCCTCAATGAGTGTAGTGATGATGTTTTTCATTAGTTCATCGGTTTATAGTTCTCCTCGACACCTTGTCGGGAGCAGGATTTAGCACCTTTTTCCACTCGGAAGGGTTGCTAGCGCGTCTTAGAGCCTGTTCTCTCAGCGCTTCTTTATAAATCGATTAAGCGATGTGCTTTCTTCGACTTGATGATGCAAACGTAAAGGCCTGAAGTTTTGTTTCCAAATGAGAAGCACAAAAATTTTGAAAAAATTTGATTTCCGCCACGAACAGTCGTTTGGTTATTTGTGTTGCAATCGGTTGTGGGGGTTACTTACCTGTTATAAAAATTCTTATTTTTTATAGCACAAAACTAAGTTGTATGGATATTCAGGCACAAAAGTCGGATATTATTAAATGGTTGGAACGGGTGAACGACAACCGGATTATCCGACAGTTTATGTTGTTAAAGGAATCAGCCGAGCAGGAAATAAAAACTAAGCTTAGTAAGGAAGAAAGGGATTTCATTGCCAAGGGGCTTGAATCCATACAGGCAGGACGCACCAAGTCAAATGAAGAAGTTGCAGAGTCCACACGAAAAAAGTATCCGCAGTTGTTTAAATGATAAGCCTGCGCCATGCAAATAATCTGGACAGAAGATGCTATACATGATTACCATCAAAACATAGATTATCTTTTAGAAAAATGGACAGAGCAGGTTGCTATGGCATTTGTAGAAGATTGGAGTCTGTGCTTGATTTAATAAAAATAAACCCTGATTTATTTCCCCTTAGTGATTACAACAATGTGCACAAAGCCGTAATCAGAAAACAGATAACGTTGTTTTATAAAGTAACTGAAGATGAAATTCAGTTAGTACGATTCTGGAATAACTATCAAGACCCCCTGAAAAGGAACTTATAGTTTACACATTACATTTTACATTACGTCAACATCCCCCCATCCACTTGCAACACCTGCCCGGTAATGTAAGCCGACAAATCAGAAGCAAGGAACACACACGCATCGGCAACGTCTTCGGGCTTACCGCCACGTTTCAACGGAATAGCATCGCGCCAGCTTTGTACAGTCTTTTCATCCAGTTTGCCGGTCATTTCTGTTTCAATAAAACCAGGGGCAATGGCATTGGAGCGTATTCCGCGTGAGCCTAACTCCAGCGCAACGGATTTTGTAAACCCGATAATCCCCGATTTGGAGGCAGCATAATTTGCCTGCCCGGCATTTCCTTTTATACCCACTACGGAAGTCATGTTAATAATGGAACCGCTTTTCTGTTTCATCATGGGTTTAGTTGCGGCTTTCACCGTATTAAAGCACGACTTCAGGTTTACGTTAATCACTTTATCCCACGCTTCTTCATTCAGGCGGAGCAACAGGTTGTCCATAGTAATGCCTGCGTTATTCACCAATACATCTAACGAACCGAAATCAGCTACAACATCATTGATAAGTTTATCAGCCTGCGCAAAATCAGAAGCATCCGAACGATAACCTTTTGCTTTTACGCCTTTCGCGGCAAGTTCGGCTTCGAGCGCCTGCCCCTGTTCAACACTTGACAGATACGTGAAGGCAACATTGGCGCCTTGTTCGGCAAACTTGAGCGCAATGGCTTTTCCTATTCCTTTTGATGCCCCGGTTACGAGTGCGGTTTTACCTTGTAATAAACTCATGTTCAATTATAATTTACGATATATGTTTCTTGATATTTCATACTCCCGATTTTTCAGAATCTCTACTTGATTTTCTGTTCACGTAAACCATGTGCAAAAGGCTTAAACTCCCGATAAAAATCAACCCGCAACCGAAACCCTTAAAAAAGCCGCTCAACTCTATTCCGGTTGTATCCATAAAGTTACCCACGATTAAGAACACAAAACCAACGGAATTGATAATATGATATTTATTCTTCACACCCTCAAAAATGTCAATTAATCGCAGAAATAAAAATTAAAGCCTATCCAACAAGTCTTCCTGCAAGCCACCGGTTAATGTAAAAGTCCCTCAACTAAAATATCTTCATCCAGATCTTCCCAATGAATGCCTTCTCCTCCACCTATTAAACGCCAATTATTTCTGTCATTTTCAGAGGCATCTCTTAGTCTGGGAAACCAATCAATAGGAACGGCAATTTCTCTTCCGTCATCTAACCTTACAAACATTTTCAGGTCGGTAAACCATACTTCTATGGCGCTGGTTGATTTATTTATTGTTAAAGTACTCATCCCATTTATTTTTAAATAGCTCCCGGTTTTCTACTACTAATTTACGAATATCATTGATTTCAGCGGCTTTAAATCTTTTAGATCGCACAAGCTCCACCGGAAACAGGTTGAATTTAGCTGTTCCCTCTCCTTTTTCCACATGAACGTGTTCTGGTGGGTGATCATTCACGTAAAAGAAAAATCTGTATCCCTTTAATCGGAGTATTGTGGGCATTTAATCGTGTTTTACCTCAGGCAAATTGCCCCTTTTACCTGAATTTGTCAACTTATATCAGAACTACGGGTTTTGATTGAGCGGTTTGCCGCTTATCTTTGGCAGCGAAAATTAACTCGATTTTATTATGTCAAAATATGATCTCATTGTTATAGGCTCCGGCCCCGGTGGTTATGTGGCCGCTATCCGCGCTTCGCAGTTGGGTATGAAGGTAGCCGTAGTGGAAAAGGCCGAACTTGGCGGCATTTGTTTAAACTGGGGGTGTATCCCCACAAAAGCCCTGTTGAAGAGCGCCAATGTTTTTGAATACATCAGCCACGCAAAAGATTATGGCATAACCGTTAAAGATGCCCAGGCCGATTTTCAAGGCATTGTAAAGCGCAGCCGCGATGTAGCCGCCAGCATGAGCAAAGGCATCCAGTTTTTATTCAAGAAAAACAAGATCGAACATATTGCCGGCTTTGGCAAACTGAAAAAGGGTAATAAAGTCGAAGTAACAGACGATAAAGGAAAAAAAACCGATTACGAAGCCAAAAGCATTATCGTGGCAACGGGGGGCCGCTCGCGCGAATTACCCTCCCTTAAAATTGATGGCAAGAAAATCATCGGCTATCGCGAGGCAATGGTGCTCGAAAAGCAACCTAAAAAAATGTTGGTAGTAGGTTCAGGCGCTATCGGTGTTGAGTTTGCGTATTTTTATAGCACCATCGGAACTGAAGTAACGATTGTTGAATTTATGCCGCGCATTGTTCCGGTTGAAGATGAAGAAGTTTCAAAACAACTTGAAAAATCTTTCAAGAAAGCGGGCATGACTATCCACACCAACTCTGAAGTAACGGCTGTGGATACGAAAGGAAAAAATTGTGTAGCTACGGTTAAAACTCCTACGGGTGAAATAAAGATTGAAGCCGATGTGGTGCTATCCGCTGTGGGCGTTTCTACAAACCTTGAAGGCATAGGGCTGGAAGATGTTGGTGTAAAAACCGATAAAGGAAAGGTATTGGTAGATGATTTCTACAAAACCAATGTTTCGGGTGTTTATGCTATTGGCGACATTGTGAAAGGCCCTGCGCTTGCACACGTTGCCTCGGCAGAAGGAATTATCTGCGTAGAAAAAATTGCAGGACATAACCCTGAACCGCTCAATTACAACAACATTCCGGGCTGTACCTATTGCTCTCCCGAAATTGCTTCTGTGGGATATACGGAAGAAGCCGCAAAGAAAGCCGGTTACGAAATCAAAGTTGGTAAGTTTCCGTTCACGGCTTCGGGCAAGGCAAAAGCAGCCGGTGCGCCCGATGGTTTTGTGAAAGTAATTTTCGATGCCAAATACGGTGAGTGGCTTGGCGCGCACTTTATTGGCGCCAATGTAACCGAAATGATTGCCGAGGTTGTAGTGGCGCGTAAGCTTGAAACCACAGGCCACGAAATCATCAAGTCTGTGCACCCACACCCTACCATGAGCGAAGCCGTTATGGAAGCGGCTGCGGCTGCGTATGGCGAAGTAATTCACTTGTAAGAAATCGGATAGAATCTACTAAAAGGCGCCTGTCGGGTGCCTTTTTTATGCCTTTGAGTTAGTTTTGAAGCCTCTCTTTACCTTTTATCGTCAAATCGGACAGGTTGGGGAACTAATTCTTGTATTTAAAGTTTTACTTTAAGAGTTTCGGCCTTCTATCCTATGAAAAAGGACATTCCGGTTAGTGCTTATTTTGCCAGGGCAAGAGCCTTCGTATATTTAATGGCCATTTCTGCGGTTGCCTATTTCCTCTTTTGGCTATACAACAGCATCTTCCAGTAATACTATGAAAAAGCAATTCCCGCTTCGTTCGTATTTTAACCGTGCACGCATTTTCGGATACCTCATTCTTGCCATCTTAGTTGGCATTTCGGTTTACCTTCTGGCAACATTTTTCATGGAATAGCAGCAGGTTAGTTTTTTATCGTTTTTTGCTGATTTACCCTTTGTCGATTTGATACTTTTGCTCCATGAACAGAAGTATTTTCCCCATATTGATCGGTTTGATGTTTAGCCTGGTTTCCGCGCAGCTTGTTGCACAAAACCAGGATTCAGTTTTTCAGGTACGCTATGATGCCGCATTAGAGAAATTAAATGCTGGCGCTTACCGCGATGCCGCAACACAACTCTCGCAACTTATTGGCAACGGGTATAAAAATCCTGAAGCATACATTAATCGTGGGTTGGCATATTATCAGTTAAAAGATTATGAAAAAGCCGTTGGCGATTTTAATCACGCTGAAAAGAGCGGATCGTCTTCCGCAAAAATTTATGAGTATCGCGGTAACGCACAATACTTTTTAAAGAATTGGCAAGGCGCCATAACCGATCTTGAAAAACTTCTTTCAGCAGGCCGGTCGGATGCAGAAATCATTCAGCGTATCGGCACGGCAAAATATTCCAGTAAAGATTTTAAAGGCACTGTTGAATCACTTACCCGTGTGGTAAGTCGTGGTGTGAAAGATAAGGACGTATTCAGTATGCTGGGGCTAAGCCATGCGCAGTTGAAAGATTGTACCGGAGCCGTGCAGGCATTGTCGGCTGCGGTATCTATGGGCGCAAGCGATAAGGAAGTTTTTACACAATTAGGAAATTGCCAGTTTGCCACTAAAGATTATGCGGGCGCGGTTGAATCGTTGAGTCGTGCAATCGGGGCAGGTGTGGCTACGCAAGAAGTTTTTCTTAATCGCGGAAACGCATTTTTCTTACAACAGCAACACGACAATGCCGCAAAAGATTTTGAGAAAGCTATTTCGCTTGGCGTAAAAGATGCCGAAGTGTTTAAAAATCTTGGCGACATTCGTTTCACTAAAAATGATTTTGCCGGTGCAATAAAATACTACGATCAGTCTGTTGCACTTGCCGATAAAGATGCGATGGTGTTCAACAATCGCGGTAAAGCGAAACAAAACACCGGGGATGCAAAAGGCGCTGTTGCTGATTTCGATAAAGCGCTTCAGCTTAACCCAACCTATACGAAAGCAATGTTCAACCGGGGCATGGCGCGTTTTGATGTTCAGGATTATTCCGGTTCGGTTGACGATATTGAAAAAGCAAAAAGTGCTGAAGGTGAGCCACAAGATGTTCAGCGCAGGCTGGGTATTTCAAAGTACCATCTTAATTTGTTTGATGCCGCGCGCGTTAACCTCGAAGCTGCCTTGAAAGCCGGTTCGAACGACCCCAAGGTGAAACTTTATGCCGGATACCTTCGCGTTGACAATAACGATTTTAAAGGTGCGATTGATTTACTCACCGCTGCCGAAATGGCCGGAGAGAAGGAAATCAAACTTTATGAAAAGCGTGGCATGGCATCTTACCAGTTAAAGGATTACAAAGCAGCCGTAGTTGATTTGAAAAAAGTAGCAGAGAAAGATGCCGACCTCGCTACGGTTGAAGCATTGGGTATAGCATATCTAAATGTAGAACAGGATAAAGAAGCCTTGCCCATGCTGGAAAAGGCGGCTGCATTGGGTAGCAAAAACAAAGACGTGTATTATCAGTTAGGTAATGCGCGTTTCAAACAAAATAATTTTGATGCGGCTATTGAATCGTATAACAAGGCTATTGACCTGGGCGCAAGCGATGAAGTGATTTTTAATAATCGCGGCAAAGCCAAGTTGAACAAGAACCAGGCAAAAGAATCCATCGAAGATTTTTCGCGGGCATTGAGCATCCGGCAGGATTATACACTGGCCTATAAAAACCGGGCACGGGCAAGATTCCAGGTTGAAGAGTTTCCGGGAGTTATTACCGACCTCGCTGTTGTGGTTGCGCGCAACCAGGCCGATGCCGAAGATTACGGGTTGTTGGGGATGTCGCGGTTTTATATGAAGAATTATAAAAACGCTGTTGAGGAACTCACAAAAGCCATCGAAGGCGGAAACCAGCAGGTTAATGTGCTGAAAGTTCGCGGCAACGCATTCATGGAGTTGAAGGAGTATGAAAAAGCTATTCCTGATTTTACAGTTGCTATTGATAAAGGCGTTACCGATGCTTCGGTATTTGCCGGTAGGGGAACAGCAAAATACCTGACCGGTGATTTTACTGGCGCACTGCCCGACCTGGAGAAAGCGATACAGCAAGGCTTGAACGATGCCACACTATACCACATGCGTGGATACTGTAAATACGAATCGAAGAATTTTCCTGGAGCCGTCTCAGATTTTACACAAGCTATCGAGCGCGATGTTACCTTAGGCATAGCCTACTTTCATCGTGGTGATGCGCAGTATCGCGAAGGAAAATGGAGCCAGGCTATTCAGGATTATACGCAAGCTGTCACGTTAGGAGTAAAAGATCACACCCTGTACAACAATCGTGGCAAGGCTTATTTTGAACAGGAAAGTTTTACGGAAGCTATCGCTGATTTTTCGCAAGCCATTAAACTTAACGCGCAATATGCAAAAGCTTTTGAAAACCGGGGGCTTACTTACTTTAAGATGGAGAAGTACGCGGACGCCTCAAAAGATTTACGCGCAGCAGAAAAACTTATTGAGAAACCCGGAGCAGATTTGTATAAACTTTTAGCCGACTCCTATTTTAATGCTAAGAATTATGTGGTGTCGCTTGAGTATTTCGACAAGCTGATTAAGGCCGGTTTTAATGATAAGGATGTATATTACCGCAGGGGCAGGGTATTAATGGAAACAGAAAGTTACCAGGCTGCGATTAAAGATTTTGATGCTGCACAAAAGGCAGGTGATAATTCGTTGCAACTGTTTTTAGATAAAGCAAAAGCTTATGTTATGTTAGACGATACCAAGTCGGCCATTACTGAACTTACCAACGCCATCAGTATCGACAAGAATAATACAGACGCTTATTTTAATCGTGCTTTGGTAAAAGAAGGCATTGGCGATTTTGAAGGCGCGGTGATTGACTATAACCGGGTACTATCCATCAACCCGGAAGATGGGTTGGCGTATTACAATCGTGCAAATTGCAAGGCAGAGATGGACGACATCGGTGCCGGTATTTCCGACCTGGATGATGCTATTCGCGTTGAACCGAAAAATGCTTCATACTACAAATTGCGCGGTAATTTTTATTATCAGCTAAAGGAAACCGATAAAGCCTGTTTCGATTGGCGTAAAGCCGTTGAATATGGCGACTCAAAAGCACGTTTTCAGATTGACCAGTATTGCAAGAAGAAGTAACGGAAGAGAATCTCTAAAACTCCTTTTTCTCTTTTCGGTACAGGTTTATGACCTGGATCATAGTTGCTTTTCAATAAATCAACGCAAAACATACACGCAACTGATGCAATGGCAAAACCCTGCATCTAAAATGTTACCGGTTACGTTCTTTGTATAGATTAATTGAGGAGGAGATATGAAAACATTGCTGACACTTCTGACATTGAGCGTTACGGTTTTTGTTGCTGAAGCCAATACCGTACGCGGCAAGGTAGTATCTGTTGTAGATGGCAACACGCTTGAAGTTGTTTCTACGGACAAGGAAACCTACCGTATTGTTCTTATGGGTATTGACTGCCCTGAATTTGGTCAACCGTATGCTGATGAAGCCCGCAGGTTTTTAGAGCAAATCGTTTTACAAAAATCGGTTAATGTAAAACTAATGGGCAAAGACCGTTGGGGTAATTATCTTGGAGAAATTACTACCCGCGATATAAACGCAGAACTTGTAAAGCGTGGATTGGCCTGGTGCACCGAAAAAGATGCCAGCGAAGAACTGAAAAATCTCGAACAACGGGCGCGTAACCAGCGTGCAGGCCTTTGGCAGGAAGAAGAGCCTACCCCTCCGTGGGTGTACCGCAGGCAACAAACCATGCTTGCCCCCAAAGGGCTGTAGCCATTCAACAGGCAATTGTGTCGGTTAGTCGGCATCAATCAGGATAATTCACCTGTTGCACACAATTTTAATCCCGGCCAGCGGTTTATATCTTTGTGTTATGCGATTACTGATTTTTATATCGATTTGCTTGTTTGGCGTTAGTACACTGGGCGTTGCGCAGTCTTCCAAAAAGAAGAAAAAGGAAACCGGCACAACTCAACAGCCGAGTTCCGTTGACCCGTACTATCCCAAACAGAGTTACCAACCCAAAGAAAAAAAGGCGTCAGGTAAAGTAACCTACGATGCCCGCGATAAGTTTTATGACCGCATGGAGCAGGTAGCCAAGGCACATCGCAAAGCGGAAAAAGAACTTTCCAAGCCGCAATATTCAGACCCTACCTATTTCGGCCACAAACGCCCGCCCAAAAGGCGCCCGCCACATAAGATGAAGTATTGCAAAGAGTGTGGCATCAGGCATTGAGTTCAAAGATTCAAAGTTCAGGGCTTTAGGTTTCCGGTTGTTATTAAGTTTTGAAGACATTATGCTTCCGTGTAACTTCGTTGCATGGAGTTATCAGCATACATCGAGCACACCAATCTTTCACCCACACTTACTATTAAAGAAATAGACAACCTTGTTGCCGAAGCCCGGCAATATGGATTTCATGGAATTTGTGTTCCGCCCTTTTGGGTGAAACGCGCGCAACGTGAAATCGGTAACGACCCGGTTTCGTTAGTAACGGTTGCAGGCTTTCCGTTGGGCTACAACATGACGGAAACGAAATTGGACGAAATAAGGCGTGCAATCGATAACGGTGCAGATGAGATTGACGTAGTCTGGAACATCACATCATTCAAAACCGGCATACCCTGGACAAAAATTGAATTGGCGAAGTGCAGCAAGCTGTGCCACGATCACAACAAAATCATCAAGATTATCATTGAAACCGCCTATCTTTCCGATGATGAAATTGTTCAGGCGTGTAAACTCTGTGCCGATGCCGGAGCGGATTTTGTAAAAACCTCAACAGGCTTCGCTCCTTCAGGCGCAAAGGTTGAGCATATTGCCTTAATGCGAAGTGCTTTGCCTGCCGAAGTAAGCATAAAGGCTTCGGGCGGAATAAAAACGAAAGAGCAAGCGCTTCAACTGATTAAAGCAGGCGCTGATCGTTTGGGCACTTCATCGGGTGTAAGTATTGTAACAACGTAAAAGATCATGAGTAAAATTTTAGCTGATGTATTTCCGGAGGCAGTCGCTATACCGGAACAGTATCGTGTGTCGTACCAGGAGCAACGCGAATATTTAATTAACGGAGAATTGCGGCACTGGCCTGGCGCGCTGAATACGGTGCAAAGTCCGGTGTATGTAAAAGAAGGCGATGAGATTAAACAACAGGTAATTGGCGCCACACCTCTACTTACCGCGCACGAAGCATTACATGCGTTGAACGCTGCCGTTGATGCCTACAACCTCGGTCATGGCCGTTGGCCCGCTATGTCAGTTGCAGAAAGGATTTCGCACATTGAAAAATTTCTTGAGCAAATGCGAGAGCAGCGTGATGCAGTGGTGAAATTATTGATGTGGGAGATCGGTAAAACACTGAAGGATTCCGAAAAAGAATTTGATCGCACGTGCGATTATATTGTGGATACAGTAAAGGCGTTGAAAGAACTGGATCGCAACTCTGCCAAACTCATAGAAGAGCAAGGCTTCATGGCGCAAATACGCAGAGTACCATTGGGTGTTGCCTTGTGTATGGGGCCGTTCAACTATCCGTTGAATGAAACGTTCAGCACGTTGATTCCGGCTTTGATAATGGGCAACACAGTAGTGTTCAAGCCGGCCAAGTATGGCGTGCTGTTAATCCGCCCGTTGTTAAAAGCGTTCCAGGAAAGTTTTCCTCCGGGCGTGATAAACATTATTTATGGCAAAGGTCGCGATACTGTTGGCGCGTTAATGGAAACCGGAAAGATTGATGTGTTTGCGTTTATCGGTACCAACAAAGGCGCGAATGATTTAAAGAGGCTGCACCCAAAACCTCACCGGTTGAAATCCATTCTTGGCCTGGATGCAAAAAATCCTGCCCTTGTTTTACCCGATGCAGACTTGGATCAAACCGTTTCGGAATGTGTAACCGGTTCGCTTTCGTTTAACGGCCAGCGTTGCACTGCGCTGAAAATTCTTTTTGTTCATAAAAGCATCGTGAACGAATTTATTGAACGCTTTAATGCCGAAGTTGAAAAGCTCAAGCCCGGAATGCCGTGGGATAGTGGCGTACAATTGACCCCGTTGCCCGAACCGGGCAAGGCAGACTATTTGCGCGGTCTGGTGGAAGATGCAAAAGCGCACGGGGCAAAGATTATGAACCTGCATGGCGGAGAAATCCTTCATTCATTTTTTTACCCGGCCGTGTTATACCCCGTAAATGCAAACATGAATGTGTATCGCGAAGAACAATTCGGGCCGGTTGTTCCCATTGTTCCGTTTGAAAAAGACGAAGAGGCCATTCAGTATGTGGTAAACTCAAACTTTGGGCAGCAGGTGAGTATCTTTGGCAACGACAGCAAAAAAATTGCGATGTATATCGATATGTTCACCAACCAGGTTGGCCGTATAAATGTAAACACGCAATGTCAGCGCGGGCCGGATTCCTTTCCTTTCAACGGGCGAAAGGATTCGGCAGAAGGAACACTGTCGGTGGCAGATGCTCTTCGGGTATTCTCCATCCGCACATTGGTGGCTACCAAATCAACAGAAGCAAACAAGCAGATCATCAGCACCATTATCCGCAACCGCGAGTCGGTGTTTCTGAGTACAGACTATATCATGTAACAGATGAAACGTATCGCTATCCATGTAAACGGAAAAGTGCAGGGTGTTTTTTATCGTGCCTCTACGGTTGCAAAAGCACAACAGCTTGGCGTGAAGGGATTTGTTCGCAACGAACCGGACGGCAGTGTTTTTATTGAAGCCGAAGGCGATGAATATACATTAAATGAACTGATTGCCTGGTGTAACATAGGCCCGCCCAATGCCCGTGTTGATGAGGTTGCTGTTGAAGAATGCACAACGGTAAAGAACTTTACTGATTTCCTGGTTTCGCGATAGGTTTGTGTAAGGTCTGTTATTTTATAATTTTCGCAGTGTATGGATGTTCGTGTAAAATTTCTGGGTGCAGCCGAAAGCGTTACCGGCTCACGCTATTTGATTGATGCCGGTGATTTCCGGTTTCTGTTTGATTGTGGATTATTTCAAGGTTTGAAAGATGTGCGCCTGCGCAACTGGGAAGAGTTTCCGGTTAACCCAGCAACTATTCAATGTGCAGTGCTCAGTCATGCACACATTGACCACATCGGGTATTTACCAAGGTTAGTCAAGGAAGGTTTTAACGGCCCAATCTACTGCACACATCCTACGGCAGATTTGGCAGAACTTATGTTGCTTGACTCTGCAAAGTTGCAGGAAGAAGAGGCAGCGTTTGCGCAAAAGAAAGGCTACTCTAAACATGAAAACCCCAAGCCCTTATACACGGAAGAAGATGCCAAAGCAGTATTTCCATTACTGAAATCATACGGCTACAAAGAGCGTATCCGTATCAGCGACAAGGTAGAAATCATGTATCACGATGCAGGGCATTTGTTAGGCTCTGCCATTACTGAAATATTTATTACAGGAGATTCTCAAAAAAAGAAACTTGTTTTTTCAGGCGACATTGGGCGCGAAACCAGCGCCATGTTGCACGCGCCAACTGCCATTACAGAAGCGGATGTATTGTTTGTGGAGTCAACTTACGGTAACAAAGACAACCCGTATAACGACCCCTTAGACGATTTTGTAAAAATTGCGAATGAAACATTTGAGCGGGGCGGTGTGCTTCTCATTCCTGCATTTGCCGTTGGCAGAACGCAAAGTATTTTATATTACCTGCGCCAATTGATGAAGCAAGATAAAATTCCGGATGTGCCGGTTTATATAGACAGTCCAATGGCCGTTTCGGCTACATACCTGTTCTTCAAACACCCGGAGTTTCTGAAAGAAGGATTTGACCTTCGTGAATTTGTGCGCGAGGCCGAAACCAATATGCTGGTGTTTGTTCGTTCAAATGAACACTCGAAATCATTAAACGAAATAAAGAAGAACGCCATTATCATTTCTTCCAGCGGCATGTTAACCGGTGGCCGCATATTGCATCACCTCTATCACCGGCTGCAACGCGAACAGGACACCGTGTTGTTAGCCGGCTTCCAGGCAGAAGGCACACGCGGAAGACGTTTGTTAGACGGGGAAAAGACTATTAAAATTTTTGGTGAAGATGTTCCGGTGAAGTGCAAACTGGAATACATCAGTTCCATGAGCGGCCATGCCGATAAAGGTGAGCTATTCCGGTGGTTGAAGAATTTTAAAGATAGCCCGAAAATCACGTTCACCACGCATGGCGAAGGCGTTGACCTTTATGCTTATGCCAAAAATATTCGGGAGATGTTTGGATGGAACGTAACGGTGCCTAAGTACTTGGAAAGTTTTGAGGTGTTTCAGGGAATTTAAATCACGCACTCTTAACAATCCCCTTTTGCGGATGGATTCGTACTTCAAAGAATTCTGATGCAAAGGTGGTAAGCCGGTTGCCTATAAACTGCGCTTCGGCTTCGTGCGGATAAAACACGGTAA
This sequence comes from Cyclobacteriaceae bacterium, assembly GCA_019638235.1. GTDB lineage: Bacteria > Bacteroidota > Bacteroidia > Cytophagales > Cyclobacteriaceae > UBA2336. The sequence continues at coordinate 225,566 of JAHBUE010000003.1, forward strand.
GCTCAAGAATGCCCATGATGAAGTTTTTGCGCTGGCAAAAGCCACGCACCCATTTCTTAAACTCCTCCGTCCACTCGCTGCAATAGCGGTCGTAAGGTTCCTCGCCCGAAAAGATGAACTCTAACTGATTATCGTGATAATGCCTGAACCGGAAAATACCGGCCAGGGTAATGTAAAAATCGTGCAGTTTGCTGAAATCCTGGGTTTGGTGTTGCTGAATGCGGCTAATGGTTTCATCTACCAGGCCAAGCGGGTTGTGCTGCATCATGTACTGCACTTTCACATAGTCAACCAAATATTCAAGTAGAGAACTCTCCAGCGACAGTTGTGCCTGTTCGAGAACGTAATTTTTATCAAGCGGAAAAAATTTGCGCACCACGGGCGTAAAGGTTTCACAAAGATAGAAATTATTTTATTATGCAACCGTAAAGGATAGAATCACCCGCCCTACAACACATTCCCCAACTGCTCCTTAATTTTCTCCAGCTCTTCTTTCATGGCCACTACGTGCTTTTGCATAGCGGCATCGTTGGCTTTGGAGCCAATGGTGTTGATTTCCCGGCCAATCTCCTGCGAGATGAACGCTAATTTCTTGCCGTTCGATTGGGGTTCGTTCAATGCCTGTAAAAAGTAATCAAGATGGGCCTGAAGGCGTACACGCTCTTCATGGATGTCGAGCTTTTCAATGTAGTAGATTATTTCCTGTTCTAACCGGTTAATGTCATAGCCCTGTTCACCAAAAAACGAAACCACATTGCCCTTCAGTTTCTGGCGTACCTTATCTACCCTACCGGCATCCAACAAAATAACCTGCTGAAGTGATGCGGCAATAGACTCGCAATATTCCTGGAGTTTCTTACCCAACACATTGCCTTCATCTTTCCGGAAATTATCGCACTTGTTTAACGCATCGGCAATGGCTTTTTTTATGGCAGCCCATTCGCTTTCATTTTCCTTATCGCTTATCTTACTCTGTATAACATCGGGCGAGTTCAAGGCCAGGTCAAACAGCCGGTCATAAGGCGCGTCAACTTTATCGGCAAGATTTTTTAATGAGTTGTAGTACGCTGTAAACAGCGTTTCGTTATAGGTTTGTTTTACTTCGGCCTCATTGTAGCGCTGCACGTCAACGGTTAGCGAAACTTTTCCGCGCTCCAGTTTTTCGCTTACTAAGTTGCGCAGCTCAAGTTCTTTATCGGAAAAAGATTTAGGCAGGCGCAGCCCCAGGTCAAGAAATTTTGAGTTCAGGCTTTTTACTTCAACGCTGATGGCCAACTGGCCATCATCAGCCGTTACCTGACCAAAGCCGGTCATTGATTTTATCATATAATACAGTATTGAGGTTTTCTATCAGCAAAGGTAACTGAATCTGCAAACGATAAGGAGTATGAATCACAAAAAGCATCAGAAATCAAACCCTAATGTAAACAGGAATTGGGGCTTGCCTACCTCAAAATTCTGAACCGGCCAGGCAAGGTCAAACTTCATGTAGTAACCGAATATAACCGTGCGCATACCGGCCCCGTAACTATACAACCAGGGGTTGAGGAAGTTTTTGATGTCGATTTCAAACGGGCCGTTTGTAATCCGGTCTATCCGAACGCTGGTGCCGGAGTTGAACGGTGGCGGGCCTGACCAACTTGTGCCTATGTCATAGAACGCAATCAACTGCATGTTTCTGAAAAAGTTTGACGATATAGGCGAACTACTCAACGTTTTGGCTACCGGCACACGAAACTCCGCATTCATCAACAAAACATTCTGTCCGAATAAAGTAGCGTATTGAAATCCGCGAAGGTTCGTTGCAAATTCTACAAACAGGATGTCCTGATTTTGTGCACGGGTTCCTAATATATTTTCATTTCCTTCGCTATCGCGGCCACGATAGGATGTTTTGTTAAACGCCCAGTTATCCATGCCGCCCAATAAATATTGCTTGGGCGATCTGCCAAAAAACGAACCGCCAAATCCGCGAACAGCGAGAACCATTCCACGATAAATTTTCTGGTAATGGCGAATGTCTAACGTAACCTGGCTGAAACTATTATCTGCGTTATTAATTCCCTGATAGTGATTGATGCGTAGTTTACCCCTTGTTCCTTCCATCATGTTAAGCCCGGTGGTAATGGAATTGTCATAGACCAACTCCGACCTGATACCTGAATAATAATTTACATTAGGTTCGGCTGATGGCGGGTTGATCGGGAAAGATGCAACGCCCAAATCTACCGAACGGGTTAAGGCCCCGAATACATTTGCTGAAAAACGTAACCGGTCGGTAATGGGAATAGCCCCGCCTACTTCAAGTTTATTTAGTGAATAATGATAAATGTTTCCGTCACGGTATGGCTCCCACCGTATTGCCTTCCGGTCGAACCGTGTGCTGAAGTCGATGAGTTTTGGCAAATATTGAAATTCAGCATAGACATCTGCGTTGCGCAAATCAATAGACGACATAATACCACCATAGAAGCGGTAATTCTCAAGCATATCGTTCATTTGGGTTTCTAACTGAATGCCCAATCCCCGTAAAGGGTCAATCACAAAAGACGTTACAATATTGTCTGAACCAAATTTTGACTCATACGGAAAAGGGCCGAGTATCCGGCTTTTTTCTCGCGCCCGCATGTAGCGGTTTAAAAACGTTTCGCTGGGTTGGTTTTGCTTTACAGCTTCGTCTTCAAAAACATAGTTGTCTGTATTAACAATAGTTTGCTTTGCAGGCGTGGGTGGTATGCTGTCACTTTTCAATTTCTGCTTCAATGAATCAGCCGTAATGATTGTATCGGCAAGCATTTGGGTTGTATCCTGTTCAACTTTTATAGTATCCGTATTGCCCTGGGCTTCTTTCAGGCGGGCGTTAATCAAATCTTTAACGCTCATCTTCTTTTCTTTCTCCTTTTCGTCTTCCTGCTTTCTGCGTTCCTGCAACACTTTTACCTGTTGCATTTCGCGCCTGCGGGTGGCCGGAGTAAAAACACTTCTGTTCAGATTGTAATCGTGGCTCAAATAAATATCATCGCGCATACCGCTACGCATGGTAATAGCCAGCAAGGATTGGTCGTGACTGAAATCATATTCACGAATACTGGAGGCATAGTTGGAAATCTGTGTGTAAATACCGGTTGACCGGTCATACTTAAATAAGTTGATAATGCCGCGCTGGTCGCTCAAATAATAAAACACATTGTCATTCACTGCGCGAGGTGCAAAATCGTTACTTAGTGTGTTGGTAACTCTCGACACAACATTTGTTGTTGTATCTAAATCATACACAAACAGGTTGTAGTTATTGGTAAGGTCGCCCAACGATTTCCTTTCTCCGGTAGTAAGCGAATCGGTAACGCGGTTTGAACTGAACACAATGCGGTTGGTGCCCGGTATAAATGATGGGTCAAGGTCATCAAAGGAATCATTGGTTAATCTTCTGACCCTATCTCTGCGTGTACTTAACAGAAACAAATCACTTTGGCCTTCAAAATCTCCACTCAACACAACCAATCTTCCATTACCTGAAAACGTAAAGCTGCGCACATTGCTGAAACGGTCCAGCTCTCTCGGTAATTTTGTCCTGGTGTTCAAATCGTACAGCCAAAAGGTGTACTGCCCCTGCTTAACACCCACTACACCCAATGTATTGGCATCCGACCAACTGATAATCGGCAGGCGGTAATCCACACGTTGTTCAATAACGCGTGTTCCGCCAGCAAGTACAACGGTTTCCCTTTTTGTTACCAGGTCGCGCACTTTAACTACATAACGTCCCCGGTCATTTTCTGCATACGCGAGGTAACGTCCGTCCGGGCTAAGTTTTATGGTTGTAAACTCGGTGGTAAGGTTATGGCCAGTTGAAAATTTCAGCGAATCGGCCGGACGTATGTACGATTGCCCCACAGTTTCGCTCATCTGGGTGTAAAACTTATGCCATTCGTTAAGCAACTGATTATAACTCACACCGAGCGTAATCAGTATACTCCGCTCTTCATTTCGGGTTACGCGGGTGTAGTTTAATATATTCGATACGCTGCTTTTGCCGTAACGTTCAACAATAAAATTCCAAATTGATTGCCCGATCAACGCAGCTTCTTCATCGTTATACCGATTAATTTTCTTTGCCCCTCGTGTTTTAATTATATAACGGATATAATCGTCCATATCGGCAGTCCAGCCATGAGCCACATAACGCGAAGCTCCGCTTACAAACCATTCCGGAAGGTTCATCAGCAAAGCGCTCTGAAACATATCTTTAAGATTACCGCCATACATCATCTCTTTCAGCATCAGGTCGGTAATTCTAAAAAGCAATTCGTCTTTTAGTTCCTGGGCAGTGCCTGTATGAGCCACTTCAACATAGGGTTTAACGAAATCGGTTTCTCCGCCAATGTTATAGTAGGTTTTGTTCAGCCCCACGTTGCTCTGACGCAAATCGGTTAGCGAATTGTAAAGAAAAACTTTGGTTTTGAAATAAGGCGGGTAGCCTATCAGGTCGGTAATACGGTCGAACTCAAGTTCGAGGTATTGCAGCGCTTCGGTGGCAATGCTTCTTCTGCCATCGTAATAATAGACATCAAAGTTTTCACCGCTAAGGTATTGCCAGTCGAACGACCGGAACTGTTGCCGGTTTTTACCAAAAACCTCACGCGCCTGCTGCGCAACCCCGGTGGTGGCCGAAGCGCCCGAAATGAATAATAACAGGAATGTAAATCTTCTCACTGTACGCACAAAAACCATCTTAAACTCTAAGTAGATTTCGAATATACTGATTTATAACGACTAACCGATACCGATTGGTTTATGGGGGCGCCACTTTCCAGCCAGTTTGTTAAAACATTCGAAAAATAAGGAGCCAAACTCACACCTTTGGTACCCAAACCGTTAAAAATAATCAATTGTTCAAATTCGGGGTGGGGCCCCAGTATCGGCCTGCGGTCGGGTGTGGTGGGTCGGAAACCCCATTCGCGGCCGGTAATGGCATACGAAAAACCGGCTAATTCGTCCAACTTCTCCTTTAATTCCCGAAATCCGGCTTCCGTATTTCCGGGGGCCTGGTCGTGCTTGTTATATGTGGCGCCAACTTTCCAGATGCCAGGCACCACATAAACGCCCCTGTTCAAAATAATGGAAGGCTTTACATCGGGAGAAACAGAAAGTGTTTCTCCTTTTAATGGCCTAACCGGCAGCCATGAAAAATAACGCGAAGACCGGGCTTTTTCGCCCGCGCAAAATATCACTTTCGATGCCCCCCATCCGCGATAGCGGACACCGTTTGCCATGTCGAGTGCTTCTTCATCAAAAGGCTCGGTTACAACACTGCCGGTTGATTGAAAATAATGGCGAACTGCCTTTAGAAAAATATGTGTATCGAGGTAGCCGCATTGCTTCAGCATCAATCCGCCAAAAGGATTTTTAACAATTTGCTCATGAACAGGTCTGCTGTTCACTTCGCTAAGATAAGCCGTGTAATTATCATCAGCACTTCGCCCCATCCATTCGTTTTGTTCTTCTACGGTAACAAATGGCCGATACAACGGCATCGGAAAAAAGAATTGTTGCTGAAGAAACTTTTCGGCTTCGCTATAAAATTGATGCAGGTACGGAAACAAGTCATCGGCAAGCCATGTTTTGCCCATCTGCCGGCCGGTAATCGGGTTAAACAACCCGGCCGCAACCACACTTGCTGCGTTTGGGTTTGGCTCATCAACAATCAGCACGCGCTTTTTCCTCAACAACAAGTGCAGCGCAAGGCACGACCCGGCCAACCCCTGCCCTACAATAATATAGTCAACTTGTTTTTCTGTCATAACCTGAAAATAACCTCATTCTTACCTGAATTAAAGCGGGGTTATTGACCACCCTAATTAATTCCGGTTTAATTTTGAAGATTAATCCAACACCATGTTGCAAATAAAGCATTTTGAATTTAACCCCTTTCAGGAAAACACATACATTTTGTATGACGAAACCGGTGAATGTATTGTATTTGACCCCGGCTGCTCAACAAAACAGGAAGAACAACACTTGCATACTTTTATTATCGATAATAAATTATCTGTAAAGAAATTAGTCAATACACATTGCCACATCGACCATGTGCTGGGAAATGCGTTTGTGAAAAGAACGTTTGGGGTTGAGTTGTTCATCCATCCGCTTGAAGAACCACTACTGCGCGCGGTGAAAACATACGCATCCAATTACGGCTTTCCTCATTATGAAGAAACACTCCCCGATAAGTTTCTTACTGAAAACGATACATTAACATTCGGCAACCAAAACCTGAAGATTTTATTCGTGCCGGGGCATAGTCCGGGGCATCTTGCTTTTTATGATGAAGAAACGTTATCGCTAATCGGTGGCGATGTACTTTTTTACAACAGCATTGGCCGCACCGATTTGCCCGGTGGCGATTACGATACACTTATCAACAGCATTCATCAAAAAATTTTCGGCTTACCCGATGAGGTTACCGTATATTGCGGGCACGGGCCTGTAACTAAAATCGGCTACGAAAAAAGAACCAATCCATTTTGCGCCATACTATAATCCTTATTCATGCGACACCTTCCTAACCTGTTAACCTGTTGTAACCTGTTGTGCGGAAGCATAGGAATTGTTTTTGTGCTTGAAGACCGAAACATCGAGGCCGCCTGGTTTGTGTGGATTGCCTGCGTGTTCGATTTCTTTGACGGATTTGCTGCGCGGGCGCTCAAGATAAACTCGCCTGTTGGCAAGGAGCTGGACTCGCTCGCTGACGTGATTAGTTTTGGATTGCTGCCTGCCGTTGTGCTGTATAAAATGTGGCCTGCTACTTCGGGCGAGTATCTTCCCTTTCTCTCGTTTTCGGTAGCGGCTTTTTCTGCGCTTCGCCTCGCTGTTTTTAATGTAGATGAAACCCAGCGCGAATCCTTTCGCGGCTTACCAACTCCGGCAAATGCTTTACTAATCTCTGCCTTGCCGTTGCAGGGAGTTATGATAATGGAATGGCTGACAACACCCTGGGTATTGATAACCATTATTGCGCTGTCGTCATTTTTATTGGTTTCGCCCATTGAATTATTTGCGCTGAAATTCAAAAATTTCACATGGCAGGCGAACAAAATCCGGTTTACCTTCCTTATACTTTCTGTATTAGTATTGGCCTTCGGGCAGGCACCGGCCATTCCGCTGGTTATAATTTTATATATAGGATTGTCGTTAGGAGTACAACTCCTTAAAAAATAAGTAAAGAATCGTACCGTTTTGCAAAAAACCGCTTCCATAGCGCTGAAATCCATTGCCATTCTTGTGGCGATTGTACTTACTTCGTTTCCGGTAAACGCGCAGCAATCTGTACTGGCAAGCGGAACATGGCATAAACTTGCTGTTGAAAAAAACGGAGTGTATAAAATCGACCAGGCATTGTTCCGGAAAATGGGGTTCCCTTCCAATACCGACCCACGAAACATAAAGATTTACACACACGGTGCGGGCATGTTGCCCCAACTAAACAGCGCACCACGCCCCAACGACCTTGTTGAATGCACCATTTTTGTTGAGGGCGAGTCTGACGGTGTGTTTAATCAACAGGATTACATTTTGTTTTATGCCGAAGGCGCAGATAAGGTTAGCTTTGATACCGGCACAGAAACATTTTCGTATGAAAAGCACCTGTATGCAAAAGAAAATTTCTATTTCATTACGGTTGGTAATAATGCAGGAAAACGTATCGGCACATCGCCAAATGCAGGCACATCCTTTCCGGTGATTGAGGAATTTGACAACTATGCTTATCATGAAGTTGACCAGTACAACATGCTGAAATCAGGCAGAGATTGGTACGGAGAACGTTTTGATTTTACCGATGAACACACCATCCGGTTTAACTTGCCGGGCATTATTCAAGGCTCGCCTGTTAAGCTGACTTCTTCCGTAATGGCTTATTCTTTTAACGCAACATCTTTTAATGTTTTTTATAATAATGTTCAGGTTGGCGAACACCCAATTGCCGGTGTGCCCAATACACTGGGCGTTATCACCTTAGCCACGCTTGCCGGACGCCACTCCACTCAATCTTTTATAACCAACAGTTCGGGCACACAAACCACACAGGAAGTAAGGTATAAATACAATAAAAACGGGTCGGCCACCGGCTACCTCGATTACTGCCTGCTGCATGTAAAGCAACAGCTAAGACTTTACGAAAATCAAATCATCTTCCGGTCATCGGCAAGTTTGCAAAATCCCGAATCAACATTCAGGCTAACACAGTCAACAGCACAAACCCAGGTGTGGGATATTACCGACCCCTTCACGCCCACAGTTCAGCAAACTTCTTTTAACGCTGCCACTACTTCCTTTGGCACATCAACAACTAATCTGAAAGAATTTATCGCTTTTTCCGCAACGGCCCCGGCTCCGAAGCTCGTTGGCTCAGTGCCCAATCAAAATATTCGCGCATTGCCCACGCCTCACTTGTTAATTGTAGCGCATCCCTCTGTTAAAGAAGAAACACTGCGTTTTAAAGCATATCGCGAATCGTTCAGCAACATTGACATCCAGGTAATTCATCCGCAAGAAATCTACAATGAGTTTTCGGGCGGCAAGCAAGACATAACCGCTATACGCGATGCGGTTAAATATTTTTATGATAAAAATCCCGGTAAGCTGAACGCGCTTCTGCTGGTTGGCAAATCATCATACGACTATAAAGATATAGTAGTTGATAATAAAAATCTGGTGCCCACCTATCAATCAAGAAATTCGTTGAGTTATGTATTTACCTACTCTTCCGATGATTACTATGGCTTCCTCGAAAACCATGAGGGGCAATGGAGCGAAGGCCCTTCTCCCGAAAATCACACACTCGACATTGCCGTTGGCCGGATACCTGTTAAGTCTACTGAAGAAATGAAAAACGTGGTTGATAAGATCATTAAATACGATACCGATAAAAAACGGTTTGGCCGATGGAGAAAAACCATTGTGTTTGTGGCGGATGATGGTGACCTTACAGCTAACAACGTTCACCAAACCCAGGCCGACCAAATGGCTACAAGCATTAATCTCCATCACGGGCATTTCGATACAAAAAAAATATACCTCGATGCTTTTCCGCAAATTCCCGGGGCGGGCGGAACCATCTCACCCGAAACAAAAAAGCAAATTGATCAATCAATAAATGATGGCGCGCTTATAATAAACTATACCGGGCATGGAAGCGAGCGGCAATGGGCGCAGGAGAGAATTCTGGATGAAATTCAAATACAAAATCTGAAAAACAAAAACCTGCCGCTATTGGTAACCGCTACCTGCGAATTTGGCCGGCAGGATGACCCGATGTTTCCTTCTGGCGCTGAGTTGTTCATTCTTCAACCAAATGCTGGCGCAATAGGGTTGGTAACAACAGCACGACCGGTAAGCTCAAATACAAACTTTGACTTGAATCAGGCTTTTTATGATGCCTTTTTCCAGAAAGAAAACGGGAACAATCTTTCGTTGGGAGAAATTTTCAGGCGAACCAAGAATAACAGCATATCCGGTGTTTTCAATCGCAACTTCTCTTTGATTGGCGATCCGTCCTTACACTTAGCCATTCCTACACATGACATCAACGTAACATCCATAACAACTTCTTCCGGCAGCGATACACTTAAAGCCTTATCGACAGTAACCGTAACCGGTGAAATTGTAAACCATGAACAGGAAAAAATTGAAACCTTCAACGGAACTGTTGAAGCAACCCTGTTCGATAAAGAAACATCGTTCCGCACATTAGGAAACGAAAACACACCCTTCGATTACAAGCAATGGTTTAATGCGTTGTTTCGCGGAAGGGCAAAAGCCGAAGCCGGTGAATTTACATTTCAATTTATAGTTCCTAAAAATATTGCTTACGCCATTGACGAAGGCAAACTCAGCCTGTATGCTTACGATAAAAACTCGGAAGAGGAAGCCGCAGGATATTCCACTAACTTTATGATAGGCTCCAGCGAATCCAACCCGCCAACCGACACATCGCCACCCGAAATAAAACTTTACCTGAACGACCTCACCTTTACCAATGGCGGCATTACCGGCTCAGCGCCAACACTAATAGCACAATTAGCCGATGAAAGCGGCATTAACATTTCCGGTTATGGTATAGGCAACAGCATTATTGCCGTATTGGATGACGATGAGACCCTTGTGCTGAACGATTACTACATAGCAGAGCCAAACGACTATACAAAAGGAACCATTGAGTTTACCTTACCCGAACTGAAACCCGGCCCGCACACTATCACCCTTCGTGCGTGGGATACCCACAACAACCCGGGGCTTGCCAAAATAGATTTCCGGGTATCGGGCACAAACGCATTGGTTATCGAATCGTTTGCCGGCTACCCCAACCCGATGAGGGAATCGGCACAGCTTTATTTTACTCATAACCAGGCCGGCAACGACCTGGAAGCCGTATTGATGATTTGCGACCGTACAGGCCAATCCGTGCAGGAATACACCTTTAGCATACAGGAAAGCGCATACGAGGTCAACCTTCTTGAGTTGTCCGTTTCGGATAATCCCGGAAAAAAACTTGCACCCGGCATATACTTGGCACGGCTCATTGTGCGTTCTTTAGCCGATGGCTCTAAAAATGAGCGGGTTACAAAACTTATTGTACTGAATTGACTATCTTTAACCCCTTGAAAGAGAAATACATGAAGTTTATCGTTGTTGCGTTTTTCGCGTCTTTTCTGATATGGATTGACAATTCGGTTTATGCGCAAGGCTCATCAATAACCGGGCGTGACTCTACAAATCGGGTAATTACTACGGCTGTTCCATTCCTGACAATCAGTCCGGATGCACGTAGTGCCGCTTTGGGTGATGCGGGTGCAGCTACCAGTCCGGATGCAAATTCAGTTTTCTGGAATCCGGCAAAATTAGTGTTCATTGACCAGTCTTATGGGGGGTCATTATCCTATACGCCCTGGTTGGGAAAAATTATTAACGACATGTGGGTTTCCTACCTGACGGGATTTTACAAGATTACACGCGAACAGGCTGTTGCCGTTTCTTTAAAATATTTTGATTTGGGCGATATAAGTTTTCGCGGACAGGGCAATGAGCCATTGGGCGATTTCAGACCACGTGAATTTTCTTTGGATTTCACCTATTCAAGAATGCTTACCGAACAACTTAGTGTAGGGTTAACCGGGCGATACATTCACTCAAATCTTACAGGAGCCTTTACATCTGGTAGTGGAGATGCACAACCGGGAAAAAGTGTTGCAGCCGATATTGGGGTCTATTACAACACTTCCCTTCAAGGAGCAAAAAACAACTCACTTGCTTTGGCTGCCGTTATCACAAATATTGGTGCTAAACTTTCTTACACCGACAACGCAAACCGCGATTTTCTTCCTACCAATTTACGGATAGGGGCTGCCTACAAAACTGAAGTTGACCAGGCAAACAGTTTTACGTTTATTATGGATTTTAATAAACTTATGGTGCCCACTAACGACAGAAGTAAATCCGTGTTAGGCGGAATGTTCAGTTCCTTTACGGATGCACCGGGCGGATTTTCGGAAGAGATAAAAGAATTTATAGTGAATACCGGTATTGAATATTGGTACAACAATACGTTTTCCGGAAGAGCCGGATATTTCCTCGAAGCAAGAGAAAAAGGCAACCGAAAATACATGACGATAGGAGCAGGTTTCAAAAAAGAGCGGTTTGGATTTGATGTGGCTTACCTTGTGCCGACAAACCGCAGAGAACATCCGTTGGCAGAAACCATCCGCTTCACGATAATCCTTCAGGTTAAAAAATCGGATTTAGATACCCCATCCGTCACCGACTGATTTAATGGTTGATAGAAAAAGTGCCCCGCCTTTTATCAAGGATACATCGTTTGAATTGCTTGACGCAGAAACGCATCAGCTTTCAGGAGCCAACACCATACACTTCATTACAGGCGGCAATCAGGAAGTTACAAAAATAGAATTAGTTTTTCCAGCCGGGCGTTGGCACGAACCAGTAGCCGGTGTTTCTCATTTCACAGCCTCGCTTTTACCAAAAGGCACAACTTCTAAAACAAGTTTTGAAATTGTCGGGTTGCTTGACTATTATGGCCTGCACCTTGAAGTAACCCCCGGTTTTGACTTTACATCCATAACACTTTACGGATTAACAAACCATATTGCCCCGGCATTAGATACACTACTGGAGCTTATTTTAGTGCCTACTTTCCCGGAAAACGAACTCCGGCAATCCAAAACGATATTCACACAGGGGCTAACCATAAACTTAGAGAAGACAAACTTCCTGGCATCAAGAATATTTCGCGAAAATCTTTTCGGCTCCAGTCATCCCTACGGTAAGGATATTGAATTAGAAGATATAAACACAGTTACCCAACAGCAGCTTGCCGATTTCAATAAAAACTACTTCCGAAATTTTGTTGCGTTCGTTAGCGGTAAGCCATCCGAACAATTAAAAGCTCTACTCATTGATAAGCTGGCTACTATCAAACCAAACACGATTGAGCAGAAAACTTTTTCTCATCATCAAAGCGAAACGCTCAACCATTTTCTATCCAAAAGCAATAGTGTGCAAACTTCTATCCGGGTAGGAAAAATGATAATTTCGCGAAACCACGCAGACTATCCGGCTGTACTTCTTCTTAATCATATCCTCGGTGGTTTCTTTGGTTCACGACTAATGAAAAACATCCGCGAAGAAAAGGGGTTAACATACGGAATCCATTCTTCCATTCACGCCCTGAACCATCACAGTTATTTGGTCATAGGCACTGACGTAAACAAAGAAAACCGGGAGTTGACGATTGAGGAAATTAAGCGTGAGTTGTTGCGCCTGCAAAACGAATTGATACCGGAAGATGAATTAGAAACTGCAAGAAATCATTTTATTGGCGGCCTTCAATCCGATATGAACACACCCTTTGCTCATGCAGATAAGCATAAGATTACTTCACTCTTTAATCTTCCATCCAATTATTACCAGAATTTAATTCATGTTCTTTCAACGTGCACACCGCACGATTTACTGATTACAGCGCAAAAATATTTCCCAGAAGAAAATCTGCTTACTGCTTCTGTAGGTTAAAACAAAAAAACCCTGCTATCCTTAGACAGTCAGGGT
>JAHBUE010000004.1 GCA_019638235.1 Cyclobacteriaceae bacterium
GTGTCGTCTTTTAAGCTGCCGCATAACTCGTTTATACCCCTCACAAAACTGCGCCAATCCAACCGCTTTACGTTGGCTTTGCGCCATAAGCGTGAGGCTTATTTTGATACAAAAATAGTTTTTTCTGTCACAAATCATCAAAAGGGCTTTTAATGTTTTGAAGACTTTTGGTGCTTACATGGGTGTATATTTCGGTAGTTTTGCTGCTATTGTGCCCTAAAAGTTCCTGTATATACCGCAAGTCTGTCGCAGGTGTGTGGCATAGCCAATAATCCGTATTCCATTTTGATTTACCCTGCCAATAGTGTTTTTTTGACAGATAATTGAAATGCTTATGAAAACGCTGATTTTAACTTTATTGGCTATGGCAGTAAACCCGGTAACCTCGGTGTATGATTTTAAAATGAACTCCCTTGATGGCGAAGCGATTGATTTCGCCACGTACAAGGGCAAAACGTTACTCATCGTTAATGTGGCTTCCAAATGTGGTTACACACCACAATATGCCGATCTGCAAAAACTAAACGAACAGTTTGGCGATAAAGTGGTGATTCTCGGTTTTCCGGCCAATAACTTTGGTGCGCAGGAACCAGGTACTAACATGGAGATAGCTGAATTCTGTCAGAAAAATTATGGCGTGGAGTTTCAGATGTTTGAAAAAATTTCGGTGAAAGGCGATGACCAGCATCCGTTGTATGCGTTTCTGAAAGAGCAAACCGGGCAGGAGCCAACATGGAATTTTTGTAAATACCTTGTAAAGCCTGACGGCACGGTGAAATTTTTTGCATCGAAAGTAAATCCGTTGGCAAAGGAAATTATTGATGAACTTTAAAGTATTACTTGCTTTCATAGTCCTGGTAGCTGTGGGGATATTCTCTTTTTTAACCGGTCAATCAACCAAAGCGGAGCAAGGTTCCATTTATGATTTTAAAATTTCTTCGTTAGATGGCGAAGTGATTGATTTTGCACAATACAAAGGCAGGAAGTTGCTTATTGTGAACACCGCATCGAAGTGTGGCAAAACCCCGCAATATGCCGACTTGCAAAAACTGCACGAACAGCATGGCGATAAAGTTACGGTACTTGGTTTTCCGGCTAATAATTTTTTATGGCAGGAGCCGGGTTCAAATAGCGACATAGCCGAATTCTGTGAGCGCAATTATGGCGTAACGTTTCAGATGTTTGAAAAAATTTCGGTGAAAGGAAAAGACAAGCACCCGTTGTATCAATGGCTGGAAGCCAAAACCGGCAAAATCCCCGACTGGAACTTTGCAAAATATGTAGTGAGCGAAGATGGTGAAACGGTAACGTTTTTTAAATCGGGAGTAAGGGTGTATGAACAATCATTTATGGAAAGAATTTTTTAAGCCATCTCTAAAAAGCCCATAACCCCGCGATTGATACCTGAATGAAAAAAAAGAAATATCCATTTTACCTGACAGTATGCGCCATTACAAAAAACGAAGGCCCATATTTGCAGGAATGGATTGAGTACCACAATATGTTGGGCGTTGAAAAGTTTTATCTGTACGATAACGAAAGTGCAGATAACACACGCGATGTATTGCAGCCGTATATCGACAAGGGTTTGGTGGAATATACGTTTTTTCCGGGTATGAAAATGCAGTTGAAGGCATACAAGGACTGCGTGAAAAAACACAAGCGCGATACCCGGTACATGGCCTTTATAGATATTGACGAATTTATTGTTCCAATAAAACACAACACCATACCGGATTACTTAGATAGCCTGGGTAAAATTTCGGCTGTGCAGATGAACTGGATTGTTTATGGCAGCGGTGGTGCAAAAACACGCACGGAGGGATTTGTAATTGAACGCTTCCGCGACCATTCGTTGCCGGATAACCCGTTGAACCATCATATAAAAACAATTGCAAACCCGAGGCGGATAGTAACATTCTTTTCGGCACACCGGCCACTCATAATTTTAGGTAAAGTTGTTGATTCAAACGGAAAACGTGTAACGAAGTCGTTCTGGAAGCGCCCGCCTGTTACCAGCGCGATCAGGGTTAATCATTATGCAATAAAAAGCTATGAAGAATTTCTGGAAAAACGCAGTCGTGGCAGGGCAAGGTTTAACCGTATTCGCGGGTTAGACTATTTTGAAAAATATGATAAAAACGAAATTAAAAGCGACCCCATTATGGAAAAGTATGTTGTGGAGTTGAAGAAGTTGATTCGATAAAGTGGCTGTTAATGTAAATTAACATAACTTAATGGTTTGATAAGCAAATGAAACCCAATGATGTAAACAAGAACCGGGGAAGCCGCATAGTCCCTGCTTGATGGAAACTGTGCGGGAACAAAAATCCGGAAACACGATTAAAGAATGGTTGAACTTAGAAAATGATTAAAATGAAACAGATAGTTTTTTTGTTGTTAATTTTTTATAGTAATAACATTATGGCACAATCAGTAAGTGATTTTGATTTTCATATCGGGACATGGCAAACAAAAGTAAAGGTTCTCAAAAGCCCCCTTTCTGGTTCTGATGTATGGCTTGAATTTGAAGGAACAAGTATTGTAAGCAAAATATGTAGCGGTAAAGCAAATATGGTAGAACTGGATGTGGAAGGAGCAACAGGAAAAATTGAAGGCGTTAGCTTGAGATTATACAACCCTCAGACAAAAAAATGGAGTTTGAACTATGCCAATATGAGAAATGGTACTTTGGAAGTTCCTGCTGTCGGTGAATTTAAAAATGGGACTGGTGAGTTTTATAATGAAGATACCTTTAATGGTAAAACGATCCTTGTCCGTTTCATTATTTCCGACATCACCGAAAATTCAATCCACTTTGAACAGGCATTTTCTACGGACAACGGAAAATCATGGGAACTCAATTGGATTGCAGATGATATAAGAATAAAGTAATAAAAATTATCCGTACACGTTTGGTATTCCTTTTTATTTTTTATCGGCTTTAGCTTCATATTTTTATTGCTTTTTAAATTTGATGGTTTTAATGTCAATCTTATCATACTCCGTGTGTGTTCCAAACCATTTCACCTGAATGGTTTTGAATGAAAATACAATTCGGACTACCAACCTGTATTTATTACCCAATATATTAGAAACAATAGGGTTTTTCACGATACCTTAATTATTTTGCACTTGATTATGGAAATCAAAACCTGGATTAGCGCCTTCCGCCTTCGCACACTGCCTTTGGCATTAGCGTGTATTGGCATGGGTGGGTTTCTGGCGGCTTCGCAACAAGCGTTCCGGTGGGATATTTTCTTGCTGTGTGTATTTACTACCATCTTTCTCCAGATTTTATCCAACCTGGCAAACGATTATGGCGACTCCATTCACGGTGCCGACCATGCCGGTCGTAAAGGGCCCAGCCGTGCGGTGCAGTCGGGGGCAATTACTCCCGAAAAA
Organism: Cyclobacteriaceae bacterium; assembly: GCA_019638235.1. GTDB lineage: Bacteria > Bacteroidota > Bacteroidia > Cytophagales > Cyclobacteriaceae > UBA2336. The sequence continues at coordinate 3,406 of JAHBUE010000004.1, forward strand.
ATGCGGATGGCGTTGTTTCTCTTTATCGGGCTTTGCCTTGCCAGCGGGCTGTGGTTATTATGGACTGCTTTCGGATTTAACTGGAGCGCCTTTTTGTTCTTTTTTGGGTTAGGGCTTCTTAGCATATTGGCGGCCATTGCCTATACAGTGGGCAAAAAACCGTATGGCTATGCCGGCTTGGGCGATATTTCGGTACTCATTTTTTTCGGAGTAGTGGGGGTGATGGGCTCGGTGTATTTGTTTACACACCAAATCGTTCCAACCCAGTTATTACCCGCCCTTAGTTGCGGTTTTTTTTCAATGGGTGTGCTCAATCTTAACAACATTCGCGATATAGAATCCGACCGCGAGGCCGGTAAATTTTCAATCCCGGTGCGTATCGGGCACGAAAACGCCATCCGGTATCATTGGTTTTTGATTGTAGGAGGAATAGTTTCTGCAATTGTGTTCACGGTGCTAACCTACCAATCGCCCTGGCAGTTGCTTTTTTTAATTACAGGGCCGCTTTTCATAAAAAACGGACTTGTTGTTCAGCAAAAATCATCGGCAGAGCTTGACCCCTACCTGAAGCAATTAGCCCTGTCAACCCTGCTTTTTGTGTTGCTTTTTGGCATCGGCCTGCTGTTGGCCGCTTAACGAAGACTGACATAAATCAGTATTTAACCGTGACAGCCATCACGTAAAGATTGTATTATCAGTGATACTTTTGAGTTGGTAATAAACCCCCAACGTCATGAAAAAAATTTTGGTTCCGTGCGATTTTTCCGAACAAGCGGTTAGCGCTTTTCGGTTCGCGATTGACCTCGCTGCTCAATCCAAAGGAGAAATTCATTTAGTTAATGTAATAGAAGTTCCGGTGATGCACGATACGGTGCTGATGCCGGTAATGGCGTTTGAAGAAGCGCTTTTTAAGGAATTGCGCGAGAAGGCCGAGAAGCAATTCAAAAAAATGATTGAAAAACACGTGCCTGAAAAATTGAAGGTAAAAACCCGGGTTATTTTCGGGCCGGTAAGCCGGATGCTTGCCGATTATATCAAAGAAAATAAGCTTGACCTCGTGGTGATGGGAACCAAAGGTGCGAGCGGGGTTCGCGAAGTGTTCATCGGGTCGAATGCCGAAAAAATGGTGCGCAATTCTGCCGTTCCGGTAATTGCTGTTAAAAAATATGTGAAGGCGGAATCCATTAAAAACATCGTGTTCCCCAACACATTAAACACCGAGCGCCAGGAAGATCTTATTACGAAAGTAAAGGCGTTGCAGCATTTCTTCAAAGCTACCTTGCATATTGTTTGGATTAACACGCCAACAAACTTCACACGCGATACCGTAACGTATAAGCGCCTTCAGGCATTTGCCAAACGCTTTATGTTAAAGAACTTTACCGTAAACGTGTTTAACGATCCGTATGAAGAGTCAGGCACGATTAATTTTGCAAACGAGATTGGCGCTGACATGATTGCAATGGGCACACACGGACGCAAGGGGCTTGCGCATTTTTTTAGCGGAAGCGTTGCTGAAGACATTGTAAATCATGTAGATTGTCCTATCTGGACATACACAATAAAGAAGTAATGCAGTACCTTTAGGCATCTCTTTAAAGTGCGATTTTTTAACAAGTAAGGTGGCCGTTATTCATCAATATTCAGATACGCAACCGTTGGTTGATCAGGACGTGCATTGCTATCACTGCGGTGAGCGATGCGATGACTTGCTATGGCAGGATGATAAGCCCTTTTGTTGTTATGGCTGCAAAACGGTTTATGAAATTTTGAGCGCCAATGACCTTTGCGAGTATTACGACCTTGAAAACAACCCGGGCACATCGCTGCGCCATGTAAGCGATGAAGCATACGTGTACTTAGACGATGCACAGATAAGGAAGAAATTAGTAAGCTTTGATTCCGAAACATTTGCGCGTGTGCAATTTTATGCTCCGGCCATTCATTGTGTTTCCTGTATCTGGTTGCTCGAAAACCTGCAAAAGCTTACTAGTGGCATACTTCGTTCGGAAGTGAATTTTGCACGCAAAACAGTAACAATTGATTTTAATCCAACACACATCCGCCTAAGCGAAATTGCACGATTGATTACTTCAGTGGGTTATGCCCCGAAAATAAACCTGGATGCAGAGAGTAAACAAAAAACCGATGCAGCGGTTTACGATAAAGCATTGGTGTTAAAGCTCTCCATTGCAGGCTTTTGTTTTGGCAACGTTATGTTGTTCAGTTTCCCGGAGTATCTTGGGCTGGATGCTTCTGACGGACAATTAGGTCATATTTTTTCGTGGCTGAATATTTTATTGTCGTTGCCGGTGTTGCTTTACAGTGATGCCGGTTACATGGTTTCGGCATGGAAGAGTTATAAACAACGGCAGATTAATATTGACGTGCCCATTGCCGTTGGGTTGATTGCTTTGTTTGTGCGAAGCGTTTGGGATATTGTTTCGGGCTACGGCCCGGGTTACCTTGATTCCTTTACCGGGTTAGTTTTCTTTTTGCTGATAGGCCGTTGGTTTCAGAATAAAACTTACGAAAGCCTGGCATTCGACAGGGATTTTAAATCGTATTTCCCGTTGGCCATACTGCGAAAAGAAAAGGAGAATTGGGAACCTGTTGTGGTTTACAATCTTGAAAAAGGCGACCAGGTAAAAGTGCGCAACATGGAAATCATTCCTGCTGATAGTCTTTTATTAGATGATGAAGCGTTTATTGATTACAGTTTTGTGACAGGCGAATCGAAACCGGTGCAGGTAAAAAAAGGCGAGTTGATTTATGCCGGTGGTAAATTACTGGGGCAGCCCGTAACGCTGCTGGTTGAAAACCGCACATCGCAAAGTCATTTAACAAGTTTGTGGAACAACCAGGTGTTTCAAAAACCGGAAGAAAGTAAATACAAACGTTTAATCGATAAAGCAGCAAAGCGTTTTACATGGGTAATACTTGGTCTTACGGTTGTAGCCGGCACATATTGGTACATGGCCGACCCTTCGCAGGTTTGGCTGATTATAACGTCTATACTGATAGTAGCCTGCCCGTGTGCGCTGGCACTAACGGCTCCGTTCACGTATGGAAACATGCTTCGCGTGTTTGGAAAAAATAAACTGTATTTAAAAAATGCTGATGTTATCGAACGGATGGCCAATGTTGATGCGGTAGTGTTTGATAAAACCGGCACGGTAACACACGGCCACAACCCTGAGATTGTATTTACCGGTCAACTTTCTGCCGAAGAAAAAGGTTGGGTACATACGTTAACGGGTTACTCCACGCATCCGCTAAGTAAATTAATTCACAACTACCTCGGCAACAGCCGGGCTAATGTGGTGGAAGAGTTTAAAGAAATTCCGGGTAAAGGTCTGATAGGTGTTGTTTCAGGTGTGCCGGTTCGGATAGGCTCGGCAGCGTTTACCGGATTTCATGAGCGGTTAGAAGATATGTCATCAACTGTATTTATATCCATCGCGGATGAAGTTCGCGGATATTTTACGGTTCGCACTGCCGTGCGAAAAAACATACAAAAAATGTTGGGTCGTTTGGGAGAACGATGTGAGGCGATGCTTTCGGGGGACAGCAGCGCAGATTCTGTGCAGATGGGTAAATTGTTTCAACCAACGACTCAACTACTTTTTAATCAAAGCCCCCACGATAAACTGCATTATATCAGCAACCTGCAACACCAACATAAACGTGTTATGATGTTGGGAGATGGTCTGAACGATTCGGGTGCGTTAAAGCAAGCCGATGTAGGGCTTGCCGTTACTGACGATACGGGCGTATTTACACCGGCCTGCGATGGAATTTTGCAAGGCGACCGGGTTTCTAACCTTGACACCTTTCTCAACCTGGCTAAATCGGCTACCCGAATAATGAAAGCCGCATTTGTGCTGTCGTTTACCTACAATGCCATCGCGTTGAGTTTTGCCGTAACGGGGCACTTAACACCCTTAGTGGCAGCTATATTAATGCCCCTTAGTAGCATTTGTGTGGTAGTGTTTACAACCGTAGCCGTAAACCTGGCCGCTAAAAAACAGTTAAGTAAACAGTTCGCGTAGCCTATGTTAATCATCATACTGTTAATATCCATCAGCCTCACCATTGCCGTTATTTTTTTGCTCATTTTCTATTGGAGCATGAAGAGCGGACAATATGACGATACCTATACGCCCTCTGTGCGGATGCTTTTTGAGGACAAGAAAAAAGAGAAAAAATCCGCCCCTGAGGATAAGCAGCAGCCGTCCTGAAACTTCCATCGGCTGACTTTTGTCAGATAAAATTTTACTGTTCCGATATACCCCCGAATCCGGCCGGATAATGGGGGAGAACACCCTGTTTTTGAGGGTTTTTTATACCTTTAACAAATGATATAAATCAAGCCGCGTTTATGATTTGGCTCATAAAGCTGTTGCTGGATACGGACATACCTTGTACACAAATTTAAAACGATTGAAACCGCAAACTAAACCCATACAATTATGAAAAAACTAATGATTGTTCTTATTGCTGCTGCCACGCTGGCTGCTTGTGCTCCCGACAAACCCAAGATGGCGGAAAACATGCAGTCTAAAAAAAGCGCTGTAACAGACATTGTTGACCCAACCAAAGGAATCGGGCAGGTAAAAAATGTTACCCTGCACAATCCGTTGGATGCCGACCGGATTCAACGCGGTCAGGACATTTTTGATATGAAATGCTCAGCTTGCCATCAGCTTACCGACCAACGTATAGTAGGCCCCGGCTTTAAAGATATAACCAAGCGCAGAAAGCCCGAATGGATTATGAACATGATTACCAACGTAGATGTGATGTTGGATGAAGACCCTGTTGCGCAGGAGCTTCTTGAATTGTGTTTAATGCGTATGCCTAACCAGAATGTTTCTATTGGCGATGCACGCGACATTCTTGAGTTTATGCGCAAGAATGACGGTGAAGAATAAGGAACCAGTTAATCCAAATGTATATGAAATATTTGCTAATCATTCCACTTATGCTGTTGATGGCTTGTGGCCAGCAACAAGCTGATGTTACAACCGAAACAGCAGGCGCTGCGCTTGGTGCCGGACAGTCTGGCGTTAAAGACGAAACCTCCAAGCCGGATGTTGTTCGTGTTGCTGTGAACTCGAATGTTCACAAAACCTTAGTGGCGGCTTTACAAGCTGCCCAGTATGTAGATGCACTATCCAATGCAGGGCCGTTTACGGTGTTTGCTCCAACCGATGATGCGTTTGCCAACTTGCCCGCAGGCACGGTTGAAAACTTAGTAAAGCCTGAAAACCGGGAAACCCTTCAAAACATTTTAGAGTACCACGTGTATGTAGGCAACATTCGCGAAGACCAGATTCGTGATGGCATGAGCCTTAACCAGGTAAACCTGGATAATGTTACACTAAACGTATCAGCCGATGGTAAAATAACGGTTAACGGAGCAAATGTTATCGGGTCGGTAAGTGCTTCTAACGGAACAGTTTATGTAATCGATACCGTATTGCTTCCTCCGGATAAAAATTAATCAAACAGTAAATCAACAGTAACCAAATTAAATAACTATGAAAATAAATCGAATAATCCTGTTAGTAACGGTAATGGCTTCATTAGTCGTTCTTAACAGTTGCAAACCTAAAGGGCCCGGAAGTGTTACCACTGGCGATGCCGCATCAAAAGTATATGTAGCACCGGGGCAGTATGATGAATTTTACAACGTTGTATCCGGGGGCTTCAACGGACAAATATCTATTTATGGTATTCCTTCCGGACGACTCTTTAAAATTCTTCCTGTGTTTTCCGTTTTCCCTGAAAGCGGTTACGGATTTAGCGAAGAAACAAAACCTATGCTGAATACTTCGCATGGTTTTGTGCCGTGGGATGACTTGCACCACATTGCGTTATCGACAACAAAAGGAGAGCACGATGGTCGTTGGGCTTTTGCCAATGCCAACAACACACCCCGTGTAGCCCGCGTTGATATGACAACTTTTCGCACTACTGAAATTCTGGAGATACCGAACAGCGGTGGAAACCACTCTTCACCGTTCATTACAGAAAACACCGAGTATTTGGTTGCCGGTACACGTTTTAGTATTCCTATGGGCGATAATGTTGATGTTCCTATCAGTTCTTACAAAGAAAACTTTAAAGGCTCTATCAGTTTTATTAAAGTAAATCCTGAAACCGGCCGCATGAACATTGAATTCCAGTTGCGCACACCCGGTTTCAATTATGATTTGAGCCGCGCAGGCAAAGGCCCGTCACACGGCTGGTTCTTCTTCTCTTGCTATAATACCGAACAAGCCTACACGCTGTTGGAAGTAAACGCTTCGCGTAACGATAAAGACTTTATCATGGCTGTGAACTGGAAGAAAGCAGAAGAATACCTGGCGCAAGGCAAAGGCAAAAAAGAAAAAGTGAAGTATGCGCACAACGTGTATGATGAAACTACACACATGGCTACCAGCTCCATACTGAATGAAGTTACCGTATTGGATGTAATGGAATTTCCTGACCTTGTTTATTTTATTCCTTGCCCTAAATCACCGCACGGTTGCGATGTTGACCCTACTGGCGAATACATTGTAGGTAGCGGTAAACTGGCTGCCGTAATGCCGGTGTTTTCTTTCAGCAAGTTCCAAACAGCAATCGCTAACAACGATTACGAAGGCGATTTCGATGGTATCCCTGTTATTAAGTATGAGTCAGCGTTGCATGGTGAAGTGAAGAAGCCCGGCCTTGGCCCGTTGCATACAGAATTTGATGCTAACGGAAATGCCTATACTTCATTCTTCGTCTCGTCAGAGATTGTAAAGTGGAATGTAAAAACACTTGAAGTGTTGGATCGTGTTCCTACTTATTACTCCATTGGTCACCTTTCAGTGCCTGGTGGGCCTACTGCCAAACCGCACGGTAAGTATGTAATTGCTTATAACAAAATCACAAAAGACCGCTACCTGCCTACCGGCCCGGAATTAACACAAAGCGCGCAGCTTTATTCGATTGAAGGAGATAAGATGCAATTATTGCTCGACTTCCCTACAACCGGTGAGCCGCACTATGCTGAAGCTATTCCGGCCAGCCTCATCCGCGATAAGTCTGTGAAGATTTACCCGATTGAACACAACGAGCACCCCTATGCTGCCAAAGGCGAAAAAATGGCGCGGGTTGAGCGTAACGGAAAAGAAGTTCACGTGTACATGACCGCCATTCGCTCGCACTTAACACCGGATAACATTGAAGGTGTTAGGGTAGGAGATGAAGTGTACTTCCACGTAACAAACCTTGAACAGGATTGGGATGTGCCACACGGATTTGCAATTAAAGGCGCTAACAATGCCGAAATTCTGATTATGCCCGGTGAAACACAAACGCTGAAATGGACTGCAAAAGAAGTAGGTGTAGTGCCGTTCTATTGCACTGACTTCTGTTCAGCGTTGCACCAGGAAATGTCAGGGTATGTGCGTGTATCGCCAGCAGGTTCTAACACACCCTTGAAGTTTTCAACCGGTGATACCGGTGGTCAGAAATAGTGGCGCTGACCAACAGGTTGATCCATAGTTTGCAGGTTGAAAAAAGCGTTCCCGTTCCGTAAGGAACGGGGCGCTTATCAAAAACAAAATTATGAAAAAGTTAAAAACGTCAACACGAATAATAATAGCCATTGCTTCATTAGCCATGATAAGCGCATACTATGTGCCATTGTGGCAAATCCTGATGTGGGCGCCACAATACCCCGAAGGGTTGGAAATGAAAATCTGGATCAACGATATATCCGGTGATGTAAAGATCATCAGTGCATTGAACCACTACATTGGCATGAAGCACATTGAAGTAAGCATGTTCCCCGAATTCGGATACATGATTTACATTGTTGGTGCGCTGATTGGTGTAGGGTTGTTAACAAGCCTTATCAACAGGCGCTTTATGCTGATAACATTTGCTTCGCTTATCGTTGCTTCGGGTATTGCCGCATTGGTCGATTTTTATTTGTGGGGATACGATTACGGTCATAACCTTGACCCGACAGCGCCTATTGTTGTGCCGGGCATGGCATACCAGCCGCCAGTAATCGGTACTAAACAGTTATTAAACTTTACGGCATTTTCCGGCCCGGATGTAGGAGGATGGATTTTTCTTGTGATAGGAATTGCCATTATAGGAGTATTAGGATTGGAAATTTTTAAATACGGAAAATCAACAAGATGAAACGAATTGCCACTATCGTAATTTTTGCTGCCCTTATTTTTGCAGGCACAGCCTGTACCGTTAAACCGGAAGCTATCCGGTACGGCACAGACAATTGCCACGCCTGTAAAATGACCTTGATGGATAAACGCTTCGGTGCCGAAGTAGTAACCGAAAAAGGTAAAATATACAAATTTGATGATGTGAACTGCCTGGTGAATTTTTTAAATTCAGGTGATGTTCAGGAACGCGATGTGAAATACACATTGGTAACGGACTTCTCACAACCCGAATCGCTTATCGATGCCGCTACAGCTTTTTACCTGAAATCGCCAGAAATAAAATCACCAATGGCCAGCCAGGTGGCTGCCTTTGAAAATAATGATGTGTTTAAAGAACACAAAAAAGAATTTGACGGTTTTTATTTAACATGGGGCGAGTTGATAACACAATATAAGTGAACATTCGCAGCCCTCTTTTGTCGCCACACAAATGAAGGACTACATACAATATAGCATTCAGTTTTTATTGATACTGTTGCTGTTGCCGGCTGCTGCCAACAAAATTGTTGTTCAGCCGGAAGGCAAAGTAAGGAGTATCAGGTCGGCCATAGCGTTGGCCGCACCCGGAGATACAATCCTTGTAAAATCCGGCACCTACCGCGAAGGAAATATTCTTATTGCCAAACCTGTTGTGCTGATAGGTGAGGGCAAGCCCGTTGTGGATGGAGAAAACAAGGTTGAGGTATTTACCGTAGAAGCCGGGCATGTAACCATCGAAGGCTTTCGGATTATAAACTCCGGTGTCAGCAGTATGAAAGACCTGGCCGGTGTCGGTTCGTTACATAGCCATTACTTAATTATCCGCAATAATGATTTTATCGGTACCTTCTTTGGTGTTCACCTATCGGGTGCCAACCATGTAGTTGTTGAGGGTAATACGTTTAAAGCCGCTCTGCGTTCCGACCACGAAACCGGTAACGGTATTCACCTTTGGCATTGTGCTGAGGCTACCATCCGCAATAATGTAATTAACGGCCATCGCGATGGAATTTATTTTGAGTTTGTTACGAACTCAATCATATCCGGAAATACCAGCGAGAAAAATCATCGGTATGGATTGCACTTCATGTTTTCGCATGATGACGAATACACCAACAATATTTTTCGCGACAACGGAGCAGGAGTAGCCGTGATGTACTCCCAGCATGTGCGGATGGTTAATAATATTTTCGATAGGAATTGGGGCCCGGCAGCTTATGGGTTGTTGTTAAAAGATATTCGCGATAGCCATGTAGAAGGCAACCGGTTTGACCAGAACACCATAGCCATCTATATGGAAGGTTCGAGCCGCACAGAATTTAAACGAAACACGTTTGTGAGCAATGGTTGGGCAATTAAGTTGCAGGCAAGTTGCGATGCCAACACCTTTACCGAAAATAATTTCAAGTCGAATACGTTTGACCTCGCTACCAACGGCACTATGGTGCTGAATACCATTGACCGGAATTACTGGGATAAGTATCAAGGCTATGACCTGAATAAAGATGGTGTTGGCGATGTTCCGTTTCGCCCGGTGAGTATGTATGCTATGGTAGTAGAGCGCATACCTACGGCAGTATTATTATGGCGCAGCTTTTTGGTGTTCTTATTAGACAGAGCCGAAAAAGTTTTTCCGGCCGTTACACCCGAAAATTTAAAGGACGATAACCCAACCATGAAGCCCTATGATATCGGTTAAAGAAGTAAGAAAGAATTTTGGAAAGTTGCAGGCTTTAAAAGGCGTGAGTGTTGAGTTTGCTTTGGGTAAATCATACGCGCTTATCGGCCCGAATGGCTCCGGAAAAACCACACTGATTAAATCCGTATTGGGATTGGTTGTTCCCACGTCTGGCGAAATCCTTGTGGATGGCGAGAGCATTCGCAACCACTGGAGCTATCGCGAAAAAATAGGGTACATGCCCCAGATTGGGCGCTACCCGGACAACATGAGCATAGGTCAGTTGCTGGATATGATGAAGAATATCCGCAAGAACCCGCCCGTGCTGGATGAAGAACTTATCGAAGCCTTTAAACTTGGTAATATGTTAGACAAGCGTATGCACACCCTTTCGGGTGGCACGCGCCAAAAAGTAAGTGCAGCGCTTGCCTTTTTGTTTAATCCGCCCGTGTTGTTTTTAGATGAACCCACAGCAGGATTAGACCCTGTTTCTGTTGAAATTTTAAAAGATAAAATTCTGAAAGAAAAAGAGTCGGGCAAATTGATGATTATCACCTCGCATATAATGAGCGACCTGGATGAGCTAACAACGGAAGTTGTTTACTTGCAGGAAGGATTAACCCGGTATAACGACTCCATTGCCGATTTGAAAGATATAACCGGAGAGCAGCGTTTGGGCAAGGCGATGGCGAAGATGATAAGAAGTTTGGAAAACAATAGACAGGTGGCAATTAACAATTAACAATTAGCAATTAGTATGGATGATAGTTGCCTGCTGCCTGTTTTGAATATTGAAGAAAGTAATTAAATGAAACACCCATGACCCGCGTAATTAAATATGTATTTTACGATATCCTCCGCACGAGGTTTATCATGTTATATACCCTCTTCCTGTTGTTGAGCACCTTTGCTATGTTTCAGCTTGATACCGACACCGGTAAAGTAGTGTTGAGTTTAATGAACATTGTGCTGATGGTTGTTCCGTTAGTTAGTATTGTATTCAGCACTATACATTTTTATAACTCGTATGAGTTTATTGAGCTGATGCTTTCCCAACCTGTTAACCGCAGGGTAGTTTTTCTGGGCGAATATTTTGCTGTCGCGATTTCACTCTGTTTTTCCTTTACCATTGGTGTTGGTATTCCGGTGGTGCTGTATGGCACAGGGCCGGGTGGGTTTACATTACTGTTTACAGGCATTATGCTTACGTTGGTGTTTGTATCGCTCGCGTTTTTGTCTTCTGTATTAACCCGCGATAAAGCCAAAGCCATTGGTGTGGCCTTGCTGTTCTGGTTTTACTTCTCGCTTATTTATGACGGGCTGTTGATGTGGATTATTTATTCTTTCATGGATTATCCATTGGAAAAAGTAACGTTGGCCCTTGTATCGCTTAACCCGGTTGACCTGGCGCGTATTCTCATGTTGTTGCAGCTTGATATATCCGCCTTGATGGGCTACACCGGTGCATTTTATAAAGATTTCTTCGGCAGCAGTATGGGTTTTATTTTTTCTTCTGCAATTTTATCGCTTTGGATTATTATCCCCGTATGGGGTGCATTGCGTATTTTCAAGCGCAAGGATTTATAAGCGAAACAGATCTAACCAAACAGGATTAATCGACTACCTTTATCATTTTCTGGAACAGCAGGGAGTTTGGAATAGTAATTATCTCTTTGGTTTCCGTTTCAATACTCACAAAGAAAGCGCCTATATCTTTTATCTTTCCCGTAAGGGGATAATCTTTATCCAATATGTTGATGGTGTCGCCCACTTTGGCCGGATGACTTACAAAAAGCAGGATGCTGGCCGTAACATTAGAGAGCAAAGACCATTGCGCGAACAACGCTATACCCAATAAGGCAACAAACGAAGAGAGGAACAACACGAGGTCTTTTTGGTCAACCCCCCAGATGAACAGCAGGGTAATAGCGGCTGCCGTGTATAAGCTGATGTTAATAACCTTGATGGTGAACATCGTGCGGTCTTTTTGCAGGTGATACCGGTTGCCCAGCCTGCGCAAGGTTCCTTTGATGACGATAATCAAAATAACCATACCAACAAGTATCAGCGCAGATTGAATGATTTTCAGTTGAAGCGGTTCCATAAACGTGGTGTTAATGTCATTTAGTCCATTTATTGGTTGTCGAAAATCCAAAGTTGGTGAGCAAAGGTTATTTGGGAAAGCTGTCAGTTTTTCAAAATTAAGAATTTAAAGGGTTTATCAATGCTTTGATTGACGGGGATTTTGATTCTCTCCACAACTTAGATGAGATAATTATTACCCTGAAGGTCAAAACTCAACTTAACTTCTATCCGCATTTCTACTACCTTTGCTCCGTATGGAAAACCCTGTATTGATTTTTGGCGCGGGCAGTCTGGGGCGCGTGGCCAAGGAAATTCTTGAAAGTAATGGAAACGTTGTGTATGGTTTTTTGGATGATGAAAAAAAACTTCACGGTAAGGAAATTGATGGCGCGGTTGTGCTGGGCAGTACCGATGATGACGGCTTTCTGAAACTGATCGGGAAAAAATGCGAAGCCTGTGTTGCCGTTGACGATAACCGGCTGCGCAAAAGCCTGGTAACCATGCTGAATGACGTGCGCCATGTCCAGCCGGTAAACATCATTCACCAGCGGGCGTTTGTCGCCAACCATGTTGTGCTGGGGCATGGAAACTTTATTGATGCCGGTGTGCAGGTTGGCGTAGGCTCGGTGCTGGGTAATCACACTATCATTCAGGCCGGTGCAATTATCGGGGCTGAAGTAACCCTGGCCGATTTTGTGCAGGTAGGCGCGGGCAGCATTATTAATTCCGGTGTGGTGGTTGAGGTGGAGGCGTTCATCGGCTCAGGCGTAACCATTGTATCGGGTGTTACTGTTGGCAAGGGTGCACGCATTGGCGCGGGCTCGGTGGTGATTGCCCCCGTTAAACCCGGAGAAACTGTTTTTGGAAATCCCGCTCAACCCGTAAGCCGTTAAGAGTATGCCTAAAGTAACCGAAACCGACCTTATCTTAAATAAAGATGGTAGCGTGTATCACCTTAACCTGCTGCCAAAACATATTTCCGATATTATTATTGCCGTTGGCGACCCTGGTCGTGTGTATAAGGTGAGTCAGCATTTTGATGAGGTAGAGTTTGAAATGAACAAGCGTGAGTTCATTACACACACCGGTCATTTTAACGGGAAGAAGATCTCTGTGATCAGTACGGGCATTGGTACCGATAACGTGGAAATTTTTATGACGGAACTGGATGCATTGGTGAACATGGATCTGAAAACACGCGAACCGAAATCGCGGAAGAAGAAACTGAAAATTATTCGCATCGGCACTTCAGGTGCGTTACAGGAAGATATTCCGGTTGGCTCACATTTGGTTACCGACTATGCCGTTGGCCTCGATAACCTGATGGAATTTTACGAATTACCCGTTACAAAATTTGAAAAGAGCATCGCAAATGACATACAAAAAAAAGTAAAACTCCCAGTTGTACCGTATGTTGTTCAAGGCTCACCAACTTTGTTGAGCCGCATCGGCCACGACATGATTAAAGGCAACACCATTACCACGCCCGGCTTTTATGCCCCGCAAGGCCGGAAGGTGCGCGCAGCAACCCGTATGCCTAAGTTGCTTGACGATTTTAATTATTACCATAACAAAACCAGCGATTTCTGGCTCACCAATTTTGAGATGGAAACCGCAGCGCTTTACGCGATGGGCCGTTTGCTCGGTCATGAAATGTTGAGCGCCAATGCCATCATTGCCAACCGCATCAAAAGCAAGTTTGCCAAAAATCCCGAAAAGGTAATCGACTCACTGATTGAAAAGGTGCTGGAGCGGATTTAGGGCATCGGGCAAACCAGTCAGATTAGAATCAATCACCATTCACCGCGCTGTCCATGCGCACGATGTAACGGCCTGCGTTGAACGGATCATCATTATAAAAGCCCGACAGAATGCGGTGGGCGATCTGTTCCACGATCAGCTCATGATCGGTCTTGCCTTGCTTGCCTCTCCAGAAAACCCGGTTGGGGTGGCGCTTCATGTCTTCCACATAGGCTTTGGCTCTGTTGAATTGTTCATCCGTGAATGTAATCGTAAAGCAGGTTTTAACGCGTTGTGTATCCATAATGCTGTAAGGTTTACAATTGATATGCCAGTTGAAAACTTGTCAAATTACGTAAAATCCATCAACGAAAGTCAAGTCCATGTTCGTATATGGGCATTCGTGTTCGCAGTTGGGACGGTAGGCGTTAACATAGTATTTTTGCGCCCAATATGAGAGAGTTGTATGAGTCGGTATTGCCCAACGGCATCCGGATGGTGTACCAGCAGATTGAAGGTACGCACCTGGTTCATTGCGGTGTGTTTTTAGATGTTGGCAGTCGCGATGAGCGCGAAGAAACGCAGGGCATCACCCATTTCTGGGAACACCTCGCGTTTAAAGGAACTAAAAAACGAAAGGCTTACCAGATTATCAGCAGCATTGATTCGGTAGGAGGCGAGCTGAATGCTTACACCGATAAGGAGAAAGTAGTTTTCTTTGCGTCTGTGCGCGATGAATATTTCGACAGGGCCATTGATGTGCTTTCGGATATTGCCTTTCATTCTGTTTTTCCTGAACATGAAATTGAAAAAGAGCGGGGTGTTATTTTACAGGAAATGGCCATGTATCTTGATAACCCCGATGATTCGTTGCAGGATGAATTTGAATCGGTTATTTACCGCAATCACCCCATGGGCATGAACATATTAGGGCAAAAAGAAACCGTAATGCGTTTTCATAAACGCGATTTCAGGGAATTTTTAAATCAGCGCATCGATACACGCAAAATTGTTTTTAGTTGCGTAGGCGATTTGCCCCCGGCACACGTTGAACGTGCTTTTCAACGTTACTTTAATGTGAAAGCAACAAAGCGCAGTGTAAAACGAAAATCTTCGGGCTTATATAAGCCGATGAAAAAACAATTACTCCGGTCTGTTACGCAAGCTAAGTGCGCTATTGGCCGACCGGCCTACGCTGTTCATCACCCTGACCGTTTCCCGTTTTTTCTGTTGGTGAATATGCTGGGCGGCCCCGGCATGAACTCACGGTTGAATATGGCGCTGCGCGAAAAGCACGGGTATGTATATTCTATTGACGCGCATTACATGGCATACTCGGATACAGGTATGTTTGCAGTATTTTTTGGAACAGTACCGGGCAAACTTGAGCGGTGCATTGAATTAGTGCAACGCGAGTTGGATAAATTCTGCGAAAAACCGCTTACTACCCGGCAACTCAATGCCGCCAAAGAACAACTGAAAGGTCAGTTGGCTATGGCCGAAGAAAACAACCAGAGTTTAATGATGATGATGGGGCGGTCAGTGCTCGACACGAACAGCGTTCCTTCGGTAGAAGAAATATTTAATATAATTGATGACGTGAGCGCAACGGATGTTAACCGCGTGGCGCAGCAAATGTTTAACCCTAATGGACTAAGTTACTTAACAATGGTACCCGACTAACCATGGATATACTGCACCCGGATTTACTACGCTATGCCGAACAGCATACTTCGCCCGAAAGCGATTTACTGAAACACATCAGCAGGGAAACGCACGCTCACGTACTGAGGCCGCGCATGTTGTCGGGGCATTTGCAGGGCAGACTGCTGGCTATGCTTAGTCGTATGCTCAGGCCCAAATCGATTTTGGAGATTGGAACGTACACGGGGTATTCGGCCATTTGTTTGGCCGAAGGATTGGCGCCCGGAGGTAAGCTGATTACGGTTGACAGCAACGAAGAGTTGGAAGATACCGTTCGCGCATACCTGAAACAGGCCGGGTTAGAGCAAACTATCGACTACCGGATTGGCAACGCGCTGGAGATTGTTCCGAAACTAAGCGGCCCGTTCGACCTGGTTTTTATTGATGCCGACAAAGAAAACTATCATCGCTATTACGATTTCGTGTTCAATCTCGTACCTTTGGGTGGTTATATTCTGGCCGATAACGTGTTGTGGAGCGGTAAGGTGTTGCAGTCGAAACCCGACAAAGACACCCGTGCGATTCAGGAGTTCAACGAGAAGATTCAGAACGACTCGCGTGTTGAAAACCTGTTGCTGCCCGTTCGTGATGGCATTATGATTGCACGTAAGGTTAAAGAATAATGACATCTATAAAAATTCCATCACCCCTTCTCTGAAGGAGAAGGGGGAGGGGATGAGGTATTTTTTGAGGCTGCCATTTTTTAAACTTAGCCGTATGCGACTTACAGCCATTTTTGTTTTCTTCGTCCAGGTAGCGCTTGCGCAAAGCCCTGAAGTGCCGCACAAACTTAATTTTGCCGGCATCACCCTCACCATTCGCGATGATGCCCGCAGGGAAATCCAGAAAGATGTGGATGCGCTTACGCAATATCCCAAATACTTTAACATTAAAGTTGAGCGGGCAAAAACGTATTTTCCCATCATCGAAAAAATATTTAAGGAAGAAAATCTACCCGATGATTTTAAATTTTTAGTGTTGCAGGAGAGCGCACTGATTGCCGATGCCGTTTCGGTTTCCAATGCTGTTGGGTTCTGGCAATTTAAAGATTTCACTGCGGTGGAAATGGGCCTGCGTGTGGATAAGGAAATAGATGAACGGATGAATATTGTATCATCAACACGCGCTGCCGCGCAATACCTGAAAAAGAATAATGTTTACTTCAATAACTGGGTGTATGCGTTGCAAGCCTACCAGATGGGGGCTGGTGGTGTTATGCGTTCTGTAAAAGATTATGAAAGCGGTTCAAAGCACATGCAAATCACCAGTCAGACGTATTGGTATGTAAAAAAATTCCTTGCACATAAAATTGCATTTGAAGGAGTTGTGAAAGGCGAGGGCGAGATAAAAATATTGGAATACGAAAATCGCAACAGCCGTTCGCTTCATGCATTGGCTAAAGAAGTTTCGGTTGCTCAAGATGAACTACTGGCGTATAACAAATGGGCTAAGAAAGGCAACATACCGCACGACCGCACCTATGTTGTGGCCATACCGGTGCAGGGCACTGCAAGTCAGGCATACGCATCCGTTACCAAAGCAAATGCAGAAAGCCTGAAAGTTGCTGAGCACAAAAAATTAGATGCTAAACCGGCCGTAGCCGCCCGTGCTGATAAAAAAGCGATTAATGGTATTTTAGCCATTAAGGCTGAAGGAGGCGAAAGTGCGACAGCGCTGGCCAAACGCGCAGGTGTGAATTTGTCATCTTTTTTGTCGTATAATGATTTGTCCATTTCTGATGCGTTGATAGCCGGGGAGTATTACTACCTGAAAAAGAAAAAGAACAAGGCATCGGCTTATGTTCATGTTGTTCGTAAAGAAAATGAAAGCTTATGGTCGGTTAGCCAGCAATATGGAGTTCAGCTAAGGCGCTTAGCGCGATATAACCCAACATTACCTGCTGGTAATCTGCCTAAAGGTTCAAGCGTGCTGCTCACGTCTTCAGCCCGCACAACTACAACCCCGGTAACGGAGGTGGCTGCCGTTGAAGTTGAACAGGATAGATTTTTTAACTGGACGACTGAACAGCAACCTGTTACAGCCAGTATTTCAACAAAAGTTTCCCAACTCGTAGAAGATACGCCAGTATTATCACCGGTAGTAGTCCAGGATGTTAAAACAGATGAGGCTGGAGCTTCGGAAAATGACAAAACCGGCCAAAATAGTACAAGCCCGGTTTTACCGGTAGAGGTTACCCCTGACCTGCACACGGTTGCAGCCGGTGAAACGCTCTACGCCATATCCAAACGCTATAATGTTGGTGTGATGGACCTGGTAAGCTGGAATCAACTGAAGTTGGAGGAGGGCATAAAACCCGGCCAGGTATTGAAACTGAAAGGCCCTGTGGAGGAAGAAGCTGAAAATAAGGGATTTGTTGTGTATGAGGTCAGGGCATCCGACACATTATATAGTGTGGCACGCAAATACGATGTTACCATAAAAGAACTGATGGACTGGAATCAAAAGAAGGATTTTTCTGTTTCTGTCGGTGAGAAACTCCGGATTCAGGTAAAGTAACCCCTTGTTTTTCTTCATATTTCATAAAATTATTACGTCCGGGCGGCTATTTCGGTCGGTAACCCCTTTAAATATTCAAAAAAGAATAATTTTGTGGCAAGCGATTTTGTTAAAAACTAAGTTTAGGAATATTGATGCAAACAGATACAAAATCCATTGATTTGGTAATGCTGGTAGATGATAATGACACTGATAATTTTATCAGTAAGCGCATTATTGAAATCACGAAATTTTCTCTGCGCGTTGAAGCGAAAGCTTCTGGTAAGGCCGCATTAGATTACCTGCGCGAAAATGAGAACAAGCCGGAAAACGTTCCCAGCCTGATTTTTCTGGACATCAACATGCCGATTGTAGACGGCTTTGTGTTCTTGTACGAGTTTGAGAAGTTCAACGAATTAGTAAGAAATAAATGCAAAGTGATCATTTTGTCCAGTTCGGATAACAAACGCGACATCGACAAAATCGTGAATAACAATCACGTCATTAAATTCATCACAAAACCGCTTACTGAAGTAGCCCTGGAAGAGATCAAGCTCAACCATATTTAGGGCAAGTATGTTTCTGTAACACCTTTATTTTAACCGTTAATATTATGATATCTGTAAAGACCCCCGGAGCACTTGTGTTGTTCCTGTTCGTGTGCTGTATCTCAACAGCCACTGCTCAAATTGTTAAACCCGATACTACCTCTAACTGGAAAAAGAAACTGGTGTTCAACGCCAATCTTAACCAGGCTTCTTTCTCTTCCAACTGGAAAGCCGGTGGAATTAATTCGATTGGGTTAAACTCAGCCTTTAATTACAAGGCCAATTATCAAAAAGATAAAATTACATGGGATAATGAAATTGATTTCATATACGGCTTTGTGAATAACGATGGTCAGGGTTTTCGTAAAACACTCGACCGGATGTTTTTTGATACTAAGGTTGGTTACAAGATTGCCGATAAGTGGGATTTGTTTACATCCCTGAATTTTTTGAGCCAGTTTACAAAAGGTTACCGCTATAATGACGATGATACCGAAAGCCTGATTTCGGATATTTTTGCGCCCGCTTTCATTACCTCGGCCTGGGGTCTTGAATACCGCCCGGTAGATTACTTTAAAGTGAGGCTGTCGCCTTTTGCCCCGCGTGTTACCGTTATACGCGATAACAACGGGCGCTTTGATGCCGTTGACCCGGTAAGCCCGTATGGTGTGTTGTTGGGCGAATCTACCCGTTTTGAGTGGCTTGCTTTTCAGGCAACAGCCGATTTCGATAAGGATATTGCCAAAAACCTGAACCTGAAATGGCGCTACATGATTTTTGCGAACTACGAAACCTTTGAAGCTAAAACCATTGACCATCGCTTGGACCTGATGCTAACCGCACAGGTAAACAAGTTTATCAGCGTAGGCTTGGGAGGTATTCTTCTCTACGATTTCGACCAGGACAGCAAGGTACAGGTAAGCCAGGCCTTTAATTTTGGTTTCCGGTACACGTTCCAGAATTACGAAGAGAAGTAATAAGGAATCACTCTAAAAAAAAGAGGTTGTATCAAAATTCGAAAAATTAAGAGTGAGTGTCATTCCGGCCTTGAGCCGGAATCTCGTTCAGCAACTTTGAATCGGGGATCGTGGAGTAAATCCGCGATGACAGAACGACTTTTGATACACCCTCTTTTTTTTGTTTGATGACTTCGCTCCTAAAAATCAGGGTCGAGCCCAAGCCGATCTTTTAACTCCAACAGATTTGGATTTTTTTCTGCGAGGTGTTCAAACTTTTCACGGTTGGTATAAATCACCCTTTTCGTGTCGGATGTTTTGAGTTCTCCCGTAACCTGTATGGAATAGTTCTGCACGCTTTCGCGGATGAATTGCAACAGGTCGCTTTTCAGTTCGTTCAACAGTGTTTCCTGTATGGGGTTCAGCAAATGAAGCACAATGGTAGATTCGTGTACGTCAAGCTCCTGCGTGAGCAATTGATATTCGGCTTTATACTTTTTTCGTTGCTCGGCAAAAGCTTTCCAGGCGTTTACGAGTTGTTCAGGTGTAAAGGGTTTGTTCTCCTGCTGCTTTACAGGATTTGCAGTTTTTTCTTCTGTTGCTGATTCAGTAGTGAGAATTGTATTGAGTGCCGGAATTTTCGGTGTACTCTTTTGTTTGCCAGAACGACTTCCGTTTCCATTACTAACAGGCTTTTGAAGTTCAGGAATTTTTGGTGTTGAAGGTGTCGAATGCGTGACAGTTTCGGCAACCGGCTTTGTTGTTTCGGTTGGCGTTACGGATTCGGTATCAGTTTTTTTTTTACCGCCTCTTGTTGAGGAAGTGAAGCGAAGTCAAGTACAGCCTGTACGTGGGCCATCTTCATCAGCGCAAGCTCAACGGAAAGCCGTTGATTTTTGCTGCTTTTATAATAGATGTCGCACTGGTTGGCAATGTTTAGCCACGACAGCAAGAGGGAAGGAGGGGCGGCCTGCGCCTGCTCGGCATATTTTTTCTTTACGGTGTCAGGCACTTCCATCAGTTGGGTGGTGCGGGCATCCTGCGACACCAGCAAGTTTCTGAAATGTTCACTCAAGCCCACTATAAAATTCTGACCGTCAAAACCTTTTTTCAGAATTTCATCTAAAATCAACAGCGGTTGTGTATGATTCTGCGTAAGCAAGGCATCAACAACACTGAAATAATAATCATAATCTAATATGTGCAGGTTGCTAAGCACATTTTTGAAGGTGATACCCTTTCCGGAGGAATACGTCACCATCAAATCAAAAATAGACAGGGCATCGCGCAGGGCGCCATCGGCTTTTTGGGCTATCAGGTGCAGGGCTTCATCTTCAGCCTGTATGCCTTCGTGTTTGGCGATGGTTTTCAGGTGGTTGCTTATGTCGGAAATCTGTATCCGGTTAAAATCAAAAATCTGGCACCGTGAAAGGATGGTTGGGATAACCTTGTGCTTTTCGGTGGTGGCCAAAATGAAAATCGCATAAGGAGGCGGTTCTTCCAATGTCTTCAAAAAGGCGTTGAAGGCGGCATTGGAGAGCATGTGCACCTCGTCTATTATATATACCTTGAATTTGCCAAACTGGGGCGGGTAGCGCACCTGGTCTATCAGGCTGCGGATGTCTTCCACCGAGTTGTTCGAGGCGGCATCCAGCTCAAAAATGTTCAGGGTATTGGTTTCGGCTTTTTCTTCAAACCCGTTGATGAGGCGTGCCACAATACGGGCGCAGGTAGTTTTTCCTACACCTCGCGGGCCGCAAAACAGAAGGGCCTGGGCAAGTTTATTATTGTCGATGGCGTTTTTGAGTGTGGTGGTGATGTGCTCCTGGCCTACTACTTCCGCAAAACCGGTTGGCCGGTATTTTCGTGCCGATACGACAAAATTATCCATGCGGCAAATTAACCTTTTTACCATGCAAATCGGAAAAGATTTCAATGGATAAAAAAGATTGTGAGAATCCGCATAGAGCCTAAATGAAAAAGGTGCATTGCTTCGTTTTACCTCACCCCGATAAAGATATTAGAATTTGATACAGAATCGTTGTCCCCCTCTCCCGCGGGAGAGGGGGGAAGGATATTTCTGTAAAGACTCAAAAGCGCTGTTGGGGGTGAGGTTGAAAACGGCAGGCCTGACAAAATCAACTCATCAAAAAATGCTGGAATTCAACAGCCGATTATTGTACTTTTCAACAATCTGATTTTATAAAACTCCAAATCTTATGAGAAAGAACCTATACCTTGTTTTATTCCTGTTCAGTACGGCACTGTTTGCACAGGATAACCTCACGTACCAACGGCCTCCGCAAGAAATCGCCCAACTATTGGAGGCGCCCCTGACACCGCTTGTAACATTTTCGCCCGATAAGCAATGGATGTTGCTGTTGGACCGTTCCGATTATCCTACGATAGAGCAATTGTCGCGGCCCGAATTGCGTATTGCCGGTATGCGCATAAACCCGGCCAACTTTGGCCCAAGCCGCAGTAGCTACCTGACGGGGCTAACCGCTAAAAGAATTAAAGACGGGCAGGAAGTGGCTATTAAAAACCTGCCGCAAAACCTGCTTATGAGTAGTGCAAGCTTTTCGCCCGACAGCAAGAAACTCGCCTTTCTGCAAAACAATCCTGATGGTATTGAGTTGTGGGTGGTTGATATGGCTACACTCACGGCATCGAAAGTTACTGACCGTAAAATCAACGCCACATTGGGCAGCACGTTTTCCTGGCTTTCAGATTCGCAGCACCTGTTGTTTACTGCCGTGCCGCAAAACCTGAAGCCGCTTTCTGAAAAGAAACGGGTTCCTACCGGCCCCATTATAGAAGAAAATCTGGGCAAGCGTGTTCCTTCGCGCACCTACCAGGATTTGATGAAGAACCCGGATGATGAGGCGGCATTTGATTACTATGCCACTACCGACCTTATCCTAAAAAAACTTGGCGGTGAAGAAAAAACCATAAGCGCTTCGGCTATTCATTATAGCTTTTCTCCCTCACCGGATGGAAAACTGATTCTTACCCAAACCATTCAACGGCCGTATTCCTACTTAGTAACAGTTTTTAGTTTTCCGAAACAGGTAAATGTTATTGATATCAATGGAAACCTGGTTGTCAATGTGGCTTCAATTCCGTTAACAGATTACATTCCTACGGGCTTTAATGCTACACAGCGCGAACCGCGAGGCCATAGCTGGCGCAGCGATAAACCTGCAACGCTATATTATGTACATGCACAAGATGGGGGCGACCCGAAAGTGAAGGCCGACATTCGTGATAAAGTATTTACCTGGGATTTTCCGTTTAACACTGAACCGAAGGAGTTGATAAGCCTGCCGTTACGCTACGGGCGCATTACGTGGGGCAATGACCAGGTGGCATTGGTATATGAACGCTGGACAAGCGACCGGAAAGAACGTGTTTACCAGGTTAACCCCGCAACCGGTGCAAAGAAAATCATGTTCGACAGGAATTATGAAGATGCGTACAACGACCCCGGTAACGTGCTTACCGAGCCAAATGCGTATGGCCGTTACGTGCTGGCTGTTAGCAAAGACAACAGCGTGTACCTGACGGGGCAGGGAGCGAATCCAAAAGGTAATTTGCCATTCTTAGATAAAATGAATATCAGCAACGGGAAGAAAACCCGGTTGTGGCAATGCCAGGCTCCTTATTATGAGTATTTCGTAAACATGCTCGACTCGAAGAAAGGAACGTTTGTTACCTCGCGCGAATCCAATACCGATAATCCGAATTATTATGTAAGAACGATTGGCTCGGCCAAATTAACACCGCTCACTTCTTTTCCTCATCCGTATCCGCAAATAAAAGATGTAAAGAAAGAAGTGTTGAAATACACCCGCAGCGATGGTGTTGAATTAACCGCTGACCTGTATCTGCCGCAAGGCTATAAAAAAGAAGACGGGCCGTTGCCGGGATTGGTGTGGGCGTATCCGCGCGAATTCAAATCGGCCGATGCCGCAGGGCAGGTAAAGACTTCGCCTTATATGTTTACCCGATTAAGCTGGGGCGGCCCGATTTACTGGGTAACTCGTGGTTATGCTGTGCTTGATAATGCTTCCATGCCCATTATTGGCGAAGGCGATAAAGAACCTAACGACACCTACATTCAGCAATTAGTGGCAAGTGCGCAGGCTGTGGTAGATCATGCGGCCTCGTTGGGTGTGCTTGACCCGGAGCGTGTAGGTGTTGGCGGGCATTCGTATGGCGCCTTTATGACGGCCAACTTGCTCGCACACTCCGATATTTTCAAGGCCGGTATCGCGCGAAGCGGTGCGTATAATCGCACGTTAACGCCTTTCGGATTCCAGGCCGAAGAACGCACGTACTGGCAGGCGCCTGAGGTGTATTACCAGATGTCGCCCTTCTCGTATGCCGACAAACTGAAAGAACCTATTTTATTTATTCATGGCGAAGCGGATAATAATTCGGGTACATTTCCTATCCAGACTGAGCGTTTCTATAATGCAATAAAAGGTCATGGCGGAACTGCGCGATATGTGGTATTGCCCTACGAAAGTCATGGCTATGCCGCCAAGGAAAGTATTTTGCATACACTATGGGAAATGGATCGCTGGCTGGAAACATACGTGAAAAATGCGCAGAAACAGGCGCGAAAGTAAGAACCAAATTAACCAGTTAAGATTGGGGCATCTCTAAAAACCTTTTCTTTGATAACCTCATCCCAACCCTTCTCCTAATGGAGAAGGGTACAAGGAGTTTTTAGAGATGCCCATTATTTATAGTGTTGAAATATGCCGGCCAACAGGTCGGCATACTTTTTTGCTTCATCCCGATAAAGACTCAAACTCTTTGATAGGGGTGAGGTTATTTAAACCACAGCATTAATTTTGAAACGTTAAAACAGCTCGTAATTTATTTAACATGATCTGGGCAGATAGTATTCAATCATTTAATCAGGCATTGAAGATTGAGGCAAAGCTTCCGAAAGGGGTTGATGTGCTCAACCCGTTTAAAGAGGCAGTTACGGCTGAACTTAGCGCTACTTTTTACAGGAAATACTATAATGACAACCACAATAGAAGCCTGATTTTGGGAATCAACCCCGGAAGATTTGGCGCGGGGTTGACCGGGGTGCCGTTTACCGACCCGGTTAAATTAGAGGCACGTTGCGGAATAAAAAATAACCTCCCGAAGAAAGCGGAACTTTCGGCTGATTTTATCTGGGCCATGATTGATGCGTATGGCAGGCCGGAAGATTTTTTTAACCGGTATTACATCAGCTCGGTTAGTCCGCTGGGGTTTACACAGGCCGGGAAAAACCTGAATTATTACGATGATAAGCGGTTGGAGAAGGCAGTCACCCCATTTATTGTTGATTCCATTCGTGCACAATTGGATTTTGGGTTGGATGTTTCGGTTTGTTACTGCCTGGGCGAAGGCAAAAACTTTCATTTTCTGCAAAACCTTAACGGGAAATATAAATTCTTTGCATCGCTGGTTCCGTTGCCTCATCCGCGATTCATCATGCAATACCGCAGAAAAAAGCTGGAAGAGTACATTGCCTTCTACACCCACAAGTTGAGTTGATTTTTGCCATCAGATAAGGACGGCACAACAATTTTTTCCTGCCGTCTATTTCCTTATTTTTGCGCACTCAATTATACGTTGACGGGTTGGCCCCTTAGTTCAATGGATAGAATGTGAGTTTCCGGAACTCAAGGTATAGGTTCGATTCCTATAGGGGCTACTTTTAATTGATATGCTAAGTTAAGATACCTCTTTTCGGTATTTTACTCCAATCCTAACTCCTTTCGCAGTTTTTTCGTGAGTTTTTGCCTGATGAGCGTGTAAGACTGGCTGATGAAATGCTCCAGTTCCTTTTGTTTAACACGCGAAAGATTTGTTACACTAACCCATTTTGCACGCGCCATATACGGAGCCGGTATGAATCCGTCACGTACAGAAAGTTCATCAAATTCTTCATCCGGTACTTTAAATGAAATGCGAAATGGCGCCTCAAGTGAAGCGACACAAAACATTTTTCTGCCAACGCAGAAACATAAATCATTATCCCATTTAATGTCTTCCGTTACTGCAGGAAGTGATTTACAAAATGATTGAAGTGCTTCAATGTTCATGATGAAATGTTGTTGTTGGTGAGGATATAATACACTGTTTCGGGTGTTGGATGAGTGATGCAGCAATTTTGTGAAAGACAAATTTTTTTGCAAAAATTTTGCATTTATTAAATGATGTGCTACCTTTATTTTGCTTTTTAATAAATGTTTAACTAAAACTAAAAACGCTATGGCAAAAAAAGCAAAAAAAGCAAAAAAAGCTGCTAAGAAAAAAGTAGCAAAGAAGAAAGTAGCTAAGAAAGCTGCTAAGAAAAAAGTAGCTAAGAAAGCAAAGAAAGCTGCTAAGAAGAAGAAGTAAGTTGATGATAATATCAACAAGCAAAAAGAGCTGGTCATTGACCAGCTCTTTTGTTTTGGATACTGCTGCCTTTTGCCTGCTGATTTGTTCGCTTCTCAAATCGTTAACCGGATTCGCAACAGCAGCCTTAAAGCATTGTATGGATATGAGTATACATGCGGCTGTAAGCATGAAACCTGCTGCCAGCACAAATGGAAAAATATTTTGTTCAACGCGGTAAGCGTAGCCTTGCAGCCAGTAACTGGTAATGGCGAATGCAAGCGGCCACGCAATGATATTCGCCAACGCTATTTGCAACGCATACTCCTTTATGAACAGCATGACACTGTTTGCTGCTTTAGCACCCAATACTTTCCGAATGGCTATTTCTTTGGTTCGGCTGGATAACGTGAACGTAACAATCCCGAATATTCCCAACAGCACGATGATGAACATCAGGACAGTGGCCAGGCTTCCCGCCTTTTTCAGTTGCAGTTTGGTAGTATATAATGACTGAAAACGGTCATCCATAAACGTGTACTCGAAACCTGTTTCGGGGAATAGGGCTTCCCATTTCTTTTTCAGGTCATCTATGGTGGAAGCAATAAAGGTGTCGGCAAATGGTTTTCTTTCGGCTGTCGCACAGGCTTCGGGCGGGTTCGTTGTTCGGCTGCGGTCAGGCAGAACCCGCCCGTAATGGCTTCAAAATGCAGTTCAGAGGCTTTTACATGTTTCCAGAGCTTCGCCCAGGTTTTAATCGGGCGTTCCGCCCGATGCGCCCCTTTTTTTGTTTCCCGCTTTAGCGGGGTTCGGGCTTTTCAGCCCGCAAATAATCGCTTCTTTTTGCTTCTTCCCTCTGTGGATTTTTAAAACTTCATCCCGAACATTCGGGAGCGGTTTTTAAGGCTTCATTCAGGGCGGTTTTTGCTTTCTTCACTTCTCTTTCTTGGGGTGGGTAAAAGTGGTTTGTGGCGTGTGTTTTTGTTTTGCGGGGTGGCTTTAGCTCTTTGCCAAAAGTTAGTGCCTGCTAAGGATAAATTTTCAAGTATAACGAACCAAATGTTGGCTCTTTTATTTTTATTCTTACAAAAACAACTTTTATTTTCCCGGTTTCATAGATTAGTTATTTCAGCGTTTCAAGTTTAATGAATTCTTTCAAAATACAGTTCAGGTAAAATAATTTTCACTTCTTGCTCTGTTTCTTCTTTTTTCCAGTAAACTATAAAATTCACTTTGGCAGTTTTTAACTCATAATTTTTATTTCCCATGTTCACAATTTGCTCAATAAATTGCTTTGAGAATTTTAATACAGATTTTTCCTTGCTGTCCAAACATTCATCTCCGTTTATTGTCAGCGTGTCTCCGCTTTTAAGTTGAGAAATCAAATGTTGTCGGGTTATGAAATAGTCAAGCCAAACGTCTTTTAATGACAAGTGCATTGCTAATTCGTTCGGTCGCAAATGAATTTCTTTATTTTCAATTCGTTCTAAATTGTCTGCTGTGAGGCCGTCAAGAAAGTTTGAGTTTAAATGAATTATCAAGTTTGTTTTTGCTCTTGTCATTGCAACATATAGAAGTCGTTTTGTCTTGTCTGTTGCAGAATTGAAGTTTTCAAGCATTAGGAAAACATTGTCAAATTCTTTTCCTTTTGCCTTGTGAATGGTTGAAACAAAAATTGTTTCGCCATTTTCGTTATAGAAATCTTCAAGCTTAGATTCACGAATGAAAACTTCTAAGTCGGATTTGTATCTCTTTTTAGGATTAGATGCTTCAAATTCTTTGATGATGTTTCCTAAAATTTCCAATTTAGTGCTGTGGCGATATTTGTTTACCACTTCACGTCTTGCGTTTAACCAAACATCATCGTTGATTATGTAAACATCGTCAGCCAAATTCAAATGACTTAAAAAATAGCGGACTTCGTTAAGGTTGTATAAACTGAAACCGTCATTTGACTGAATCAATTTTGCTTGAATGTCATTTTTTAAAAGCAATCCTGTAATTTGTAATGCTTCTTCATTTGTTCTCGTCAAAATGCAAGTCGTTCCCGAAAGCCTAGTTGTGAGAATGTCTTGCACAAGTGGATTGATGAGGTTTCCACTTTGATAACAAACAATCTTTATTTTTCCATTGTCGTTTTGCTTTGCAATGATTGGTGTTTGTTTTAGTCGGTAAGGAATACGTTTTACGAATTGATTTGAAAAATCAACAAGATTGCTTTTGCTTCGGTAATTCTCTACTAATTCGTGTTTGACTGCGTTGTTTTCCTGAATGAATTGCTCCAAATATTTTGAACTTGCCTCTCTAAATTCATAAATATTTTGGTCGTCATCGCCAACCGCAATCACTCTCATTTCTTCATTTTGTTCCATTAAAGCACTTATCAATCCAAACTCGTCTTTGTTCATATCTTGTGCTTCGTCAATTACCAAAACGGTTTTTGTTATTCGGCTTGCTTCAACTTCATTGTTTTTTATTTTCTGAATTGTCTTTTTTATAATTTCTCCTGATTTTTCTATACTGCCCACTCTACCTAATAAATCAAAACAGTATGAATGGAAAGTTTTTATTTCAATATAGTTTGCTGCATTTCCAATAAGATTAAGCAAACGCTTTTTAAATTCGGTTGCTGCGGCTCTTGAAAAAGTAATCATAAGCAACTGTTCGTGCTTCACATCTTCCATTAAAAGCAACGAAGCAAGTTTGTGAACCAAAACTCTTGTTTTTCCGCTTCCCGGACCCGCAGCAACAACAATGTGTTTTGTCTCGTTGTCGTTTATTATTTTTAATTGTGTTGGCGAAAGTTCTCCGAAAAGTTGTCTGAATTTAGCAGGCGTAATGTTTCGCTTGATTTCATTTTGACGACTGCCCGGAAAATATCTGTGTAAAAATGAAGAATAGTTTAAGTGAAAATAATCTTCTACAAACTGCAATGCACTTTTGTAGTCCTCAATCATTTTTTTAGCGTATTCTCCAACAATGTGAATTTGCTGAACTTTGTTTTCGTAAAACTGATGTAGTTTTTGATAATCATCTTTTGTGTAACGTTTTTTGTTGTCTTGTTCTGTTCGTTCAATGGTCAAACGATTATACACAACCAAAAAACCGCCTTCAATTTTTATGGCTTCAATTCTTGACAAGTAAAATAGCGTGTCTTCAATATCGTCAAGACTAATGTTTACTTTAAATAAACTTGAACTTTCCTCGTAAGCGGATTTTAATTCTTGAACTGAAAATTCAACTAAGACTTCTTCTTTTGTAGATTCTTTTTCCGAAACGTTCACATTACTTTTTTCATAGAGAAACTCAATAATGAATTTTGCTAAAGCGTGTCGTTTCTCTAATTTATCTTTCAATAATTCTTTTGGCTGTAACGAAAGAACAGCAACGTGGTTTTTTGATTCTAAACTTTGTCGTTTAATCCAATTTTTGATTGCCCAAAAATTGATAATGGTTTTAATCTTGTTGGTGCTGATGTCGTCAAGTCCTTTTTCTTCCGCTTGTTCGTTCAGTTCTTTGATGTGAAATACTTTTTCTTGTTCTTCAATTATTGGAAGCAAAAAGTCTTCAATTTTACTGAATGTGTCAACTATGTTGAACGAACGATTTTTGTTTTCTCCTTTTTTGATAAAAGCAGTCAAATCTTTTGCATCGGCTAAAATCTTTTCTTCACGCAAAAGATTGACAATATTTATCACTTCTTCTTTTACAATTCCCAAATGGTCGCTGATGTAATCAATTCTTGATTCTGCCGCTTCATCACTTGTTTGTTTTCTGCTTTTACTTGAAAAAAGCTTCTTGATAATTCTGACACCTTTTTCTTTTTGGTTTCCAACAAATCTTTGCGAAGCATTGATTTTGTCAATAGCTTCTTGTGCATTTTTTGAGAGAATACTGTTTGCAAAAACTCGTGGCATATTTTGCCCGCGTTTCAAATATCCTGCATCTTCCAACGCAGCAATGGCTGTTGTTACCCGTGTTTCAATTTCAACAACATTGTCGTCCCAACCTGCTTTTCGTGCAATTTCCAAAGCGGAATTGGAAACAGTTGAGCGAAATCGTGTAATTTCTTTTATCGCTTTCCAAACCTGTTGGATTTCTTTAATGGAAAGTTTGGTTTGATTTAAAAGAATAAAGTGCTTGCTTAAATCTTCTTCATTAAACAACACAAAACAATCAGCCGTGATATTTTCATCACGCCCTGCCCGTCCTGCTTCCTGAATGTAGTTTTCAAGTGAATCGGAAATTTCATAGTGAATTACCATTCCAACGTCTTTTTTATCAACACCCATTCCGAAAGCGGAAGTAGCCACCATTATTTGAGTTTCTCCATTGATAAACGAATCTTGGTTTTCAGATTTTTCCTGTTTATCCATTTTACCGTGATACGGTTTTGCACTAAAACCATCATCTCTTAAACGTTCAGCAAGCAGGTAAGCTTTTCGTGTTCGTGAAACGTAAATGATAGTCGGACAATTTTTTTCTTCAATCAAATCTCTCGCTGCTTGGTATTTTTCTTCTTCGTCTGCTTTTTCAAATACCTTATATTGAAGATTTGTTCGTGATGCAATTGAAGTGAATAATTCAAGATTAAGCGATAGTTTTTCTCTGAAATAATCTCTTATATCTTCAATTACTTTTTGTTTGGCTGTTGCTGTGAAACACGAAACAGGAATGCCGTCTTCAAGATTTTTCTTTTCTTGAATTGATTTGATAAAATCTCCGATGTATAAGTAATCAACCCTGAAATCTTGCCCCCACGATGAGAAACAATGTGCTTCGTCAATAACAAAACGTGCAATCTTTCTTCCTAAAACTAAACGCTCAATGGTTTTTGAACGAAGCGATTCGGGTGATATGTAAAGAATAGAAACCGAGCCGTCTTCAACTCTTTCAAAAGATTTTGCTCTTTCAATCGGGTCAAGTAAACCATTTATTGTAACCGCGTCTGTGATTCCATTTTTTTCAAGATTATCAACCTGGTCTTTCATTAGTGATTGCAAAGGGGAAATTACAATCGTCAAGCCTTTTGAAGTTTCTCCGCTCATCAAAGCGGGAACTTGAAATGTTATTGATTTTCCGCCTCCAGTAGGGAAAACGGCAAGTATAGATTTGTTGTCAATCGCAGCTTTAACCGCTTTTTCTTGTAAAGGTTCGCCTCCATAACTTCGGTAAGAATCAAAACCGAAAAATCTTTTCAGCCCTTTGTGTGCGTCTAAAACGCTGTTGCAATATTCACAACCGTTCACACAAGGTTTGTTTCGCAAACGGAACATTATCCGTTCAACTTCGGGATAAGTTTTCAAAACCCAAGGTGGCGTTATGGAATGTATTTTCTTGTGTTGAACGAAAGAATTTATCAGCGATAAACAGTAAGCAAGTTCAATCGGTTTTTCTGAAATGATTTTTGCTAAATCAACTTGTTCGCAAAGTTCGTTTTTGAATTTTCCGCGAATAAGTTTTTCAATGTCTGCGCTTGCGCTGTTGTATGCGATGTAGCGAAAAAAAGAGCGGAACTCTTTTTTGTCGTTTAATAGCAAATAAAAAATTTGTTTGAGCGTGTCGTCTGTTTGTTTGAATGTAGCAATTTCATCATTCAACAAATCTTTCGCTTTGATTGAATCGTTCAGAGGATTGTTTGTGTCTTCCGATTGCAGCTTGTCGTCTTTGAGTAGTTTATGATACGGCTTTGTCGGAAAAAGTAAAGGCGAAAGGAACAGCGTGTCAATGATGTTTGTCGAATTTATTCCTGCGTCATTAAGAGCTTTCCCGATATATTTTATGTCGTGATTGAAAATATTGTGTCCGCAGACGAATTGAGTGCCGTTAATAAACTGTATGAACTCAGCTATCGAAGTTTTGTGAAAAGAACTTCCATTATCCTTGACACTTCCAATGTCAAGAATCTTTCCGCTCTTAGGCTCAATCTCCGTATCTATGAATGCAATTGAGTTCATTTTATCTTATGCGGCTAATTTAGTATTGATTTGAGGGCTGTTTTGCGTTAGGGATTGAAGTGGAAATCCTTTTTGTCCCGCAGGGCAAAAAGATTGGAACGGAAAGCCCGACCCGATAGGGGAACGCCCAAATCATTATGTAAAATAAGGTCTTTATCTCTTTCAACGTTCTTCAAAATTTTAGGTATCCAATAATCCGTATATTTTGGCAAAACAATATCAGGATTCCCGATTAGCTTTTTGTTGTATATACGATACCTTAGCCCTTTACTAAATAAATATTTACGAGCAAGCAATTCAGGCTTTGTATCTGTTTTCCTGATTCTTGACATGGTATAGCTCCTTGTTGCTTTATCGTAAACATCCGCCATTATTCTACTTTGTTTTATTTGATGCTAATAGCTCTCTTACATCTACATCTAACGTATCGGCAATCTCAAAAAGAGTTTCCATAGTTGGCTGCACATCATTGGTGCACCATTTGGAAACTGTCGTTTTATTCTTTTCTAATCGTTCGGCCAACCAAATATTCGTTTTACCATTTTCTGCCAATACGGCTTTTATACGATTGTAAATACGTTTTTTGCGGCTCATTTTAATTGCATTTATTGCAAATATGGTGGCGAATTTACACATTTTATAGTGCTTGGATTATCTAAATGACTTTTCTTTCAGCACCGCCCTAAAAGGGCAATGCTGAAAGCTGGCGAACACCTGACGAGTGAACCCAAACAAAGCAACCGCAAGGAAGCTGATAAACCCTGATGCTGGGTGTTAAAAAAAATCGTCTTTGATTTCGTGCCGCCTTATCAGGAAATCCCCAAATACAAGGCTTTGCAAGCAAAGCAAACAAAAAGCCCCGCGTTAGCGGGGCGATTAAAAAGTGAGAAAGAAAAAGAATTTCTCTCTTGGTGGAGCCGCAGGCTTGCCTGCCGAAACTCCGAAAGGAGTGGAGCCGCAGGGAATCGAACCCTGGTCCAGAGAAGAAGATAATCGTATCTTCTACATGCTTAGTTGACTTTACTTGTCGGGAATGGCAAGGCAGGCAACAGCCAAACTATTCCGTAGTTACGTGGTCTTAGTTGCACGTTGTAACTCCGTACAAAGCAGTTCCGCAAAACGACACCGCTAAATCAGCACTTGCAGAACAACGCGCTGAGCGATGATGGCCTGGCGCGTCTTACACGCCATAAGCTAATCTAACGTATCGTCAGATTAAGCAGCCATGGCGTAGTTAGTCTCGCCACGTATGGTTCAGGACTATCTTTCAAGGCTCTCATCCTATGAGCCTGCATGCTTACACACGTCATCACACATCCTGTCAAAACCGGTCGGCCCCAATAGTTCAAATAACAATCCTTTAGTCAACGGCAAAAGGGTTACAAATATACAGTTAAAATAGTTCCGCGTTAAGCAAAAAGTGGCGCGCTTAATTCTGTTTCTCCTTCCATTCTTTTAGCTGGCGCTGCAAAATATCCGTTACCTTGTGTATGCCCTCTTCAAATGATTCATATTTTTTGCTTACAAACAGGTCGTTACCCGGAATAACCACACGCACCTCGCAGATTTTATTATCGCGCCTTTCAGATTTTTCTACGCGCAATATCACGCGGCTCTCAACAATGCGGTCGCTGAAACGCTCCAGCTTTTCAACTTTTTCGTTAACAAGGTCTAACAAATCCTGTTTTGGGGTGAAATCGAGTGTTTGAATATGGATTTTCATAAGCGTTGATTTTCAATTTTTCTTAGCAGTAAAGAAGCAAAATTTCCGGATTGAACATACCACTTCGGTCATTCTCTAAGGCTGATATTTGTCAGCCGGTTCATAAAATCAAATGGCGGCCAAAACGAGCGCTATATTAACGGTTAGAAATAGAATCAGTACAATCCATGCAGCTAATAAATTAATTT
This sequence comes from Cyclobacteriaceae bacterium, assembly GCA_019638235.1. Taxonomy (GTDB): domain Bacteria; phylum Bacteroidota; class Bacteroidia; order Cytophagales; family Cyclobacteriaceae; genus UBA2336. The sequence continues at coordinate 37,081 of JAHBUE010000004.1, forward strand.
TTCTGGATTGTTCTACCTTACCTTTTTTCATTATGTAAAGCGCAATGGCCGAGATTACCAGGATAACAAAAATTACAAGAAAGGTTATCGCGTGAAGCGAGTCGACCAGCGTAAACACGTTGGACTCCGGTAATATGGAATCAATAATGTATTTGTTACCAACGGCTGCAAACAGCCCGCCAACAGGCAAACCAAAACGCGGTTCAACTTCGGTTGGCTCAAGGCCAAAACTTACCATCGAGATAAGGAAAGCGATATACATACCCGAAAAAAGTTTCCAGAATAGCCCCCATCCGTTTCGTTCAATATCGATGATGATATCGAATGATGAGTATTCGGAGTGGAGATGATCGGATTCGGGGTCGCCAAATACGGTTGTGTATTCCTTGTTATTGGTAACTACTTCAAAGTTGGAAATGCTCCATCCGTCTAAGGTAAGTTCGCGGTCGTAGCCGCTTCCCTCGCTGTCGGCTACAAATACCAGCATATCTTTATCGAAAATGGTATTTTCAATATGCACCGTAAGGTGTTGCTTGTCGAACGGGTAATTGCCAACCTTCCAGTTTTGTTTCATGGTAGCGCGCAGTTTCATTAACTGCCAGGTTTTGCCGTCCAGCACATCAACAATGGCCTGGGGTTCATCAATGGATTTGGCGTTTGGGATGTCAAGTTGTTTGGCCAGGTCAAACCCCACATTATCAAATAGCCCCCAAAGCCAGAACCTGAGGGTGTATTCCTTATCCTGAAAATTAATGTCGTGGATGCTGATAATATACGCCCCGATTTTTACCGTATCGGGCACCGTTTCGGCTACTGTATCTTCTTGCTGCGAAAACCCCCGGAAGGAAGCGAGGATGAGCAGCAGTATTAATAAGGTCTGTTTCATGTGTTAATGTTCATTTTTAAAATAATGGACACATGGAATGGCCTGAATTAACAATTCGCTGGGTGTAGAGAATCTTAATGGCCATTTCATGAAAAGGCTTTCCTCCAAATTAGGGAGATTTTCGGAAGTTTGAAAAAGGAATGTTATTTTCGGGGCGTTAAAAAATTTTTACGCTATGCATACAGGTTTACTTCATTCTCATTCGTTGTTGCGCTATTTCGTGCTGATTATGTTGGTTGTAGTGGTAGTAGTTTCGCTATTGAAATGGCTGGGAAATAAGCCTTATGCAAAATTGGACAATAAATTAGGGCTGTACCTGTTCATATTCACACACCTGCAATTGCTGGTTGGTCTTATCCTGTACGTTGTCAGCGATATGGTACAATTTAACTCCGGCACCATGAAAAACGAAGTGTTGCGGTATTGGGCTGTTGAGCACGCTACATTGAATATTATTGCTATTGTTCTGATTACCCTGGCGCGCACAACATCCAAAAAAATGACTAACGATACCGCCAAACACAGGCGCATGTTTGTTTTTAATGCGCTGGCCCTTTTGCTCATTATTGTTTCCCTAAGTATGAGCGGCAGGGGTATTTTCCTTCCCGGATAGTGTTGAATAAAGGCCACTAACGGCTGAATTTTCCGTTAATGTTTTTACCTTTATGATTGGTAAAAACAAACAAGTAATTAAATGCAACGGATACTCTCAATCCTACTGGTACTATCTGTACTGGTTTCGTATGCGCAGGAATTTTCACCGCGCTATGAAATGGTTAAGCTGAATAAGGAAGTAAATTCATATTATCACGATGCCGCCCCCATCATTTCCGTTGACGGCAAACAGTTGTATTTCTTCATTCATAACCATCCGCAAAATACGTTTGGCAAGCAGGGAAGTGATGATATCTGGGTATCGAAACTGGGTGATAACGGACAATGGGGCGCACCCCAACATTTAGGTTCGCCATTTAATATTCATCGCAGCAACCAGGTGTTTACCGCACTGCCCGATGGCTCTCTCTTTATTAAAGGAGGCCGTCAGAAAGACACCAAAGGTTTTTCGATTGTAAGCCCCGGAGGTTCGCTTACGGAAATAGAAGTGCCCGGTTTTAAAGAAATGAACAAAGGACGTTTCTATGGCGCCAGTATGTCGTCCGATATGAAGCATATCATCCTCTTTTTCGGAGAGATGGCCAACAGCACCCGTAGCAGTTTATACGTGAGCAACCTGGACGGTGATGGAAAATGGACGCGACCGGTGAAATTGAACATTAGCACACGCGATGACGACTTCGGCCCGTTTATCGGCCCCGATGATAAAACCCTGTACTTTGCCAGCGACAGGAATGTGCCCGGCAAATTCGGCAAGTCGGACATTTATAAAACAACGCGCCTCGATGACACCTGGCAAAATTGGAGCGAACCGGTAAACATGGGCTCGCCCATCAATACGGCTGCCGGTGAAATGTATTTCTGTATCGATAAAGCCGGTAATGTATTTATGAGTCGCTCGGTTATTGGCGGTGATGGCGGTACGCTTGATTTGTGGAAATTGGTGCCACGCGATGTTATCGTAAAAGTTGTGGGCACAATCTATAATGAAAAAACCCAGCAACCGATAGAAGCTAACGTGCAGGTGAAACCCGCAGGCTCGGAAGTAATTCAGCTTCATGCCCAGGCCAATGGCCGGTATGAAACAAAAATACCGGAAGTGAAGGGTGTTAACATAGCCGCTTCGCAAAATGAATTTTTACCGAAAGAAGTTTCGGTTTCCCTGCCCGACCAGTTAGGCAACGATGCTACATTATATGTTGATTTGTACCTGACGCCCATTGCAAAAAAATTATTGCTTACCGGCACCGTGTTCGACAACAAAACCATGAAGCCGGTTTCAGCAAACCTGAACGTACAACTGAAAGAAGATCGTAAAGAGAATTTTTCTTTACGTGTAGGCAGTAGCGCGTATGAGCAGGAGATCAAAAAAACAGGTTGGTATATGTACACCGCTTCTGCCGAAGGATATATAAACGCGGTTGATAGTGTGGAGGTAATAAGCGAAGAAATTACACCGGTTATTAAAGATATTTTTTTACAGCCCATTGAAGTTGGCTTAACCGTGCGGTTGAAAAACATCTATTTCGATTTTGATAAAACAACGCTTAAAAGGGAATCCTTTGTTGAGCTTAATAAGGTAGTTGATTTTCTGAAACAAAATTCTTCCGTAGAAATACAGATTGAAGGGCACACCGACAGCAAAGGTTCCGATGAGTACAACCTGAACCTTTCGCAAGGCCGTTCCCAGTCCGTTGTAGATTACCTCGTTAGCCAGGGCATCAGTGCATCGCGCCTTGGTGCGCAAGGCTTTGGCGAAAGCACCCCCATCGATACCAACGATACGGATGCAGGCCGTGCCAATAACCGCAGGGTAGAGTTCAGGGTAGTGAAGAAGTAAGGCTCTGTCAAGGCATCTTTAAAACTCCTTTAGGAGAAGGAGCAGCCTGCCTTTGCACGCTGACGCAGAAGCTTTAGCGTAGGCGCCCGAAGCTACGCGCAGGCAGGAGGATGAGGTTATCAAAGGCAAGTTTTTTTAGATATTCCTTTAAAAAATATTACTTCCGGTTTTCCTACTGACAGGCTGTTGTCACAACAGGGCAGGAGATTTAGGGTAAAATTATTAACCTATAAATCTCTACGTTATGACACAGACACAACAGGAAACAAAACCGGTAATTACGCCCACCCAGTTGCTTGAGCATTGGCAAGGACACCGCGCCCTTACCCGCAGGGTAATCGAGGCTTTCCCCGAAAAAGAATTATTCAATTATTCTATTGGCGGCATGCGCACGTGTGCTGCGCTTATCCAGGAGCTGTTGGCCATAGCAGTGCCCGGTTTGCGGCAAATCGCACTTGAGTCAACTGAGAAACTTGATGAAGATAGTAAAGACATAAACAGCAAGGGCAACCTGTTGCAATTGTGGGATGAAGCCACACCTGAACTAAATCGGTTGTGGGCTTTAATTCCCGAAGAGAAATTTCAGCAGCCCACTGTTACGTTTGGCCAGTACGAAGGCACGGTATGGTCGTCAATTCTTTATTTTATCGATAATGAAATTCATCACCGAGGCCAGGCTTATGTGTATCTGCGCTCGTTGGGCATAGAGCCACCGTATTTTTGGGAGCGTTAACATGCTATGAATTGGCCATATACCGGAGGTAATCAACTTCGGTATATGACTGATTTTTTTACCGGCACGTTCTCTTCGCCAGGTTTGTTGTACTTTTGACACAAAATTGATCTGGCGTGGAGCGTATACGTAAAATTGTTATTCAGGGAAAGGAGATCATCGCCATTGATTATTCCGGTTTGAAAGAATCCGAAATGATCAGCCTGGTGATTGAGGCCAAAGGAATCATTATTGAAACTCCACAGCCCAAACTGGTCATTACTTCATACAGAAACACGTTCGTCACTCCTGCATATATGCGGCATGTAGAACGTGAAGTAGAGTATGTCGGGCCATTAATTTTGCGAAATGCCCTTGTTGGATTGAACATGCCCAAAATGATGATCCTGAAAGGGTTTAACCTGTTGTTGGGCACCGGCTTCCAGGCGTTTGCAACCGAGCGCGAGGCAATTGAATATTTGATTGGTGAGCCGGTTGGTGAAGAACTCAAGCCAATTTTTAGTTGATAAAAAACATTACCTGATCTGATTCAAACTCACATAATCACGAATCAGGTTAATGGCATCTTTTACAGTATTTACCGGTGTAACCCGGTATGTTCCGATTTTCTTAAAGAACATCACCGAAAGTTCATCCTGCGAAAGCAGGATTATTTTTTTGTTTGCTTTAATGGCTAATGCCACTTCCGAAACTGTTCCGGGCGACATACCTGCCACTACAATAACATGACTACTCAATACAGTGATATTATTGCGCGCACTGCCCATGCCCGTAACAATTTTAAGTTGCGCATGAGGCGAAGAACCCCGTGTAGAATCTGTTGGTAGTACACCAATGGTTAGTCCGTTGTGGTCACTTGCACCTTTCATGGCCGAGTGCATCACGCCAAATTCGCGGCCACCGGTTAGCAATACCCAACCTTGTTTGGCAATAGCCTCACCCATTTCATACGCCAATTCGTTTTCTTCGGGCGAGGCATTTTCACCCGGCCCCATCACACCAATAATTATTTTTGATTTCATTTCGTGTTAAAGATAGGAGGCATAAAACAGATAACAAGCGTTAGGACGGGCAAGTTAAAATTCATGATGGCAATCCTGACATCGGTAAACTTTTTTGAGCGGGAACAGGGCGAGAAATAACGTAGATAAAATAGTGGCGAGCCGTGCACCCAACTTGCGGGTGTATTCCAGCTCAACCCTTGCCGACCGGCAGCGGGGGCAGCGATTCAGTTCATCGTCAGGAATGGGTACGGTTTCGCTAAGTATGTCGTATACCTGTTCATAATCTCTTTCAAAAATGTGGAGCCGCACACTGAATCGCGGATTATGTATCGGGTACAGGCTGGCTAAATTTTCTTCTGTAAGAAAGCAGGGAATGCCAAAAGCGTCCAGCTTGGTTTTGGCTAAGTTGGCCTCTACACTGTTTTCAAAGGCCCTGTATACGATAATTGGCTCCTGTTTTTCGGGTTCCATGCTGGTTAAGATACAAATAACGGGTAAGTTTTATACTTTCAGGGTATGAAAACCCTCCGCATAATTTCTGTTATCGTTTGCCTTCCGCTTTTTTCATTGGCACAAACGCTTTCTGAATCGCAGCAAAAAGCCATAAACAATTACATTACGATGGCCAACCAACTAACTGCGGATGTTGGCGCGTTAGGCCCTTCGCTGTTGCAGCCTTACCGGCAAATGCTGGAAGGTAAGTCAAACCGGCCGGTATCGTCATACACGTGTGTTTGCCGGGATAAGGATTATTATATAACGGAAGCAGGGAAAACCGCATCTGCATTAGGAAGTGCCGGAGCCGCATTTGTTTCTAAAGCAAAGTCCGTATATGCTGCGTATCAAAAAATTGATGAGGTATGTAAAGCCATTGAAATTTATTACCGGTTAAAGGATTACGAACAAGACCAGTTTAAAAAACTTGGTGAACTTATTAACAATCTTCAGACGAATGTTGCCGACTATCACGCTCGCATTAATGAATTCAGGAAGGAATCTGAAAAATTAGTATCTGCACTGCAACCGTACAATGCCTCATCGGCCTATCACAAGGCTAACCGTGCCATGCGCGACCAGTTAAACTATGAATTGGAGTTGCTGGAAGCGTTAACTTTTAATGTGAATGAGGCGGTTCATGCAGGCTGGCCGGTAGAAACTGCTGAAAAACATATTCTTGAAAATGTAAACAGGCTGACTTCGTTAAGTCAGCAAGGCGGAGGGTTGCAATACCCGGCATCCTCGCAGTTTAAATCGTTTGTCGAATCAATCGGTTCATTACAGGAAAGCAAACGTAATGGTGTTGACAAGTACACGTATGAAAACCGGAAATCCGACAACCACAGTAACGATGTATATAAAAATCTGATAAATTACTTTAACAATGCCGGTGTGTCGTTCTATAATAATTTTATCAATATGGCGGTGCAGAACGGGTATCGCGGAATTTACTTTGTGAATTTTTCTCCGGTGTTTGCTGTAAGAACCGAAGTAAAAAAAGTTGACGCGAGCGTTACACCGTTTACAGACAGACAAGTTTCAGAGCTTGTTGTTAAACCTGTGGCTGCACCCATAAGCCAGCCGGTATTTTCCAGCTTGTCCAATTATGTGGAGTTCATCAACGAAGGCATGCGGCAAATCAATACTATGATGAACCCCATACGCAACCTGAACAGTTCAGCTTCGTATGGCAGAAGCCGGTTGAGAAACACAGGTAAAATGAACCTGGAGTATTATTATAAAAATTTCGCGTTGCCGGTTACGCTGTATCAGAAAACCATCAGCGAAACAAAAACATTGCCTGCAACGTATCAGAAAACATTAACCGAACAGGCCGAAGTGCTGTATGGCATTCTTACAGAGATAAATCAATGGAACAATGCTTTACTGGTTCATGCAGAAAATAAACAACTTGCTAAGGACAGCATGGAGTATGTGTATGGTGTGGTTGAGCGTTTCAAAACCTTATCGGAGGTGTTTGATAAAAAGAAAGAAAAACTCTATGGTGATGTACGCCTTGTTTTTGAATCGTACAAACCGACTGATACCAAAAATTCATGGCAGGTATCGGGTAATGCGTTAAGGGCTTTGTTGGATGATAATTACATAGCGTTAAAGAAGTCGAAACAGTTTTTACAAGGCAACACAACACTAACTCTGGCAACAACCGATATTGAGCAGGGCGCCCGCAACCTGATTGTGAACGAATTTACCAACCTGTCGGGCATACAAAAACTTGGCCGGTACAATGGGAATTGCCCGTACACACCATACGAAAACTTGGCAGAGAACTCAACCCATTTTGCAGAGGCTGTTCAGAAAATACAATCGAGTAAGATTTCGTCTTCCGGTTCCCGTCATCCGTACAATGATTTGATTTATCGCTATAACCAAACGTTGTTACGCGATTACAACAAATTTACCGAACTATCCAAAGTACCGTTGCTTAAATCGGTAATGCAGGCTGAACTGTTTGAAGTAGTGCCGCCCCGCGAAATAGCAACGCCTAAGCCGGTAGCTCAGCCTGTTGTTCAAAAATCAGATGATGATATAAAACAAGATGAACCGGTGATTGCAACAAAGCAAAGCGGTAAGAAAGCAAAAGAAACAAAAACTGTATCGGGTGCAGTTGTTCATGATACCGTTAGAATTACCGATGTAATCCGTATTGAAACCATCCGGCAAGATACTGTTTATGTTTCGCGTGTTGATACGGTTTATGTTGGCTTGCCCGGTGAAGATATGATGTCGATGGAAGGCTATGCTACCAATAACATGGTGTTGTTGTTGGATGTATCGGGTTCTATGAATAACCCCGATAAGTTGCCGTTGTTGAAAAAATCGGTGTTGCTGTTAATGAAAATGATGCGACCGGAAGACCAGGTTTCAATTATCACGTATTCAGGAAAAGCAAAGATTGAGTTGCAACCTACATCCTTTAAAGAAGAAGAAAAGATTACCCGCGTTATTGAACGATTAAAGCCGGAGGGTAAAACCGATGGCAATGCCGGTATTAAATTAGCCTACGAAGTGGCAGATAAGAATTACATTCGTGGGGGTAACAACCGTATTATCCTCGCTACTGACGGGGAGTTCCCGATTGGTTCGCCTACCTATAATGTAGTAAAGAAGTTTGCCGGAGAAGATATTTTTATCACGGTATTTAACTTTGGCAAGACAACGCTTTCTGCGAAAAACCTTCAGCAGCTTGCAACGCTTGGTAAAGGCAATTACGAATACATTACTCGCGAAAATGTAGATATGAAATTAATTCGTGAGGCGAAGGCGAAGCGGAAGAAATAAGATTACCCGCGTTCTATCGGTAATAACCTGAATCTGATTTTGTCTTCTTCAATAGTAACAAGAGCGCCTTTTTCCAGGTAAGATTGAAGGTTAGCAATATTTTGCCTGATGATTGTGAACAGAATTTCTGAACTGATTTTATCAGCACGTACTGTTATAACAGATGGTTTCTCTTTTGCGGATAGTGAAATTATCCTGCTGTAATCCAGGTCATGAGTGATAATTATATAGTCGTTGCTTCTTGCATACTCAATAATCTGAACATCAGGCTGACCAATAAGTCCTATATCTTTAACGTGAGCCGAAACAATTTGTACTGTTGAGAGCTTTCCTTTTAAGGAAGGTGAAATGTTTTCATTCAGCAAAAACTTCATGAGGCTTTTTCGAGCGGTATGTATTTATCCTGCATCATAACTGCTGCGAATGCCATAGCTTCCAGTACATCTTCACGTGTCAGCCAATCGAAATCCTTCAAAAACTCTTCAACGGTCATGCCGCTTGCCAGATAAGACAGGATGGAGGAAACGGGCATACGGGTTCCTTTGATCCTCGGTTTTCCGAAGCAGATTTCAGGATCGGCAGATATTCTGGGGAAATCCGGATGTACAAATTCCATAATATCAAAATTACAAAAATTAGACTGAAAACAAGTTTTTTCGGTTTGCTGCTTTCCATGACCTTCAGCAGCTTGCAACGCTTGGTAAAGGCAATTACGAATACATCACCCGCGAAAATGTGGATATGAAGCTTATTCGCGAAGCGAAGGCAAAGCGGAAGAAAAAAGCGGAAGAAATAAGATTACCCGCGTTCTATCGGTAATAGCCTGAATCTGATTTTGTCTTCTTCAATAGTAACAAGAGCGCCTTTTTCCAGGTAAGATTGAAGGTTAGCAATATTTTGCCTGATGATTGTGAACAGAATTTCTGAACTGATTTTATCGATTCTTACTGTTATGACATGACGGCTGCAAATGCAATGGATTTTTTTCCGGTATCTTGTAACATCTGTTAAACCCCAGCGTCTGGTTATTGGATTTTGATAAATGGATATTGAAGCTTTTCAAAACCGCGTTTTGCCCGCTAAAAACAAGCTTTTTCGGTTTGCCCTGCGTATGCTCGGCAACGATGAAGAGGCCCGCGATGTCGTACAGGAGGTATTCATCCGGGTGTGGAATGGCCGCGAAAACTGGGGCGACATACAAAATATGGAGGCCTGGTGTATGCGGATAACCAAAAACCTTTCGCTTGACAGGCTCCGGTCTATACAGCGAAAAGGAACTTACCCGGTAGCCGAAGGCTTTGATGTTCAGCACGCAGACGCAACACCCGATGTTAAAACAGAATTAGGTGAAAGTATGCAACACGTAAGTCAACTGATTGCCGCGCTGCCCGAAAAGCAACGGCAAATTATTCACCTTCGCGATGTTGAAGGGTACACGTATAACGAGATTAGCGAAATGCTGGAGCTTGATATGAACCAGGTGAAAGTAAACCTGTTCAGGGCAAGAAATGCAGTGCGCGAAAAATTGATGAAAATCAATGCTTATGGACTCTAAAAAATTGGAAGAATTAGTAAAGAAGTATTGGAACTGCGAAACTTCCTTAGAAGAAGAACAACAGTTGCGCGAATATTTCCGGGGAGGGAACATTCCTGAATCGTGGCGCGAAACTGCCGCACTCTTTCGTTACTTCGATGAACAAAAATCGAAAACAACAGACTCGCAGTTTGATGAAACGGTACTCGCCAGCATTAAAAAAATGCCTGCACGAAAAGAAGGGCGTGTAGTGAAATGGGTTGCGGCCAGTATGCGCATAGCAGCCGGAGTGGCCGTGCTGTTGGCAGCCATCTACTTTGTGCGTCAGGAATTGCGGAGTGATACAGCAATGGCATCAGCAGAAGATACATTTGAAGATCCGCAGCAGGCATTTGAAGAAACGAAAAAAGCCTTGCTGATGATTTCAAAGGGCTTTGGTCGTGCCGAACAACAGGCTAAGAAAATAAATATGTTTAACGAAGCACAGGAAAAAGTACAAACCACAGAATCAGAATTATAATCAATAAGAAATTAATACTATGAAAAGGATAATTGCAGTAATCGTTTTAATCGCTTTAGGTACGGGAGTGTATGCGCAAAGCGATGTTATGAGTAAGTTTTTTAACAAGTATGCAACGGACGAATCTTTTACAACACAGGTAACAATATCGAGTAAAATGATCAGCCTGTTTACCAACATGGAGGTTGAAACCCAGGAAGACAAAGAAATCGTGGACGCTATCAGTAAACTAAAGGGGTTGCGTATAATCGGGAAGAATAACAGCAGCGATGCCCGTAATCTTTACAAAGAAGCTTCTTCGCTTGTACTTCAAAATAAATTTGAAGAATTAATGTCGGTACGCGATAAGGATAAGGATATGAAATTCTACATTCTTGAAAAAAGCCCCGGAAAAATCAGCGAGCTGGTGATGATCTCCGGCAGTTCCAGCGATTTTTTGGTGATGACGTTATTCGGAGAAATTGACCTGAAACAAGTTTCGCGTATCGGTAAAAAAATGAATGTTGACGGCTTAGACAAACTCGAAAAGATGAATGACGGTCAGAAGAAGAAAAATTAATCTTAAAAAATAATAAGCAGAAAAGAAGCAGCGATTGAAACCGGTCGTTGCTTCTTTCGTATTAAGCTATAACCCTGCAACTATGAAAAAACTGTTTACGCTTATATTGCTTGCCAGTGTTGGCTTCAATGCGTTTAGTCAAAGCAATACTACCAACAAACTCCAGGAGAAATACAACAAGGCGTTCTCGCTGTTCTTTTATCAAAACACGCTGCGCATGATTAACCAGGTTGAAGATAAAGAGTTTGATGAATTGATAAAGGACATAGAAAAGATGAAATTTCTGATGATTGACAAGGAGTCTGCCTTTAAATCAGCGGATTACATCAAACTAAAAAAGGATTATATAACGGAGAAATTTGAAGAAGTGATGAGCACACGGCACCAGGGCCTGAACTTTGATATTCTGTTAAAAGAAAAGGCTGGTAAAACGCAAGGTATGGTTGTGTTGGTAAATGATTCTTCCAGCCTGTATGTGTTAGATGTGGTTGGCAGCATTGCGCTTGATAAAGTAACTTCGCTTTATCAGATAATTAATGAAAGCTCGAATGTGGGGCAAAAAATTAAAAACTTCGCTACCCGTAATGAAAAGCGCAAGGAGAACGACAAAGAGGGGAAAGAAGAAAATCAGTAGTAAGAATCAAACCCAATAGTTTTGGCAACTGTACTCTCCATTCAAAACCTCACCAAGCATTTCGGTAAAATCCAGGCTGTTAACGGGCTTAACCTTGAGGTTCAGTCGGGGCAGGTGTTTGGTGTGCTTGGCCCCAACGGTAGTGGCAAAACCACAACCCTCGGCATGTTGATGGGCGTTACCAACCCAACTTCCGGCAACTTTTACTGGTTTGGCGAAGAGCCTACACCACAACTTCGCAGAAAAATAGGAGCGGTGCTGGAGCACCCGATTTTCTATCCGTATTTGAGCGGACAAAAAAATCTTGAGCTAAACGCGATGATTAAACAATGTCCGCAAGAAAATATTCCTAAGGTGTTGGAATTAGTGGAGTTGGCCGAGAGGAAGGATGATAAATACAAAACCTATTCGCTTGGTATGAAGCAAAGGCTGGCCATTGCTTCAGCGTTGCTGAATGATCCTACCGTGTTGATTCTTGACGAGCCTACCAACGGGCTCGACCCGATGGGTATTGCCGAAATTCGTGAAATCATTCGCAAGATTGCAGCCAGTGGTAAAACCATTATTCTTGCAAGTCATTTGTTAGATGAAGTGCAGAAAGTATGCACGCACTTTGCCGTTCTCAAACGTGGCAACATGGTGCACACCGGGCCGGTTGGCGATGTAGGCGGAGGAGCGGAAACGGTAGAAGTAAATGCGGATGTAGAGAATCTGAATGAAGTGTTGTTAAGTTTTTCAGGAACAGCTTCCTTGAACCGGGAGAATGGAATGTACCTGGTTACGATGCGCGATGGTTTTCATGGAAAAGACCTGAACCGGTTTTTGTTCGATAAACATATTGTGGCAACACATTTGGTTACGCGCAAGAAGACGTTAGAAAAACAATTTTTGGAAATCCTCGCTGAATCACACTAATCCACAACCACGATGCTGCAACTGCTGAAAATAGATTTAAAGAAACTGACAAGTTACCGCACGTTCTGGATTATTTGCGGACTTTACTTTTTCACGTTGCTTACGGCCAGTGCCAGTGGCATGGAATTTCTGAAATGGTTGGCGCGTACCATTGAAGGGTTCGGCCAATCGATAAACATTGACCGCATTCCGCTTTATCATTTTCCTGATGTTTGGCAAAATCTTACTTGGGCAAGTGGGTTGCTGAAGATTATGATTGGTATCATGGTATTGATTTCCATTACTAACGAATACTCTTATCGCACCATTCGCCAAAATATAATTGACGGATTGAGTCGTAAAGAGTTTTTAGTATCCAAAATTTTAACCAACGTATTGTTAAGCGTGCTAAGTATGGTGCTCATCTTTTTGGTGGCATTGGTAACGGGTTTAATTTATTCAAGCCGGCTTGATTTAAGTTATATGTTCAGCGGTGTTGAGTTTTTCCCGGCTTACTTCCTGGAAGTTTTTGCATTTCTTTCGTTTGCCTTGATGCTGGGTATTTTTGTTCAGCGCTCCGGGCTTTCAATTATTTTATTATTGAACTCTTACCTGATTGAATTAATCATTAAAGAAAATATTGATGATTATGTTCCCGGGTTGATAAAGTTCTTTCCGCTTGAATCAATATCGAACCTTGTGCCGTTGCCGTTTGCGCGGTATGCTTTTCAGCAAATACAGGATTATGTAAGCCTTGAGTCGGTAGGTATTGCCTTGGTTTGGACGTTTCTGTTCAACTATTTCAGCTACCTGCGTTTAAAACGTTCCGACCTTTGACAACGTTTTATTGAAAGTACTAATCTTAATCCGTAAAGGAAAGCAACGCCTCGTAAGGGTCGCCTGTCAACTTGAGTAGTTGCGCAAAGGCGGGCTCGGTTTTCAATCCTTGTTTCTTTAGTTCAATAATTTTTTGTTTGAACGGCTCACCTCGTTTTTGCAGGACGGCATATTCAATAACCATGTGCCTGTATGCTTGTTGCTGCCGTACAGGAAGTGGTTGCCCGACAATTTCAAAGATGAAATTGTCCATTGAAAAAGCACAAACAGTGCTTTCGGTTTCTTCCAAAAATTTTTGTTTCAACGTAAAATCAGGAATGTTGCCATAACATTCTTTAAGAAGTGATGCAAAAGCAATGTGATTATAAACTTCGCAGCATATATCGAGGTCGCTGCCATCAATAAAAATATCGAGTGGCAGTGTGCCGGTTAATATGGGATTGTATGGTGCAAGTTTTTTGAAAATGCCCGATTTGATTAACACACAATACCCCGCTTGCTGAACGGGTGAACCGTTTTTTAGATAACGGATGTCAGCAAAATCGAGGTCAGTCATTCACGGCCTGGTAAGTAAGCACTTTAAAACGCTCACCCAAATTCCAATGCCGGGTTTCATACATGTTGGTAAAAATCAAACCGATTATTTTCTCTTTCGGGTCAGCCCAATAATGTGTGTTGAATGCACCCGCCCAACTGAATGTGCCAAGCGATACAACCGAGCGGTAATCATTCGCGGCAGTTTCCAGCCCGAAGCCAAGCCCAACGGGTGAGGCATCGGGCAGTGCTGTTAATTGGCTGGTGAGCATAAGCTCTACCGTTTTGCGACTAAGCAGGCGCATGCCATTGTATTGCCCGTTATTTAAAAAGAGTTGGAGGAATTTTGCGTAGTCCTCAACGGTAGAAGAAAGTCCGGCACCACCCGAAAAATATTTCCCTTCAGTTTTGGGGTAATCAATATTCACATTATCGTAAACAGTTCCCGTTACCTTTTTAATTTTTACATCTCTTCCCGAATACATCGGCACTAACCGGCTGTATTTTTCTTTTGGCAGATAGAACCAGGTGTCGTTCATGCCTAACGGGTCGAAAATTCTTTTTTTCAGAAACTGGTCAAACGGCATACCTGACCACACCTCAACAAGGTAGCCCAGCACATCGTTGTTAAGTCCATAAGTCCAGCGTTCACCGGGCTTGTGTTTAAGCGGCAGCGTGGCCAATATTTTCATTTTGTCTGCCAGCACATCATTGTTGTTCCCGATTCCGCTGGGCACTCCGGCCTTTGCATAAATAGCTTTAAATTCAGTACTGCCAATGGCCGCATAATCAATACCCGAAGTGTGTGTTAATAAATGACGGACTGTGATCTCCCTCCCGGCAGGCTCAGTTGTATAAGTACTGTCGGCAGCGTTGAATGTTTTTAATATGGTGGGGTTTTTAAACTCCGGTATGTAGTTCGATATCGGTTCGTCAAGTAAAAATTTCCCTTCTTCCCAAAGCATCATTACGGCAAGCGCAGTAATGGCCTTGCTTTGCGAGGCAATACGAAAGATGTCGTTCTTTTGCATAGCCTTTTTTGTTTCGGTATCGCTTGCACCATACGCTTTATGAAAAACAATTTTTCCGTTTCTTACAATCAAGGCCACTGCACCGGGTATGGCCTCTTGCTGCACCAGCGTTTGCAGCATATTGTCTATGCGCGTTAATCTTTCTGGAGAAAACCCGGCAGTTTCCGGTTTGGCCGGTGTGAGAACCTGCGCCTGAACGGAAACCGAGAATAGAACAAGAATTGTGTAAATGAAATTTTTCATGGTTTTTGCTTTACTGAAAGTTACAAGAATTTAACGTTAAGTGCTTGTTTCGATATATATATATGTTAACCGTATCCCACACGCAACCCGTAACCCGTAACTCGTAACTCGTAACCCGAATCTCAGATTTTTACGTGCCCCCAGTTCTGCCCGGATTTTATACGGTAGAGTTGCATATCGGAAATACCGAATTGTTTCGATAAAACGTTCATTTGTGTTTTTGCTGCGGCTATTTTTTTCTTGAGACGTTTAACCTGTTCAACCGTAAGTTTGTGTCCTTTTCCGCTGAACTCCGCTTTCGAGCGTTTGTAGTTCGGGTCTTTAACCATGTGTGCATCCTTTCCGGCTTTGGTTACCCACTTCAGGTTGCGGTAATAATTGTTTTCCTTATCATGGTCTAAGTGAATTACAAACTTATAGGCAACGCCCGGCTTTTTGCAAAAGTGTTCGGCAACCAACCGATGGACTAAAAAGCCTTTGCTACCTCTGTCTTTTCGTAGCTGAATGCCCGGATAATTTTTGATGTAACTGTATCGTAAAAAATAGCCATTGTTGTGTGTATCCCAGAAAGCAATAACGCGCCCGTGATTTGAAATCGCGTATTGCTGTCCGTCAGCGCCTTTAAATCCACGAAGAGTATTCCACTTTTCGTTTGAATAAAATTTCAGTTTTTGAATTTTTTTTCCTGAGCTCATAATTAAAAGGGTAATTTTTCTGAATATAATGGAATGAGCGAATGAAAATGATTTTGCAGCGTAGTTAATACAGTCAAGCCCGACCGGTTGGTTATTTTTCGTCCGTCAATTTCATGCACCGGTGTAAGCTCACCCATTGTGCCGGTTGCAAACACCTCATCGGCTGTATAAAATTCTGTAAGCGACAGGTTTCGTTCTTCGTGCGGAATGTTGTGCGTTTGGCATAGCTCCAGCACTAAGCCGCGCGTTATGCCGTGCAGGCAGGCATCGGCAAAAGGTGTAAACACTTTTCCGTCTTTAATCATAAACAGGTTTGTGTCGTTCAGTTCGGCCACAAATCCGTTGTGGTCTAACATAACGGCTGCATCAACACCCGCAACGTTTGCCTGTATCTTGGCTAAGATGTTATTCAATAAATTATTATGATGAATTTTTGAATCGAGAAATTGCGGGTTGTTTCTGCGCTGCGAAGAAGTGATTACGCGGATGCCTTGTTCATTATTATACACTAAGGGTTTCCATTCGGCCAACACAATCAGGCAACAGCCTTTTGTGTTCAGCCTCGGGTCCATGCCCGATGTAACCTTTTCACCGCGTGTAAGCGTGAGGCGTATGTGCGCTTCATCGCGCATGCCGTTGACTTCCAATGTTTCAAATATGGCTTTTTTTATTTCCTTACGGGATGGAACATTGGTAAATGCAAGTGTATGGGCTGAAGCCTCTAAGCGGTCGAGGTGTTTATCAAGACAGAAAATTCCGCCTTTGTAAACACGCAGCCCTTCCCACACGGCATCACCGCCTTGAACGGAGCTATCGAAAACAGAAACTTTTGCGTCTTCGCGCGAAAGCAAGTTGCCGCCAACATGAACTTTAATGTCAGCATTTTTTGGGTTATACGATTGAAGCATAATACAATAGATAAACAACTGATTGATTAACCTGGGGGCGCCAATAATTATCGGGAGGCCGGAACAGTCAGTTGCAAAATTTACCTTTACGGTTTAATGGCAAAAGGTAATAACTTTTTATAAAAGATACTCGCTTCTTCATATAAAGAGTTTAAATGTTCCGGTAGTGGTCGGTTGCTGGTGGGTTGTTTCTCAAACCCGGTCGATTTATGCACGTTACTATACCAGTAGGGCGCCCATGTGCCATCATAAGGCTTTGGGCCGGGTGGCCACAATAGCATGGTTTCTTCAAACGGCAACCCCACAGCCTCGCAGGTTTTTTGAAGTACAACTTTTGGGTTTTCCAACAGCAGGTTAGTGTCAAGCACGATGGGTTGCTTTCCGGTTGCGGTCAGTTTTTCAAACAGGTTGTATTGATATTCAATACCGATGTCGCGCATTACAGGTTGCTCAATAACCTGCGCGTAGCTGGATATTATTTGCAAGGGGTTGCGTACCAGGAAAATGTTTTCGCACTCTTCGTAAGGAAAATGCTGCACTACTTCGAGGTGGTGAGCCATGTTTTTGATAAAGAACACCGGGCTGGGGTGTTGCGAAAATAAATTTTTAAGTACCGCTTCTTCCGTGTGGGGCTGATTGTTCAGCACCTCGTTTTTGCCGGGGTGGTCAACACCGGTTTTAAGAAAATACACGGCATAGAAAGGTTCGTCAATTACACTGGTATCGCTTCGCTGGGCAAAGGAATACATAAGTGCCGTAGAAATATTGCGTGGGCCAGAAATAATGTGGATAGTTTTCATGCTTTATCAGGGAGCTACACTTTGCATCAGAATGCCGCACAGCCATCCGCCATAGGTTCCGAGTGCATACCCCAGTACTGCGAGCAACACACCAACCGGGGCAAGCGATGGATGGAAGGCGGAGGCCACTATGGGTGCAGATGCCGCTCCGCCAATGTTGGCCATGCTCCCCACGGCTGTGAAGAAGAAGGGCGCTTTAATGAGCCGGGCAGTAAGCAACATTATCCCGACATGGAAAAGCATCCACATGCCACCTACCATAAAGAGTTCAATGTTGTAATAGATGGATTTCAAATCCATCTGCATACCAATGCTGGCAACGAGTACATATAACAGCACACTTCCTAACCGCGAAGCGCCCACGCCCTCCAGGTTACGGGCTTTGGTGAAAGATAGAATTACACCAAACGTTGTGGCCAGCACCACAATCCAAAAAAAAGACGAGTCAAGACTAAAGCGTTCAAGTCCCCATTCGGTTGGCAAACTTTTAATGAACGGAACAATATAATCCGACAGGAAATGCGCAAGGCCCGTAAGCCCGAAGGCGATACCGAACACAACCATCGTGTCGGATAGTTTCGGCATTTTCATTACGCTGAGCTGAAAATTTTCAATTCGCTTCTTCGCCTCTTCAATAGCGGACGAATCGGCTTTTATGGCTTTGTCGATTTTATCGGCACGACCAGCACCGTATAAGAGTACGGCCATCCACACATTGGCCACAATCACGTCAATAGTAACCATAATCGAGAACAATGACCCACTGGCACCGAATACTTCCAGCATGGCAGCCTGGTTGGCGCCACCGCCAATCCAACTTCCGGCAATAGTTGCCATACCGCGCCATACGGCATCGGCACCTTCGCCACCAACCAATTCGGGATTAAAGGTTGAAACGATAATAATGACTAACGGGCCTCCCAGAATCACCCCTATAGTTCCGGCCAGAAACATAATGAGTGCTTTGGGGCCTAAGCGAAGTATGGCTTTCAGGTCAATACTTAACGTGAGCAACAGTAAACTGGCTGGAAGTAAATAGCGTGAGGCTACTTTGTACAGATTTGATTGCTCACCGGAAATAATGCCGGTAGAATTTAAAATGGATGGAAGAAAATAGCAGAGCAGGAGGGAGGGCACGTAGGTGTAAAACTTTTTCCAGAACGGGTTTTCACTACTCGCTGTTTTAAATACAAAGGCAAGCATAATCATCAGCAGGCCTAATACAACAGCATCGTTGGTAATCAAGGGTTCGTGCATCTGGTTTTTGGTTTTGTGAATGACAATACTACCAAATTGATTTTAATGAGTAAGGAAAGTATGCGGAAAAATGCTCGCTTAAAAAGGATTTTTTTGAAGTGGTTTATCAAAAGTGGCATATTGGATGTATAATCTTTCTATTTAGTAACAGGACAGAGTTAGAGGTCATAGCTAACAATGTTATTGACAAGACGTGGACAATGGACTATGCCAAAGAGTACATTAATCTTAATGAAATCCCGATAATGTTGGACTATTACAATGAAATCGATCAATCAGTATTGTTTGTCATTAGTGGAATGCTTGATAACTGTAATGGTATAGCGTTTAGTAGAACTGGAAATGAACCAACTGAGAACGGGTGCGGTAGGTTGATAATGTGGAAAAGTATGACAGGCAATTGGTACAAATGGAGTACAACATAAAAACCATGTGTTAACACAGTGATGTAATTAGTGCTCTTAACCCGGCAACGTATAGCAGCAACGTTGTCAGGTATGGCAAGCAGGAATGCCATCGGGTCGCCTGCCTACTTCTTCACAACCAACAAAAAATAGTTATTATCCATTTCCAGATAGCCCTGCTCGTAACAATAATAGTAAACCGAGCCTTCTTTGGTTTTGTATTGGCTGGTAAAGTAGCCAAAGTCAAAACCTTTTTCGTTGAGTTTGTCGCGGGACACGCGGGTTTTTCCGGTGGTGTTCAGGACCATTAAAATGCGCCTGTTTTTGCGCAAAATGTTGTTCACGTTGCGCACATAATTGGTTTCATCGCTGTTCAGTTTGTTGTTATAGCTGATGCGGCACTGGTCGGAACAAAATTTTTTGTCGGCCCGACCTTTAATTTTGTCGCCACACTCTAAGCAGGTCTTTTCTTCGATTTTTGTCATGATTTATGGGTTTTTGTAGGTTTTCAGACCCGTTTTTAAACGTTTACAAACGAATATAACCGAAAGTAAGCGATTATCATACGAATCGGATTTTTTTCTACCCACACCTTTGCACCGTCAATCGACAACAAAGTGGTTGGCAGCGTTCCGCCAAGGGGCGGGCAAGTCTTAAATCGTATGTTAAACAATTAAATTATACAGTTATGAAAAGTTTGAGAAACAGCGTGCAATTAATCGGTCGGTTGGGTAAAGACCCTGAAGTGAAAGTGTTCGGTGAGAAGAAGAAGGCTTCTTTCTCTATCGCCACAACGGATTCGTACAAGAATGCGAAAGGCGAGAAGGTAGAGGATACGCAATGGCACAACATTGTGATATGGGGAAGCCTGGCCGGAATAGCGGAGAAGTATCTGAAAAAAGGCAACGAAGTATGTGTGGAAGGTAAACTCGTGCACCGTCAGTACGAAACTACGGAAGGAGAGAAGCGATTTTTTACCGAAATCAACGTGAACGACCTGCTCATGTTGGGCGGAAACAAGTAATAGTCCTGATTGCCATTAGGACAGTTGGTGAAAAGCCTGGTTCAGAAATGGGCCGGGCTTTTTGTTACCGCAGGCTTGACCCGTGTCCTTGTCATCGCGGGCTTTGACCCGCGATCTCATTTAATCTGAAGTAGAATAAAACCCCGGCAACAAAATCACTTAACCATATATCAAATTTTGTAGTCAGCCGGGTATTAAATTCGTAATTCATCATGCGTAAATCGTAATTTGCACCGATGAGTTTTGTGTATCCGTCATTCCTGTGGGCCCTGGCTGCGCTTTCCGTTCCGGTTATTGTGCACCTTTTCAATTTCAGAAAAACACAAAAGATATTCTTTTCGAGCACGCGGTTCCTGAAACAGGTGCAGGAAGCTACCTCGGCCAAACGAAAACTCAAGCATTACTTAGTGCTGGCCTCGCGTCTGTTGTTCCTGCTCTTTTTAGTGCTTGCCTTCGCGCAGCCTTTTCTCCCGGCCGAAGAACAGGTATCGGCACGGCAACAGGTGGTTATCGTTCTCGATAATTCACTAAGCATGTCGGCACCGGTTGGCGAAAAAACCCGTGCGCTTGATGCCGGTATTGCTATGGCCAATCAGCTTGTAGAAATTTTTCCGCAGGATACCCGCTTTCAACTTATCACTAATGATTTTGCGCCCTTCTCAAATTCGTTTAAAACCAAACCCGAACTGATTGATTTACTAACGCAGGTCAGGCTGTCGCCATTGAGCCGCACGTTGCGCGAGGTGAAGGAAAAAATTGATAACACTACCGGCTCGGCTATCCAAAAAGAAATTTTCTGGATTTCAGATTTTCAAAAATCCACATTAGGTGTTGTTCAGCCCAACATGGTTGACAGCCTGCAACGGTTGCATCTTATTCCGCTTACTACACAAGCGCTTGCCAATATTTTTATTGACACGGCCTATCTTGAAAACCCCTTTGTGGTAGGAGGCGAAAAAAATACCTTACTCGTTAAGTTGCGCAATGACGGCAATCGCGCGGTTGAGCAATTACTGACCAAGCTAACCGTTAATGGTGTCCAATCGGGAACAAGTGCGGTTAGCATCCCGGCAAGAGGAAGCGTTACTACTTCGTTTGATATCATTTCGCCAACACATGGCAATAGTCGTGCGGTGATAAGTTTTAACGATTACCCCGTAAGTTTCGATAACGAGTTTTATCTCGCTCTTAATTTTTCTGAAAAAGTTAACGTGATAGAAGTTAAGCAAAGCGCCTCGACATCGCCAATAGAAAAAGTTTTTGGCAACAGAGATGTGTTTGCGTTCCGGTCGTTCAATTCGGGTAATATTAATTATGCTGCCTTCCAGGAAAGCGACCTTGTGGTTGTGAATGAACTCGACCGCATGGATGCCGCATTAGTTCAGGCATTGCGCAGCTATGTAATAGCCGGAGGCACCGTAGTGGTTATTCCGTCATCCATGCCCGATGTAAACGCTTATCGTAGTTTGTTGGCGCTTTCAAATCTTTCGGTTGCCATTGAAGCGGAGGCCATTGAACTTGAAACCCCGGATTATTCAAATCCTTTCTTTGAAAATATTTTTGAAGAAAAATCGAACCGGTTGGTTTTGCCAAAAGCCAGGCGCGTGCTCAACTGGGGCACTGACCGTGCCGCTATTCTGAAATTGAAAAATGACAAACCTTTTCTCTCGCAGTTTTCGCAAGGCGGAAAAATATTTTTGTTCGCCTCTCCGTTGCAGGCAGAGTTTACCGACTTCAACGCTAATTTTTTGTTCCTTCCGGTGATGTACCGGGTGGCAACGTCTGGAAAAAAAGCTGATTGGAAACCCTATTATAGCCTTACGGAAACCCTCATTACTATGCGCGTTGACAGCCTGCCCGGTGAAGAACCCGTGCGATTAGTTGGGCAGCAGGAAATCATTCCCGCGCAGCGAAAATTGGCCGATAGGGTAGTGCTGGAACTGCCCCGGTTTTCTATGCAGGCGGGCTTTTACCAGGCCATAGCCGGCAAAGACACTACCGGTTTGTTTGCCTTTAATCTCGACAGCCGCGAATCGTTACTGGAACAGGTGGGCGCTTCCGAAATAAAACAGCTACTTGGCGGAGGCGATAATATCACCCTTTTTGAAGCTACCTCATCCGAAACTTTCAGTAACGAAATAAAAACAAGATATTTGGGAACGCCATTATGGAAATATACATTGATGATTGCTTTGTTATTCCTGTTGGCGGAGGTATTGCTAATCCGGTTTTTAAAGTGATGAACATGAAAACAATAACAGTTAACGTGCCTGAAAATCTTAGCGAACCAGAACTAAGAATCATATTAGCGGGCGAATTGTATGAAAGAGAGAAACTTTCATTGGGGCAAGCTGCTGAATTGGCCGGGTTATCCAAAAGAACATTTATCGAAGTTATGGGTAAGTATGGTTTTTCAATATTCAGTGATTCTGTTGACGATTTACTTTCGGATATAGAAAATGCGTGAAATCCTTATTGTTGATACAAGCTGCCTGATACTACTGTTCAAGATTGGTGCCTTTGATATATTGAAAAATCTATATAGTGAGGTTTTGACCACACCCCAGGTTTTTAATGAGTACAATCATACTCTTCCTGATTTTGTGCAAGTAAAGGAGGTTAATGATACTTTTCTTCAGCAAGCGCTTGAGCAAAATCTTGGAAAAGGAGAATCTAGTGTTATTGCACTTGGTTTTACATTGCCTGAGTGTTCGCTTGTAATTGACGACAGGAAAGCCCGAAAGGCTGCCAGGTCAATGGGTTTTACGGTTACTGGTACCTTAGGCGTACTGGTTAAAGCTAAACAAGAAGGTATTATTGGCCGGATTAAACCACTTTTGGATAAATTACTTGAAACTGATTTCAGGGTTTCTGATGAAGTAATCACAAAGATTTTAGAAATTGCAGGGGAAAATTAATCACTGATGAAAATACTCATCCAGGCTGCCAAAATCTTCGACCCACAATCTTCCTTTCACAAAAAAGTAAAAAATGTACTTATCGTAAACGGCCGTATTGCCGAAATAGGCGATAAAAACTACCAGGCCGATAAAGTGATTGCGGCTGAAGGGATGCTGCTTTCTCCAGGCTGGTTTGACCTGGGTACGTTTGTGGGCGACCCCGGCCTTGAACATAAGGAAGACCTCGAATCGGTAACAAAATCTGCGGCAGCGGGTGGCTTTACCGAAATTGCCGTGCTGCCGAACACGGTGCCCTGCATCCAGACAAAAAACGATGTTAATTACTTAACCAAAAACAACGATACGCGGTTGGTGCAGGTGCATGCGCTCGCTTCCGTAACCCGCGATAATAAAGGTGAAGAGCTTACCGAGATGATTGACCTGCATCAGGCTGGGGCGGTTGGCTTTACGGACGGATTGAAAACCATTTGGCATACCGATATATTCTTAAAGGCGCTTCAATACCTTCAAAAATTTAATGGTGTGCTGATTGACCATCCCGAAGATGTTTGGCTGAATATGTTCGGGCAAATGCACGAAGGTGTTCAAAGCACTATGCTGGGATTAAAAGGAATGCCACGCATTGCCGAAGAGGTGGCCATTCACCGTAACCTGGATTTGCTCCAATATGCAGGCGGGAAGCTGCACATTGCCCGGCTGTCTTCTGCGCGCTCGGTTAACCTCGTTCGCAGCGCTAAGAAAAAACTTCCTGTTACTTGTGATATTACAGCGTATCAACCTTTGTTCGATGATTCCCTGCTGGCAGGCTTCGATACAAACTACAAGGTTAATCCGCCTTTGCGCGAAAAGCGTGATAAAGATGCACTCATTCGCGGGTTGAATGACGGAACCATTGATGTGATTTGTTCCGGTCATGTGCCGCAAGATGAAGAGAGTAAAAACCTTGAGTTTGATAATGCTGATTACGGCATTATCAATTTGCAGACGTTCGCGGCCAACCTGGTATCGCTTTCAAAAGTTGTAGATTGGGCAACGTTGCTTGAAAAAGTTTCGGTTGCACCACGCAGGGTGTTGGGTCTTGAAACACCCGCAATCGCAATAGAAGCAAAAGCAAACCTCACGTTACTCGACCCCTCGCGCGAATGGCAGCCTGATGAAAAAACCAACCTGAGCAAATCAAAAAATTCTCCGTGGTTTGGTCAAACGCTTACGGGCAAGGTGGTTGCGGTTTTTAATAACACGAAACACTGGTTGGATAATACAGTATGAAAAAGCCGTCACCACTTTTTGCCATTGCATTACGCTATGGCGCCATTGCAGCCGTGTTGTCAATTGCCCTGAACATTGCCATGTTTTATATGGGCCGTCATCCGGTTATGATTGCGCCTTACCTCGATTTCAGGATTTTTCTATACGGTATTTTCATCTTTTTTTGTTTGAAAGAGTTTCGCGACCTTCACAATGAAGGAGCATTGCACTTCTTTCAGGGTATGTTCGGCAGTTTTGTGCTGGTAGCCACTGCGGGCGTTGTAGGGTCAATACTGTACCGTATTTTTGGGGCGCTTGAAACGAACTTTATCCCCGAATACATCAGGTTTATGACCGAATACCTTAAATCGGCCCCCGAAGAGGAGGTGGCCCGCATCGGAAAAGAAACAATTGAGCGTAATTTAGAGGCGCTTCCTTCTACTAATATGGGGCAAATCGCTTCGTTGTATATGGTTCAGAGCTTCGTAATCGGTTTGTTTATAAGTATAATAATGTCTGTTATTTTAAGAAAACAACCTAAATCTGATTAATTATGGAAGAAAACACTACCAAAGAATTACCTACAGTAAGATCTGTGGGGATTAAGTATGGGCTTATTTCTGCTCTCGTATCAATCGTCTTTTTTCTTATACTGGTGTTGACCGGTGCAAATGCATTTGATAATAAATGGAATTGGATCGGTCTTATTTTTTCAATTGTAATTCTCGTTTTAGCGCAAAAGAATTTTAAAGATGATGGAAATGGATTCATGTCTTATGGTCAGGGCGTTGGTATTGGATTTTGGGTTGCATTGATTTCTGTGCTGATCGGTGGGGTGTTTACGTATGTGTACTCCAACATAATAGACCCTGCTACTATGGATACTTTTTATCAAGCTCAACAGCAACAAATGGAAGATCGGAATATGCCAGATGATCAAATTGAGGTTGCCGTAGAGTGGACTAAGAAGCTTTTCTGGCCAATGTATGCTTTCTTTGGAGTATTTTTTGGTGTGCTCCTGGCATTAATTGTGACTATCTTTACACAAAAGAAAAGTCCAGAGCCTGGTTTTTAAGATGTCCAACCCCGATATTTCTGTAGTCATTCCTGTACTGGACGAAGAAGAATCGCTCCGGGAATTAACCGATTGGATTAGCCGTGTGATGAAAGCGCACGGCTATTCTTATGAAGTGCTGTTTGTGGATGACGGAAGCACGGATAATTCGTGGAAAAAAATTCAGGAAATTAGTGCAGAGAACCCCAGCGTTAAAGGCATTAAGTTTAACCGCAACTACGGCAAATCGGCTGCGTTGCACACGGCTTTCCAAACTGCGCAGGGCGATGTGGTGATTACCATGGATGCCGACCTGCAGGATAGCCCAGATGAAATTCCGGCCTTGTACAACATGATTCGCAACGAAGGCTATCACCTTGTTTCGGGGTGGAAGAAAAAACGCAACGACCCGATTTCCAAAACCATTCCTTCGCGGTTTTTTAATTATGTAACGCGCCTCATGTCAGGTATTAAACTGCATGATTTTAACTGTGGTTTGAAAGCGTATGATAAAGCGGTAGTGAAAAATATTTCTGTGTATGGCGAAATGCACCGCTACATACCGGTAATTGCCAAGTGGGCCGGCTTTAAAAAAATTGGTGAGAAAGTAGTGGAGCACCGTGAACGCAAGTATGGACACACCAAATTCGGGCTCGAACGTTTCGTGCGTGGTTTTCTTGATCTTGTTACCATTATGTTCGTAGGGCGGTTTGCTTTGCGGCCGATGCATTTTTTCGGAACGCTGGGTTCACTGTCGTTCCTGGCGGGTTTTATTTTCACGGCAAAATTGATTTGGGATAAAATCGACTCAGTTTACTTTTCTCAAATTCCGCTAAAGCGGGAAATCACCCAACAACCCGGCTTTTACTTAGCCCTTGTAGCGCTTATTATTGGCGTGCAGCTTTTTGTTACCGGTTTCCTGGCCGAATTAATTGCCCGTCAGTCGCTTTCAAAAAGAAATTACCTCGTTATCGATAAAACCGGAATTGATGAACTGCCTGCCGGTTCAAAGATGAAACTGGTGGCTAATCAGTAAGACATGCGTTGGTATTTAGTTATTCTGCTGGTTGCACTTAGTTTCAATTTATATTCACAAAATGGTTATGTTAAGATTAGCAGTGACTCTATCATGATTGGTTTTGTTAAGCGCTACACCTCGCACATGGATGGTAGCAAAGGCCTGGAAGTTTGGCGAACGAAAAATGATCCTCAACCAATCAGAGTAAAGATGTCTTCCATTTATGAATACGCTATTAAAAAGGACACCTTTCGGATCTTGCATGACTTCATTCCTTTTGCAAGTGAAAAGATTTATTTTGAAACAGTTGAGGCGCAAGTTATCTCTACTGGCAAAGTAACGTTACTAAAGATTAATGCTTTGAATGATCGTAAAAGGAGCACTCAGTCGATGATCATCTATACAGGAGAAAGACCAGTTTCGGTAATGACATTTCGTGAGAATAATTACACCTACGTTCTCGAAGAGCCAGGTACTGACTATTTGCGAGCGCTTCCATATGAACAACAAAAATTATTGGAGACTTTGAAAGAATTTTTTCCGGAACGTTACCTTATCCGTTACAAGGAGGAGAAAGGTGCGATTGTTTACTCAAAAGTTCCCGCATTGGTAAAACTTTACAACTCCGTACGGTAATGTTATGAAACAGGAATTGGTACATGTTAGCCTTGTAGTCGATGACTACGATAAAGCGATAAAGTTCTATACCGAGAAGTTGAGTTTCAGGTTATTGGAAGATACTAAACTTTCTGAAACGAAACGGTGGGTGCGTGTTGCTCCCCCTGGTTCAGTCGGTTGCTCCATTTTGCTGGCGAAAGCATCATCCGAAGAACAACTGAGCCGTGTGGGAAATCAAACCGGTGGCCGGGTATTTCTTTTTCTTCATACCGATGATTTTTACCGCGACTACGAAAGCCTGAAACAAAACAATGTGGTCATCGTGCGTGGCCCCTCAGTAGAGACGTATGGTATTGTTGCCGTATTTTCAGATTTGTATGGAAATCTTTGGGATTTAATTCAGCCGGGCTGATAATTTTAATTGCGAGCGAAAAGCGCGGGTTGTTGCTTATTGTTTCCGGGCTGTTGCTATGGAATTGCAACATCATTACCTGAATCACCTACATCTTAAGCCAATCTTAAGCAAACGCAGCGTATCTGCTAAACTGTTTATGTTTAATTTTGTGTATGCGCATCCTGGTTATTGAAGACGAAATCGGTATAACAAGTTTTTTAAAACAAGGACTTGAAGAAGAAGGCTATGAGGTTGAGCTTGCGTATGACGGCATCAGTGGCCTGGAAAAAGCCTTGTCGCGACATTACGATTTAGTGCTGGCCGACTGGATGCTGCCCGGTAAAACCGGTATTGAAGTTTGTCGTGCATTCAGAAAAGAAAATCAAGGCACGCCAATTATTTTTTTAACTGCCCGCGATACCGTGCAGGATGCCGTTTACGGGTTGCAGGCCGGTGCAAACGACTATATCCGAAAACCATTTCATTTTGACGAATTGTTAGAGCGCATTCGTGTGCAGTTGCGTTCGCAGGCCGATTCGCCCGTACTCACGCTTGGCCCGGTATCACTGAATATTGAAACACACAAGGTGCTTAACAAGGAGGAGGAGGTATCGTTAACGCAAAAAGAATTTTCGTTATTGGAGTTTTTACTTCGCAACAAAGGAAAGGTATGCAAGAGAAACCGTATTCTCGATGCTGTCTGGGGGCATGATGCAAGCTATGATTCCGGTGTGATTGACGTGTACATTAATGCGCTTCGTAAGAAATTGAATTTTCATCGGGAAGAAGATTACATTCAAACCATTCGCGGAGTGGGATATATAGCCAACGAAAAATGAGTGTATCATTTAAAAACAGGATAGCCCTATTTTTTCTTACAGCAACCGCAGTGTTGGTAGCGCTGGTATTCGTTTCTATTTTTTATAGGATGCGTAATCAGGTATATGCCGAGCTGGAATATATATTGAACTATGAAGCGGTTCGCCATGAAAAAGAGATTATGGTTGACGGTAATCGTATTCGGTTTATTAATAAAGCCGAGATGCAGGAGCGTGAGCACCGCGAGGTGGAGGTGAACCCTATTTTTATTCAGCTTACCGATGCCAATGGAAATGTTCATGACCGTTCGCCAAACCTGAAAGAGGGTACACTATTGTTTCAGCCGGGAGTAACAGGGGCGATAGACCAGGAGCACCTGCTGAATGGTAAACGCATCCGTCAGCGTCAGATTCCGATTATTGACCAGGGAAAAATTGTGGGATATATTGTTACGGCTGTTTCCGGTGAACACGCACATCAGCTTGTTTCTGCTTTGCAGCGATGGCTATTGGTGTTGTATCCCATTGTGTTGTTGATTCTTTTTGGTGTTACACGCTGGTTGGCCGGTAAAAGCATTCAGCCTGTTACAACCATTCTGCAAACTACCAACCGCATCACGGAGAATAATCTTAGCGAGCGCATTCCATTACCTGACCAACGCGATGAACTTTTCCAGCTTACATCATCTATTAACCAACTGCTCGCCCGCATCGAGTCTGCTATGGAGCGCGAAAAGCAATTCACAGCCGATGCCTCGCATGAATTACGAACACCGCTATCGGTATTGCGCGGTACGCTTGAAGTATTGTTGAGGAAACCCCGCACTTCGGAAGAATATGTTGAGAAGATTGAGTTGAGCATAAAGGAAATTGACCGGATGCACCTTATCGTGGAACAACTGCTTATGCTGGCCCGGTTAGAGCATCCGGGTAAAACTCCGGTTATAGAACCTGTTGTATTAAAGCAATTTTTATCCGACCTGATTCGCAGGCAGAGAGAAAGCTGGTCGGGTAATGATGTTCAGGTCGATGTTACATGTGCTGAAACGGTAACGCTTAAAACTGATGCCGGCCTGCTGGAAGTGATACTGGATAACCTGTTATCTAACGCGGTGAAATACTCACCGCATCACAATGCTGTACAAGTTGTTGTGAATGAAAGCCCACAAGTAACCATTAGCGTACGCGATTCGGGGATTGGTATTCGCGAAGACGATTTACAACGTATTTTTCAGCCGTTTTACCGTGCGGCTGCGCTGGAGCATAAGACCATAAAAGGAACAGGGTTGGGCTTGTCGTTGGTGCAAAAGGCTTGCGACCAATTGGGTGTTGAGTTGCAGGTGGTAAGCGAAGTAAACAAAGGCTCAACGTTTACGCTTTGGTTTTAACTTTTAAGCCAATTTTAAGAATCTCCTAAGGATAATTTAAGGAGGCTGCCGCTACATTCACGCGTTAAAACGTGAAGCGTGGAGAAGATTATTTCTTTCAGTGTTCGTCATAAACTGATTATACTGCTGTTTACCGTCATCATGGCGGGCTTTGGAATTTACTCCCTCTTTAACATCCCGATTGGCGCAGTACCCGACATTACCAATAACCAGGTGCAGGTAATTACCGTTTCGCGAAACCTCGCTACGGAAGAGATTGAACAGTTCATTACCTACCCGGTAGAGTTGGAAATGGCCAACCTGCCCGGTGTTGAGGAAATCAGGTCGATTTCAAAATTCGGGTTATCGGTTGTAACCATTGTGTTTAACGATAACATGGGCACATACCTGCCGCGCCAGCTTATCGCAGAAAAGATAGAGAGTGCATCAGAAAAAATTCCGCAAGGATTTGGAAAACCCACTATGGGGCCAATCACAACCGGCCTCGGTGAAATCTATCAATACGTGCTGGATGTTAAGCCCGGTTACGAATCAACATATTCATTAACCGATTTGCGCACGCTCCAGGATTGGGTTGTGCGCAGGCAACTTTCTGGTATTTACGGAGTGGTGGAAGTAAACACATGGGGTGGTTTTTTGAAAGAGTATGAAGTAGCGGTTGACCCGGAACAGTTGCGGGGTATGAAATTAAGCATACACGACATTTATCGTGCGCTGCAAGTTAACAACAACGTGGCCGGTGGCGGGTATATTGAAAAGACAAACGAAAGTTACTTTATCCGGGGCGAAGGTCTGGCGAAGTCGTTGGAAGATATAGACAATATGGTAGTACAGGTGCGCGATGGCGTGCCGCTACTGGTGAAAGATGTTGCTACGGTTGGTTATGGGCACGCCATACGGTTTGGAGCAATTACCGCTAACGGGCAGGGCGAAAAGGTGATGGGGCAAATCATGATGCTGAAAGATGCAAATTCGGGAATGGTGATTGAAAAGGTTAAAGAACGGATTGCGCAGATTGAAAAAGATTTACCGGAAGGTGTTTTTATTAACCCGATTGTTGACCGCAGTGAACTGATTGCGCGAACAACGTTTACTATTACTGAAAACCTGGTGCTCGGTTTCCTTATTGTAGTTTTTGTGGTGGTAGTATTGCTTGGCAATCTCCGGTCGGGGTTGGTGGTGGCATCTATCATTCCGCTTTCATTATTATTTGCCTTGAGCATGATGTATGTGTTTGGCATAGATGCTAACCTGATGAGCCTGGGCGCTATCGATTTTGGAATCATCATCGATGGTGCGGTAATTATTGTAGAATTTATTGCGTTTCAGATTACGTTGCAGCAACGTAGCTTCATTGGCTTGCCAAAACACGATATGCAGGTTACCAAAGATAAAATTACCATTGGCGGAGCTACTAAAATGATGCAATCGGCTTTGTTCGGGCAATTGATTATTGTGTTGGTGTTTATTCCGGTTCTTTCGCTTTCGGGTGTTGAAGGTAAGATGTTCAAACCTATGGCACTCACATTTTCGTTTGCGTTGATTGGCGCAATTATCCTATGCTTCACGTATGTTCCGGTGGTATCAGCACTTTTCTTGAAACCAACACCAGAGGGCAGGCAAACAATTTCAAAGCGGTTGATGAGTTGGGTTGAACGCATTCATCAGCCTGTATTATTGTGGGCATTGAATCAAAAACGCATTGTATTGATTGTTGCTCTTGCTATGCTGGCAGGAACGGGCATTTTATTCAGGAACATGGGTGGTGAATTTGTGCCCACACTCGATGAAGGTGATTTTGTGATTCAGCCTGTATTAAAAACCGGAACCACATTGAGCCGAACTATCAACCTGGTTACAGAAATGGAGAAAATCCTGATCGGATTTCCAGAAGTAGAAAAAGTAGTAACCCGAATAGGCGCGGCTGAAATCCCAACCGACCCGATGTCGATGGAAGAAACAGATGTAATCATCAAACTAAAACCAAGAGGGGAGTGGACAACCGCATCGGACAAAGATGAACTGGCCGATAAGTTTAAAGAAGCATTGAGTGTGTTGCCCGGTATTGAATACGAATTTACGCAGCCCATTGAAATGCGTTTTAACGAATTGATTACCGGTGTGCGTGCCGACCTTGCCATTAAGATAGTCGGAGAGGATTTATCTGTTCTTTCCCGTAAGGCAAATGAAATTGAAAGATTGATACGCAATGTTGAGGGGGCATCGGATATAATTGTAGAGAAGGTGCAGGGCTTGCCACAAATGAACGTAACGTATAATCGGGCAAACATTGCCAAATATGGTTTGAACATTGCCGACCTCAACACACTTGTTTCGGCAGGTTTTGCCGGCCTTGCAGCCGGAAGCATTTTTGAAGGAGAAAAACGGTTTGACCTCGTAATTCGTTTTACGAAGGAGTCGCGTTCCGATATTGAAAACCTTCGCGATTTGTATGTTCCGCTTCCGGGTGGTGGCCAAGTGCCCTTACGCGAGCTTGCCGAAATAGAATACACAAAAGGCCCGGCAAAAATTTCGCGCGATGATACAAAGCGAAGAATTGTGGTGAGTGTAAACGTTCGTGGCCGCGACCTGGAGTCGGTAGTGAAGGATGTGCAATCACTAATTGAAGCAAACATCAACCTGCCGTCAGGTTACACGGTAACGTATGGTGGGCAGTTTGAAAATTTGCGCAATGCCCGCGAGCGGTTAATGATTGCCGTTCCGGTTGCATTAATACTTATTTTTTTCATGCTCTATTTCGCATTCAATTCAGTTAAAGATGCCCTGATGATTTACAGCGCAATTCCGTTGGCTGCTGTTGGCGGTGTGTTGCTGCTCTGGTTTCGCAATATGCCGTTTAGCATTTCGGCAGGTGTAGGATTTATTGCCTTATTTGGCATTGCCGTGCTGAACGGCATTGTGTTGATTGAGCATTTCAAGGAATTAAAACGAGAAGGTTTACACGATATGAAAGAGCGCATTATAAAAGGAACCCGCGAGCGGTTACGACCAGTACTGTTAACGGCATCGGCTGCTGCGTTGGGGTTTTTACCAATGGCAATTTCAACCAATGCAGGGGCGGAAGTGCAGCGACCACTCGCTACGGTTGTAATTGGCGGCTTGGTATCGGCAACGTTGCTTACGCTGATTGTTTTACCGGTGTTATATGCACTGTTCGATTCAAAGCGTATTACGTTTAGCGGTAAGCACGAAAGCAAACTTACTATGTTAGTTATTGCGTTGCTTATGATTTCGCTTCCGGCTTTCGCACAACAACCGCGTTCGCTCACATTGCAAGAGGCGCTTGATATGGCAACTGAAAACAATGCCGGACTAAAGTCTTCGTCCATTTTGGTTGAGCAATCCAAAGCTCTTATAAAAACAGGGTACTCACTTGAGCGGCCTGTGGTGTACTTTAACAGAGATGAAAACAACCTTCCGCCCATAGGCGATGCGTTGAACGTATGGGGTGTTCAGCAACAGGTTACGTTTCCTACGGTGTTTGGTAAACAACGCCAGGCATTAAAGGGCGCATACGAAGTTCAGGAGAAACAGTTTGAAATTGATAACCGCAAATTAATACAGGAGGTATCGAAAGCATATTACGAAGTAGTGTATTGGCAAAACCTTCAGCGTTACTATGTTACGCTTGATAGTGTCTATACCGATTTTGCCCGTGCGGCTTCGCGAAGACACCAGTTGGGTGAAACCAATTACCTTGAAAAATTAACAGCCGATACAAAGAAACAGGAAACGCAACTCCGGGTAAATCAAACGCAGGCGTCTGTTGAGGCAGCGTATGCTACGCTTAACCGATGGCTTCAGTCAGATGAGCAACTGGTGATTAATGAAACAACGCTTATGCCGGTTTCATTTCAGCACGATGAAATAGAAAATCATCCGGGCTTGCTGTATTACGACCAACTGAAACAGTATGCGGAGTTTAACAGTCAGGTAGAGAAGAATAAACTACTGCCCGATATTCACCTTGCTTATTTCCAGGGACGCAACGCAGTCGAAAACAACAGACTATATAAAGGTATTAATGTGGGGCTGGGCATACCGCTTTGGTATGGTGCACAACGAGCAAGTATAAAGTCTGCACAACTCCAGGTATCGCGAACGGAACAATTGTCGACTGATTACCGGAGTGCTTTACTCGCGGAGCATGAGCGGCTGCAACGCGAGCGCGATAAGTACCAACAAGCTCTTGATTTTTATAATACCTCAGGAAAACTGTTGGCAGATGAAACGCTTGTTACCGCCCGAAAATCTTTTGTGAGTGGTGAAATCAATTTTCTTCAATATGTACAAGCACTTGACCAGGCCATGCAAATCCACATGAATTACCTCGATAACCTGCGCATGTATAACACTACTGTAATCGAATTAAATTACCTGATGAACTGACGTTATGAAGTATATGAGATATATATTGTTTTTGCTGATAAGTATAATGATTGTTTCGTGTGGAAAGAATGAAACGGATTCCGCTGAAGCGATTGATATTAGCGCAAACCCGCATACGGATGAACTGACAATTACCCGCGCACAATTTGAAGCGGGACACCTGAAGATTGGCACAATGGAACAACAGAATTTTGCGCGCCAGATAAAAGCGAACGGATATATTGACGTTCCGCCCGACCACAAGGCTTCCGTAAGTGTTAAGCTGGGTGGATTTGTAAAATCCGTTACCATTTTGCCAGGCGACCGTGTAGCAAAAGGTAAGGTGTTATTCACACTGGAGAACCCGGAGTTTATCCAGCTTCAGCAAGATTACCTGGAGAACCATGCGCAGTTGCAATACCTGGAGTCGGATTACGAACGGCAGAAGGCGCTTGCAGAAGAAAACATTGCCTCTGCAAAGAATTTCCTGAAAGCCGAAGCTGATTACAAAGTAGTGAAGGCGCGTGTTCAGGGTCTTATGGAAAAGCTGAAGATGCTGAATGTGAACATTACATCGCTGGAGGCGGGTAACATTACCCCGGTAATTCATGTGCATGCGCCTATCAATGGCTATGTATCGAAGGTAAACATTGCGCTGGGCGTTTCGGTTTCAACCGATAATATTGCGGTGGAGTTGGTTGACACGGAACACCTGCACGCAGAGCTTCAGGTTTTTGAAAGAGATGTTGCTGATATACGCGAGGGGCAAAAGTTTTTGTTCCGTTCATCGGGCTCCGCCAACTGGTATGAAGGTGATGTTTACCTTGTTGGCAAAACTATTGAGAGCGATGCCCGTACTGTGGGCATACACGGTCATATTCATGACGAGAAAAATATACCAAACCTTTTGCCGGGCATGTATGTGGAGGCTTCCATTGAAGTGGCGAGTGTGGAGCGATTGGTACTTCCTTCGGAAGCGGTGGTTTCAGCAGATGACCACTATTATGTATTGATGTTGCTACACGAACAGGAAGATGCGTTTGTTTTCCAGGCAGTAGAGGTTACACGCGGGCAGTTTAATAATCAATGGACAGAAATAGTAAATGCCGCTGATTTCAAAGCCGGGGATAAATTCTTAGTGAAGGGCGCTTTTGATTTGCTTGGCGAGGGGTCAAATCATAGTCATTAATAACGCAAAGCAATGACGACTATTTACAAGCCATCTTAAAAATCAGGTTGTCATCGCGGACTTGATCCGCGATCCCGTAAAAAAGCCAAAAAAAACAGATTCCGGGTCAAGCCCGGAATGACAAATTTGTTCTATATGATTTTTGAGATGGCTTGTAGTAACATCTCAAATTAATACTAAACCAACCTCTGCTGTTTAATCTTATCCTTAATATATGCCTTAAATTCCGGAGGGCCGAGTACGGAAATCTCATCGGCAAGACCCATTACAAACCGGCCAACACCTTTGAAATGAAGTACCGGCCCGTTAAAAATGTAGCATTTGATTTCTTCATTCTCTTCTTTTTCTAAGTAAGGTTGCGATAGCGGAAACTCTTCGCGCAACAGCACGTAGGCGCGTAAACTTAACTGCAGGGTTATCCATATTTCTTTTCTTCCGCTAATGCCGAATATATCGGTGTTTGATTTTTTGTGCAGCTTACCGTACTTGTAGGGCTTGTCTAAGATAACCACTTCGCCAATGCGTTCGAGTTTAAAAAACTTGCATTGTTTGTCTTTAGTATCTAATGCCTGTACCGATTGAAACCCTTCGCCAAACTGAAATGGCTCAACCAGCCTGTCGGTAATTTCCTGGCTGTTGGCCGAGTGATAATTTTTCAGCACCACCTGGTTTTTGTTTTCAACTGCTTCTGACAATGTGCGAAACATTTTAGCCACACGAAGTTTTAAAAACTGTTCAGGAACATCTTTCGCTTCAGAATGAAACGCAAGTTTTTTCAGCAACGTTCCGCGTAGCGGATGCCCACTTGCCCCGCTTTGAATAAGTTGGCGGAGTATGGTTACTTCTTCCAGTGTAAACCGGTCTTCCGGGCTTTCGCCATCTTCGCGATGTACGAAGTATCGCCCGTGAAAATCCTGGTCGATGATAAAGCCTATTTCTTCCAACAGTTTAAAGTAGCGGTATATGGTGCGGCTGGTTGTGTCAAGTTGTTGTGCCAGTTGGTCAATGGTTCGTCCGCCCCCTTTTAACAGCCCAATGAGTTGAAAAACGCGCAATATTTTTGCCTGTGGTATCATGATAGATGCAGGGTCATTTTAATTTTCTAAAAGTTCTTTCAGCTTTTGTAGCTGCTCGCGGTTGCCGGGCGAGTTAATATTGTTCACAATACTTTCTTTCTCACGTGTGGTTAAGCGCCAACTCAACGAGGCACGTGCATTGTTTTGCCGCAAGCTATCCAACTGACTAAGAATGGGCGCATACGATTCTATCTGGTACTGAATATCTATCCGTTCAATGGGGCCGGTAAACCACGTTTTGGCAAAGCCGATGTAGGTGTCGTTGCTGATGTCCTGGAAGTTTTCAAAGTTGTTGTATACCGTGCTGATTGGCTGTGTCATGGCGTCTAATATCGTCTGACTTTTTCGTTCAACGATTTGCCCTAATTTGGGCGAGTCGCGTATGGAGAGCACAACAATGCCGGATGTATTTTCTGCAATCCAATCTTTAAAAGCATAAAGAAAACGTACCGCATCCGAAATGCCGAAGTTGTCGGAAATACCCGCATCCATAATCTGAATGGAAGGGTCGGTTGGCAATGTAGTGTTGGGTGTGATGTACGGAAACGTTGCGCTCATGCGCAGCGCAGATAAGAAACGCAGATGCCCTGCACCATGCTCTTTAAATAAGAGTTGGTAATCAATTCCCGCAAGTTTAGATAAATCGTAATCAGGAAAACTAATCATCACCGAATTCATATACGAAACAGGCTGTGCCGAAATGTAAAGCTTGCGGCCATCGTTAATAATAGTGGGCGATAGCACCAGCATCGGAATTTGCGCCTTTTGTTCCGGGTCAAGGTATGCCGAAACCGGCTTGTCCATTAAGTTTTCAGTAATTATGTTGAGTTGTTCTTCAAACGTATATCCGCGGTCGCGATGATAATAGTTACCAGCATATTCAAATTTATTAAACCCAACAAACAGGTCGTTGGCGAGTAAACCAAAAATTAAAGGATTAAGGTTATCGGACGACAGGCTTTTACGATGATATACGGAGTAGGGGTTAATGTTTTCGCCAAGTTGCTCGCGCAATTTAAGTTCACGGAAAAAACTTGCGCCTATCAATCCGCCCGAAGCGCCCGAAATCATAATGCTTTTGTTAAAGAGTTGCCCGCCTGTAAGACTATCGGCAACCTGCAAGGCAGCGAGCGTCCACAAGGCAGCACGCTTTCCGCCACCACTCACACACAAGAAAATCATTTTTGGTTTATGGTCTTCCGGAAATTTGGCGCGCCAATTATTCAGCATCATCAACGAGTGTTCGCGGTCGTGCTCGATTTGGTCGGGTGCGTTAAGTTCTTTTAAATTTTCGTGCGAGTACGGAACAGCCTGCTTCTGGTAATCTAATCCAAAAGCCTCATAACGTTTCGAGAAAAAATCTTTTCCGGCTAATGCGTTAATAACTAAGAAAAGTACAATGGCAGTTGTGGCCGACCATCCGCCAAACCAATAGCTGAACGCCCCGGAAATCATTACAAAAATAGTGAGAAAGATAGTGGCACTCGCGGCTGCCGGTAATTGAAACACAGGATAATCCTTAAACAACCCCAGCACAAGAACTAACCCCACAATGAACAACTCAATAATTACAAGGTTGAAATGATTCTGGTCGAACACCTGTATGATAGTGTTCCGGTCATAAAATCCCCAATCATCAACTTTCTTAACCTTAAAATCATAATCAACATAATGGTCAACCCGAATCTGGCGCTTTCGCGCGATGTCAAGTTTTCTTAATGCGCTTGCCCGCGTTACCTGCACGTTTTGTTTTATCTTTTCATCAATACGGCAAACTACATATTTGAAAATATCTTTGTTGGTAAACCAGAAGTAGATAAAAAAAACAAGCGTCATCAGCGCAAAGCCAATCAGCAACCCGGCCATGTTCCAGAAAATTTGTTTTGAAGAAACGTCCTGGTTGTCGGCCTGGAAACTCAGAATGTAAAAAATGTAAACGACTAAGAAAGTAACGGGTACAACGCTATTGTTAAGCGCAAACTTGGTAAAAGGCCGCGACAATGCCCCTACAAATGAAAACCGGTGCCCGTCTGAAATATATCCGGTAATGTGGAACGCCACTGTAAAACCGGCCAGTGTAACGCCAATAATGAAAAAGCTGGTGAAGTTAACCTTGTTGAGGTATTCGGGGTCGAGAAAGAGGTAGGGAATGCCTAAGTATTGCCCGAAGTTGCCGGTAATCATCGCAAACAGGATAATCCAGCAAAGCATCAATACGTGATTTCTCCTGAAGTTGTTAAACAACAACTGAAGCGGAAATGAATACCAGGTAGCGATAATGAGCTGATATAGCCTGCGCATGGGGTTTAGAGGTAGTTGGGCACAATCTTACGGCCTCACAAGATAAAAAAAGGAATAACAGACAGAAATTGTCAATCTATTTTTCTTTTTTGCCGGCATTCGCGTAATTCAAAACCTGTGGCAGATAAACCTCTTATTATATACAGAAGCTCGGCCGGAAGCGGTAAAACGCGCACGTTGGCGAAAGAATACCTGAAATTAGCCCTGAAACACCGGTCGGGGTATTTCCGGCATGTGTTGGCGGTAACGTTTACCAATAAGGCTACCCAGGAAATGAAGGAGCGCATTGTGCGATACCTGAACGATTTTATTGACGGGCATAATAATCCGTTGGAAGCCGAACTGAAGCGCGAACTGGGTCAGGGCGATGCGGAATTTAAAGAGAATTGCAACGAGTTGCGCTCGCTTATCCTGCACCAGTATTCACAATTTTCCATCAGCACTATTGATGCGTTTTTCCAGAAAGTGATTCGTTCGTTTACACGCGAAGCGGGATTATCAGGCGATTACCGGCTTGAAGTTGACAACGATGCCGTGCTGGAAGAAGTGATAAACAAGCTCATTGATGATATTGGTGAAGACAAAGACCTGAAGCGCTGGATTGTAGATTTCGCTACCAAAAATTTAGAGAGTGATAAGCCCTGGGATATTCGTAGGGGGTTGACTTCCTTTTCAAAGGAACTTATGCGTGAGGAGTTTAAACTGATTGAAAAGGAATTTAGCAAGAAGACGGGCGATAAAAAGTTTTTGAAAGATTTATTGGCTGAACTGGGTAAAGCTAAAGGGTCGTTTGTTAATCATGTTCAGGCGTTGGCGCAAAAAGGTTTTCAGCTTATTGAAGACCGGAATTTTGCGAAAGAAGATTTTTGGCATGGAGCCGGATATGTTTTTTTCCAGAAACTCATTTCTATTAGTAAGGTAGGCGATTTTGAAATGCCGGGTGTGCGCGTTACCCGCGACCTAATGGAATTAAAAAATTGGCCGCAGAAAAAATCAACCAGGCTTAAAGAGGTTCAGGCTGTTGCCGAAGTGGAATTGCTTCCTTTGTTAAAGGAAATATTAGCGTATCGCGAAAAACATTTTTCAAGCGCACTCTCTGCCGAAGTAGTGTTGGAGAATTTCTACGCCTTTGGCCTTATGGCCGATATAGCTAAAAAGCTGCACACCTATAAAGCAGAAAACAACATGATGTTGTTAGCCGATGCGCCTCAATTTTTACAAGAGCTTATTGGCGATAGCGATGCGCCTTTTATTTATGAGAAAACCGGTTCGTTTTTTAAGAATTACCTCATCGATGAATTTCAGGATACGTCAAATTTACAGTGGCTTAATTTTCTTCCGCTCATCAGCGAAAGCCTTAGCAGCAACAACCGCAATGTAATTGTAGGCGATGTAAAGCAGGCCATCTATCGCTGGCGCGGTGGCGACCTTACCCTGTTGCAGGAAAAGTTAGAGCAACAGGTAGGTGAAGACAGGGTTGCTCATGTTAATCTTTCGGATAATTATAGGAGCACGGCCAACATTATTTCTTTTAATAATGAGTTGTTCAAATCGGCTGCGCAGTTTGTATCGCACGAAACCGGAACCAACCTGGCCGAAAGCGCCTATCAGGATGTAAGTCAGGAAATAAAAAAGCAAAACAAAGGCTTTGTTGACATTCAGTTTATTGAAAATGAGCAGGAACTGAAATGGAAGGAAGCAGCTAAAGAACAATTGATAAAAACATTGGAAGAATGGCAGGAGGCTGGAGTACGATTGAAGGACATTGCCATATTGGTGCGCAATAACCGCGAAGGGCAAGAAATAGTAGCGCACTTGTTGACGTACAAAAATTCTGCGGAAGCAAAACCAACGTGCCGGTATGATGTTATTTCAAACGAATCGTTGCGCCTTGAGGGTGCAAGTTCCGTTAACCTTATACTGGCAGCCATGCGTTACCTCAACAATCACCTTGATGTGGTAGCGCGTGCCGAACTGGCGTATGAGTTTGCACGCATTCATCAGTCGGGCATGGTGTTGTCGGATGTTTTTTCAGTAACGAACGAAACGGTTTTTGAAAGTTTTCTTCCGCAAGAGTTCACGCAACAAAAATTGCCATTAAAAAAACTCCCGCTCTTTGAAATGACGGAGATGCTGATTCGCATATTCCGACTTTCCAACCAGGAAAAAGAACTAGCCTACCTACAGGCTTTCCAGGATATTGTGCTGAATTTCTATACACGCGAGCGAAACGACTTGCAGGCGTTTTTAGAGTGGTGGGAGGATAATAAAGACTCGGATAAAACTTCGTTGAAAACTTCGGGCGCTGTTGATGCGGCTGAAATTATGACGATACACAAATCCAAAGGGCTTCAATTCAAATACGTAATCATTCCGTTTTGTTCGTGGTCGCTCGACCATCCATCGTTTAGACAGCCTAACCTATGGGTAAAGGCCGATACGCCTATGTTTAAAGATGCGGGGTATTTGTCGGTGAAGTATAGCGGCACGTTGAAGGAAACAGTTTTTGAACCGTACTATCATAGAGAGCGCACACAAATATTTTTAGATAATGTAAACATTCTGTACGTGGCGCTTACCCGTGCCGAATTAGGGTTGAAGATTTTTGCACCATTTAAAAAATCAACAAAGCAAGGAGAATTAAAAATATCGGAAGTGAGTTCCTTGCTTCAGCATTGTATCGTTACCAATACTGAGCTTGCCGCTAACTGGAGCGAAGCAAATCAACGTTTTCAGTCAGGTGTGTTGGAGCTTCCTTCTGCAAATGCCGAAGTGCAGCACGAAGAAATAAAACCAACTCCGCTCACGCATTATCCCGTGTCGCGTTGGCGCGATAAACTCGTTATCCGGCAGGCTGGTAAAATTTATTTTGATTCCGATAAAGAAGAAAAGGTCAAGTACGGCATCCAGATACACAGTGTGCTATCGTATATCCATACTAAACACGATGTCGATGCTGCCTTTCAGCGTGCGGTGCAGGAAGGATTACTTACTTCTTCGGAGATTGACTCGGTTAAAACGGAATTACAACAACTGTTGAGCGAGCCGTTGATTTCATCGTGGTTTGATGAGAGCTGGGAAGTGCGTACCGAAGTGCCGGTTATGCTACCGGGTGGGGAAGAGAATCGTTTTGACCGGTTGCTGATAAAAGATAACAGAGCTGTTGTCATCGACTTCAAAACCGGTGCGCCATCCAAAGCCGACCAGCAGCAAGTGCTGGCCTATATGGATGTGTTAAGAAATATGAATTTCGCGGAAGTGGAAGGATACGTGCTGTATGTGCGCACAGGCGAAGTGGTGGAAGTGAAAACTGAAAAAGCCAAAACAGTAAAGAAAAAAGATGATGACCAATTAGAGTTGGGCTTGTAGTATTTGTTAGATGATGTTACATGAAAATATAGTTGGTAGTAGGCAAATCGTGTACATAAATATTGATTGCCTACTGGAAATTGCCTATTGCCTACTTTGTGTACGTTCAATTATTAAGTGAAGTAAGAAAAAGTTTTAAATCACAACCAACATGACACCCTTTCTCCTTGAGACTGCACAGAAGGTAATGGCCAAACATCCGCGCCTGGAGGAAGTAACACTTGTGTTTCCAAACCGAAGAGCAATTCTGTTTTTCCGCAAGCACCTCGGAACGCTGTTGAAAAAACCTGCCTTTGCGCCAACCATGCTGACCATTGAAGAGTACATAAAGAATTTTTCAATGTTGCAGGTTCCTGATAAACTCGAATTAGTGTATCGTTTACATAAAGCCTATACAGAAACAGTTAATGTAAACGAGTCGTTCGACCGCTTTTATTATTGGGGTGAAATGCTGTTGCGCGATGTTGAAGAGATTGACAAATACTTAGTAAATGCCGAAATGCTCTTCCGCGACCTTAGCCAACAGAAAGAGCTCGACAGCAGTTTTGATTACCTCACTGACGAACAGAAACAATTCTTGCTCGAATTCTGGGGAAATTTCGCGGAGTATCAGACAGAAAACAGGAAGAAATTCCTGGAAGTATGGAAACACCTCTTTGATGTATATACCAACTATCGTACACAATTATTAAATAAAGGGCTTGCCTATGAGGGCATGGTGCATAGGGAAATAGCAGAGAAAATTTTACAGGGAGAGAAGTTGGGAACAGGGCGAGAGGTTTTTATCGGGTTCAACGCCCTTACCAAAGCCGAGGAGGTTATCATTACGCATGCGGTGGAGTGTGGTGCTTCCATGTTTTGGGATGTGGATGAATACTACCTGAACAACGCTACGCAGGAGGCCGGTGATTTTTTCCGCGAATACCAGGATCATAAGGTGCTCGGCAAAACCTTTGAGGCACAAGTGCCTGCCAACTTTCGCAACGAGAAAAACATTGCACTATATGGTGCTGCACAACCCGTAGGGCAGGCTAAGTTAATGGGGCAGGTGCTCAAAGAAAACATGGTTGCGGGCGCACTGCCCGAAGAAACACTTATTGTATTGCCGGATGAAAAATTATTGTTGCCTGCCTTGCACAGTGTTTCCGACAGTGTGGAGAAACTGAACGTTACGATGGGCTTCTCCCTCAGCGCTACACCTGTATTTAATTTCGTTGAATTGCTGATTGAATTACAGATTAGCCGTAAGGATGAATACTTTCATCACCGCCCGGTGTTGTCGCTGTTGAACCATCCATTCACGGTATCGGCCGATTCAAAAGTTGCGCAAAGCAAGCGCAAGGAAATGCTCAAGCACAATTGGGTATCGGTGCCTGAAAACTTTCTTGCAAGCGAAACAGAATTGCATCGCCTCATGTTTGCTTCGGCAGAGGTGAGTAACATTACGCAATACCTCAAAGCCTGCCTGGCTGCATTGGGTGCAGTAAACAGCCTGTATGATTTTGATAAGGAATACATTTTTCGAATGCTGACTTGCCTGAATCGTACGGAAGAGATTTTGGGCAATCAATACTCCGACCTGCGTTCGTTCCAGCGGTTTTTCAGACAATACGTGCGCACGGTGCGCATCCCGTTTAGTGGTGAGCCGCTTCAGGGCTTGCAACTAATGGGTATGCTCGAAACCCGTAACCTCGATTTTAAAAATGTGTACATTCTTTCGCTCAACGAAGGTTCGTTGCCTTCGGGTGGTAGCAAGGGTTCGTACATTCCGTTTAACATACGCAGGGCATACACCCTGCCTACGTTGCAGCATCAGGACGCGATGTATGCCTATCTTTTTTACCGTATCATTCAGCGTGCAGAAAATGTTTCTATTTTCTACAACACCGAAACCGACATTCTTGGTCAGGGTGAAATGAGTCGCTACCTGCAACAACTGATGTTTGAAAGTGGAAAGAAACTCCGGCATCATGCGTTGCACAATACTATTGGCGTGAACGAGGTAAAGCCAATCGTTATTCAAAAAGATAAAGCCGTGTTGGAGGCTCTTGCAAAATTGAATGAACAGAGCGACCACCGGAAATTCAACGGACTTTCTCCTTCTGCGTTGAATATGTACATTGAATGTCGCCTTAGGTTTTATTTCCGCCATGTGGCGAAGATTAAAGAAGCCGATGAGATTGAAGAAGATATGGACGCGCGTGTGCTCGGAAATTTTGTGCACAACGTAATGGAAGCCTTTTATAAGAAACTTGCAGAGCAAAAGGGAACATCTGTTGTTGAAGCGAACGACCTGGAAAACCAGGAGAAACTGATTCAAACACTACTCGACCAGGAGGTAATAAAAACTTACAACCT
This sequence comes from Cyclobacteriaceae bacterium, assembly GCA_019638235.1. Taxonomy (GTDB): domain Bacteria; phylum Bacteroidota; class Bacteroidia; order Cytophagales; family Cyclobacteriaceae; genus UBA2336. The sequence goes on from JAHBUE010000004.1 coordinate 81,474, forward strand.
CGGCCCCGGCAAGCCGGTAGAATACGAAGGACAGTTGATATTGGTGAGTGAAGTGGTGAAGCGTTTTATTGCGCGAATACTTGAACATGATAAAAGATATACCCCCTTCGCATTGGAAGGTGTGGAGCAAAACATGGAGTACGCCTTTTCTATCAACGCACCTGTGGGCAAGGTGTTGTTGGGAGGTAAAATTGACCGCATTGACCGGAAAGATGATTTGCTGCGCATTGTTGATTACAAAACCGGTCGCGATAAGCTGGATTTTGATTCCGTTGTTTCTCTCTACGCTCGCGAAGGGAGTCGAAACAAGGCTGCGTTTCAAACATTGCTGTATGCGTGGCTATACACCAAAACCAAAAACACGCAAGGGCTGCGGGTAACGCCCGGGTTGCTGAACGGTAAAAACCTGTTTGATGCCGATATGGAATTCGGGTTGACGATGAATAAGCAAAAGCTGTATGACGTACATACTGTACTACCCGAATTTGAAGCGGGATTAAAAGAACTGTTGGAAGAACTCTTCAATCCCGATACGGTATTCGACCAAACACCAGAAATAGAAAACTGTAAGTATTGTCCGTATAAAAGGATTTGTTATCGGTAGAGGGTTGACCTTAACTGGTTACAATTTGTAACCGTTTCATTTCTTTCAATTGTTGTTGGTTGGGAAGATGAACAACGACTAAGCTTGTATTGTGTGTAACAAGTTCTCACATTAATCATTTTTCAATGCTTCGTTTATTGTCTTTAAGTCAAAATCCGAAAACGTTGTCCATTTAAAATCAATTCTTGATATGTTCCTTTTGTCAGACAGTCATTGTATCGGTCGGTCAAAGATTTTACAATAGCATTAAATGTTCTTCCTAAAAGGCTTGTATTGAGAGTTGCTATTATCTTCGTTTTCCCTGTTCTCTCACTTACAACTAAAAGCCCGCCTTTGGAATTTTGCGGATTATTCAGCTTAAAACAAGAAAGCCGCCCCGTTCCCGAAGCAGCTTTCACTCAAACCGAAACCCCAAAAAAACACTACGCAGGCCAGTCGCCTACACCACCGCCCAGGTTGTGTACTTTAAATCCCTGTTTGGCCATCAGGTTGCAGGCCTGCCCACTGCGGCTTCCGCTTCGGCAAAACAGGAAATATTCTTTATTCTTATCTAATGTAGAAATGTGTTGACTGAACGAACTTGACATAATGTCGATGTTGCGTGCGCCTTTAATACTTCCGGATCGGAACTCCCCCTGTGTGCGCACGTCAATCAGTACGGCTCCCGGTGTTGATAAAAACTTTTCTTTAAAAGCATGGCCGTTCAGGTTTTCATAGTTCTTAGGCCCAAATCCAAATAATCCAAACATAAGTATTGTTAAAGTTTTATGGTTAAATAATCACATGGCAAAAGTCGGTAAGCACACATACCTTGTAAGTGATATTAGTCACGGAGTGAAAAAAATATCTGGTTTTGAATTACCGCTTCAGCGCAAAGGCAATATGCCAGATGCCGCGTAAATCTCCTTCGGCATAATTAATGGCCTGGTCGGCAGGGTAGCGTTCATGTATGACCTGCAACGTTTCCGGCTTAATGTTTTGGTCGGGCACACCGTGACAGTTCAAACACATGGCCTGCATGATAATGGGTTTGATGTAGTGAACCTGGTTTCCGGTTCGGATAATTTTTGTGGACGGCCCGTTTACAATAAAACCGGCAAGTGTTGCCTGTTCCAAACTATCGGGTTGGTTTTTTGGGTTTCGGTATCGTGCAGAAGAACGCCTTATCGTTATGCTGTCGCCTTGGTATAGGGCAGTTAGGGGATAGGCTTTTTCGTTACAGAAATCAATGGCGTAAGCAAGTCCATTTTGCCCAATGGCCGAAAGCAAGGAGTTGCGCAGCGTATCGAAAGTATGCGCCACCAATTTATCGCCTTTATTCAAGTAAACACTATCCGGAATAATATTTACCTGGTCATTCTCCTGTTTGTTTGATGAACATGAAGCGAGAAGCGCAATCGAGCTGATGAGGACAATAAATCGTATTTGAATTAGTTTAATCATTCATGCTTGGTTTCACCAGAGGCTTCATGCTTTTGCTTTTTGGATTCAAACGAGTTCAATAACAACCCACCCATCAACCCGCCATACAGCGTACTGTTAACGGGCGATGATGTAATGGCGCAACCGCCACTTTCGCAGCCGATGTAATACCAATACAGAAACCCACCCAGGGCGCCCAGTACTATACCAATACTCCACTTTATGATTATTGTTTTCATACCTAAGGATAACTGACGCAAGGTTACACAAGTTTCGGGTAGGAGTTGGTGATTTTAATCACAAACCGGTTGCAGGTATCGTTACCTGCAACCGGTAACTAATAACTAATATTTGGCCGCTTCTCCCTTCTTCGGTGTCGATTTTAAAATAAAATCGCGGATGTGTTCGTTTGATGTAGCCAGGTCTTCTTCGCGCAAATACATCATGTGCCCGCTGCGATAGCCTTCAAACCTGAAACGGTTTTTGAACTTACCGCTGGGGTCAAGTTGCCACATGGTGTACTTCGCTTCAAAGTATGTAGTGGCTCCATCATAGTATCCACATTGAAACATAACGTTCAAATACGGGTTTTGTGCCATAGCCTGCCTAAGGTTTACACCGGTGTTGTCGTTGTTCCTGTCCCATGGATGCACGGGGCCAAACATATTGTATTTCACATCAGTTTTATAGTTCAACACTTCACGTAAGTAATAGTTGATAGCCGGTGTGAACGAATGTAGCCACGATGTAAGCTCTGCATTGTAGTCGGGGCGGTCACCTGCATCTTTACGGTCAATGCCGAGGTAACGCGAGTCAAGCCGGCCAACGGTATAGCCGTTGTCGCGCAATAACTCTTTCCAGAAGAAACCGGTAGGCACATCAAGGTTGTGTTGCAGGATTGCATTTTCTGAGATTCCGGAATAATACGCCATTTTGGAAGCAACAGCTTTTCGTTTGGCATTATCAAGCCATCCGCCACGCGCAATAGCCGGTATTACTTCGTTGATTGTATAGTCTTCTACTTCTGCGAGTACATCAGTTAAATCTCTTTTTTGCAAATCGGGATGTAAGGCTTTATGAAACCAGGCGGCAGCTGTGAAGTAGGGCAAGCGGTTGGCCGCTTCAACCTGGTTGCCCCGGTTAATGCCCAATCCGGTAGGCGAAACTAAAATCACTCCGTTTAGATACATCCACTGCGCATTCTGCAATTCAAGTGCAAGCCCCGACACACGGGTTGTTCCGTAACTTTCGCCAATTAAATATTTAGGCGATTGCCAACGGTTTTTTCTTGAAACAAACGTAGTCATCCATTCAGCTAAGTATTTGATGTCGGCATTCACACCAAAAAATTCGCTTTGCTTCGTGTCTTTATCTAAGATGCGCGAATACCCTGTGTTTACCGGGTCGATGAAAATAATATCAGCAACATCAAGAATGCTGTGTGGATTTTCTTTTACACCGTAGGGTTGCACCGGGTAACCTTCTTTGTCGATTTGCAAAATACGCGGGCCGGTGTAGGCAACGTGCATCCAAACAGAGGCAGAACCAGGTCCACCGTTGTAGGAGAATACAATCGGGCGCGAAGATTTGTCTTTAATGTCCGACCGCTCGTAATACGTGTAGAACAACGAGGCGACTGGTTTCCCTTCGGCATTCCAGACAGGCTGGGTTCCGGCTGTGGCCGTATAAGGAATTACTTTTCCTTTTACGGTAACGGTGCCTGATGTGGTTACTGCCGACTCGGCTTCCAGCACACGTTGTGCAAAAGCTGAACCGGTTATCAGGACTAAAAGGAGCAGGGTATAAAGGTTTTTCATATAGAATGGTTTAATGCTTTCAATCCCGAAGGTAGGCGTAAATCCGAAAAACCCGGTACATTTTTTTTGAACGGTTTCAAAAAGCAAAAGCATGCAGAAACCTGTATATGACCTTACCCCCATTAAAGATTTCTGAAATTTATACAGCGTTGTTGCCCCCTCTCCTACGGGAGAGGGGGAAGGGATATTTCCGTAAAGTCTCAAATCTTAGTTGGGGGTGAGGTTAACAACGCAATACACTTTTGTTCATTTAGCACTTCATACCGATATTCATTTTGCGATATTTGGGTTTCTATATGGATTTAAAAACCTTTCATACCAAGGCTCATCGGCTTGCCACCGAAAACAGGAAGTTCCTTACGGGATTAAAGAAAAAAGACCCGCGAAAGGTGGATGCAGCGTTTCATCAGTTTCATGAAGAAGTTTTTGAAGAAACAGACTGCCTTGCCTGTGCCAACTGTTGCAAAACAACCAGCCCTATTTTTTATCAAACGGATATTGAGCGGGTAGCCAAAGCGTTGCGCATGAAACCGGGCGATTTTGTTGAAACGTATTTGCGAATAGATGAAGACAACGACTACGTGTTAAAATCTTCTCCCTGTCCGTTCTTGGATGAAGATAATTACTGTAAAGTTTACGACAGCCGCCCGAAAGCCTGCCGCGAATACCCGCACACTGACCGGAAGAAAATGGTGCAGATTATGGAACTGACCTATAAAAACACCTTAGTTTGCCCGGCCGTGCTGGAAATGGTAGAGCGAATGAAGAAGGTTGACTTTTAAGTTTGGTTTTTTAAGATTGAAGATTGCCGATTAACGATTTTTGATTTTAGCTTTATGAGCCATAAATTTCTAAAATCTGAATTCTTCAATCTGAAATCTACTACCCCATGCACACAAAAGTTATTATACTCTTCCTCACACTAATAACCTTTTCGCTGTGGAGCCAACAACGCCCCCGCGAACTTGGAATAAAAATCGGTGTACTGCCAACCGGTAAATTCAACACCATTACCGATGTGCCGGGTGTGAAAGTAGGACACATTACGCTCGTTGAAGGTTCATCCGTTCGCACTGGTATTACCGCCATACTTCCGCACGATGGTAATATCTTCCAGGATAAAGTTCCGGCTGCAATTTTTGTAGGGAACGGTTTCGGCAAACTGGCCGGCAGCACGCAGGTAATGGAATTGGGCAACCTCGAAACTCCCATTGTGCTTACCAATACGTTGAGTGTTTCCGCAGCGATGGATGCAATAATTGAATACACGTTAAATCTGCCCGGCAATGAAAACGTGCAATCGGTAAATGCCGTAGTGGGCGAAACCAATGACGGATACTTGAATGACATTCGTGGCAGGCATGTAAAAAAAGACCATGTTCTTGAAGCCATTCAAAAGGCAAAAGACGGAGCCGTAGCGGAAGGAAACGTAGGAGCAGGAACAGGTACGGTGAGTTTTGGCTTTAAAGCCGGTATAGGCACAGCCTCGCGTGTGTTGCCAAAAGCTTCTGGCGGATATACGGTTGGCGTGTTGGCACAAACCAATTTTGGCGGTGTGTTACAGGTTGACGGAGCGCCCGTTGGCGAGGAGTTGAAAAAGTATTTCCTTAGCGGACAAGTAGAAAACGCAGACGGCTCGTGCATGATTGTGGTAGCTACTGATGCACCATTGGATTCGCGCAATCTCGAACGGCTCGCGCAGCGCGCCATGATGGGCCTTGCCAAAACAGGCGGTATTGCATCAAACGGCAGTGGCGATTATGTGATAGCCTTTTCCACTGATGAACAGGTGCGTGTGAAGCATGAAAAAAAGGAACAGACAGATTCAGCGTCTTTTCTTAGAAATGATGCGATGTCCCCGTTATTTTTGGCGGTGATTGAAGCTACCGAAGAAGCGATAATCAATTCGCTTTTTGCTGCCGAAACAATGAAGGGAAAGGACGGACGAACTGTTGAGGCTTTGCCAAAGCAGGAAGTGCTAAAAATTTTGAAAAAGTATAATATGATTGTAAAGTGATGTATATCTATTTGAATAACGATTTTATTGAAGCCGATAAGGCTGTGGTGCATGTAAGCGACCTCGCCATTCAACGCGGTTATGGAATTTTTGATTTTTTTCGGGTAATGGATAACGTGCCGTTGTTCTTAGAAGATTATATCGACAGGTTTTATGCCTCGGCAAAAACCATGCGATTAGATGTGCCGATGGAGCGCGAAGCGTTTAAGTCAACATTGTTTGAGCTGATAAAGAAAAACAACCTGCCCATGTCGGGCATCAAGGTTATTCTTACAGGCGGATATTCTCCGGATGGATTTCGTATCAGTAAGCCAAACCTGATTATACAACAGGCAGCCTTTCTTTTTCCGCCTGATACGGTTCAGCCGAAAGGCGTTAAAATAATTACACATGAATATGTGCGCGAAATGCCTACTGTAAAAACTATCAACTACTTAACCGGCATCTGGACGTTGAAGAAAATGGAAGAGCAGGGCGCGGTTGATGTGCTGTACCAGATGCGGGGCGAGGTTACGGAGTTTCCGCGTTGCAATTTTTTTATAGTGAAGCAGGATGGAGCAGTGGCAACACCCGCTAAAAATATTTTGAAAGGCATTACCCGCAAACACGTGCTCGCATTAGCTGCGAAAAAATTTACAGTAAAAGAAGAAATAATTACACTGAATGATATTGCGCAAGCGCGAGAAGCCTTTATGACCAGCACCACGAAAAGAATCATCCCCATTGTTCAGGTTGATGATAAGCCTGTTGGCGATGGTAAACCCGGACAAATTACGCTTACACTATTACATGACCTGATTGCCCTCGAAAGGGAAGAGCGGGAGAAGTACAAGGCTGTCAGCGCCTGACGAAAAAAGATCCATCTCTTGTGTTTGATTTCAAGGCAAATGCAGGAGTTGGTAGCCATGCCAAAAAATATGAGACAACTGATAACCATATTGACAATAACTCTATTGGGACTGAATAATGTATTTGGTTGTGTTTGTAATGATTTGGACTATAAAAAAATGTTAAAGACTTATGACTACGTTGTAATCGGACGACCAACGACAAATATTCATCCTGACAGTGTAGCGGTACGACTATTAAATAATGAAGGAAAAGGAAGTGAAGTTTTCTTTACAATTGAGAAAATAATAAAGGGTGATTTTAAGCAGGGTAAGGTTATCATTTATCAAATTGGACGAGGTAGTTGTCTCGGAATGCTAAGATTAGGAGACAAATACTTAATATTTGGACACAAAAAGAATTATGCTCCGCCACCACCAGGATATTTTAGCCCAATTGTAGAAATTGACTCATTGACTGGAAAGGAAGAAATAATCTATGCTCCTTTCGACAACACATCTATTGTTGGAGACTATATAGAAACGATTAAGGATAACTACGACATAGTTTACACAGGACTTTGTGGGCTCTTTAGTGAGCGGACAAAGTTTTACCGACAGACAAGAAAGTGGCGTAAAAATGACATTCAAAAAAATCACAGTTGACAATTGCACAGACCGCCAACACTTAGCCGTTGCTTGTGTTCGCACGCCAGCAGCCCACGTTGGTGTTTTCATCAACGTGCAAGATGGAAGAAGATAACAGGTTTAAAAAATAGAAATGGATGTAAGCGGCAGATATATCAAACAATAAACCCAACCGGCACACCGTCCGGTTGGGTTTATTGAATAAAATTGTTTTTGTTATCAGGCTACCTGGGCAGCAAGTTTTTGAGCCAGTACAGATTTCGGTACTGCACCAATCTGCTTATCTACAACCTGGCCGCCTTTAAATACCAATAAGGTAGGGATGGAGCGTATGCCGAACTTGGCAGCGGTTTCAGGGTTTTCATCAACATTAAGTTTGGCCACAACGGCCTTGCCTTCGTACTCACCGGCAAGCTCTTCCACAACGGGGCCAATCATTTTACAGGGGCCGCACCATTCGGCCCAGAAGTCCACTAAAACGGGTTTATCGGATTTAATGGTTTGTTCAAAAGTTGAGTCGGTCAATTCAATAGTTTTGCCCATAAAAGTATGTTATAGTTATTGGTTAATTAGTTCTGCTGATTCCAACACAAAGGTAGGAGAATTAGTTTCATCATCCTCCAGGTCAACTAAGTTATCTTCAATGCGTGTTTCGGTGAGCCAACGCACCTGGAACTTATCCGTAATCACCCCTATTTCGCCATACTTTTTAAACTCCTGCACTAAGGCATTGCTCACATTCAGCCGGTAATTGCGCGAAAGAAGCTCTACCTGGAGGGTTTCCTGGTCATCTTTAATAACGAGTTGAAGGGCAGCCTGCCCCGGGTTGTTTTTGCATTGCGTTTCAAGGGTGTCAACAACTTCTTTGGTGATGCCGTGAACGGGTAATCGCAAAGCCAATCCCTGAAGCCGCTTTTGTACCAGTTCGTTCAACAACTCAATCCCGCGAATGCGGAATTCCACTTCCATACGCCCCCAGGTGTTGCGTTGTATCATGCCTTCAATAAACAAAAACCAGCCTTGCGACATATAGTTTTTATATTTCATGTAATCCTCACCAAACAACGTGAAGGTGAAGTTGCCACTGTAATCTTCAATGGTAAACTTTCCGAATGGTCTTCCGGTTTTGGTTGTACGATGCTCTACGGCTGTTACAATGCCGCAGATTTTCGTTTCGCGACCAATCATGTTTTCAATGTCGAGCAACTGGTTGCAGAGTGTATTGCAAAACGCATCTAATTCAAACCGGAAATTATCGAGCGGATGACCGGATATATAAATGCCCACAACTTCTTTTTCCAGATTCAGTTTTTCAATTTCACTGAAAGGCTCAACCGGTTCAATTTTTGGTTTGGGCATGGCCGTTCCCGATGACCCACCGAACAAACTTACCTGCGAACTTTGTTCATCGAGTTGTGCTTTGGCGGCATACTTCGCAGCCTTCTCAATTAAGCTTGCATCTCCGTCTTTCGCATACACATATTGCCTGCGGTGAATGCCCTCAAAGCAGTCGAACGCCCCGGATAAAGCAAGGCATTCAAATGTTTTTTTGTTTATCGAACGTTGATTAACGCGCTTGGCGAAATCAAAAATATCCTCGAAGTGTCCGTGTGCATCGCGTTCATGAATGATAGCCTCAACAGCCGAATCGCCTGCGCCTTTAATAGCGCCAAGCCCAAACCGGATTTCTCCGTTTTTATTCACTTCAAAATATACACCCGACTCGTTTACGTGCGGCCCCAACACCGGTATGCCTAAGTAGCGGCATTCTTCAATAAAGTACGTTACCTTGTCGAGGTTGCTTTGCGAGTGTGTTAGTACAGCCGCCATATATTCGGCCGGGTAATTGGCTTTGAGGTAGGCTGTATGATAGGCCACCAACGAATAACACGTTGAGTGTGATTTATTAAACGCATACTGCGCAAAAGCTTCCCAGTCAACCCAGATTTTTTCGCAGGTTTCCTGTGCGTGCCCATTGGCTTTACAACCTTCAATGAATTTATCCTTCATCTTGTCGAGCACGCTCTTTTGTTTTTTACCCATTGCTTTCCGCAATACATCGGCATCGCCTTTACTAAAGTTGGCCAACTTCTGCGAAAGCAACATCACCTGTTCCTGATAGACGGTAATGCCATAAGTTTCGGCAAGAAACTCTTCCATTTCGGGTAAATCGTATTTGATAGGCTCATGGCCGTGCTTACGATTAATAAATGCCGGAATGTATTCCATTGGCCCCGGTCGGTACAGGGCGTTCATGGCAATTAAATCTTCAAACTTATCGGGCTTGAGCTGGCGCAGGTACTTCTGCATTCCGGTACTTTCAAACTGAAACGTGCCAGACGTTTCGCCACGCTGAAAGAGTTGATAGGCTTTTTCATCATCTAACGGAACGCTGTCAATGTCAATTTCTATGCTCTTACTTTTTTTAATGTTTTTAAGCGCGGTATTAATGATAGAAAGCGTGGTCAGGCCAAGAAAATCCATTTTCAACAATCCAGCGCCTTCCACCACGCTGTTATCGAATTGCGTTACCAGCATGTTGGAGTCTTTGGCCGTAGCCACCGGAACAAACTTGGTTAGTTCATCGGGTGTGATGATTACTCCGCAGGCATGTGTACCCGTGTTGCGAACAGAACCTTCCAATACAATGGCTTGCTTGAGTACATCGGCTTTTAAATCGCTCCCTCCTTTAATATCAGCCAATTCTTTCACCTCTTCAAAGGCGGCATCCAGGGTTGTGCCCGGTCGTTCAGGAACCATTTTGGCAAGGAAGTTTGCATCCGGCAACGGAAGCTGCATTACCCGTGCGCAATCGCGAATGGAAGATTTCGCAGCCATGGTTCCGTATGTTATAATTTGGGCTACCTGGTTTTTGCCATACTTGTCGATTACATACTTCAATACTTTATCGCGGCCTTCGTCATCAAAGTCAATATCAATATCGGGTAGCGATATACGGTCGGGATTCAGGAAACGCTCAAACAGCAAATCGTATTTGATTGGGTCAACGTTGGTAATGCCTATGCAATAGGCAACAGCCGAACCGGCAGCGGAACCACGCCCCGGCCCAACAGAAACACCCATTTCTCTCGCTTTGGAAGTAAAGTCTTGTACGATAAGAAAGTATCCGGGGTAACCTGTTTTGCGAATAGTTTCCAGTTCAAAGTCGATTCTTTCTTTTAACTGGGAATTTAGTTCACCGTATTTCTTTTCAGCCCCTTCGTATGTGAGGTGTTTCAGGTAATCGTCTTCTGTTTTAAATTCTTTCGGAATATCAAATTTTGGAAGCGCAACTTCGCGTTCAAGGCTGTACGTTTCAATCTTATTAATTATTGCGCTGATGGTTTCAATTGCTTCGGGCAGGTCGCGAAAAATGGATTTCATTTCATCCTGCGATTTGAAATAAAATTCGTTGTTGGGTAAACCATACCGATAGCCTCGCCCTTCGCCTATCGGTGTAGATTTGAATTCGCCTTCTTTAATACACAGCAATACATCGTGCGCGTTTGATTCTTCCTTGTCTATATAATACACTTCGTTGGCTGCGAAGTATTTCACATTGTATTTCCTGGCAAAGCCAAGCAATACTTCGTTCACGTGATCTTCTTCCTGAAGCCCGTGGCGATTAAGTTCAACATAAAAATCATCGCCAAACTGTTCGTGCCACCAGTTGAAGGCATCTTCTGCCTGGCGCTCTCCCACATGTAGTATCAGATGTGGTATTTCGCTTGATAGTGTTCCGGTTGTTGCAATGAGGTCTTGCTTGTATTGCGAAACTAATGCCTTATCAATGCGCGGATAAATGCCGTACAAGCCTTCTGTAAAACCTAACGAGCTAAGTATAGCCAGGTTTTGATAACCGTTTTTGTTTTTGGCGATTAATACCTGGTTATAGCGTTTATCCGGATTGTCTTTGGTGAATTTTAGTTTCGTTCTTTCGTCTGCGAGATAGAACTCGCATCCCACAATGGGTTTGATATTATGCGCCAACGCCTCGCGCACAAATTTGAATGCGCCATACATATTGCCCAAATCAGTTAAAGCAACTGCGGGCATGTTCAGCGCCTGGGCTTTGGTTACCAATGCTTTTATTTCGGGTGTAGCCTGGAGCACCGAGTATTGCGAATGTATGTGAAGGTGACAGAAAGACGCATCAATAGAAGCAGATTGGTCGCCATCAAGCGAATAGCCGGCATCTTTTCTGCGTTTGCGTTTTGCGAAGTTGGCTTCATCAAGTTGAGGCTCTTCGTAAACAATATCGGTAATGGGCGTGCTGTCGGCAGGTTTGACTACCTTTTTTTCAATCAGCCCGAAATAACAGCGTGCGGTAGCGGCCACATCATAGGCTGCGTCATGTGCATCGCCAAAATCTTTCCCGAAAAGTTTTTCGTGCAGCTCAATCAGGCGGGGCATTTTAAGTCTTCCGCCTATACCGCCACTTAGCTGGCAAAATTCAATTGACGCAAGGCCGGTATCTGTTTTTGCGGTAGCAAGAAATTTATCCGGGGAAATTTGTTTTCGGATAAGTTCGGCACCGATAATATTAATATCAAATTCAATATTATGCCCTACCAACAGCTCGGTGCGCTCAAGGTCTGCCAGAAAGGCGTCCAGCACTTTTTTCAGGTCATGACCTTCTTCCGTGGCACGTTGCGTTGAAATTCCGTGTATCTGTTCTGCCTTAAAGGGAATGTTGAAACCGTCCGGTTTAATAATGTAGTTCTGTTGTGCCAGCAGTTTTCCATGCCTGTCGTGCAGTTGCCAGGCTAATTGAACGAGCCTGGGCCAGTTTTCCAGGTCGGTTATAGGCGCGGTTTTGTTATGCGGAATCCCAGTGGTTTCCGTGTCAAAAATCAGGTACATCTAAATCGTGTTCGTAGTGGTTGAAAACTGTAAAAATACGCGCTTTGGCAGACTAATTCCATTCCCATTATTGTATATTATTCCTGAAATGGGACTATAACCCAATTTATGGCCGTATGGTATTTTTGTAACTACTTGATATTCTGCACTATTAATATTTGGGCTTAGTTTTGGCAATTACCGGCTCAAAGACAATTCGTTATGAAACGGTTTATTAACAAGTTTGGAGATTGGGTAAAACGCGAATGGTTCCTGATCGTGATGGTTTTTGTGATAGCAATCATTATCGCCTTATTTCAATTAGGCTGATTTATACAATAGTGTACACCACGCGTGTTTAGAAAGCCTTTAAACTACACGCATCAATTGTTTGGTATTCCATCGCGAAGTATTTTTATGCGTTTGCAATAATTTGTTAAGCATAACATACACCTATGACATGGTTTACTAAATTTTTGTCGAGTTCATTAGGCAAAAAAATTCTCATGGCCCTTACGGGTCTTTTCCTCATTTCGTTTCTGGCCGTGCATTTGGCCGGTAACCTTCAGCTCCTCAAAGATGATGGCGGCAAGTCGTTTAATATCTATGCGGAGTTTATGAGCACTAACGCGCTTGTTCAAACTATCTCGAAAGGAAACTTTGCCTTTATCCTTATTCATGCGGTGTACGGCATTATCTTATCGGTTCAAAACCGCAAAGCACGCGGCCCGGTTGGCTATGCACAAACTTCCGGTAAGTCTTCCGCGTGGGCTTCGCGTAATATGGGTATTCTCGGAACGATAATTCTGGCCTTTATCATTATTCACCTGAAAGATTTTTGGGCGCAAATGCACTACGGCTCTATCCCCACGGTGAATTATGATGGCGCTGAAGTTCGCGACCTGGCAAACATTGTAGATATCTGGTTTGATAAAGCCTGGTATGTTGCCGTGTATGTGATTTGCATGGGTGCGATTGGGTTTCATTTGTGGCATGGTTTCGCCAGTGCGTTTCAAACGCTTGGGCTTAATCACCTTAAATACAACGGCCTGATAAGATTTGTAGGAAGGGCGTTTGCCATTATCGTACCTGCGTTGTTTGCAGCTATTCCGTTGTTCATGTTTTTTGACATTTCTTTTTAACAGAAAAATCTGATACCGCAATATGAAGTTAGATTCAAAAATTCCGGAAGGACCGCTTGCTGAAAAATGGACGAAGCACAAGTTTAATCTCAAGCTGGTCAACCCGGCCAACAAACGAAAATATGATGTGATTGTAGTGGGCACCGGTCTGGCCGGAGCTTCCGCAGCTGCATCACTTGCCGAACTCGGCTATGATGTAAAGGCATTTTGCTTTCAGGATAGTCCGCGCAGGGCGCACAGCATTGCCGCTCAAGGCGGAATTAACGCGGCAAAAAATTATCAGAATGATGGCGATAGCGTGTATCGTCTGTTTTACGATACTATAAAAGGTGGCGACTATCGTGCCCGCGAAGGCAACGTACATCGCTTAGCCGAAGTAAGCGTGAACATTATTGACCAGTGTGTGGCGCAAGGCGTTCCGTTTGCCCGCGAATATGGTGGCTTGTTGGCAAACCGTTCGTTTGGTGGTGCGCAGGTATCGCGCACGTTTTATGCACGCGGTCAAACCGGCCAGCAATTGTTGTTGGGTGCATACTCGGCCATGAACAGGCAGATTGCCAATGGAAAAGTAAAAATGTATAACCGCACCGAAATGCTGGACGTGGTTATCGTGGATGGCAAAGCGCGCGGCATCATAACCCGCGACCTGGTAACCGGAAAAATTGAAGCGCACAGCGGACATGCCGTACTGTTATGCACAGGTGGATACGGCAACGTATTTTATCTATCCACAAACGCAAAAGGCTCTAACGTGACGGCTGCCTGGCGTGCACACAAAAAAGGTGCATTGTTTGGCAATCCTTGCTATACACAAATTCACCCTACTTGTATTCCCGTGTCGGGCGATCACCAATCCAAGCTTACGCTGATGTCGGAATCGTTGCGTAATGATGGCCGCGTGTGGGTGCCGAAAACAGCACACCCTGGCTTAAAGGCAAAAGATGCTGCAAATATTCCGGAATCTGAACGCGATTATTTCTTAGAAAGAAGGTATCCGTCTTTTGGAAATCTTGTTCCGCGCGATGTGGCCTCACGCAATGCTAAAATGGTTTGCGATGAAGGGCGAGGTGTTGGCGCTACCGGCCTGGCCGTGTTCCTGGATTTCTCCGATGCGATAAAACGCGATGGTAAGAAAACCATTGAAGCGAAGTACGGAAACCTGTTTGATATGTATCAGCAAATCACAGGCGACAACCCGTATGAGGCGCCTATGATGATCTTCCCGGCCGTGCACTACACTATGGGTGGTCTTTGGGTTGACTATAATTTAATGACTACCGTTCCGGGTTTGTATGCATTGGGCGAAGCCAACTTCTCCGATCACGGAGCAAATCGTCTTGGTGCAAGTGCCTTGATGCAAGGGTTAGCCGATGGCTATTTTGTTATACCCTACACCATTGGCGATTACTTAGCCGGTATGCCTTACGAAAAAGTGAGCACCGACAAGCCGGAGTTTAAAGAAGCGATAGAACAGGCAACAAACAGGCTTAACACATTAGTGAATATTAATGGTAATAAAACTGTTGATGAATTTCATCGCGAACTTGGCCTTGCCATGTGGGAATACTGCGGTATGTCGCGTAATGAAGCAGGGCTGAAAACAGCGAAACAAAAAATTCAAAGCATCAGGGAAGAGTTTTGGAAGAACGTTAAAATTCTTGGCGGTGCAAATGAATTGAATATGGAATTGGAAAAAGCAAACCGCGTGGCCGATTTCATGGAATTAGGTGAACTGATGGTTGACGATGCCCTTAGCCGTGCAGAGTCATGCGGAGGTCATTTCCGTGAAGAATCGGCAACAGAAGATGGTGAAGCAAAACGTAATGATGAACAGTTTGCGTATGTATCGGCATGGGAATACAAAGGCGACAACCAACCTGAAGTGCTTCACAAAGAAGAACTTGTTTTTGAAAATGTAAAACTTACTCAACGTAGCTATAAGTAATTATGAAAGTAACGCTGAAGATATGGCGTCAGAAAAACGCATCTGACAAAGGAGGATTCAAAACCTACCAACTCGACCACGCTTCCCCGGATATGTCGTTCCTGGAGATGCTGGACGTGCTGAACACCGAGCTGATTAAAAAAGGAGAAGAGCCTGTTCATTTCGACCACGATTGCCGCGAAGGTATTTGCGGCATGTGTTCGCTATACATTAATGGCAGGCCGCACGGCCCGTTACAAACAACCACGTGCCAGTTGCACATGCGCAGCTTTAAAGATGGAGAAACGATTACCATTGAGCCATGGCGTGCAAAATCATTCCCGGTTATTAAAGACCTTATAGTTGACCGTTCAGCATTCGACCGCATTCAGCAGGCGGGTGGTTATGTTTCGGTTAATACGGGCGGTGTGCCGGATGCAAACGAAATTCCAATACCAAAGAAAATTGCCGATGAAGCATTTGATGCAGCTACATGTATTGGTTGTGGTGCATGTGTGGCTGCTTGTAAGAATGCCTCGGCCATGCTGTTTGTGAGCGCTAAGGTTTCGCAGTTTGCGTTGCTGCCGCAAGGCAAGCCCGAACGCAAGGAACGAGTGGAGAAAATGGTAGCGCAGATGGATGCCGAAGGATTTGGGTCATGCACCAATACAAAAGCGTGCGAAGCCGAATGCCCGAAAGGCATCAGTGTTACCAACATTGCCCGCCTTAACCGCGAGTATTATGCTGCCGTTGCAAGCTCCTATGAATGGCAGGTAGGCGGAGGAGAGTAATGCTTCTATCAATTACTAATTGGTAATTGCTAATTACTCCTGCAAACACCAATACCAGCTCGTCCGCTGGCAGTGTTCAACGCGGCAACACCAATGTTTCCGGCTGCGAGTATAATGTCACGGTCTGGCCCGGTTTCAGCTAAGTGAATTTTGATACACGCATTCAAATCTATCAGGTCGTTATACGATATGGCTGTTTCATCCGCTAATTGGGTTAGAATGGTTTCGCTTTCTCCGGTCGTGGCATTTATGGGGTTAAGCAAAGCGGCAACGTCAACATCGGCTTCGCCTACATCGCCTAAATGCAGGTGCACGGGTAGCTGTTTGGTGCCCTCAGTTCCCGTAAGGCTGATAGACACCGTAGCAGAACCGTCTTTCCGTTCCTTGAACGTAGCCACTCCACTAATGATGTACACCGAACCTGCCTGAAGGGCATACGATACTTCATTGCCTGTGAATTCGCCTGCCGGATGCTCACTTTCCTGGCACCCTAAAACGATTAACCCCAATACCAACGCTGCAATTCTTTTCATGTTTGCGATAATTTACCCCCAATTTAAAATATTCTGGCTTAATACTATACCGATTTTGGGTTAGATTTGTTCATCCTATGCAAAATTGGCACAGAAGTAGCATTACCATAACGCATTAAATCGACTAAAAATTTCGTGAACCGAATATTTCTATACTTAGTTTTTATCCTGTTTGCTTGTAGCCCTCAACTCCAGTTGGTTGACACTCGCCCGGATTGGCTTACGGGCAAATTAAATGAACCGCGTTATTACATAGGTGTTGGACATAGCGCTAAAGACGGCAGTAATAATTACATACAATCAGCAAAAAAAAGCGCATTGGATGACCTCGTTTCGCAAATAAAAGTAACGGTTTCCAGTACCTCTATTTTGAATGTTTTTGAGCAGGACAGGAAGGAGTTCCGCGAGCGATACGAACAGATTATACAAACCGATGTTGCCGATGAGATTGAAGAATTTGAGCAGGTTGGAGCCTATGAAGATGACCGCAACTATTGGGTTTACTACCGGTTGTCGAAAGAGCGGTATCGTCAGATAAAAGAACAGCAAAAAAGAAATGCCGTAACGCTTGCTACCGATTTTCTTCATAAAGCAAGAAAAGCCGAACAGGAGGGCGCCCGCCTCCAGGCAATCGGGTTTTATTTTCAGGCTTTCAGGAGTGTTGAGAAATACCTGGCAGAAGCGATTCCTGTAAAAATTGACGACCGCGAAGTTTTACTTACGAATGAAATCTACGCCTCTGTAAAAGCGCTGTTAGATAAAATTCAGCTCCAGGTTGAGCCTGCCGAAATGACCATTAACCGCAGGCTGAACCTGAACGCACAACCGGTTATGGTAAAGGCCATGTTTACAGACACGCGCCAGCCAGCCTCCAATTTTCCGCTTAGTGCAGCTTTTGAAAAAGGAGGAGGCGAGGTTTTTCCCAACTACATCACTGATGAAAACGGCTCGGCAAAAATTCTCATTAGCAAAATTGCTTCACGCGATTTTGAACAAACGGTAGTTGTTAAATTGAACCTGGATGCCATAAGCGGAACATCGGAATCTCCTGTGTATGAACTGATAGCTTCTACATTAACTGCACCTTCGGCAAAAGCAATTTTAAAAGTACAGCGACCCGTAGTTTACCTTACCTCAACTGAAAAGTCGTTGGGCATACTTAAAAACAGTAACCAGATTTCCAACCGGCTAAAAAACCTGTTGACCAATGCGGGCTTTGAATTCTCAACAGATAGCAAAACAGCGGATTTGTTATTGGAGGTGCTATCCGACTCGGAAAAAGGGTCAATTTCAGGAAGCATTTATATCACTTTTCTTACCGGTGTGATACGGGTAGCGGAAGCAAAAGGAGGAAGGGTAATTTATGCCACCACGCTCGACCGGATAAAGGGCTATGGCCTTGATTACGACCGTTCGAGCCAGGATGCCTATAGTAAGGCCATGGAAACCCTTGAAAAAGAGCGTATGACTGAACTATTAAACAACGTTTTACAATAATATAGACGACTTTACCTAAATTGGTCTTAAAATTGTAAGTGTATATCGGAAACCAAAAATTGAAATATATGAAAAAGTTATCGTACTCAACCCTTGTATTATTCGCCCTGGCCGGTGTGCTGATGGTTGGCTGTAAGGGAAAAGAAAAATTGCAGAAAGGTGAAACCGAATTAAATATTCCCTGTTCAGGTTCGGATTACTTCACCAACAAGAACCACTTCCGGGCAAATTCGTTGGGCGAAAGCTCCGACCTGGTAGTATCCAAGAAAAAAGCAATGGACAACGCCCGTGCAGAACTGGCGGCCGCCATTGAATCGACTGTAAAAACTGTAACCGACAACTATGTTAACTCGCGCGAGTTTAATAACCGAGAAGACCTGGAAGAACGTTTTGAGCAGTTGAACAGAACCATTGTAAACCAAACCTTGTCGGGTATTAAAATGATCTGCGAAAAGCAGGTACAAACCAAGCAGGGCGGGTACAGAACCTATGTAGCCATTGAGCTTTCTGCCAGCGATATTGTGCAGAAGTACAATGAAAACCTTTCAAAAGATGAACGCCTTAGAATTGACTACGATTACGAGAAATTTAAGGAAACATTTGATAAGGAAATGGACAAAATGGGCAACCGTTAACGCGATCCTCTTAATAGAACTCCAAAATCCCTCCGGCACACCGGGGGGATTTTTTTGAACCGGGTATAATCCGTTTACAGATGTTACAGATTGGTCGAAATGGGGTACGGTATGCTTCATTCGCCCGAAGACCGCTGATATAAATCAGCCTTTGTTCGCCATATTTAGTTAGGTGGTTTCAGCGTTTTTCTGCAATTTTCAGTATAAAATTTTAACCCATGCTGAATATCCTCGTTCCCACCGATTTCTCCGACTTGTCGAAAGTTGCCATACGCTATGCCATTGCTATGGCCAAAAAAATGAACGGCAAGGTAACATTGCTCCATGTTGTTAATACAGCACAACACGCATCCGGTGCACGGTTAAGGCTGCGTTCATTAATTGACGAATTTGTGAAAATGGCCGAAAAAGATTTTAAGCCTGTTTTGGCGGAAGCCAACAAAGCCAATAAAGGAGGCAAGCCGATCAGGCATGCTATTGAACTTGGGCCTTCTTTTGTTGATGTGGTGAGCAGGTTTGCAAAAAAATCCAAAGCCAGCCTGATTATAACGGGCACGCATGGCGCCTCGGGGTTAAAGAAAGTGGTGATGGGGAGCAACACGGCATCGCTGCTGGAAGCCAGCAACATTCCTGTACTGGCCATACCGGCTACCAGTTCGTTCAAAAAAATAAAATTGGTTGTGTATGCTACCGATTTATTGAATGCTGCTAAAGAATTTAAAACCCTGTTGTCTGTTGTTGGCAAAGAGAAGCCGTTAATTCACATTGTTCATGTAACAACCGACAAGGAAGCTGCCACAGTTGCTGAAAGTAAACTTGATAAAATGGTAATCAAGTCTAAATACAAGAATGTGGTGGTGCGTGTGCTGGTAAATGAAAATACACCGTTGGCTATCAACAACTATATAAAGAAAGTAAAAGTGGACGTGCTCACCATGTTCCCGCACAAGCACAGCTTCTTTGAAAAATTGTTCAACCGAAGCGTAACAAAACAGTTGAGTTTCCTGAACAGCGCTCCGTTGCTTGCGTATAAGAGCAAGTAATCGGCAACCTTAGACAACTGTGCAAACCTTAAAGTTTAGGAACAATTATCGGACAGTTATCATAAGGGGCAGACGGATTACAAGACGACTCTTGACAGCTTTTCAGACCATTTAACATTAACGTACGGACATTTATTAGTTCCTGTATTTTTTCGTCAATCCGTTTGACCTTATTTTCAATTTTATCGGACATATTATTGCAGGTAGCCTCGTTGACATCTATCATATCCAGCACCTCAGACACTTCATTGAGCGTAAATCCAAAACTCTTTATCAGCTTTATGGACATAAGCCGTTGTAGTGTTTCTTCCGAATACTCCTTATAGTTGTTATACCGCCTTTCTTTCTTGCCGACAGCTATTAAGCCGTGTTTTTCGTAGAAGCGAATGGTATCCCTTGACAACCCGCAACGACTTGATAATTCGCCTATTAGCATACCTTTTGGAATTTTCTTTGACTTTTCCCTTGACCGTGGACTATACTCCACAGTTTACTTTTGCAAATGTAATCAAATAGCAAACCGAAATGACAACAGAAAACGAGACCTGCCCTAAATGTGGCAGAAACTCTTGCGACACCAGTTGCAACACCGAAAACACTTCTTTAGGAGGTATTACCGATGACCATTGCTCTGAAAAATCGTTGGAGCAAACGCTACAAGAAGCTGAAGCATTTAAAGAAATGAATGCCTTCAAAAAAATAACAGCAGTAAAGGAATTAGAAACAGGTTACGAGTTTGTTTATGAAAACGCAAGTAAGGATTTGCAGTTGGAGTTAACCGACTTTTTGAAATTAGATTTAAAGTGCTGTCCTACATACGACTATGCTTTTATAGTAAGTGCCAAAACAAGAACAATTCAATATCAACGCTTTGGGTCTGCACAGGTTAAAGCTGAATTGAAAGAATATCTACAAATAGTTGGGCT
This sequence comes from Cyclobacteriaceae bacterium, assembly GCA_019638235.1. Classification (GTDB taxonomy): domain Bacteria; phylum Bacteroidota; class Bacteroidia; order Cytophagales; family Cyclobacteriaceae; genus UBA2336. The sequence goes on from JAHBUE010000004.1 coordinate 102,142, forward strand.
TTTAAAATAATTGCAATGACAAAGAAAATGATAATCGGAATTTCGGTAGTTGTAATAGCTGTATTGGCTTTCTTCTGCTTTTTTGAGCAAACCATTTGCAAAAGTGTCAATTGTAAAACAACCGCAAAGTCGGACATCACTCAAACAGCAGCTTGTGGCAGTTGTGGAAAAAACTCCTGCGACAAAGGTTGCTCATCTAATCCTGATGATATAACCGATTTGAAAGCATTAGTTCCTTCGTGCAATCTTTCCAGCAAGGAAATGTCGGAAAGAAAAGAATTTCTTCAGGCTACAATGGCAAAAAAAATAGCTAAGGTTGAAGAACTTGAAACAGGTTACGACTTGACTTTTCAAGAATCAATTGAATATTCTCAAGAACTTTTGGAGTTTATCAATTTTGAAAGAAAATGTTGTTCTAATTTTAGTTTTGCTTTAATTTTTGAACCTAACAATAGAGCAACTCACTTACAAATGTATGGTTCTAAAGAAATCAAAGAGGAACTAAAAGATGGTTTTATTGAACTTGGCTTCCTGAAACAACCGAAATAAGAAACCTGCCTGCACGTAGTCACTTGCCTTTGCTGAAGCTTTAGCGCAAGCAGGCTTCGGAAAAGGCAGGGCTATAAAGCAGTTTTTTGAAATCCCTTTACTATATCCTCAAGTAATCCACTTAAAATTCGGCATTGCCGGGAAAACGCGGGAACGGAATAACATCGCGAATGTTGGTCATGCCGGTAACAAACTGGATGAGCCGTTCAAAGCCCAGCCCAAAGCCGCTATGTGGCGCAGAACCGAATTTTCGTAACTCTAAGTACCACCACAGCTCTTTTTCCGGTAAGCCAAGCTCCTGAACGCGGCTTAAAAGTTTATCGTAATTCTCCTCACGTTGCGAGCCACCAATAATTTCGCCAATGCCGGGAAACAAAACATCCATAGCACGAACGGTTTTGTTTTCCGTTTCGTTGTTTTGCTTCATGTAAAAGGCTTTGATAGCTGCCGGGTAGTTGTAAAGAATTACCGGCTTCTTAAAATGCTTTTCAACTAAATAGCGTTCATGCTCCGATTGTAAGTCAACACCCCATTTATCAACAAGGTATTGAAACTTCTTTTTCTTGTTTGGATTGGAGTTCTTTAAAATATCAATCGCTTCGGTGTACGACAATCGTTGAAAATCATTTTCGGTAATGAATTTTAGCCGGTCAATCAGGCCCAATTCACTGCGCTGGTCTTGCGGTTTGGTTGCCTCTTCATCTTGTGCGCGTTTATCTAAAAATTGCAAATCATCGGCACAGTTTTCCAATGCATATTTTCCCAGGTATTGCAAAAACTCCTGGGCTAAGGCCATGTTATCTTCCAAGTCGTAGAAGGCCATTTCCGGCTCAATCATCCAAAACTCGGCTAAGTGGCGTGTGGTGTTTGAATTTTCGGCACGGAAAGTAGGGCCAAACGTATAAATGTCGCCCAACGCCAGGGCATAGGTTTCGCCTTCCAATTGGCCAGACACCGTAAGGTTTGTTTCGCGCCCGAAGAAGTCTTCCTTATAATCAATATTTCCCTGTTCGTCTTTTGGCGGGTTATTCAAATCCAGCGTAGTTACCCTGAACATTGCGCCAGCGCCTTCCGCATCAGACCCGGTAATAACAGGCGTGTGTATGTAGAAAAAGCCCTTGTCGTTAAAAAACTTATGAACGGCAAAAGCCATAGCATGACGAACACGCATAACCGCGCTTAACGTATTGGTGCGGCCACGCAGGTGGGCTATTTCCCGTAAAAATTCAAGCGAGTGCTTTTTAGGCTGGAGCGGATATTTTTCAGGGTCGCTGTCGCCTACTATTTCGAGGGCGCTCACCTTCACCTCAACCGTTTGGCCTTTGGCAGGGGAGGGAACCAACTCCCCGGTAACGGAAAGACACGCCCCGGTTGTAATGCGTTTCAGGGTACCTTCATCAACGGAGTTCAGCGCTACCACTGCTTGCAGGTTCTGAATGGTCGAGCCGTCATTAAGGGAAATAAACTGGTTGTTGCGGAAGGTTCTTACCCAGCCGTTAACCGTAATCGTTTGCCCCCGGGCCTCAGTAACGAGCAATTCCTTTATCTTGGTGCGCTTCATATCTTAAAAATTGAATGAGGCGCAAAAAACGGCATTTTGTAAGTTTTATCAAAAGGGGGCAGGGCAATTGTTCGGGCAGGGGCTACCCCATACATTTATTTTAAGGTACAAGCCGAATTGATAAATTTGTGAACAGATGAATTGACATCGGAAACAGAAAAGGTTCATGCAGAAATTAGGGTTAAATCAATCGTTACAACAAAAGCTGTCGCCACAGCAGATTCAGTTCATCAAATTGCTCCAGGTGCCTACGGCCGAGCTGGAGAGCCGTATTGAGGAGGAACTTGAAGTAAACCCTGCACTGGAAGAGGGGGAGGATGAACAGCCGGAAGACCGTTCGGAAAACAACGAGGAAGAATACCAGGAAACATCGGGTAGTGAAGATGAGGTGGACATTGCCGACTACCTGCGCGATGATGACTATAACAGCTACAAAACCCAGAGCGATGGCGGAGGCGATGATGATGACGACCGCGAAATGCCTATCCCGATGGGAACTTCGTTGCATGAACAACTAACAACCCAGTTGGGGTATCTCGGCCTGAACGAACATGAGGAGGCTATCGGTAAGCAATTAGTCGGGAGCATTGAGGCGGATGGATACATCCGCAGAGAACTTGAGGCTATTGTAAACGATTTGGCTTTTTCTCAAGGCATAGAAACCACACTTGAAGAAGTTGAGCGGATACTTAAAAAAATACAGTCGTTTGACCCGCCCGGTATTGCCGCCCGCAATTTGCAGGAATGTTTGTTGCTTCAATTAGAACGCATGGATAACGGACACGATATTGACGTGGCAGTTGCAAAGCAGATACTCACCGAATGTTTTGATGAGTTTACTAAAAAGCATTACCAGAAAATACAAAAGAAGCTGGGCACCGAAGATGAAGAGTTTGTGCGCGATGCTGTTGAGTTGATTGTGCGTCTTAACCCGAAACCGGGTAGCGGCAGTTCGGCAGGCATGATAAAAAACCAGGTGGTAATTCCTGATTATATTCTTACCAATAACAACGGTAAACTTGAGTTGGCGCTTAATTCGCGCAATGCGCCAGAGCTTCGCATCAGCAGGTCGTACACCGAAATGTTTAAGGCGTATGACAAAGGCGATAAGAAAGACAAGAAACTGAAAGAGGCCGTTACATTTGTGAAACAAAAATTAGATGCCGCCAAGTGGTTTATTGATGCGATAAAGCAACGCCAGCAAACGCTGTTGAAAACCATGAAGGCCATTGTTGATTTTCAATACGACTTTTTCCAGGAGGGCGATGAAACGAAACTCAAGCCGATGATTCTGAAAGATATTGCGCAGATGATTGGCATGGATATTTCTACAGTATCGCGGGTGGCCAGCAGCAAGTATGTGCAAACCGACTTTGGTATTTACCCGCTCAAATATTTCTTTTCGGAAGGTATTACAACCGATAGCGGTGAAGAAGTGAGCAGCCGCGAGGTAAAGAAAATCATCCAGGATATTATTGATGGCGAAGACAAGAACAAACCTTTTTCGGATGATAAGCTCGAAAAGATTTTAAATGAAAAGGGATACAACATTGCCCGCAGAACGGTAGCCAAATACCGTGAGCAACTAAATATTCCGGTGGCCCGTTTACGAAAGGAATTGTAGTGAATACCGTATTGGCCCGTATTATATCCATTGTCTTTCATCCGTTGTTGATAACAACCTACCTGTTTGCGTTGTTGGCGTTTATGTTTCCGGCTTCGCTCTATCCCATTACGCCCGGCTCGCGTAATTCTTTTATAGTGTCAGTATTCCTGATAACGTTTTTGCTTCCGGTAATTAACATCTGGTTATTCAAATTGCTTGGTGTTGTTAAAAGTATGACAATGGAAGACCGGGCAGATCGCGTTAAGCCTTTCTTGCTTATTACTGTAATATATGGTGTGTTGACCTGGATGCTTTATGCAAGGAGTAATTTCTCGATTGGCGATAACCTGTTTAACCTGTTGCTGATTATTGATGCGCTGATTTTGTTTTCGTTCATTATAACACTTTTCTACAAGGCCAGTGTGCATAGCATAGGTATCTGGGGCGCTATTGGTATTCTGTTGCCGCTCAATAGGGTTATTGAAGATCACTCAATCTTCATTGCTACCTTAGTGGCGTTGGTGTTGGCAGGCTTGGTTATGTCGGCACGGTTGCAGCTTAATGCCCACACGCCACGCGAAGTTCTGGTGGGTGCATTGGCAGGTTTTTCAATTGGCTTTTTTGGTATGTTAATTTTGTTTTGATTAAACGATACGAGTATGAGCGCCTCATTTAAGTTTTTGAAATATGCTGTTGCAGATGGTGTAGCTACCATTACGTTAAATCGCCCGGAGGTTTATAATGCCCTGAATGATGAAATCACCTTTGAGCTTCAGGATGCGTTGAAAGCCGTTGTCCGCGATGAGCAGGTTCGTGTGGTGGTGCTTACAGGCGAAGGAAAAGCATTTTGTTCGGGGCAGGATTTAAAGGCTGCATCGGGCGAACAGAAGCGTTCGTTTCTGCAATCGCTGCACAAACGATATAATCCTATCATTCGCGCCATGCGTGAGTTACCAAAACCCATTATTGGCCGCATTAACGGTGTGGCTGCCGGGGCCGGGTGTTCGCTTGCCTTAGCGTGCGATGTTATTGTAGCCGTTGAAGAGGCAACGTTTATCGAAGTGTTTATTAATATTGGCCTTGTTCCCGATTCCGGCTCTTCATACTTTTTGCCCCGCACGGTAGGAAGCGTGAAAGCATTTGAAATGTGTTCGATGGGTTCGCGCATAAAAGCAACCGAAGCGCAAGCCATTGGGTTAATCAACAAGGCTGTTCCGGCTAACGAGATAGATGAAGCCGTTAAGTTTTATACCGACTATTATGCTGTCGCGCCTACCAAATCAATCGGTATGATTAAAAAGATGCTGAACAAGTCAACTACATCATCGCTTGAGCAAATGCTGGAGTATGAAGCATACTGCCAGGAGATAGCCGGCAGTTCGCACGATTATAAAGAAGGTGTTACCGCTTTCTTAGAAAAACGAAAGCCAAATTTTACCGGTAAGTAAAACATCGTAGCACATGGTTTACCAATGATTAAAGCATAAAACGACAGGAATGAGTTTGCTAAACATGTTGACTTATATAATATGGGACATAGACCCGGACATTTTTACCATTCCTATTATTAATCATCCGGTTAGGTGGTACGGATTGCTTTTTGCGTTGTCATTCCTGATTGGTCAACAGATAATGTATTTTATTTATAAGAAAGAAGGACGACCAGTTAAGGAAGTTGACACGTTGACAATTTATATGATTGTTGCAACAATTGTAGGTGCTCGATTAGGGCATGTGTTTTTTTATGACCCGGTACATTACTTTCAAAACCCTCATAAAACAATAATGGTGTGGGAGGGCGGACTTGCAAGTCATGGTGGAGTGATTGGCGTCCTGATAGCTTTATTCTTATTCGCCCGAAAGGTTAATGTAAGTTACTTATGGGCGCTTGACAAAATCTCAATAGTGGCTGCATTTATTTTTTGCATGATAAGATTAGGCAACCTGATGAATTCTGAAATGATTGGGATACCAACAAATCAGCCATGGGGATTTATTTTTACGAGTAAGGACAATATACCGAGGCATCCTGCCCAACTATACGAAGCTATTCACTACTTTATATCGTTTGTAATCTTGTTTTGGATTTGGCTAAGACAAAAGAACAGGATAAAAGACGGATTTCTATTTAGTTTGGCCTTGATAATCATGTTTAGTTTCAGATTCGTTGACGAGTTCTTTAAGATTAATCAGGAACAATTTGAGGACGGAATGATTTTAAACATGGGGCAGATATTGAGCCTCCCATTTATTTTGATTGGAATAGTTTTATTAATCCTGACCGCTGGTAAAAAGCGACAGCCAGCTTCGGCTGACAAAATTGTAATTGACGGAGAAGAAATCAGGACGGAGTAAAACCCAACCCGCCATAAATCCAAAACATTAAAAACCGCCAAGCGACACACCAACCGTAAAGTAGGTCAACTCACCCTGGTCGGGGCCTTTGTTGTTTTTAAAGATGGGCGACAGGCTGTAATATCCAAACAGGTTGAAGTTACCAACCCCCGCACGAACAGTTGCCCCGTAGCGGAATTGGTTGAGATTCCAGTCTTGCTTGTTCTTGAATTTCTTGGTTTCTCCGCCTTCACGCAGTTTTAGTTTGGTAAACGAGTCTACTAAGACACCGCCTTTGAACCCGATGGAAGCCTTGAAGCTACGCCCGGGGTCGTTAGGGCTTGTGCTGAAACGGAACTCCACGAGTGCGTCCACGTAATTGGCAATTAGTTGCGATTTCTTGATGCCCGTACTGTTGGGATATAGCGAGTTTACAGGAACCATTCTAAGCGTTTCAAACGGGTCGTTCGGCCCGGCAATGTAGCCCAATGTTCTGTTGTTATTGAATTTGTACCGTTCAAGCCCTAAACCAACTCCGGGGTGAACGCTGAACTTGCTTTCACCGATACGCTTATCCAATTGATAATACAGGTTTACCGTGCGCGAACCAAAGGCTGCGGTGCTGAAACCAACGGAATCACCGAAAGGGAAATTCAGGCCGAAATCGATTAAAAACGTGCCCGGAATGTCAGGCCGGCCACTGCGTTTTTCCTTTTTATCGGTTGTTTGACCGAATGCAGCTAATGAAAGGGCGGTAATGAAAACAAGGAGCACGTATTTCTTGACCATCGCGGAATCTACAGTTAAAATAAGGCTCAAAAATAGGTTTTTTGTTGATGGAGGCAAAAACTGTTTTTTGCCGGATAAATTAATTCTTTAGATTTGCAGTCCAATTTTGAGCCTGTAACAAGGTTTGAAATTGAAATATTGCACTCGTAGCTCAACTGAATAGAGCATCTGACTACGGATCAGAAGGTTCGGGGTTTGAATCCCTGCGAGTGCACTTCACGGGGACAGTATTGAAAATTTTTTCGATCTGTCCCTTTTTTATCCCAATACCCTGAGATTAAAAGTTCGTCATGATCAAAATTCTCAGTACAAAACAAATTCGGGAGCTTGATGCGTACACCATTAAGCATGAACCGATTCCCTCCATCGATTTAATGGAGCGTGCCTGTTGTGCATTTTGCTCATGGTTTACCGCGCATTTTGATACACGATTTACCGTTGGAATTATTTGCGGTAGCGGAAACAACGGTGGCGATGGGTTGGGTATCGCCCGCATGTTGTTGGAGTGGGATTATACCGTTAAGGTTTGGGTGATTGAAGGCGCAGGTAGCGAATCAATAGATTTTAAAACCAACCTGTTACGCCTGAAGGATAAAGTTTTGATACAGTCCATCAGCGAACCGTATGACAAAGGACTGTTTACGGGTTGTGATATTTTAATTGATGCCATGTTTGGCTCCGGCCTGACACGACCTGTTGAAGGTGTTTGCGCCAACGTGATAGGATGTATGAATCAGGCGGATGCCATTCGTGTAGCAGTTGATATTCCTTCCGGCCTGATGGCGGATGCACCCTCTTCGGGCGAAATTGTAAAAGCCGATTATACCGTATCATTTCAATTACCAAAGCTTGCTTTTTTCATGGCAGAGAATCAGGCTTATGTTGGTGAATGGCATGTAGTTGATATTGGACTTAGTAAAACAGGACTTGAGCAATTTCATACAAATACATGGTTGCTTACACAGAAATATGTAGCGGGGCTTGTGAAACCCCAGCACAAATTCGATCACAAAGGAAAGCGTGGCCACGCCCTGCTGATTGCCGGAAGCTATGGCAAAATGGGGGCGGCTGTACTTGCCTCGCGGGCTGCACTTAGAGCAGGTATCGGGTTGCTTACAACACATATTCCGGCTAACGGATATACAATTATTCAAACTACAGTGCCAGAAGCTATGGCCAGCGTTGACCCATCGCACGAATGTTTTTCTGCTTTGCCCGAAACGGAACTTTATACCGCTGTCGGTATTGGCCCCGGCTTGGGTAAGGATAAGAAAACAGTACAGGCGCTGGCTGCTGCGTTGGAAAAAATCACTGCTCCATTAGTGCTGGATGCCGATGCGCTGAACATCATAAGTGAAAACCGTGAATTGTTGGCGTTGCTGAAACCGGGAACAGTCCTTACGCCTCACCCAAAAGAATTTGAACGACTGGCTGGCGTTTCAAAAAATGACTTTGAAGAAACAGATCGTCAGAAAGCGTTTTCAAAAGAACATAAAGTAGTGGTTGTTTTGAAGGGTGCGCATACAACCATTACCTCACCGGAAGGGGAGATGTTTATAAACAACACCGGTAATCCGGCTATGGCAACTGGCGGTAGCGGTGATGTGCTGACCGGGATACTCACTGCCTTGCTGGCACAAGGATATGCTGCTATTGATGCCGCCCGGTTGGGTGTTTGGCTTCATGGGCTGGCCGGGGATGAAGCGCGCAGAAAGTCAGGTTCACGCGGTCTTATCGCGTCAGATTTTATTGATTGTTTGCCTGCGGCCTTTTCAGGGCTGCGATAGAAATATTTTTTTTCATCCATTCAAACCTTTTGGCTGGTTTTTGCATCTAATAGGTAAAATCCCTAAAACTTTTGGTGTGGATTTTGCGTATTTTACTACTATGAAACTGCTAAAAACCTTGTCCGTATTGCTTATCTGCCTGTTTTCGGGTGTTGCTATGGCGCAGGATGCAGCATTTCAGCCTGAACACACGTCTATTGCAAAGACTGTTTCCATTTACCCCAACCCGGCCACGGAATACATTGAGATTAACCTCGACCAGTTAGATGCAAATAAGGTTAAGCTTTCGCTCTATAATATAATCGGTAATGAAATGCCGGTTGAAACGGAAGTAATCAGCGACCACAAAATGCGTGTTCGGGTTAAAGATTTTGCTGCTGGCTATTACTTAGTAGCCTTACGGGATGATGAAACCAAATTTAAGGGTACGTATAAATTCTTAAAGCGCTGAACATAGCGCTTTCGCTTTTTCAGCAAATTCGTCAACTTCTTTTTCTGTCGTGTCAAATGAGCACATCAACCTGCATTCGTAGGTGCGGTCGTTCCACACATAAAAGTAAAATTCCTGTTGCAGGGCTTCTGTAATTTCTTTTGGTATGATGGTGAATACGCCATTACCATCCACAACTTGTGTGATTTTTATTTGTGGCACCTCGCGCAAAGCCTGTTCTAATCGTTTTGCCATTTGGTTGGCATGAGTGGCGTTGCGTTTCCATAAATCATTTGATAACAGTGCCTCGAACTGTGCAGAAATAAACCGCATTTTGGAATGCAGTTGCATGCCTTGTTTGCGAATGTAGGCAAACTGTTTACTTAGTTCAGTACTAAAAAATACAACAGCTTCCCCGAACATCATTCCGTTTTTAGTTCCGCCAAACGATAGTACATCCACACCGGCATCTTTGGTAAAGGTTTTAAAATCCTGACCAAGGCTAACAGCCGCGTTGCTGATGCGTGCTCCATCCATGTGCAGGTACATGTTATATTTTTTTGCTACCGCTGATAATGCCTTCACTTCTTCTGCCGTGTACACGGTGCTGTATTCTGTGGATTGCGAAATAGAAATAACTTTTGCTTGCGGATGATGCTGATCGCCTAAGCGTTGAATCCGGTTTTCTACCTGGTCGGCATAAATTTTTCCATTCGTAGTAGGTATCCCAATCAGTTTGCAACCAGAAAATTTTTCAGGTGCAGTAGATTCATCCACATTGATGTGCGCTAACTCCGAACAGATAATAGCATTGTATGATTGCGTGGCAGCGGTTAAGCCCAACACGTTGGCGCCTGTGCCGTTGTAAACAAAGAACACCTCAACCTCATCGCCAAAAAGAGCCTTGAATTTTTTTATTGTGCGTGCAGTAATTTCATCTGCACCATACGAACCTGTATGCCCTGTGTTGGCATGGTTCAATGCGTCCATAATTTCAGGATGTACACCGGAGTAGTTATCGCTGGCAAAAGCTTTCATGTATTTTAGAGCTTGGGTATTAGGACTTAGGGGTTAGGACTTAGTTTACTAATGCCCAAGTCCTAAGCCCTGATACCTAATATCTATTCGAGTCCAATCATCATAAACGCACCCCAATGAATAGGGTCGGGGTATTCATTCCTGATTTCTTTTTTGGCTTCAATGAAACTCTGACGCATATTGTTAGTGCTAAGCCACTTCTGATAAAATTTCAGCATTAGCTTTTGTGTAGCCTCATCATCTACTTTAAACATACTCATAATTAGTACTTTGGCGCCAGCCACTAAAAAAGCACGCTGTAAACCAAATACACCTTCACCGGCTTGCAATTCTCCTAAACCGGTTTCGCAAGCGCTGAGTACAACAAGGTCGGTGCGATCAAGGTTAAGATTCATGGCTTCATACGCAGTAAGTATGCCGTTCTCCATGTTGTAGTTGTAATCGGTTTTGTTCAATAAGTCGCCAGCGCCTTTTAACAGCAAGCCGTTACGCAATAAAGGATTTTGTGTAAGCGCCAGTTCGTTGCCCTCCATTTCATCTTCCGGACGAAGATCATCAGTGGATTTATAGAATCCGTGTGTTGCAACATGGAATATTTTCGGACTGTTCAGTTCTTTTATGCGCTCTTCGGTTGCGCTTGTTTCAAGATATTCTTCGGTTTTCCAGCCTTTTTGCTTCAGCAATGCCTGTAATTGATTGACTTCGCGTTCTGTTCCGGGCAACTGCGTGATTGGCCCTTTAGATGCCTGAAGATAGAACGTTGGATTTCCGAACATGGAAGCGCTGTTATCGGGTACTGCGCGCGACTTCACCCTGTTCAGGTACAGATCCTTTGTGTTGCTTACGAGTACGATATTGGAGTTATCCATAATGTACTTGCCATCCGGTGTGGGAATGGCCTCAAGATTGATTTGGTTATACACGCCATCTGCCGAAAGGTAAATGGTAGAAACCTGGCCGAGCCCTTTCTGGATGAGCCCCCAGTAAACAGTATATGAAACTTCATCATGAATCTTCCCCTGAATAGCGTTTCGGTAATAACGGAGATTCCGCCCCTCCATGTTTTTACCGTTTGTCAGTAAAATAACTTCCGGTTTTTTGCTGTCATTGCGTACATACATGGCAGCATATACAATTGAATCTGTAAGCACATGATTGAATACCCGGAACCTTATCATTTCGATGGCTACTTCGTTTGGTTTAAGTGATTTCTTTACATCCTCAAACGTAATACGTTTTGCATCGAAACTCTGCCCGAATAATTCAGACTTCTGACTCAGGTATTTTTCAATGCGTTCTATTTCTGCGGTAAGCAATGCAGGCTCGATTTCATTCTCCAACAGTTGCTCCGGACTAAGCGACATGGCCAGTGTGAGCAATTCTTTTTTCTCAACCCAATCCTGGTATGTTTTCTTCAGCTCTTCATCCGTGCTGTTCATAATGCGCTCGCGGATTTTAATGGAGGAACTTAACAACAAAGCCTTTGTAAGAAGTTGGTAATTGTACACGTTGTTGAAATCATTGATGTTGGTGAAGGCAAGTGTGTTGTAAAATTCAAAGTCGCCTTTAATGGTATTCCAATACTTGGCTTTTTCGCGTTCGCTTAATGCCGGGAAGAAATCCTTGATGAACTTTTCATAGTTGTTTAGCGCGCCTTCAATGTTTTGTTTCGCTCGTTTGAAATCTTTCTTCATGTAATACACCTTGCTTAACTTCGATTGAAGTTTCACATATTCCGGGTGTGTGGTGTTGAACTTGTCTTTATACAGTGAACTTGCCTTGTTATAGAATTCTTCAGCTTTGTTGTAATTTTTCTGATGGTAATACACATCCCCGGTAAGGGTATATATGCTGGCTGTGTTGATATTGTTTTTTGCGCCTGCTTTTTGTTTCCAGATGCTTTCAGCAATAGTGAGTGAATTGAAGGCAATTTCGTATTTCTTTTCAGAGATGTAAACCTGGGCTAAGTTTTTCAGGATCTCAGCATATTGTGGATTGTCCTTGCCTAATTTATCAGCAATGATGTCGCGTGCTTCTACCAATATTTTTTCAACATCTCTGCGGTTGTCGCCATCGTGGAATTTAATCAGCCCTAATTGCGATAACGAACGCGCTACCTCTACGTGGTTGCGCCCGAACTGCCTTTCAAAACTCACCAACGATTTACGCGCATTCTCTTCGGCTTTATCGTAATCGCCTAAGCTGTAATAAATATCGCTGAGCAACCGTTGTGTAGGTGCAACTTTTGTGGAAGTTTCGCCATAGGTTTTAACAGCTAATTGGTTGGCGCGTTGTGCAATGCGTTCAGCTTCGGGATAATCGCCCCGTGCCAAAGCAAGCCTGCCTTTGTTTGTAAGCGGGTCGATCAGCCGGATTGTCTCTGAGCCGTAAACCTTTTCGTATTCGGCAAGAAGGTTGTTCAGCAAAACTTCGGTTTGCGAGTACGAACCTAATTGAATGAACAAACTCGACAGCTCCTCGGCCGTAGAAAGGTCATTGCCAATCAGTACGCCCGCTCTCTTAATCATTTTTTTGGTTTGATTGAGATTGCCCTGAGCTTCATCAAACATACCTTTTATTCCATATAATTTTGCCTGTGTTTCAATAGCGTTGATGTGGTCGGGTCTCCATTTTTCATCGCGATTAGCTCTAAGTTCAAAGATTTTTATTGCACGATTAATATCATTATTGGCGCGGTCATAATCTCCGATCTTTAACCGGAGTTTTGCCATTTGATTCAGCGCGTTGGCATATACCGGGTCAATATCGCTGTACTTTATCTGGGCTGCATCAGAGGCCATTTCGAGCGCTTTGGCTGCCAACGAAAACCTGTCGGTTAATTCGTAGTAGGTAGCAATATGAAACAATAACTTAAGATGATCTTTATGCTTGAGGTGAATCTCCTTTACAAGAAACTTCTCGTAGCTGTCTTCATAAATTTTTCCGGCTTCTTCAATCTTGTTGGTGTAGTCTAAATAAAAGTTAGCAAGCGCAATCTGCCCTAAATGATATTCCGGAGATCCCTCACCGTATAATTCTCTCTTGATGTTAAGAATCTGGTTGAGGTAGGATTCGGCATTTGAATAGCGTTGTGTTTGAATGGCCGCGTCATGCAAAAATTCCAGCATACGAATGCGTGTTTTATAATATTGCGGTAACGCCTCTGAATCTAATATGTCATTTGCACTGCGTTCAAGACTACGGGTACGATCTTTCGATAGCTTGGCATCGAACTCAACAGCTCTCAGGTTAATGTTTAGTAAACTTGATTTGACAAAATATTTGCCCAACATGCGATCATATTCAGCTTTAAGATTAGCATATCGCGCACGGTTATCCGTTAGCTGAAGTTGACTCAACTCGCCAAGGTACAGATCGTGTGCTAACGGAACTGAAGGTGATGTTCGTTTCTTCAACTCATTCAATTGATTGCCGAAGTCAGCTTGCTTTTCTTCTTTTGGCAGGCGTGGAGGAATAAGTCCATCGTTACTTTCTGCATACATTAATGTGAACCAGTAATCTAACTGCACCAACACCAGGCTTGTTTCACCAAGCATTTTCACGTTTTTGGATATCCACGGGCGAGCTGATTTATACGCTACTTCAACACTGTCAATATCGCCTTTCTTGCCATAGGCGAGTGTAATTAATGATAGCAGCCGGGCATAGCCTGAGTAACGTGATGAGTATTCTTCCTCAGGAACCCGAACCGTTTTCATTTTTCCATCTACAACTTCAGTTTCCTTATCCACCGCACGCGCTGCCATAAAGATTTCGTTTGCACGTAACAACGCCAGCGCATCGTTACAGTATCCCTGCCCAATCATGGCCTCGGCCAATTCCAACACAAACTTGGCCTTCAAAACAGGGTCGGTTTGCCCTTCGCTGTTTACAATAAGAGCCGCTTGTTCCAGCAACTCCCGACTTTTCCGGTAATAGCCATAGTGATTGTACACCTCGGCAACATCAATAAGTGTGTTTGCGTGTTTGGCGGTGTTCTCACCGAAAATGGTTATGCTGGTAGCAATGGCCTGATTAATATTTGTTTCAAAGGTTTTTAATGTGCCATAGGCCAGGTCGAACTTTGCCTGGCGGGTGTAGTACCCCGGCATATATGGGTTTGACGTGCCTAATTTTTTTGTTACCTGTGCTTTGAATTTATTCAGCGTCTTTATCGCCTTGGCGTAGTCTCCGGAATTGAAACTCTTATCGGCTTTGGCCAGCGTTTTATCAAATTTTTTCTGTGCCCAGGCGGGTGCTGCCAGCAACACCGCTACAACCACCACAAGCGTCAACCGCAATTTTCTCATAAGGATCGTTTTTAGAAAAATTCAACTTCGAATCTAAAGAATTTGGCAGGCTTAGCCAACTTTTGTTGGATTTGTACGCCTCCATATTGATGGAAGCATTTTACCGTGCTGCAATTAACTTTTTCAGGATTTCCTGCGCGGCATCGGTAATAACCGTGCCCGGCCCGAAAATGAACGAAACGCCATTTTCTATCAGGAAATCATAATCTTTTTCGGGGATTACCCCCCCGGCCACTACCAGTATGTCTTCACGTTTTATTTTTTTCAGGGCTTCAACCAATTCGGGAATGAGCGTTTTATGCCCCCCGGCCAGGCTGGAAGCGCCCACAATGTGCACATCATTTTCTGCGGCCTGCATGGCTACTTCTTCGGGGGTTTGAAACAACGGCCCTATGTCCACATCAAAACCCATATCGGCAAAGCTGGTAGCAATAACTTTTGCGCCCCGGTCGTGCCCGTCCTGCCCCATTTTTGCAACGAGTATTCGCGGCCTGCGCCCGTCTAATGCTGCAAATTCGTCAGCCAGTTTGCGTGCCTCTTCAAAATGAATGTTGCTTTTCATTGCGCCCGAATATACACCCGAAATAGATTTAATAGATGCCTTGTATCGCCCGAATGCTTTTTCCATGGCATTAGAAATTTCTCCCAGCGTGGCGCGTTCGCGTGCAGCGGCTATGGCCAGCTCCAATAAATTTCCCGAACCTTGCAATGCTGCCGTGTGTAATGCTTGTAATGCCTGTTCGCATTTCTGCTGATTGCGTTCTGCCTTCAGTTTATTTAACCGTTCAACCTGCTCTTTACGAACAGCCGTGTTATCCACTTCAAGAATATCGAAATCGGGTTTTTCGTTTACACGATATTTGTTTACGCCAACAATCACATCCACACCCGAATCAATACGCGCCTGTTTGGCTGCGGCTGCCTGCTCAATGCGCATTTTGGGTATGCCGCTTTCAATGGCTTTGGTCATGCCACCAAGTTGTTCTACTTCGGTTATTAATTCCCACGCTTTTTCTGCAAGCTCTTTGGTAAGCGATTCAATGTAGTACGACCCACCCATTGGGTCAACAACACGGGTAATGCCGCTTTCCTTTTCTAAATACAGTTGTGTGTTGCGCGCAATGCGTGCCGAGAAATCGGTAGGCAGGGCAATGGCTTCATCTAACGAATTGGTATGCAACGATTGTGTGCCACCCAATACGGCAGCAAGCGCTTCAATACAGGTTCGGGTAACGTTGTTGTACGGGTCTTGTTCGGTTAAACTCCAACCCGATGTCTGGCAATGCGTGCGCAACGCCATCGACTTAGGATTTTTTGGGTTGAACTTCTGTACAATTTTCGACCAGAGCAATCGACCGGCACGCATCTTGGCAATCTCCATGAAAAAATTCATACCAATACCCCAGAAGAAGGAAAGGCGCGGTGCGAAATCATCAATGGCAATGCCTGCTTTTATTCCCGTGCGAATGTATTCGAGGCCATCGGCTAACGTATAGGCTAATTCAATGTGTGCCGGTGCGCCTGCTTCGTGCATGTGATACCCGCTAATGCTGATGGAGTTGAACTTGGGCATGTGGCGCGAGGTGTATTCAAAAATATCGGCAACAATGCGCATAGAAGGTTCGGGCGGATAAATGTACGTGTTGCGCACCATGAACTCTTTTAGTATGTCGTTTTGTATAGTGCCGCTAAGTTGCGCGGGTGCAACACCTTGCTCTTCGGCTGCCACAATGTAAAACGCGAGGATAGGAATTACCGCACCGTTCATTGTCATGCTCACCGACATTTTATCCAACGGTATCTGGTCGAACAGAATTTTCATATCCAGCACCGAGTCGATAGCTACACCTGCTTTGCCAACATCACCGGCTACGCGCGGATGGTCGGAATCGTATCCGCGATGCGTGGCCAAATCAAATGCCACCGATAATCCACGCTGACCGGCCGCAAGATTTTTTCTATAAAATGCGTTTGACTCTTTAGCTGTTGAAAACCCTGCGTATTGGCGTATCGTCCACGGCCTTATGGTGTACATAGTGGCGTATGGCCCGCGCAGGTAGGGCGGTATGCCCGCTGTAAATTTTGTATGGATAGAATCGGCAATATTGTTTTTCGTGTAAACAGGCTTTACCTCGATTTGCTCCGGGCTGCTCCAGGGTTTTAAAACCGGCTCCTCATTACTTTCCGGTTTACGGATATTTATTTTAGAGAAATCGGGTTTCATGCTGCATTTACTTTTTGTAAAAATTTTTTCCACGAACGTTCCGTTAACTGCTGTATCAGTTGTTCGAGGTAAAACGAACCAGCCGTTGGGTCGGCCACTTTGCCGATGTGCGACTCCTCGCGTAAAACATGCGACACGTTAATGGCAATGCGCGCAAGCCGGTCGTCTGTTTCATCCGAAGGTATTAACGTTACAGATGAACACCCGCCCAATATTGCCGCAAGGCCGGCTGTTGTAGCCTTCAGCATGTTGCCGTGCGGCTCAAAGGCTTCGTTAACCCAGGCATTGCTCCACGCATGAATAACAGTGGTTTGCGCTTGTGCGTGTTCAACACCATACGCCAACAAAATGTTATGCCACAACAAACGCAATACTTTTAGTTTGGCTATTTCGATAAAGAAGTCTGTTGAAATAGTTGTTGTAAAGAAAATCTGTTGAAGCGCGGAAGGGTTTTCCGACACGTTAAGTTGATTGATTGTGGCAACAGCTTTTGCAAGCAAATCGCTGATTTCTTCATCAGCATCTTTTTCATCGGATGAAATGCCAAGGCACTTTATTTTTTCGTGGCTGGATAGCGTGTGGATAAACTTGTGCAAAACTTGTGGATGATGTGGATAAGTTTTTTGCAGCACAAAACCCTGAAAAGTTGATGCACCGGAAGCGTTACTATTTATGTAGCGTATTAATTCATCGGCAAAATTTTCTGAAACCAAATCGCACACAAAACCCACCGTACAATAGCCCCATTCAATGTTGGCAAGCAATATATCAAGCGAAACAGTGCTGTTTGTAAGTTCAAATACAATGCCCTCGGCTCCGGCAGCTAAATAATTTAATGCTTTTTTGTTGGCCTCTGCCTCGGCTAACACCTTGACTTTAGGCAGGTTACGCCAGGCACGCGCACCGAGAAATCCGTTTGCGGACGGGGCGAGCGAAAACGGGCCTTCAGGCGTGTTGGATGAGTCGTAATAAGGAAGCCCCGAAAGCCCCGACTTCTGCCAGTTAAGCGCCTCTAATGGATTTTTACCGCCTGCTTCGGGTGTGGCAGCGTTAACCCAATCCTCGCCAGAGGCAGGCAAAAACGTTGAAAGCAATTCATTAAGCCCGATATTGTTTTCCATTGCGGCAAGTTAGCAAACCTTAAATTGCTTTACAGTATGTGGTTTGTGATTTGGTGAGTTAAAAAATTTTTAAAAATACTTTACTATGTATGAATAAATATTTTTGCCTTTTTATAACAGTATTTTTTTCAAAAAAATCAAGAGGTACAGGTGTTGTTTTCTTAAATCCTTTTTTTACATCTTTGTCTCCCTTTCCCAATTGCGGAAACGAATTTAACTCAAACATTGAATCTAAATGGTAGCTGACTGCACAACAGTATGGAATGATTGTCTCGAAATCGTTAAGGAAAGTGTAGGAGAAGAGAATTTTAATACCTGGTTTAAACCGATTGTTCCCTTGCGCGTGGAAGGTGATGTGCTCACTATCCAGGTGCCGTCACAGTTTTTCTACGAGTGGCTTGAAGATAATTATGTGAACGTGTTGAAGAAGGCCGTGCACAAAGCCATTGGCCCCGATGGCCGGTTGGAATATTCTGTAATTGTGGATAGCGGCAACACGCAAAATCCACCGGTAACGGTCAATTACCCTAACGGCATAAACGGAAAGCGCGCCAACGGCAACAACAGCGATTATTCTCCGTTTACGTTCCGCGCGTTAAATCCACAAACCATTAATTCACGACTTAACCCAAGTTATTCTTTCGATAATTTTGTTGAAGGCGATTGCAACCGGTTGGCGCGCTCTGCCGGAGTGGCCGTAGCGAAGAAGCCGGGCGTTACATCTTTTAACCCGTTAATGTTATATGGCGGAGTGGGTGTAGGTAAAACGCACCTGGTGCAGGCAATCGGGAATGAGATTAAAGCCAACATGCCCGAAAAGATTGTGCTGTATGTTGACCAGAACGATTTTACCACGCAGTTTTTAAACGCACTTCAAAATCATAAACTCCAGGAGTTTCAGAATTTCTATTTACAGGTTGATTTACTTATCCTCGATGACGTGCAGTTTTTGGCCGGTCGCGAAAAAACGCAGGAAATGTTTTTTCACATTTTTAACCAGTTGCACCAATCCGGTAAGCAGGTTATAATGACCAGCGATTGCCCCCCGCGCGATATGAAAGGTTTCCAGGAGCGTTTGCTTTCGCGTTTTAAATGGGGCCTGACTGCCGATTTGCAGGAACCTGATTTTGAAACCAAGTTGGCTATCATTCACCGTAAAATGCAGGCTGATGGCATTGCTATCCCTACCGAAGTTGCCGAATACCTCGCGTATAGTGTAGACACCAACCTGCGCGATATGGAAGGCGTGCTTAATTCATTGATTTTCCATGCTACGTTATTGAAAAAAGAAATTGACCTTGACCTTGCAAAGGAAGTTCTGAAAAACATCATCCGCGAAATTCAGTCGGATGTAAGCGTAGATTTTATTCAGAAGATCGTTTCGGAATATTTTAAGGTTGACCTCGAAGCCATGAAAGGCAAAATGAAAAAGCGTGAGATTGTTATTCCGCGCCAGGTGGCTATGTACTTCTGCAAACGCTACACCCAGCTAACACTTGCGCTGATCGGTGAGAATTTCGGTGGCCGCGACCACAGCACCGTTATTCACGCCCTCGAATCGGTTGAAGACATGATGAAAACCGATTCCAACTTCAAAGTTTCTGTTGAAGAACTTGGTAAGAAGTTGAAGATGAGGATGAATTGATTCAGGGGTTAGTGCCCATTTGAAAATTAATTGCTAAGAGATTCCAACCATTTGGGCGTAAGATGTGTCTAAGTAGATGCGAAACCTTCGGGTAATCGCTTAACACTAAACAAGTAGGCAATGAAAACACCTAAAATATATTGGATTTCGGTATTCGTCATGGTTTCCTTTTTTACAGCTTGTGAAAAAGAAGACGTGGCTTGCACTGATGAAAAAGCCTTTTGCAACTTGGTTAACAAACAAGAATTTAATGCAACCGGGCAGGTTATTGATAACTTTCTTGAGTCACTTCAAAAAAATGATGACTTGGCATTAGAAAAACTCAAGGAGTGGCTGGAGTGCAAAAGTTGCGTAAAAACGGCAGAAATACTTTGTAATTCGTGTATCGAAACACTTCCACTTCAAAGTGAGATTCTTGTGAAATTTAACGCTAACGGCCAGGTAGTTGAGAAAACTATGGATATATCGATGAGCGATAAGCTAAAATTTGAGGGGTATCATTAGCGGTTTATCAATTGCCTAAGAATAAAATTATACGGCAGCACTTCTATTGATCTCAATTTTTGTTGGTGAGCTTGCGCATAATCCTGCACTCAAACACCAACAACAGTTTCTGTTGAAGAACTTGGCAAGAAGTTGAAGATGAGGATGAATTAACTTAGGGGTTGGCTCTGTAAAATCCATACAGATACAATAATTTGGTGAAGTATGTGTGCTACTATAAACAAGTAACAGGCAAGCGCAGGGCAACTGTACTCCACTAAAAGCCTCACTATTTTTGTACAGTCTGACACAAACATACCATCAGATTTGCTTTTCAGCCTTCTCCATTAAAATCGGCAATGCCTTTCTGAACCAAAAAGTGTAATGATGCGGATTGGTTTGAATATCCTTTTGCAACTGTTTCGGACAAATCCATTGAAAACTTTGCACTTCGCAAGAGTTGGGTTTAGGCTTTTCGCTGGTAATACCTGTAAAGACATAATCAAATTCGTGCTCAATAAGATTATTTTCAACAGGCACTTTGTACAGAAACGAAAATTTGCTTTCAAGATCACAATGTAAGCCCATTTCAAATTGTAACCTTTCTAAGGCACTTTCTTTTATGTCTTCTCCTAATTGCGGATGTGAACAGCAGGCGTTTGTCCACAAGCCACCACCGTGGTACTTTTGTTCTGCCCGCTGATGAATTAACATTTCTCCATTTTCATTGAAAATAAAAACAGAAAATGCCCTATGCAATACCCCTTTAATATGAGCCTCCAACTTATCCATTTCACCGATAGCCATATCATTTTCATTCACCAACACTACTTTATTTCTGTTCATACATTTTCTGCTTTAAGGTTTTAATGCTTCACTATAAACTCTCAATACTCTTTCTCTTGCAAAAGTGTGTTCCACAACAGGCTTGGGGTAATCAGTTGTTTCAAATTCAGAAATCCATTTGCGGATGTATTTTAAATCCTTATCAAACTTTTCAGTTTGCAGTTCGGGACTAAACACCCTGAAATAAGGCGCGGCATCGCAACCGCATCCTGCCGTCCATTGCCAGTTGCCATTGTTGGCTGATAAATCATAATCATTGAGCTTGTACGCAAAGTATGCTTCCCCCCACCGCCAGTCAACTAATAAATGCTTGCACAAAAAGCTTGCAACAATCATCCGTACCCGGTTGTGCATATAACCTGTTTCGTTAAGTTGCCGCATTCCGGCATCCACAATCGGATAGCCGGTTTTTCCTTCACACCAAAGCTGAAATTCCGCTTCATTATTTCGCCATTGGATATGCTCATATCGTTGTTTAAACGAATGATGAACGACTTTGGGAAAGTGATAGAGAATTTGCATGAAAAACTCTCTCCAGATTAATTCAGAAAGCCAAACCGTATTGTGTTGCAGCGCAAAGGCTACGCATTTACGAATACTGATAGTGCCGAAACGCAACGCAATTCCCAGTTGTGTAGTTCGTTGCATTGCCGGATAATCCCTGTATTTATCGTATTCGTTGATGATTGCAGAGTTTAATTCCGGCTTTTCAAAAATCATATCCGTTTCTTTAAAGCCTATGGCATTTAACGAATGAATGGGTGAATGTTCTTGCTGAAAAAAGTTTTTATAGTTTAATTTCACCGGCTGATAATTTGCAGCCTGCAGGGTTTCTCTCCATTTTTTGGAGTAGGGTGTATAAACAGTATAAGGAGTTCCATCGTTTTTGAGGATGTCGTTTTTATCAAAAATAACCTGGTCTTTACAGGCTTTAAACGAAATCTTTTTATCCTTAAAAAACTTGTAAATCGCTGTATCTCTCTCAATGGCTTGGGGTTCGTAATCCCGGTTGCAATAAATCGCTTGTATATCGTATTCTTCCGAAAGTATTTTGTAAACTTCCACCGGATTGCCAAAATAAGTGTTGAGTTTTGTTCCGTATTTTTTTAGCTCAATGTTTATTGTGTTTAATGCCTGATGGATATAATGCACCCGCCTGTCTTGTTTGTTTTCTAATTTTTCTAAAGTACCGGTATCAAAAATGAAAACAGGCAATACCGAAAAATTAGTATTCAAAGCGTGATATAGTCCTGTATTGTCTTCCAAACGCAAATCTCTCCTAAACCAAAAAATGACAACCTTGTTTTTTACATCATTCATTTTTCCTTGAAGTTAGAGAACAGCGATACTACTATCATGAATTGTGCATAACCATAAACTGTATCTTCAATGGGGATAGTCAGCAGCCTGATGTTCAGGATATGCTCCGGATTGTAATTCACAATGGGCGATTCCAAACCCGTTCCGGTTAATATGCCATTGACCAGAAAAAAGCCCGGCATTAAAACCAAAAAAGCAAATGAAGCTTTGCCAATCCAGTCCGCCTTTTCTACATAATACAAATAAATCATTATGAAAGCAGCGACTAAAGCCGTAACGAACGGATATATTTTATTGTGAAATAAAACAGCGATTAGCAGGCAAACTACAATAGTTGTCAGGGCTAAAAACTTATTGTATTTATTTGCCCAACTCAGGTTAAAAAATTTATCTAAACAGAAGTAAGTAAAAACACAGGAAAAAGGAATACAGAAAAAGAACAGGCATTCTTCCAAAGGCAATCCAAGAATAGTAAACCCAAGCGTATAATTTGTATTAAACCACCAAACACCTGTTTTTGTAAACCATACATCCCAGGCTATAAAAGGCATTGCGGTTAAAGCGGCAGCTTTACTATAAGCTCCAAAATGCCGATTGAACTTTATTCTGCTGTCAAACGAAGCAATGAAACAAATAATGACCGTTAAAAAATTAATTAATAAGTATGTATATGGACTCATTCAGCTTTTTTATTAAAATACATTTTGAAATATTTTACCGGAACCCACAAAAAGCCGAAGCACTCCCCTTTTTCTTTCCCCGTATGCTTATGATGTTGTTTATGTGCCCTGCGAATAGCAAGTAAATATGGGTTTTTGGTATTTTTTAAAAAGGGGATACGCTGATGAATAAATATGTCGTGAACAAAAAAATACGCCATTCCATAAATGCTGATTCCTGAGCCAATGTAAAAAATGTAATTAAAGCCTTGCGTACTTCCAACGTACATCAGGGCAATTGCCGGTAGGGCAAAAATGATAAAGAAATAATCATTTTTCTCAAGATGCCCCCGATTACTGTGGTCGTGATGGTCGCGATGCAGCACCCATAAAAACCCGTGCATTACATATTTGTGGATTAACCAGGTAGCTCCTTCCATCAAAATAAATACTGTTAATACAATGAGTATATTCATGGTGTATCTTTCGTATTTAAAAGTTCATTTATCAGCTTCAATAACACAGGGGAAACAACGTGATGCCTGTTATTCTTCAGAAAATGTTCGTCTTCCTTGATTTGATGATTATAACCTAAAAATGAAGGTGTATTTTTTTGTACAGACAACCTGACAAATCTTATTTCTATATTGTTTGGTTCATCGTTGACGGCTTTTTCAATATTTTTCTTGCCCTCATTAAACGTATTCAGTTTTGAAATAGGGTTTATGGTATGATTTGCCCAAATGGTTTGCAAGCCGCCTAAGTAAGCCAGGTAAACAGTATTGTTCTGTTTTGGTTTCAATTCTTCGATCATTGTTTTGCAAAGATTTTTGTCGGAAACGGCTTTATCATAGTTTTCACGGATATAATCTAAACCCATTGCAGCGTTGATGTGAGAGCTGACTAAAAGCAGACATATAACTGAAAATATCTTTGTCATAATAATGCTGTTTTATAACGAACATAGCTTTTGACCATCACCACTAATTTTTGAAAGTCAGGAACCCGGATTCTCTGATGCATCATTTTTTCAGCCCCTGTGTTTTTAATTTTATGAAACAAAGAAAGATAATATTTATACGCCAGGTACACACCAAATTTTGATGAGCCGGGCAGCATTTTTATTCCTGCCAGTGCCTCTTTAAATTCCGTTTCAATTTCAGCTTCAATCTGGTATTTTACACCATTAGTAAAAGCATTCATGTCAATTTTTGGAAAATAAGTTCTGCCCAAAACCTGATAATCGTCCTTTAAATCCCTCAGGAAATTTACCTTCTGAAATGCCGAACCCAATTTCATTGCGTAGGGTTTTAAATACTCATATTTCTCTTTGTTACCTTCGGTAAATACCTGCAAGCACATTAAGCCCACCACTTCCGCAGAACCATAGATATATTCATTATACAATTCGAAATTGTAATCCAGCTTTTGCAAATCCATTTCCATGCTGTGCAGGAATTGATTGATTAGCTCCGTATCAATGTTGTACTTATGAACGGTTTCCTGAAACGATTGCAGGATAGGATTAAGTGAAATGCCTTCGTTCAATGCTGATTCGGTTTCAATTTTCAGGCGATTCAGCAGCCTGTGCTTGTCATAATCATGAAAGCTGTCCACGATTTCATCGGCTAATCTTACATAACCATAAATGGCGTAAATAGCAGGACGAACAGACGGGTTCAATCCCAGTATGCCCAATGAAAAACTGGTGCTGTACTTTTTCGTGGTGCTTTTGCTTACCTCGTAAGATAATTCATCAAACAGTTTTTTCATAGTGAACGTGATTAAGGTTAATTACTTCTTTGGCTGCTATTTTTCCCGAAATGATAGAAGGAGGAACTCCCGGACCCGGTACGGTTAATTGTCCGGCATAAAACAAGTTTTTAATTTTCCTGCTTTTGATTTTAGGTTTTAGCACTGCGGTTTGAGATAAGGTATTTGCCAGCCCGTAAGCATTTCCCCGATAAGCGTTATAATCATTTATAAAATCGCTTACACAATAGCTTTTCCGGTATTCTATTTTGGAAAGTAAATGGGTGCTTCCCGTATGTTTTTCTATCCGTGAAATCATTTCAATCAGGTATTTTTCCCGTGTGCTTTCATCATCTTTGATACCTGTTGCCAAAGGCATCAAAAGGAAAATGTTCTCACAGTTTTCGGGAGCAACACCCGGGTCAGTTTTTGAAGGACAGCACGCATAAAACAGTGGTTTTTCAGGCCATTTTTTGTCTCCGTAAATGGATTCAATATGTTCGTCCAAATCATTTTCAAAAAATAAAGTATGGTGTTTTAAATTTGGAATTTGCTCCTTAAACCCGAGGTAATAAATCAAACAGGAAGGAGCAAAGGTTCTGCCTGCCCAATATTTTTCATCATAATTTCTGAGGTTTTCAGGAAGTAACGTTTCGGTATGGTGATAGTCTGATGAAGCAATCACTGCATCAAACTCGTGGTACTTCCCATTGATGATTAATGAATGGACACTTCCGTTTTCAGCATTTATTTTTTCAACCGTTTGATTGAAATGAAATGTTGCGCCTTGCTGTTCAGCTACTTTTTTCATCGCCAAAACCAAATGGTAAAACCCGCCCATAGGATACCATGTACCCAAAGTATAGCCACCATAATTCATCAGGCTGTAAAGAGCAGGAATGTTTTTGGGAGAAGCACCGAGAAAAATAACCGGAAATTCCATGAAGGCTTTCAGCTTCGGATTGGAAAAATACTTTGCTACATAGGCTTTGAAATTGCTCAGCAAATCCAGCTTCAAAGCACTCCTTGCAACTTTAGGAGATACAAACTCCAACCAGCTATGACAAGGTTTGTTAACAAACTCCTTCATGCCGACTTCATACTTAAACCGGGCCGATTGCATAAATGTATCCAATCGCTTCCCCGCACCGCTTTCTAAGCTCTCGAACAGATTTTTCAAATCCTCATAACTTTCAGGTACTTGGATTTTTTCATCCGAAAAAATCATTTCAAACTGCGGGTTTAAAGACACCAGCTCGAAAAAATCAGTGGCTTTATAACCAAAATCCTGAAAGAAATTATCAATTATATCTGGCATCCAATACCAGCTCGGTCCCATATCAAAAACATAACCGCTCTCTGTTGTAAGCTGCCTTGCTCTTCCTCCGGGTTGGCTGTGCTTTTCAAAAACGTGTACTTCATTGCTTGCTTTGGCACTGTATGCCGAAGCAGAAATTCCCGAAAAGCCGGAACCTATTATGGCTATTTTCTTTTTCATTTATTCTGATTGATGGCTTCTGTGGCAACATCCAACAGTTCTGAAGGCTCTAAATTTTTACTGTAAACAGAATGATGAAACTCATTGAGCTTATTCAGTAACCGTATTAATTCCATTTTTTCATCGTGGGTCAAATCTCCGGTTACAATCTGTGTTGCCTGGCGGATTTTCTTCATTTGTTTTTCCAGTGCCTTTAAGCCCCTTTGAGTGATATGGATAACTTTGCTTCTTTTATCTGTTTCGGAATCGGTTTGCGCTATCCATTTGTGCTGAATCAGCCTGTTAATAATCTGCATCCCTACCGGTTTTTCATGGACATTTTTTTTGATAAGCTCCATTTTAGTCATCGCCCCAAATGCTTTGAGGTTGATGAGGTAGATAAAATCTTCCTGCGTAGAAAAATCCGAACCGTGAATTGCCGACTTTGAATAATTTTTTGCATAACGGTTCATGTGCACAATAAAAGTGTTGATAACACTTTCAGGGCTACGACCCTTTTCTTTTCCCTCCCAATAAGGTTCTTCTGCCAAAAAATGTTTTTGAAAAGAATTAATTACCCAACTCTTAAAGCCGTTTACATCGTTAGCGTATTTGGGCTTTTCAAGGTTTTGATTTTCAAATTCCTGAATCAAATCGAGAGCGTCTTTTATCAAATCGTAGTTCATAAAACAATGTTTAACCCTTTAGTTTGGCTACAAAGATATTATTTTGTGTGCAAATAGGTTCATAAATATACTAAATTTTATGTATATTTATAATATTAGTTTAATAATGAACTAATTTAAAAATATAACCTATTTAAGAAATGTAGCTTCACGTGTGGAAAGACCCTCTTGGTACTGCCTTTAAATCTGACTTATTTAGAAGGCGATGGTTTAGTATAAATGTGTCTATATAAGCCAAAAATCGAAATTGCTATCGCGGACTTGACTTGTGATCTTTATGAACACAAAAAATCAAACAATGGAAATGAAAAGCATACGTTGGATAATTGCAATAGTTATGGTTTTTTTTTACAGCTTGTGAAAGAGAAGACATTGTCTGTGCTGATGAAAAAACCTTTTGCAACTTAGTCAGCAAACAAGAATTTGATGCGACCGGGCAGGTGATACCGTCATTTTATGTTCTCCATCCCCCATGTCAACGATAAAGTAAAATATACTGGATTGATAAAAAGGACTGCTAATTTCCTTGTATTCATTAAATGACTCCAAAATTGTCTGTCTAAGTTTGTCCATAGGAACATTAAAAATTTGCTCTGCTGGATTAGTATCTACCAATTCCTTGGTCTCAAATCCTTTTAGATAGATTGTCACAACTCAATAAAGCTGTCGTAATGATTATCGTTACTAATGCCCTTTTTATCGCTTAGCTAAATTTTTTTTGTAGTCTGCCGGCAACGTGCCGGGGCTTTGCGAAGTGGCGGCATTTATACACTAACTTTCAATCGAAGTGGTTATCCCGCCATTTCACAAAACTCCTCTTAGGTGCTGCCTTTCTTTTACCTTTACTTGTTACAACGTTATCGTCTTTATTGTCAGCAAAGGCAAAGCACACTCTTTTAACAGTTTTGATTGTGGGGTGAATTTGTGAGGTTGTTAAAAGTGCGTGCTCTGTTTGGAGCATTGTTTATCAATTACTCATTTTCTCATTAAGAACCCAAACTCATTGTCTCTGGGTAAAATGTTACTTCGCCAGTTGTAATGTCGTGAGTGCCGCCAACAATTCCAATTTGTCCGCTTTCAATCATTTCTTTTAGAATTGGACTACGCTCTATTATTGACTTAACTGTCCGTTTTACGTTTATGGTAGCAACGTTTTCTACAAAAACGGAATTGCTGGAACTACGATTTTCTTTTGTCAGCGTTTCATCATCAACCGCAGGTCTGATTTTGGTAAGCAATGCCGTTAGGTTACCCATTTCAACGTGGTCGCAGGCTCCTTTTACAGCCCCGCATTTTGTATGTCCCAACACTACAATAATTTTTGAACCTGCCACTTTACAGCCAAATTCCATACTACCCAAAATGTCCTCATTGACAATGTTACCAGCAATTCGGACACTAAAAATGTCCCCAAGCCCCTGGTCAAAAATTAGTTCTGTTGATGTTCGACTGTCAATGCAGCTAAGGATTACAGCAAAGGGATGTTGTCCGTCTGATGTTTCGTTTGCTTGTTGTAAAAGATTGCGATTAATTTTTAGGTTGTTTACAAACCTTTTGTTTCCTTCTTTTAATAGTTCTAAAGCCATTGAAGGGGTAATAGCCGCTTGCATTTCTTTTGTTAACGTTTTCATCTTGCTTGATTTTAATTGTTTACTTATAACTGATAAAATTTTTCCTGTTGTAGTGGTTTAGGAATTTCAGGCTCTTTCAGTAACTGCTTAATATTAATTTCAATTGTTCGTGCAATTGCTGTCACTGATGTGTCTGTCGGTCTGTTTTCAAATGGATCCTGCATGTGAGTAGCCGATTTTTCTAATAATAAAAAAGCGGCTGAAATCACGAGCAGTAAAGGAATTTCAAATAACCCAGCTATATCGTTTAATGCAATTGAAAGGGTAACAATGAACAGGTAAATTATAGCATGAAGAAATAAACGATAAGTAACAGGAAATACAGTTGTCTTAATCCGTTCCGATTTTCCCTGTGCATCACAAAGTCGTACAAGTGTATTGTCTAATTGCAACTGCGAAAAGATGTGTAGCTGGTTGTTATCTTTTAAGTTTCTGATGTCCTTTCCGTGTAAGTGAAGTAATGCTAATGGTTTGTTGTTATGTTGCTTTATCTCTTCAAGATCTTCGGACGAAATGAATTGCTTCATATTTTCTATTGGGTTAAGCCCTCTGAGCGATTGACCTAAAGAAAAGCACCAAGCAATTTGTCTGAACGAGATTTTCCTAATTAAAGCGTCATTGCCTTTTTCTGTCAAGGTTTGCAGTTGAATGACAAAGCTCCGAGAATCATTAACGATTGCTCCCCAGATCTTTCGGGCTTCCCACCATCTGTCGTATGATTGATTTAGTTTGAATGAAAGCAGAATTGAAATAGCCGTTCCGATAAAAGCAGGAATTGTTAGTGGCATTTCTGGTAAAAGTTCTTTGTAATGGTCGGTAAGATAGAGTACCAACACTGATACAACTAACACATATACAAGGTCATATTTTACCTTATTTACTATGTAGGATAAGGGTATTCGTTTGCTTATTAGCATATGCAATATTTGAGTTCAGGGCAAAGATAGTAATATTATCTATAATAATAGTAAAACTATCATAAATAATTGCAAAATTATTTTCTATATCTTTGTTGTGTTGTTAAACAGAAGTAAAAACATCTAAAATGAAGCTACAATTACAGATAAAAATGAATGAGGCATTGTTCCTCCGCAATCCCGAGAGCTCGGATTTAGGAAAAAATATCCTAAAACATAGTGTTCAGCTAATTTACAAATCAGGTTTTGAGTCGTTTACCTTTAAGAAACTGGCAGAAGATATAGGCACAACAGAGGCAGGGATTTACCGATATTTTGAGAACAAGCATAAACTTTTAGTTTATCTTACCGCTTGGTATTGGGGATGGCTTGAGTTTCAGATAAGTTTTCATACCAACAATATCAACAGTCCAACCATCAAACTAAAAAAGGTAATACAATTATTGGCTACAGTAGTTGAGAATGACGAACAAAACAGTTACATAGATGAGAGTTCACTTCATCAAATCATTATTGCAGAAGGGTCAAAGGCATATTTAACAAAACAAGTAGGAGAGGATAACAAGCAACAGTTTTTCAAGCCGTACAAAGACCTTTGTGCAGTCGTTGGCAATATCATTTCAGAATGTAGTCCAAAGTATAAATACCCCAGGTCTTTAGCATCCACCATAATTGAAATGGCACATTTTCAAAATTTCTTTATGAATAATCTGCCGTCACTTACCGATTTTGGTAAAACGAAAGAGGAAAGTGAAATCATTGCTTTCCTAAATGATTTGGTCTTTACCAGTTTGAAGAAAAGATAGTATTTGCAATTTGTCCGCCTGTTTGAAGTCGGTACTATAGGGTCGGTCAGGGTTTGCACTTAACCTCTTTATAAATACCATAAACTACATATACCCCCCAAAAAAAAATTCTACCGTATATATGTAATTAGTCGTTGCTATTTCAAAAATAGCCTTTGGAGCAAAATATTACAACTCTGCCTTTGCAGGCGCTTACAGATAATGAAGAATAACGACTTCCTGATTATCTGAGTATAAAATTATACGGCAGCACTTCTTTTGAACTGTTCATCCCATAAAGGCTTACACGACCTTTATATTTTTCAAAGAAGTCGATTACTTCCTGTGGGTCTTTTACGCGCACGCGGTTTATTGAAATGATAGTGTAGTTTTCGGGCACGCCCAATTCTTTCATGTAGCCGCCTTTTATCTTAAACACTTTAACTCCGTAGTCAGTGGCTTCAAGTTCGGATCCTAATGTTTTAGATTCATAAATTTTTCGTTTTACAATGTCGGTTGTGCCGTTTTTGTTCATCAGCGTAACGGTTGTTGTTCCGGGCTTGTTATCGCGCAGGTAAGCTATGGTAATCTTATCTCCGGGATAACGGTATGCCAACTCTTCTTCAAATGCACTTTGGCTGTTTACTTCTGTATTGCTCACTTTGGTAATTACGTCACCTAATTGCAGACCCGCTTTCATGGCCGGGCCGTCCTTATCTAAACTTTCAAGTAATACACCTTTAAAGGTTTTTACATTCGTGTTCAGGTCGTACTTACGGGCATTCTGGAAATCATATTCAATTACGCGGCCGCCAAAAATTCCTTTTTGCACCACGCCATGTTTAATCAGGTCGTCCACTACTTTGCGCGCTATATCAACAGGCACTGCAAAAGCGTAACCCGTGTAGCTGCCGGTTCGCGAGAGTATAGCGGTGTTAATGCCTACCAGTTCGCCATTTTTATTTACAAGCGCTCCACCACTATTGCCGGGGTTAATGGCGGCATCAGTCTGAATAAACGACTCAATCGGGAATTTATCTTCCAATATGCCAATGCGCCTGCCTTTTGCGCTTACAATGCCCACCGTTACCGTAGAGGAAAGAGAAAACGGGTTTCCGATGGCCACTACCCATTCGCCAACCTGGAGCTTTTTTGAAGAACCAATAGTAACAGCCGGAAGATTTGTTTCGTTAATTTTTAAAACGGCAAGGTCGGTAGAAGGGTCGGTACCAATTAATTCGGCCGTATATACTTTCTTATTGTGTGTTACCTCTATCTTTTCGGCTGCTTCAACAACGTGGTTGTTAGTAACAATGTATCCGTCTGCTGAAAAAATAACCCCCGAACCGCTGCTTACCCGTGTTTGCGAAGAAGCCCCGCCCCCAAAAAACCAATCGAATGCGGAATAAGACGTTCCCTTAAAAATGCTGTTGATATACACTACACTTGGCGTGGCCTTATTGGCAGCCACGCTGAAATCAGTAGGTTCGTCACTGCTGTCTGCGTCAAGTTCTACCGTGTTGGGCGGAAAGAGAGCCGGAGCGTCATAATTAGCCATATCGTAAACAGGCGGTTGTTGGAAAGGATTACCCGGCATATTGACCATGAATTTAAAAAATACAAAAGCCCCGGCAAGACCACTCATAAACCCGATGATGGTAATTTTAAGGATTGTTTTCATAACAGAAGTTAAATATCTATACGATGCCGCTGACCAAGCAAAAGTTGAACCAGCCATAAAATTTCTGCCAATATTAACGGAACAACCTGTCAGGTAGTTCATGTTCTGTCATCGGTATTTGTAATTTCGTCACTACTTTTACACGATATGGGTATTCGTTCTCTTTTAGCAAAACCTTTTGCTGCCTATGTGGCGGCACAAACCAGGAAGTGGTCGCTCAATCCGGTGCCATACCAGCACAACACCATGCTGAACCTTGTAAACCGTGCAAAGTATACCGTGTTTGGAACAGACCATGGGTTTGAGTCCATCCGCACCTACGATGATTTTAAACGGCAAGTTCCTGTTCGCGATTATGAGCAATTGAAACCCTATGTTCAGCGTATTTTAAAAGGCGAAGAAGATGTGTTGTGGGCCGGAAAGCCCGCCTACTTAGCCAAAACTTCGGGCACAACTTCCGGCACGAAATACATTCCCATTTCTAACGAGTCGAAGTTTAGTCATTTTATAAGTGCGCGAAACTCAACGTTGAGTTATGTGCACGAAACGGGCAATGCTTCTTTTTTGGACGGCAATTTGATTTTCCTTTCGGGAAGCCCGGAGCTGGAGGAAACTGCCGGTATTAAAACCGGAAGGCTGTCGGGCATTTCCAATCATTTAGTGCCGGATTATTTACGCACCAATCAGAAGCCTTCATATAAAACGAATTGCATTGAAGACTGGGAAGAAAAGTTGGAGCGCATCATCGATGAAACGCTTGAGGCAAACATGACTCTCATTTCGGGTATTCCGCCCTGGGTGCAGATGTACTTTGACAGGATACAGGCGCGAACCGGAAAGAAAATTAAAGATGTGTTTCCTGATTTTTCAGTATTCGTTTATGGCGGTGTAAACTTTGAGCCCTATCGCGCCAGGCTGGAAGAATCTATTGGTAAGAAAGTAGATTCGATTGAAACGTATCCCGCCTCGGAAGGCTTTATCGCGTACCAGGACTTACAACACGACCCCGGATTATTACTGTTGTTGAACAACGGTATGTTTTTCGAGTTTATTCCTGCGGAAGAATATTTTAACGATAACCCAACCCGTTTGCGTATTGATGAAGTTGAGCTGAATAAAAATTATGCGTTGATTATTAACAGCAATGCCGGGTTGTGGGGATATTCCATTGGTGATACGGTAAAGTTTGTTTCAAAATATCCGTACCGGTTGTTGGTAACGGGGCGAATAAAACATTTTATATCTGCCTTTGGCGAGCATGTTATTGGCGAAGAAGTTGAAAAGGCGATGAGCCTGGCGAGGAAAAAATTTCCAGAAGTTGAATTGATTGAATTTACCGTAGCGCCACACGTAACACCGGCCGAAGGGTTGCCACATCACGAATGGTTTATTGAGTTTTCAAATCCGCCTGTCAACATGAATGCCTTTGCTGGTGAACTTGACAACCAGTTGCGTTCATTGAATGTGTATTACGATGACCTGATTACCGGAAATATTTTACGCCCTCTCAATATTACCCCGTTAAAACCACACGCCTTTATTGAGTACATGAAATCGCAGGGAAAGTTGGGC
Source organism: Cyclobacteriaceae bacterium (assembly GCA_019638235.1). GTDB lineage: Bacteria > Bacteroidota > Bacteroidia > Cytophagales > Cyclobacteriaceae > UBA2336. The sequence goes on from JAHBUE010000004.1 coordinate 135,345, forward strand.
GGACAAAATAAAGTGCCGCGTCTTTCCAACGATAGAAAAATAGGGGACGCATTAAAAATTTTCACAACCTGATTGGTCACTATCCCTCATACATAAATTTTATTCCGGATTTGATTTGAAATTTACGGTAACGATAGCGCTTGTATTTCAATGGTCGGCTTTTGTACTGGCGCAGGGTAATCCTATAATGACACCGGAAGAAATGATTGAATTAATTCCAAAAAAGATTGAAGGATTTAATCTTGCTGAACAGCATAAAGGGCGGATGATGAAGATTGGAACACTTTCATATTCTATGGTCGAGCGGAGTTTTAGCAAGAATAAGCGCAAGGTTACTATTTTGCTGTTCGATTATAATAACGCCCCCATTATGTACAGGCAGGCAACAGGCAAGTGGCAAAGCCAGCCGGATGAAGAAAGCGATACGCTGATTGACCGCTCCTTTTTATATGAAGATAATCAAGGAAGAGAATATTACCGTAAGTTCACCAATTCGTCACAAATTTTTTTAGGAATCAATAACAGGTTTTACCTGATGTTAACCGGTGAAGGTGTTGAGTCGGAAACCTTGCACGCTATTCTCCGGTTGTTTCCGCTATCAGCGTTTCTGCAACAGACTGATTTTACAAATGCCAAGCATCGTTAGAACACGAAATTGGGAAGAATTGAGTAAATTTGTGGTAAATTGTTAAGGAGACACTATTCTTTTTTAAATCAAAAATCTTAATTCGTAATTCTTTTGCCCTCTCAAAAACACATCGCCCTTCTTGGTTCAACCGGCTCCATTGGCACGCAAGCGCTGGAAGTTATCCGTGCTTACCCCGATAAATTTGAAGTGGAGGTGCTTACAGCACAAAACAATGCCGGCTTGCTGATTAAACAAGCCATTGAATTTAAACCCAATGTGGTGGTTATCGGTAACGACAATCATTACGAAACAGTAAAGAATGCACTTGCATCGCATAACATAAAAGTTTTTGCAGGCGAAAACGCATTGTGCTCGGTGGTGCAGATGGACAGCATCGATATTGTGCTTACTGCGTTGGTTGGTTATTCGGGATTAAAGCCTACTATTAAAGCCATTGAAGCGGGTAAACCCATCGCGTTAGCAAATAAAGAAACGCTGGTAGTGGCCGGTGAACTGATTACCTCGCTTGCGCGCGAAAAAGGTGTGAATATCTACCCGGTAGATTCCGAACACTCGGCTATTTTTCAGTGTTTGGTTGGCGAGTTTCATAATAAAATTGAAAAGATAATTCTCACGGCTTCCGGTGGGCCGTTTCGTGGAAAGAAACGCAAAGAGTTGCAAGCTGTTACCAAAGCGCAGGCGCTGAAGCACCCCAACTGGGCTATGGGCGCCAAAATCACCATTGATTCGGCCACGCTGATGAACAAAGGGCTTGAGGTTATTGAAGCAAAGTGGCTTTTTGGGCTTTCGGCCGACCAGGTGGAGGTGGTGGTGCATCCGCAGTCTATTATTCATTCTATTGTGCAGTTTGAAGATGGCTCGATGAAAGCGCAATTAGGCTTGCCCGATATGCGCTTGCCGATACAATTTGCCTTAACGTACCCCGAACGCTTCAAATCCAACCTTCCGCGTTTCGATTTCATGAATTACCCGGCTTTTACATTTGAGCAGCCCGATACCGAAACTTTTCGTAATCTTGCACTTTCCTTTGAAGCCCTGAGGCGGGGAGGGAATATGCCGTGCGTGCTGAATGCAGCAAATGAAGTGGTGGTAGCTGAATTTTTACAGGATAAAATTGGTTTCCTTGCCATGTCGGATGTGGTGGAAAAATGCTTAGAAAAGGCTTCTTACATCAAGCACCCTTCTTTTGACGATTACGTACAAACGGATATAGAAACACGAACAAAAGCTTTAGAACTGATAAACTGATGGATTGGATGGTATCGCTTGCTCAACTGTTATTGAGCATTTCAATTTTGGTAGCTGTACACGAAATGGGTCACCTGTTGGCGGCCAAATATTTTGGTATGCGGGTGGAACAATTTTCAATTGGCTTTCCGCCAAAACTTATTTCATTTAAAAAAGGTGAAACGGAATACGCGTTAAGCGCCATTCCGCTGGGCGGCTATGTAAAAATTTCCGGAATGATTGATGAATCGCTCGATACGGAAACCATGAAGCAGGAACCGCAGCCGTGGGAGTTTCGCTCCAAGCCGGCATGGCAACGCCTGATTGTAATGCTTGGTGGCATTATTGTAAACGTAATTGTAGGGATACTCATTTTTATAGGCGTTACCTACACATTTGGCGAAACGTATTTTTTGAAAGATGTTATTAATAATAATGGCGGTTTCCAGGTAGGCCCTGTAGGGGAGAGCATTGGATTAAAAACCGGTGATAAGATTGTAAAAATAAACGGACAGGAGTTTGAATACCTGCAAGACATTATTAAACCTGAAACGTTATTAGCCGATAATGCTTATTATACCATTGAACGCGATGGAAAATTAATAGACGTCAACATTCCGCCTGATTTTATTCAACAATTTAACAAGCGCGAAGGTGTGGGCACATTTGTTTCGTTTCGTGTGGCTCCGGTTATTGCCGAAGTTTCGGAAGGTACATTAGCAGCAAGCATTGGTTTGCAACGTGGCGATAAAATTGTAGAAGTTAACGGTCAGCCTGTTTCTTATATTGATGAAGTAAATGCCGCAGTTAAAACTGCCGGAGATTCTATCCAGTTGGGTGTTAACCGGGCTGGTCAGTTGTTATCCTTTAACGAATCCTTTAAAGAACATAAAGCTATTGGCTTCCGTGCCGATACGGAGCAATTTGAAAAAGCTTTGGCGAAACAAATGAACTACGGCTTTTTTGAATCTATTCCGTTAGGCACAAAGCGGGCGTTTACAACGTTGGTAGTACAGGTGAAGGCATTTGGTAAAGTTATTTCCGGTGTGCTTTCTCCGCGCGAGTCGCTTTCAGGCCCGATAGGCATTATGCAGGCTTACGGCCCAACGTGGGATTGGGAGCGGTTCTGGGCATTAACCGGAGTGCTTTCGTTGGTGCTGGCGTTTATGAATTTGTTGCCCATCCCGGCTTTGGATGGCGGGCACGTTATGTTTTTAAGCTATGAAATGATTGCCCGGAGGAAGCCTTCTGATAAATTTCTGGAAACAGCACAAAAGGTTGGTATGGTATTTTTGCTTGTGCTGATGGTATTGATTTTTGCAAATGATATTGCAAAACTTCCAATTTTCAATTGATAATCGTTCAATAAAGAGATAAAAAGAAAGCCCCGCATTATGTGGGGCTTTTTTATTGGGTTGGTTTTGATGTAATTATTATTTCTCTGATTACTGTTTTTTCATCGGAGGTTTTTTCGATGTAATCACAATGACACCATTCTTTCCTTCATCACCGTATTGATTTGTTGCTTTTTCGTCTTTCAGCACTTCAATGGATTCAATGTTTTTTGGGTCAATCTTTTCAACATCTTCCTGTTGAATGATTTTTCCATCGAGAACATAAAGCGGTTGTGCACCTGTTGAATATTTACGTAAAAATATACTGGAATTCTGGTCAACCGGTTCTTCGGTTGCTTTGGGCTTTTTGAAGTTTTTAAGCGTAACCACTACTACACCATTTTTTCCAGCTTCCCCATACCGGTCAATCGCTTGTTGATTTTTTATAACTTCAATCGATTCGATGTCGTTGGGTTTAATGTAACTCAAATCATCGTAAGCAGTATGTTCACCGTTAACCACAAACAACGGTTTTTCGGTTGTGAATGATTGCGATGTGAGCCTGATTTCCTGCGCTGATGCAATTGCAAATATGCAAGCTGTCAGTAGTGTAAGTAGTGTTCTCATGCTTCTAAGTTAATCAATTTTATTCCGTATTTCAAACTCAACCCTGCGGTTAAGCCTGCGGTCGCTTTCGGCTTTTTCTTCTACAATGGGCCTTGAGCCGCCATAGCCGATTGCCGTAATGCGCGTTGAGGGCACCCTGTATTCATATACTAAATAAGCCTTAATGGCATCGGCTCGCTCTTGCGACAGGCGCAAGTTGGCTTCGGCTCTTCCTTCCGAATCGGTATGACCGCTAATGGTTAACTCAATATGGGGGTGGTCGAGCATGAAGTTTCCAAGTTTGCTTAAATCGTCATGCATGGTAGGCAGAATATCGGCTTTGCCGCTTTCAAACTCCAGCGATTTAAAAGCGATTTTGCTTTCAATAGGCTCGGTTTCTTTGTTGATTTCCATATCGCCATCCATGAAGAAAATTTCTTCAATGCGAAAGAAATCATCGCCCTGAATGATGAGCAAATAATTACGTTTGTTAATCAGTTTAAAATCAAACGTGCCGTCAGGTCGTAAAAACTTTGGCGCTACCTCAACACCTTTATCTAAGTCGATAACGGAAACAATGCCTTTCAACGGTTTGCCGGTGTACCGGTTGGTGAGCGAGCCTTTCAATGTTGCAACTGCGTCCGGTTGTGCTTCCATCGGCACAGGAAAGGAGTGGAGGTCAAGATTTGCCGGGTCGTCATCTTCCGACCGGGCGTAATACAGTTTTTCAGATTTAGAGTCGATGGTGAAGTAATATTCACTTCCTGCACCGTTTACCAACGGGCCAACATTTTTTGGCTCAGCCCAATTACCGTCCTGCATGTAAGTTTTGTAAATATCGAAATCGCCAAAGTTTAGCGGGTGCCCGTTTGAACTGAAATACAACACATTGAATTTGTGATGAAAGAACGGGCTTACTTCCTGGCCGCGTGTATTGACAATAGGCCCCATGTTTTTGGCCGGTTGCCACAGGCCGTCTTTTCCTTTCACACTATAATAAATGTCGGTCATGCCAAACCCGCCCTTTCTATCCGAAGAAAAGAAAAGTGTATCACCCGAATGGGAGAGCGAAGGGTGCGAATCCCAGAAAATGCTGTTGATGTTATCGCCTAAGTTACGCACGTTGCCCCAGGTGTTATCATCTTTCAGGTCGGCTACAAAAATATCGCAGCTTCCTTTCGAGTCGGGCGAATCGCAACGCGCAAAGAAAAGTTGCTTACCGTCTTTACTCAAGCAGGCCGAACCTTCGTTGTAACTGGTGTTTATCGTGTTAAACGGAACGGCATCCATCCACATGCCGAACTCTTGCACGCTGTAAAACAAATCTTCATCGTATCGCCTTTCAAGTGTTTGTGCGTGCATGTTTCGTTTGGAAGTAAACAGCAGGATGGTATCAACATTGCCAATGGTGGGGCCGTAATCGGCTTTAAGCGAGTTAACCGAAATGCCCATATTTAGCAGAACGCCTTGCGGAGGACGCAGCGTGTCGATTTCTTTTCGGTATTCTACCAATTCATAATAGTATTTCAGGGGCACGTAATAGTCGCGCTGGTATTTTGTAAGGCTGTCATATTCCTGCTGCACCTGTTTGCCGTCCACGTCTTGCTGATGGTGTTTCAGCACAAGTTTATACAGCAGCACGGCTTCACCGGGTGGCCCGAATTTTTCTGAAAGTTTGGCTAATTGCCATAGCAGGGTTGTGTTTCTTGAAAAGTTTTCGATGCCAAATTGCTGAATGTATTCTTTTAGCAGATTGTAATCCGAGCGGTTGGCATTGTCTTTCGGGATTTTTGAGATTTTTTCGAGCGCTTTTTTATCCGAAAAGAAAGCAACCTTATTGATGTTTGGAAAATTAAAGATGTCAGATTGGCTGTACGTTGTCAGGGTATCGTCTAATTGAACTACACCGCCTTTTTTGAACTTCCTGTCGGGTTTCTGGCCGTGCGAGGAGGTCGAAAAAATCAGTAAAAATGCCGGTAGAAAGATTAAAAAATGCTTTTTCACAACGTTTGTGTTGGTTGAAGCCCAGACTAATCGTTAAAGTTGAAACAATTTTGCTTCTTTTACAACCGGCTTGGCATTACTATTGTCTTTTAAGTGCCCATTGGTTTTTTAGTATTAATCCCGTTGGCCTTGTGCCATTTTGACACCCCTATATGTTTACAGCTTTACCTATTCAGATGGTTCAGGACGAAACAGACGATTTAATTCAGTTGATTAATCCTGAACAGGAGAGTGATTTAAAACCGGCCGACCTGCCTGAGGAACTTTCCATTCTTCCTATAAAAAACACCGTACTTTTTCCGGGCGTTGTAATACCCATTACCGTTGGCCGTCAAAAATCCATAAAATTGGTTAAGAAGGCTTACCAGGGCAGCCGGATTATTGGCGTTATAGCGCAGAAAAATATTCAAGCCGAAGAGCCGTCAAGAGAGGATATTTACCGAACCGGAACCGTAGCCCGCATTATTAAAATGCTCGTGCTGCCCGATGGCAACACTACTATTATTATACAGGGTAAGAACCGTTTTGCGGTGCAAGAGTTTGTGAAGGACGAGCCGTTTCTTACCGCGCGTATTGATTTGCAACGCGATACAATTTCTGACCAGAACAGCAAGGAAGTAAAAGCGTTGATTCAGTCGTTGAAAGATTCGGCATTTAAGATACTTCGGCTTAATCCTGAAATTCCGCAGGAAGCGCAGGTTGCGTTGGATAACATTCAGAGCACGGCATTTCTGATTCACTTCCTGTCATCAAACTTAAATGTAGAAGTTGCCGAAAAGCAACGCATACTTGAAACGCAAGACCTTATTGAGCGCGGCACGCTGTTGCTCCAGTTTATGCTGCGCGAAATTCAAATGCTGGAAATCAAAAACGAAATCCAGCGCAAGGTTCATACGGACATAGACCAGCAGCAACGCGATTACTTTTTACGGCAGCAGATAAAAGTATTGCAGGATGAGCTGGGCTACGATACACCCGATAAAGAGATTGAAGCGCTTCGTAAAAAAGGCGAAGGCAAAAAATGGCCGAAAGAAGTTGCCGAACATTTCAATAAGGAGTTAGATAAGTTGTTGCGCACCAACCCGGCCGCACCCGATTACCCCATTGCCATGAACTACGTTGAGTTTTTACTTGATATGCCCTGGCAAGAATATACCGTTGATGATTTTGACCTGAACAAGGCTCGCAAAATTCTTGATAAAGACCATTTTGGGTTGGAGAAGGTGAAGACACGCATACTGGAATACCTGGCGGTGCTCAAATTAAAGCAGGATATGAAGGGGCCGATTTTGTGTTTGTATGGCCCGCCCGGTGTTGGTAAAACTTCGTTGGGTCGTTCGGTAGCCAAAGCGTTAAACCGGAAGTACGTGCGCATGTCGTTGGGTGGTGTGCACGATGAAGCGGAAATACGCGGACATCGCAGAACGTACATTGGCGCTATGGCGGGTAAGGTGTTGCAAAACATTAAGAAGGCGCAATCGGGTAACCCGGTGTTTATTTTAGATGAGATTGATAAAGTGCGTTCCGATTTTCGTGGCGACCCATCTTCGGCTTTGCTGGAGGTGCTCGACCCCGAACAAAACAGCACGTTTGGCGATAATTATTTAGAGGTAGAATACGACTTGTCGAAAGTGTTGTTCATCGCTACGGCAAATTCGTTAGACACGATTCATCCCGCTTTGCGCGACAGGATGGAGATTATTGAAATAACCGGCTACACGCAGGAAGAAAAAGTAGAGATAGCTGTTCGCCACTTAGTGCCCAAACAATTACAGGAGCATGGCCTGAAGATTTCGGATGTAAAATTTTCAAGGAAGGCTATTGCCAAAATAATTGATAGCTACACCCGCGAATCGGGTGTTCGTAATCTTGAACGCAAAATCGGCAGCATTGTGCGCCACATAGCCAAGTCGGTAGCAATGGAAGACGCTTTCGAGAAGGAGATTACCGAGAAGACTATTCGTAAGGTTTTAGGGGCTGAAATTTTTGATGGCGAACTATACCAGGGCAACGACATTGCCGGTGTAGTAACCGGGTTGGCGTGGACGCAGGTGGGTGGTGAAATACTGTTTGTTGAGTCCAGCCTGAGCAAAGGAAAAGGAGCGCTTACCATTTCCGGTCAATTAGGCGATGTGATGAAGGAATCGGCTATGGCGGCCTTGTCGTATTTAAAATCACATTCCGATGAGTTGGGCATCGACCATCGCATTTTCCAGCAATACGATTTACATATTCACGTTCCGGCAGGAGCCGTACCCAAAGACGGCCCCTCGGCCGGTATAACCATGTTTACTTCGCTGGCTTCTATTTTTACGCAACGAAAAGTAAAATCCAAAGTAGCTATGACCGGTGAAATCACCCTGCGGGGAAAGGTGTTGCCGGTTGGCGGCATCAAGGAAAAGATATTGGCTGCCAAACGAAGCGGCATCAAAGAAATTATCCTGAGTGCTAAAAACAAGCGCGATATTGATGAAATCGAAAAGCAGTATATCAAAGGGCTTGTCTTTCATTATGTTGACTCGGTGGACGATGTGCTGAAAATTGCCTTGCTGAAAGACAAGGTTAAAACGGCAATGAAGTTTACCTTTACGGAAGTGAAGGCGGTAGCGTAACGTTGGCTATCGCATTTTTTTAAACCCGATTGCCCGTGTACCGATTCATTTTTGGAATTGTACTGATTGCCTGGAGCGATGTATCGTGGGCACAATTGGGCGGTCGTTCGTCATACGAGTTTCTTGCTTTGCCAACCCATGCACGCTTAGGCGCGCTGGGCGGTGTAAATGTTTCGCATGCCGATCGCGACCTTAATTTCTTTTTCAGTAACCCCGCGTTGAGCAGCGACTCGCTTTCGGGGTGGGCTTCTGCCGGTTATTTGTTTCATGTAGCCAATGTTGGTCAGGCCACGTTTGCCGGCACGTATTCTTTTAATAAGATAGGGGCTGTTTCTTTTGGTGTGCAACACATTAACTATGGCGATATTGAAGGATTTGATGAAACGGGATTATCTCTTGGCACATTCCGGTCGGGCGAAACGGCACTGGTAATCAGCAAGAGTCACCAGGTTTCAAACTTCCGGTTAGGCATTAACCTGAAAACGGTGTTCTCCAACCTGGCGGGTTTTCGTTCGTCCGCGTTGCTGGTTGACATAGGCGGACTCTTTATTCACCCTTCGCAGGATATTACAGTGGGGCTTTCTATTCAGAATGTCGGGTTTGTGTTGCAAGATTATACGCCAACCGAAGATTCGGTATTGCCGTTTGATGTTCAGGCTGGCATAACCTTTAAACCCGAACAGATGCCCGTGCGGTTTTCTTTTACAGCATATAAGCTGACCAAGCCGGGTAACGTTTATGACGACCCTAATGCGCAGGAACGGTTGAAATCGTTACATAAAGTGCTTAGTCATATTAACTTTGGCGCTGAAATATTAGTACACCGGAATGTAAACGTGCTTGCCGGGTATAATTTTTTAAGACAGTATGAATTGCGTTCAGATACTGGCGGGGGAGGGGGAGGATTTACAGTTGGCGTTGCCGCAAAAGTCAAAGCGTTTGACTTTGTGGTGAGCAGGAGCCGGTACGGCATCGGGCAAGCCAATTATGCCATAACCCTTAATGCCAATCTGAACAACATGATTTTAATGAAGAAAACACTATGATGGATTCAAATTATTTAACACCACAACAAATTGTAGCCGAATTAGACAAGTACATTATCGGGCAGCACGATGCCAAGCGTAATGTGGCTATTGCCTTGCGTAACCGCTGGCGCAGAATGAACGTGCAGACGGAAATAAAAAATGAAATTGTTCCCAACAATATTTTAATGATTGGTGCAACGGGTGTTGGTAAAACAGAAATCGCCCGGAGGTTAGCCAAGTTGGCCGATGCACCTTTCGTAAAAGTTGAAGCGTCAAAATTTACAGAAGTGGGATATGTAGGTCGCGATGTAGAAAGCATGGTTCGTGATTTGGTAGAGCAATCGGTGAACATGATTAAATCGAAGAAGAAAGAAGAAGTAAAAGAAAAAGCAGCCGCTATTGTTGAAGATATTATCTTAGATGCGTTGATTCCGCCTTTGCGGCAACAACCTGCGCGAACCGGTTTTTCTCCGCCACCGGAAACGGTAAGCGAGGAAGTGCCCACGTCCGATGTGGAGTTGAATGAGCGCACACGCACACTCTTTCGCGAGAAACTGAAAAATGGTGAACTGGAAGAGCGCAAGGTTGATATTAACATTAAGGCTTCAGGTAACTCAAATGTGGGTATGATTGGTGCAGGCATGATGGATGAGGTTTCGATGATGAACTTGCAGGAGATGATTAGCGGCATGATGCCCAAAAAAGCAAGGAAGAGAAAAGTTACGGTTGCGGAAGCAAGAAAAATTTTATTGGAAGAAGAGGCTGCCAAGCTTATCGATATGGATGAAGTGAAGGAAGAAGCTATTACGCGCGCTGAAAATGCGGGGATTATTTTTATTGATGAGATTGATAAGATTGCTTCCGGCTCGAAGAAGGGTGGAAGTGGCCCGGACGTAAGCCGCGAAGGCGTGCAACGCGACTTGCTTCCTATTGTAGAGGGCAGCACGGTAAACACAAAATACGGAGTCATCAAAACCGACCATGTGTTGTTTGTGGCAGCCGGTGCATTCCATATCAGCAAACCATCCGATCTTATCCCCGAACTTCAGGGACGTTTTCCTATTCGTGTTGAACTCAACAATTTGACGCACGAAGATTTTGTGCGGATTTTGAAAGAACCGAAAAACGCGCTCACCCGCCAATACGAGGCGTTGTTTGAAACAGAGGGCGTTCATGTTGAATTTACGGATGACGCCATCGAAGAATTAGCCAACACCGCCTTTACCATAAATGCCGAAGTGGAAAATATTGGCGCACGCAGACTGCATACGGTAATGAGTCGTCTGTTAAATGAATTTTTGTTTGATGTTCCGGATAAAATTCCGGCTAACGCGCGCATTACTATTGGTGCGGATACCGTGCGCGAAAAACTTGCGGGCCTGGCAAAGAACAAAGATTTGAGCGAGTATATTTTATAATGTGCCGTGTAGTTATCCTGTGTTTTGTTGCCTTAGTATGCTGCGAAGTTTCTGCACAGGATTCGCTGCGTGCCTACTACATACAGGATTACCCCGAACGGTTTTCGCTTTGGCCGGTGCTGAAACAACGCTCGCTTTCTTTTGCCGTTCGCGACAGAAACCGCCACTTACCGCGTGTTAATTATCAACCGAATAATTCATTTTTATTAGGTGTGGGTGGTTATGTTTTTGATTTAGCGGTTGAGGCTACCGTTGCTATTCCGTTAAACGAAAAGAGCAAGTACATTTATGGGCAGTCGGATGTGCGCGACCTTCAGGTAAACTTATTGGCAAAAAGTTTTGCGGCAGATGTTTACTATCAGAAGTATGCCGGGTTTTATATTGAAGACAAGCGCACGCTTATCCCTACGGGTTTTCCGTATCCGCAACGCGGAGATATTGACACCAGGAATTTCGGCATAAACGGAATTTATGTATTTAACAACCGCAAATTTTCGCTTCGCTCAGCTTTTAATTATGTCGATCAGCAAATGCGCAGCATGGGCTCTTTTATTTTAGGCGGCACTATCAATTCGTTTAAGCTTAACGCAGATTCGGTAGTGCTAACGGAAGTTTCGCGGGCAGAGTTGGGCGAAGGCGCTGCGTTCAACGAACTGCGCAATACAACCATCAGCATTACGCCAGGTTATTCGTATACGTTTATCTGGCGTAATTTTTTTGTTAACGGTACGTTTGCTATCGGGCCGGCTCACCATTGGATACGATACAGCGAAGCCGGTGTTGAACAGCGTGATATTACCATTAACTCAACTTCGTATTTGCGGTTGGGTATTGGCTATAACAGCAACCGTTATTTTGGCGGCATTGGTTTCATGGCACAGTCGCGCACCATTTTATATGGCGATCTCCAGTTAGTCAATACCACCTCCATGTTTCGGATGGTAGCGGGTTATCGCTTCAGGAAAATAGGTATTCTCAAAAAGCGTGCTTCTGATTTTATTCCGAAGGGGTTTTGAGTTGTCAATCCCCACTCTTAGGAAAATCAAAAAACATAAATTGCCCCAATCCCCAGGTTACGGCTTTCCATTCTTTTACAGGAAGTTTGCATGCAACCACGCCACAGGTAGGCACATTATCAATACGGATGTTCATCAGGCGATTGGCAAAATCGGTAAACCCCGGGTTGTGGCCGAACAGGATAATCACGTTATCGGGTTCTTTCAGGTTCTTTACAATTTCCAGTATAGCTTCTTCATCGGCATGATAAAGACCTTTTTCGGTTTTTATTCGCTGTTGCAGAAAGTTGATGGCTTCAGCGAACAATTTGCACGTGGTGTAGGCGCGGTTTGCCGGACTGGTAATAAGGCAGTCGGGCGTAATGCTTTTCTCTTTAAACCGTTTGCCCATGCGGGGCGCATCGCCAAGTCCGCGTTCGTTCAGGGGGCGGTCAAAATCAGAAAGGTCAAGATTGGCCCAACTGGATTTGGCATGGCGTATCAGGATGAGTGTTTTCATAATTTGATGTTCAGAAATAGTATCTTAGCCCCGTGACAACACGGTCGAAGAAATTTAAGAAGTTCCGCAGAAAGATACGCTATCCGTTTATTTTCGGGGCGGTTCGTTTTATGATTTTTATTTCGCGCCTCTTTCCGCGCAAAGCGTGGCTGGCAATATGCGGTTTTTTGGGAGGCATGGCGTGGCTGTTCGCAAGGCAATCGCGTAAGCTAACCGTGCGTCATCTTACTATGGCATACAGAAAGGAGAAAACGGAACAGGAAATCAGGCGTATGGCCCGGCAGGTATTTGTGATGATGGGAAAAAATGCCGGGGATATTATCCGTACATTTAAAATTCATTCGCTGGAAGATTTCGATAAGATACGGGTAGTGCATGGCGCTGACATTGCCGCACAGGCTTATGCAAAAGGTAAAGGCGTTATTTTTCTAACTGCACATTTGGGCGCTTTTGAGTTTGTGGCCACCGAGTTGTCCTTTCGTGGGTATAAGCCACTCATTATAGGCACTCCGCTAAAAGACAAACGGCTCACCAATTTATTGTGGGAACAGCGCAACAAGTTAGGCGCATCGGCTATTGAGCGGGGCAAGGAAACTGTTCGGCTTATAAAAAACCTGAAGACGGGCGGAACCATTGCCATATTAATTGACCAGGATACTCGCGTAAAAAGCGTGTTTGTTAATTTCTTTGGTATTCCGTGCGCCACGCCAATAGGCGCTACTTTACTGGCGTTGAAAACCGGAGCGGCCATAGTGCCGGTGTTTTATCACTTGCGTGAAGATGGTATGCAGGAAGCGAACTTTTACCCTGAAGTTGAGCTTACCGTTACCGGTGATGAAGAAACAGATATGAAAGTGAACACCCAGCGCCTTAGCGATGTAATTGAAGCCGAGATACGCAAACACCCCGGGCAGTGGTTGTGGTTGCACGAGCGCTGGAAGACCAAGCCGGGGGAGGAGTTGGTTTGAGGGGCGAACGAAGATAAATGAAAAAAGTGCTTTTCTATGGACAGTAATTTACAGGCAGGACAAGAACAACCTATTGCTAACAGTGGCTTGAACTCTATACTGTAAACGTTCCGGAATGTCAAAAAGAATTATAGACTAATTTTGGTAAATACAAAACCGGAAAATCATAGCTGCACACAAAAACAACTTGAAGATGTTGGTATGAAGGTTCTGAAAAACTTCAATACAACAAGGTGTGAAGAAGCCGATGGGAAAAGTTTAAATGTATCTCATTTCTTTTAACTTTGCTCACTACACATAATTTAACCCGTAACGCATGAATCAGGAAAAGCATTGGAACACCATTGCCCCCTCGTATGAAGCTGAAATTTTTGATGTATTTAAAAGCGACAGGAACAGGATACTCCCCCGGTATTTTAAAAAACACGCCAATAAACTGCACCATGCCATTGATTTTGGTTGCGGAGTAGGGAAGGCGTTTCCTTATCTTGCGCCCGTGTTCAAAGGAGTTTTGGCGCTTGATATTTCCGAAGAGTGCCTCTCAACCGCCATGCAACGCCCATATAAAAATATTTCGTTCAAACATGCCGACCTTTCAAGCCCGCGATTGAAAATCGCGCCAGCCGATTTTGCTTTTTGCTGCAACGTTATCATGCTGCCCGAAGTGGATAAAAACAACCTGATGTTTCGTAACATTCAGAAGTCGCTAAAGAAGGGCGGTAATGCGGTGTTGGTCGTACCGTCATTGGAGTCGGTGCTGTATGCCTCGTGGCAGTTGATACGCCTGTATAAAAAGGAGGGCGTTTCTGTAAAGAAAATACCCGCTACCGAGTTTGATTATTTCAAAGCCGGTAAACGCGAGTTGGTGCAAGGCATTATTCATATAAACGGTGTGCCTACAAAACATTATTTACAAACCGAACTGGAGGTGTTACTAAAGGAAGCGGGGCTAACCATAACCGCTATTGAAAAAATTGAGTACGACTGGAATACCGAGTTTGATTCTTCCCCGCGAGGAATGACAGCGCCCTATCCTTGGGATTGGCTGGTAGAGTGCAGAAAAAAATGACTTTGTGTTAATTAACCTTGCTCATCACCCTATCCGCACTATTTTTGAGCATTAATGCCACGAAAACACAAAGGCACTAAGTTTTTACCGGGTTATACATTCTTTATGCCTTGGTTTCTTTGTGACAAAGTTGGCGTAACAATATTTTTTTAAATGGACTTAACTCAACACATTCGCAATACCTTTATACACCGCTTTGGTGCCGAACCTATAATTGTTCGCTCTCCGGGCAGGATTAACCTTATTGGTGAGCATACAGATTACAATGACGGCCTTGTGCTGCCGGCAGCTATTGATAAGGCCGTGTATGTAGCTGTTAAAGAAAACCCGCACAATGTGATGCGCCTTGTTTCGGATGAATACAAAGATGTTGTTGAGGTGCCGGTAGCCAACCTTGCTCCTTCATCTGCAAAACCCTGGACAAACTATATTGTGGGCGTTGCCGACCAATTCCAAAAACGGGGATTTAAAGTTGGCGGTTTTGACCTTGTTATAGCGGGCGATGTTCCGCTTGGTGCCGGGCTTTCCTCATCTGCGGCAGTTGAGTGCGCTACGGCTTATGCGTTAAATGAAATTTTTGCTTACGGATTAGAGCGATTGGAGTTGGTTAAGCTGGCCCAGCTTGCCGAGCATGAATTTGCCGGTGTGAAATGCGGCATTATGGATCAGTTTGCAAGTGTGTTTGGTAAGAATGACCACCTGATAAAATTAGATTGCCGGTCGCTGGAGTACACCTACATTCCGATTGACCTTACCGGTTACAAACTCATCCTGTTCGATTCGTGTGTTAAACATTCGCTGGCGTCATCGGCATACAACACAAGGCGTGAGGAATGTGAATCGGGCTTGCGCATGATTCAGTATTACTACCCTGAAGTTAAAAGTTTACGCGATGCAACTCTTGAACAGGTTGTGGAATGTATCAAGCCGGTTGACCAGACGGTTTACAAGCGGTGCGTGTATGTTGTTATGGAAATTAACCGTGTTGAACTGGCTTGCGAAGATTTACTTCGTCACGACCTCGCATCTTTCGGGCAGCGTATGTTTCAAACACATGCCGGACTAAGCTGCGAATATGAAGTAAGTTGTGCTGAACTTGATTTCTTAGTTGATCAGGTTAAGCATTTTCCTTCTGTTATCGGGGCACGTATGATGGGCGGAGGCTTTGGCGGCTGCACTATTAACCTCATTGCCGAAGATAGTGTAAATCAGGTAACAGAGGCTGTTACCCAATCTTATCAACAAAAGTTTGCAGTAGCACCTCGTGTTTATGAAGTGGCGCCCTCGGCCGGTACGGCTGTGTTGGTTTAGAAATTATCCAAGATAAGCCTTCAGGCTTTTGCTGCGTGAGCTATGACGCAACCTGCGTGTGGCTTTTTCCTTTATCTGGCGAACACGCTCACGTGTCAGGTTAAACTTCTCGCCAATTTCTTCTAAGGTCAGCGCTTGCTCACCGTTCAGGCCGAAGTAATACGAAATAACTTCTGCTTCGCGTTGCGTAAGCGTTGCCAATGCACGCTGCACTTCTTTTCGCAACGAATCTTCCAGCAAGGAAGAATCAGGCGTAACTTCACTGGTGCTTTCCAGCACATCTAACAGGCTGCTTTCTTCACCGTTTGCAAACGGAGCATCTACCGAAACCTGGCGACCGCCAACGCTAAGGTTTTCGCGCACTTCGTCAGCGGTTATATCTAATATATCTGCAATCTCTTCTGCCGAAGGTTCGCGTTGAAATTTCTGTTCAAGTTCGGAGAACGTGCGTGAAATTTTATTGAGCGAACCTACACGGTTCAGCGGCAAGCGCACAATACGCGATTGTTCGGCCAATGCCTGCATAATCGATTGGCGAATCCACCATACGGCATACGATATAAATTTAAACCCACGGGTTTCATCAAAGCGTGTGGCGGCTTTAATCAAGCCCACGTTTCCTTCGTTAATCAAATCGCCAAGTGTAAGGCCGTTGTTCTGATATTGCTTGGCTACGGAAACAACAAACCTGAGGTTGGCCTTGGTAAGTTTCTCAAGCGCAATCTGGTCGCCTGCTTTTATTCGCCTCGCCAACTCCACTTCCTGTTCGGCCGTAATCAGGTCAACTTTACCAATTTCCTGGAGGTACTTATCGAGGGACTGACTTTCCCGATTCGTGATTTGTTTGCTGATTTTTAACTGTCGCATGTTCTGGAAAACGTGAAAATTTTGAAATAGTTCAGGTTTAGCGTTTAAACTTCAACCGGCTGTTTTGCGGTTTGTTTTAAGGCAAAACAAACTTCCTGAAGAGTGGTCTGTTTGACTAAAAACGAAGATTTTTCGCTAAAACCCGCGCAATATAGCCCTTTTTAAGCCCAAAACCTAAGTTTTCCTTTGTGCAGGTCAGTTAAGCCTGAAGGACACCGGAAGGGTCATTTTCACGTTTACGGGCACGCCCCGCTGTTTTCCGGCCTGCCACCGCGTTTGGCGCAGTACCCGCACGGCTTCTTCATCGCAGCCGTTGCCTATGCCCTGCACAATTTTAAAGTTTACGGGCTCGCCTGCGCTGTTTACAACAAACTCTACAAATACTTTTCCCTGGGTATCCTGGCGCTTGGCGCGATGAGGATATTTAATTGAGCTGCCGAGTTGTTTATAAAACGCCTGGTAGCCGCCAACGGGCAAGGGCATTTGCTCCACTACAATAAAAGTATCCGTTGGTACTTCTTTCGGAACGTCAATTTCAATTGTGCCGGTTGTCAATACTTCAATCGGTTCAACAGTAACAGTTGTTTCGCTATCAACTTCCTCATGGTTATCCGTTTCAATAAGAGTATTCGGGTTAACCATAATTACCTTTTTTGGTTTTTCCGAAACCGGGGTTTCATGTTTTACCTGTACTACTTCATACGGATAAAATGAAGTTTGCTGATAGGATGAAAAATCGTGATTGGATTTTTGTGATACACGACTTTTCCATTCAAACGCAACAATGGCTAACGTTACACTTATGGCAAAGCCAATTAAAAAGAATTGTTTTGTGTGCCGGTGTATATCCTTGGCAGGATTTTTCTTGGGTTCCATAGGTTTGGTGTTTAGTTACACCTTCCTAATCACGAACCTGTAATAAAGTCACGGGGTTGTTGCTCAAATTTTTCGATAGTTGTTTTTTATCCGATTGTTTTGACTCCCAACGCAACACAATTAATAATAAAATAAGCAAGAACAACACCACAAGAAAATACATGAACACACGAATAACACGCTTCATTCGCGATTCGCGATTGTGTTGGCGCATGAGTTCTGAATAATTGCGATGACGCGCAATGTTTCCTGTACTCATCATGTTTCGTCTTAGCCGTATCTCATTTCTTCCCATCGTACTTTATGCTAAGGTTAAAATTTTTCCGCAACCTGTCTAATGCCCTGTACGTGCGCATTTTTGCTCCGCTTTCGGTTATGTTCAGAATGTACGCAATTTCTTTAAACTCTTTGTCTTCAAAAAATCTAAGTTGCAGCACTTCCAGCATATCCGTAGGCAGTTCCTTCAGGTAGCTGATAAGTTGCTGCACCAACTCTTCATCCCACCCGTCAGCGCCTGTATCAACCAATTCTTTTACACGCATTTCTTCAATGCTGAACACGCGCGTTGATTTTTGTTTGCGATAATGCTTGTTTACTTCGTTGGCCGCGATGCGATACAACCAGGCCGATACAGGAACACCCCGAAATTCAAACCGGTTTACGTTGTTCAACGCATTAAGAAAAGCCTGCGAACAAAGGTCGGCTGTAAGCTCTTCATCATCGGTTTGGCGGTAAATGAAATTGAAAATCCTGTCGAAATATTTTTCATACAACACACCAAACGCACGCGGATCCTTCTTCGACTTATCGAGGATTTCGTATTCGTGGCGTATTTCATCATCCGACAGCAAGGTGCGTTTGTTTGCTTAATAATCCGAAGCCCTTACGAAAGTCACAAGTGAAAACGCCCGATAGCTGTCAGAAACCAACCTGTTACTTTTTATCCTGCAACTTTTTTTCGATGTAGGCTACGGCCGCTCCGATAGTAGTAAGTTTTTCAGCATCTTCATCAGGAATGCGGATATCGAAAGTCTGTTCAAAGTCCATAACAATCTCGGCATAGTCTAAGGAATCAATACCCAAATCCTTAATCATATTGGCTTCGGGGTTTATTTCAGATTCGGCAACACCAAGTTTATCGATTAATATCCGGGCAACTTTTTTAGAAACGTCAGGCATAGAAAAATGAATTTCACAAAGGTATTAAATCCCGATTGAATTTATCAACACCCGTGCTTTTATTAGAAGCGCATAAGAAATTCTGTGCCTTCGCCCACGGACGACTTGGCGGTGAGTGTACCCTGATGCTGCCGCATTACTTGCCGCGACAGGCTCAGGCCAATACCAGAACCTGATTTTTTGGTTGTAAAGAAGGGGATAAAGATTTTTTCCAGGGCCTCAGGGTCAATGCCCGAACCATTGTCGCGAACCGAAATTACCGGCCGGTTTTTATCACTCACCCATGCCTTTACGGTAATCACCTTTTCTTCCTGGTCTTCAAAAGCCTGAATGGCATTTTTTACTAAGTTGATAAGCACTTGTTCGGTTAGTCCACGATCGGCCTGAAGCGTTAAATCGGGAGGATCAATATCCACAACTAATTTAATCTGCTTTTCTGCGAGTTCATTTTTGTGCAGCATACAGATTTCATCCAGCAAGGTGCATACAATAAAGGTTTGCAGTCGTGGTTTTGGAATATGCGTAAGACTTCTAAACTCCCTTACAAACCGTATCAGGTTTTCGCTTCGCTTGCTGATGGTTTGCAACGATAAATGAATATCGCTAAGTTGATCTTTTTCAAGTGGCTTTTCTTCCGAATCTTTGATATGGTCGCTGATTTCAACTTCCATTGTTCCGGCTAAGGATGAAATAGGCGTAACCGAATTCATGATTTCGTGCGTAAGCACACGCACTAAGTTTTGCCAGGCTTCCATTTCCTTTTCTTCCAGTTCGCGCTGAATGTTTTGCAGCGAAATCAGTTTCATGTTTTCGCCACGAAGGGTTAGTTCAATGGCGTAGATAGAAAGTTGTATGATGTCTTCTCCGGCTTTTAACCGCATTAATTCGCGGCCGCCTGTTTTTAACCGTAAAAAAACCTGCACAAGATTTTCGTCAACCTCTTTCAGGTCGCTTACCGTATCGGCTTTGTTTACCTTTAGTAATTTTCGGGCTGCGCTGTTAAAAATTTCAATTTTACCGGTGTTGTCATTGAAAATCACCAACCCGATACCCACGTGCATAACAATGTTTTTATAGAAAAGATATTCCGAATCTTTTTCCTGTCGGGAGTTGCGAAGTTTTGTTAACGCTTCGTTTAGTTTCCTATGAAATCGTTGCACATAAGGGTCGCGGCTATCTGTTTTAAAGGAAGCGGAAAAATCATCGAAGCTTACGGAGTCAAGAAAAGAGGCAATGTCTTTATTGGATTGGTCAACCAGGTCAACTAATTGTTTTACCTGGAAAGCCGCCACGCCCAGGAATACAAGCGCCAGTACGTTATTATTCTTGAAAAGAAAAAAGCACATGGCAAGAATGCTGATTGCGAGAAACAGTATGCGGGGTACAACCGGTGATTTCCAGTTAAATTTATAATCCATACTTTTCCATTCTGCGATACAACGAAGCGCGTGTCAGGCCAACTTCATCGGCAGCTTTTGAAATATTTCCGCTGTGTAAACTCAAAGCCTTAACAATGGCGGCTTTCTCTACTTCATCCAGGTTCAACGTTTCGGTTGAGGAAGACGATACCGGCCGGCTGAACAGGAAATCGCTTTCCTGTAACGAAGCCGAATCCGTCATGATTACCGCGCGTTCAATGGCGTGTTGCAATTCGCGGATATTTCCCGGCCACGCATAGCGTTTCAGTTTGTCCATAGCATTGGGTGCAATGGTGTTTACCTGTTTATGATATTTGCGAGCATAGTGGTCGAGGTAATGGCGCGCCAGTAACGAAATGTCTTCCACGCGGTCAGCTAAGGGCGGAACTTTTATTTCAACCGTGTTGATGCGGTACAGTAAATCCTGACGGAATGTGCCTTGCTCTACCATTTGGTGCAAGGGCATGTTAGTGGCGCAAATCAACCGGATGTCAACCGGTATAGATTGGTTTGAGCCCACGCGCGTTACCTGCCGTGATTGCAGTGCACTCAACAATTTACTTTGCAGACTTAAACTTAAGTTTCCAATCTCATCTAAAAAGAGTGTGCCCCCGTTCGCTAATTCAAATCTTCCTGGGCGGTCTTCACGTGCATCGGTAAAGGCGCCTTTCTTATGCCCGAATAATTCGCTTTCAAACAGCGTTTCGGTAATTGCGCCCATATCTACCGAAACAAAGCTGCTGTCTTTACGAAGCGAGCGTTGATGAATGGCGCGGGCTATCAACTCTTTTCCTGTTCCGTTCTCACCTAAAATCAACACGTTGGCATCCGTTTTGGCCACTTTGTCAATCAGCCCGAATACTTCATTTATCGCTGCGCTTTCGCCAATAATCTCACCAAACGGTTTGCTGATTTGTTCTTCCAGCATTTCTTTGGCTTTACGAAGTTTATCCACTTCGTTGTAGGATTGCTTGAGCCTGATGGCGGTAGAAATAGTAGCGATTAGTTTTTCATTTTGCCAGGGTTTCAGAATAAAATCGGTAGCGCCTTGCTTTAAGGCTTTCACGGCCATTTCCACATCGCCAAAAGCGGTAATCAGGATGACTACGGCATTGGGGTCTTTCTCTAATATTTTTTCGAGCCAGTAAAAACCTTCCTTTCCGCTGGTAATGTCTTTACTGAAATTCATGTCTAACAGGATGACATCGTAGGTATCGTTGTTTAAGAGAAAAGGGATTTTGTTGGGATTTTTTTCGATGATAACATGATGGTTTTGCTTTTTGAGCAACATCTTGGCTGCCAGCAACACATCCTCATCGTCATCAATCATTAAAATTTTACCACCTTCAGGATTCATAGTATAGATTTAAGTAGTGTTTCAATAAGTAAAAGTTGTGCCAGATACAGAATTGCGTATTTGGGCCTAAAAATGAGGAAATGGTGTTCTTTCCTGCACAAATATGTTCATTATTGAACATATTTTTTGTACGAAAACGGACTTCTCTTTTCGGAGTTTGTAATTTTAAGGATAAAATTTTTCGAGAAACCACATGATTCGCACCTGGGTGGGAGTATATAAGAAGCTTCGGAGTTCAACGGTAGAGCCTGTTTTGGGAACGCTGATAAATTTTGGAGGTATGGGCAGAATACAGACACGCGGTATAAAAAACGCGAACAAATATATGATAGGGGCGGCCATAGCCTACAATCTCAAAAAGTGGCAGAACTACGTTCCAAAAACACGAAAAGCAGCCCTAAAAGCGATGGAAAGGGAGGTTACAGCCTTTTCAAAAATCCTTTCATCATCGCTTTTTTATCTTCGATATACCAAACGCAAATTTTCGCTCTCCATTTTCTGAGTTGAAATTTCATCATCGTTTATAAACGATTTAATGAGGTCGATTTTTTGATGAAAACCGGGTTGTGCAACGGCTACCCGTGTTGGCAGTAGTAGTTTTAGTCTGGTTTAGCATTGTATAAGTTTTCCATTCCTAATCTTTCTGCAAATTCGGTAAATTCTTTTTCTGCTTTTATTGAGTTGAATTTGTCTTTTACTTGGTCGGCTTTGTCTTGGTGTATTATTTTGCAATTTGGAAACTCAAAATTGTCAAAGAAATTACCGAACGCATTTAAAAGTGTTGCCCTTGAAACTAAAACTGTGTCTTTAATTGTTCTAAAAAACTTTTTGTATTGCCTTGTCAGCAAAATGTAATCTGTTGTCGGCAAAACGATAGGAATATGCTCTGTCCAAATTGTTAAAGTAAATGGCTCATTAGTTTGTTTTGTCTTGAAAAAGAAAATTTTGGGAACAAAATATCCTTCGCCAAGTTTTTGTTGTAAATTCTGTCTATTAGAATTGTATTCCCAAACTTTATTACAATCTTCTTCACTTAGGTAACAACTTTGCATTTCTTTGAAGTGGTCTTTACTTGCCCACAAATTTGTTTTGTTCCAAGTGTCAAATTGTTCTTGTCTGGTTGGCTTGTATGGTTGTTCCGAATTAGATTGAGGATTTAGAACAAACAGATTCAGGTCGTTGCAAAATTGTTCTACAAACTTAAATGCTTCAAGTCCGAAAAAACTTGGTCGCATAAAATTTAGGTTGAAAGTAAAATTGGTGTCGTCAAAATTTTCTATTGGCTCTATTTCTTCATCTTCTTCAATGTTTTCGTCAAGTTCATTGTAATCAAAAGAGAAATATACTTCTGTGTCTTCGTTTTCATAAAACCATTGAGTATTTCCTTCGTTTGCGGAAACTAAATTGTCTGACAAATACTTTGAAATTCTGTCCGTTGAAATTTCTGTCCCTTTTTGTTTGTAAAAAAATAGGTCGTAACTCATATTCGTTTGTTTGTGGTCTGCTTACTATTACTGCCAACAACGTTTCGGGTATTGCCGAAGGCGGGGATTTTTAGTACTAAAGTTTAATCGAAGAACGAATGTTGAACTTTGCACAAATGCTCAATCGAAGAACTTCAGCCCCGCTTTTGGCAATACCATGTTACAGGCTGGCGTTTTCGTTAACTGTGTAATTTTAGCTATTTATTTTCAACCTTTTAACCCATTTATACACTTCGACCCACAACACCGACACGGCAGCAATTAAAATTGAGATTAAGAATTGCTGGAAATTTATACTACTCAATTGAAAGAAAGAAGCGAATGGCGGAATATAGAGTATTGCAATAAGTAAAACCAAAGATGCTCCAAGTATTAATGGGAACAATGTATTTTTATTTTTAAAACTATCAAATACACTGTAAATGAATGAGCGATTAACCATACTCAAAAACACATTTGCAAATACTAAAGTTGTGAAAACTATTGAACGTGTAGTTGCTTCATTACTACCGTTTTGTACAGCATACTGATATGCAGTTAGAACGCCTGCGGTAATGGCCAATCCCTGAATAATACTAATGCTTAATTCTTTCCAGCTCAAGAATGTCTCGGTCATTTTACGTGGTTTCTCTAGCATTGTATTTTTTTCCATCGGCTCATTTTCATAGACAATAGAACAGGTTGGCCCCATTATTAGCTCCAAGAAAATAACATGTACCGGTGTGAAAATATGCGGATATATCCAACCCAAAAACAAGGGTAAAGAAACCGTTAGAATAATCGGAATATGAATGGATATAATATATTGAATGGCTTTTTTGAGATTGGAATAAATTCTTCTTCCAGCCGCTATTCCAGTGATCAATTTGTCTAAATCATCATTTGCAATAACCAATGCTGCCGCTGCTTTTGCGATTTCTGTTCCTTTATTTCCCATCGCTACACCAATATGAGCTGCTTTCAAAGCAGGTGCATCATTCACGCCATCTCCCAGCATGGCCACCACTTCATCGTTCTTTTTAAGAGCGTTTACAATTGCCAATTTTGCCTCGGGGAACATACGCGTAAACAGTGTGGTGCTTTTAGAAAGTTCCATCAATTCGGTTTCTGTATGATGAACGATATCGGTTCCGTTTACTGCTGCTGTTTCGTTTATAATTCCTGCTTGATGCGCAATAGCCCTTGTTGTATCTGCATTGTCTCCTGTGATGACTTTTACCTTGATGCCTGCAGCATATATCTTTTTAAATACTTCTTGAATGTTCGCTTTCGGTGGATCGTAGAAAACAGTGAATCCTAAAAAGTCAAAAGAAAAATCTTGTTGTTTTTCAGGAAAGTGATTGCCTTCAAAATTACATTTAGCCACGCCCAGTACTCGGTACCCTTGCGCTCCGAAATTGATGATATGTTGTCGTAAATTGTCCTTCTCGCTTTCCGTAAGATTAGAAACGGCAAGAATGGCTTCGGGCGCACCTTTGGCTGCAATAATTCTTTCACCTAAACTATTTTCAAAAAGATGCGTCATCATTGGAGGTTTCCCTTCTAATGGATATTCGTGTATCATTTGAAAATTCTTCCGCTCATCTTTGGATTGTGTTTGCTCATAAATTTGATGCAGTGTTTTTTCCATGGGATCAAACGGAATGGGTTCACTACTCCACATAGCGAAACGAATAAGCTCTGAAAGCTCAGGTGTATTGAATTGCGTATCCTCAAAAACCTTGTTTGATTTGTAATCAAATAAAAGTTTCAGTCGCATGGAGTTTTCAGTAATAGTTCCCGTTTTGTCCGTACAGATCACTGTAGTACTGCCCAATGTTTCGACCACACTACTACGTTTAATTATCACACCTTCACTCATTAATTTCCAGGCACCTAAAGCCATAAAAGTAGTAAAGGCTACAGGGATTTCTTCTGGAAGCACAGACATGGCCAAGGTTAATCCAGCGAGTAAACTTTGTATGATATCTCCTGATTTCCAGTAACTAAATCCCCAAACCATCAGAAACACGATAACACCAATAATCGCCATTCCCTTTACAAATTTGGTAATCTGAATTTGCAGTGGCGAATGAACTTCTTTGATATCTTGAATGGATTGACTGATTTTCCCTAGTTTGGTTTCTGCTCCAATTTTCTCTACATTAAAGATGGCCAAACCAGATACTACCAGCGTTCCGCTATATATTTTTCTATCTTCGGTTTCTTGACTTTTAAATACTGAAAAACTTTCACCTGTTAGTGAGGCTTCATTAACTGAAAAATCATTGCTGTGCACAATTTCGCCATCAGCACTAATCATTTTTCCTTCTTCGACAATGCATAAATCGCCAACGGCAATTTCGTTTGTGGGAATTTGCATCACGATTGAATCTCTGATAACAGTACTTAACGGTTCGTTCAATTTTTTCAACGCTTCCAGTGCTTTTTTACTGCGATTGTCTTGATAGAATGAAATGCCAGAAACGACAATAATAGCGCCCAACATAAAAATAGCTTCGGAATAATTGCCAACTATTATATAAATAACTGTTACCGCAATAAGCAAAAGCAGCATTGGTTCTTTCAAAATATCGAGCAACATCCTATACCACGCATTTTTTTTAATAGCGTCTATTTGATTGAAACCAAATTTTTTTCGAGAGGTTTTTAATTCCTCAGTTGTGAGACCTTTAATGTGTTTGGGGACATTATACTGCATCAGTCTAATTTTTTAAAAACATAAAACTGTTAGATTTATTTAAATTACTGTGAAAAGCGTTTTTGTGATTTTAGTGCATTTTTCCACGCTTGCCTGTAACGGTCAAGTATAAGCGTAGTGCGGGGTTACAGAACCGAACTTTTCAGTTTGGCACGAATGTTAGCCAAAGCTACGCTTTGTGTTTTATCTTCTTTTTTCAAAACGTCAAAGCGTAGCTTTGGCGGAATAGAAAGCTGAAACTTCGGTTTGGCACTTTCGACCGCATTACGCTTATACATTGTTAGCGGGTCGGTTTTATTCTTCTATAAATACTGTTTCTATGTTTGCTTTTTTGTCATTGTTCACAATTCCAACTATAAAGTCATACATTACGTCAAGATGTTTTATGTACAGAGGAAGCCTATTTTCAAGGATCTCTTTGTCAGGTTGTTGAATCTTATTGTCTAGAAAATACCGTAAGTAAAAAATAGACAAGTAAGCATTATGTTCAAATTCCGTTTTTGTACTGGCATATGTAATTTGAGGAGCTTTTACATTTTCCAAAAAGTTAAAAGGTTTTTTTTCGCCCGTTGCGGCACAAAATAAAATGGGAAAAGGGTAGTTTACTTTTTCAGTAATCACTTTTTGATAGACTTCTGGCCATCTGTCTTTTACAACTTCATAATCTGTTTTAAATTCAATTGTGGTTTCCAAAGAAACCATACCTTTAATTATGGTATCCTGTCCAAATGCCCTTAAACCCATCTGAGCTCCCAAACTGTGTCCTATAAAGAATATTGAAGAAGAATTGCTTAGAGAATTTGCAAAGTCGGTAATGGTTCTTAAACTTTCTTCGTATTCACCATTATGAAACCTTTCGAACGGTAACATACCGAAAGAACAATTTTGAAATTGCAATTCAAAACTGGCAGTAACAAAAACAAACCCTCTGGAAGCAAAATATTCAGCCATAGCAAAATTTTCAAATGGATGACCTTGCGAGCCATTATGGTAAACTATAACAGGGAAATTAATGTCTCCAATAGTGGAATCCGGAATACTACGCGTTTCTAACTCGCCTATTAAATCAAGAACATCTTCATATGCGTATTTTCCATAATTATTTTCTTTACCATTTTTTAAATTCTCTGTAAGATAATCTCGTATAAATAGATTTTTATATTCTACTGTGAGTTGTTTTTGTACAGTTTTTAGGTCGGGATTTTGTTTGAATGTGAAGAAGTTTTTTACTTTCAAGTAGTCACTCTTATTATTCTTTATTATTGGATGCCAAACTTGTACAAAATACGGTTTCTGACCTTTATAGTCATAGTTTATATAATCGTATTTCTTATCTAGGATTAGTGTGTCCATATAACCGACTTGATAGTCTCCTAGTTTAACAAAGTCGTAAAGGTTATCCTGTGCATTGATTCTAATGCATTGAAGAAAGCCCAAACAGATAATGATAATCGATTTCATTGCTTAATTTGCATTATATGTCTTTTTAACTGCCCGCTAACGTCCCCGCATAGCCGATGGCGGGGACTTAGAACGATAAACATCCCGTAAATTGGCTGATAAATTTGCGAAGCTTTCAGCCAATTTACACCAAATTTCCATAACTTCGATAAACTTCCGGAACCCGCGTCCAGCCCCGCTTTTGGCTATGCAATGTTATGCGGACGTGCTTCTACTTCTGGATTGCATAAAGTACTCATTCAAAGAATATCTATACTTTTAATGCTTATGCTCCAGGTGGCTCCACAAACTTAACTCCATACTTATTAGCTACTTCCGAAATTATTTCAAAATCAATCTCCGCACCTTCTGGATTTGGGGGAACAAGTGATGTTGCAGGTTCACTCATGGCTCGAACAGCTTCTTCGAAACCTGCAGGTGAACACATTAATAGAACTCTAGCAAAACCTGAACCGTCTACTGTATAAGTATGAGGAATATTTTTAGGAGCTAATATGTAATCGC
The DNA here is from genome assembly GCA_019638235.1 of Cyclobacteriaceae bacterium. Lineage (GTDB taxonomy): Bacteria > Bacteroidota > Bacteroidia > Cytophagales > Cyclobacteriaceae > UBA2336. The sequence continues at coordinate 162,933 of JAHBUE010000004.1, forward strand.
CTTTCTTTGCTTTGTAAGTCTTATCTCCTACTGAAATAGTTAATTCCCCTTCTATAACGTAAAAACTCTCATCTTCATTCTGATGGACATGCCATGGTGGACTCCCTTCTGAAGTAGCGTATAGCTCAATTAAACAATAATTTCCTTCAGTGTCTTTTCCTGATGCATGAATTATTGCAAGTTCACCTAACCAAATTAGTGCTTCCTTTTCCATAAATCTGATATTTGATGTAATAGAAGTAATTATATATTGAATGGATTTCTAACCCAGCATGCCGCA
>JAHBUE010000005.1 GCA_019638235.1 Cyclobacteriaceae bacterium
TTAACTCCCGAAATTAAAATCCCGGGCGTCCGCTATCAATTATCATCCATTCAATGAACTCCTGTCAGCCCTCTATAAAAAGACCGACCGAAACTGAAAATGTCTCGCAACTATCCCCAGCCTATCCTCCAAACTCTCCCCGTCCGGAGTACCCCCGCACTTCCTCGCGCAAAAGGAGTGCAAAGGTAGGTGTCCGGCATTCAAAATGCAAGAGTGGCCTAAAAAAATTTACTTTACGGGAACAGACCTGAAAATCGTCTGCTTTCGGTCGGGGCCAGTTGAGATAATGGTGATTGGAACCTGAAGGTGGTTTTCCAGGAAGTTAATGTAATGGTTCAGCTCATCCGGCAGGTTATCGGCATTGGTGCCGGTTAGGGGCACATTCCAACCGGGAAGTTCCTCATATACGGGGGTGATAAGCTCATGTATGAGTTCGTAGGGCAACATATCTGTTATGGTGCCATCGGCTAACTGGTACTTTGTACAAATTTTTATAGTAGAGAAAATACTTAGTACATCGGCTTTCATCATAAAGAGCTGGGTAACGCCATTAATCATAATGGAATACTTGAGCGAGGGAATGTCAATCCATCCGCAACGCCTTGGGCGGCCGGTAGTTGAACCAAACTCATTACCCTCCTTACGCATACGTTCGCCATCTTCATTCAATAACTCGGTAGGGAATGGCCCGCTGCCAACGCGGGTACTGTACGCCTTGAATATTCCAAACACTTCTCCAATATGACGCGGTGCAACGCCCAACCCGGTGCAGGCACCTGCCGAAATAGTATTTGAACTTGTAACGAAAGGATAACTACCAAAATCAATATCTAACAAAGAACCCTGGGCGCCTTCGGCCAGGATTGTTGCCCCAGAGTTAAGTTCCTGGTTGATCAGGTACTCGCTTTCAACCAACTTAAACTGTTTGAGAAACTCAATTGCTTCAAAAAATGCCGATTCCAGTTCCGACCAGTTGTTGGGGTTTGATAAACTCAAATCATTCAAAATTTTGATATGCGCATCTATCAGTTTTTTAAATCGCTCTTTGAATGTCGGAGAAAGTATATCGCCTACGCGCAATCCTGTCCGGCCTATTTTATCCTGATAGGTAGGGCCGATTCCTTTTAATGTTGAACCGATTTTTCCTTCGCCTTTTGCCTGTTCATAAGCCTGATCGAGAAGCCGGTGTGTTGGGAGAATAAGTGTTGCTTTTTTTGAAATGAAAAGATTCTGAAAAATATCAAGGTTGAATTTTTTTAACGCTTCAATTTCTTTTTTAAAAATAACCGGATCGAGCACTACCCCGTTGCCAATTATATTTTTGGTTTTCTGCCGGAAAATGCCGGAAGGTATCTGGTGAAGAACATGCTTTATTCCGTCAAACTCAAGCGTATGCCCGGCATTGGGACCTCCCTGAAAGCGGGCTACTACATCATACTTAGGCGCTAAAACATCTACAATTTTACCTTTGCCTTCGTCACCCCACTGTAATCCTAATAATACATCAACTTTTGTCATGATTGTTTCTGAAATGAAATTAACCGGCTACTTCGGCTTCGGATTGGATGATTTGAAAAATGGCATTCAACTTTGTGATAATGAGGAGTTTTTTAACGCTCTCGGAAGGATTCAATAAATACACTTCCCCGCCTTTGTTACGGAATTTTGTAAGGATAGTAATCAATACACCTATACCGCTGCTGTTGATGTATCTTAAATCGGCAATATTGATAATACACTTTTTCGCTCCGTTCTGTATGGCATCGGTGGCCGTGCCCAGTATATTGGAGCCATCGTTTTCGCCAATCAAATCACCGGAAAGGTGAAGAAACAACATATCGTTCTTTGTTTCGGCTGAAAAATTCATTTCAGTTTAGGGTTAGTTCTGATTTAATTTTTTGTTTTCGCAATTGGGTTTTGTACATGACGCATACAAAATCAGCGAATGGTGCATTACGTTGAAGTGCAATATCTCTTCAACGGTTTTCTGGATATTCTGGATACGCGGGTCGCAAAACTCAATAACCTTATGGCAATCGGTACAGATTAAATGGTCGTGTTGCTTAAAGCCATACGATTTTTCGTATTGAGCCAGGTTTTTTCCAAACTGGTGTTTACTCACCAGGTCGCACTCAACCAATAAATCCAATGTGTTATAAACCGTTGCACGGCTAACCCTGTAATTATTGTTTTTCATGCTGATGTAGAGCGATTCTACATCAAAATGTCCGGTTCGAGAATATATTTCTTCCAGGATAGCGTACCGTTCGGGGGTTTTTCGCAACGCCTTGTTCTCCAGGTAAGCCGAGAAGATTTTTTTTACCTCTTCAAATGTTGTCTGATTGCTCGTCATGCTGATTAGTGCAAAGATAAGAACCCAAGTGCCTCATTCAAATAGCGACCCCTGCAGATTATTCGGTGGCTTTGGAGTCGAATCGGCTTATTTTTACTACCCCCTCAACTTTTTCAAGTTTATTAATCAATTGTTCCAAATGCCGGGTGTCGTGCACATACAGCATGATTTCGCCTTCAAAAATGCCGGTATCGGTATAAAACGACATGGAGCTCATGTTTACCTTCAATTCTTCCGAAATAATTTTGGAAACGTCATTAATCAGCCCAACCCGGTCGGTTCCCTTAATTTTAAGACCGGTAAGAAAGGCAACTTCGTGTTGCGATGTCCATTTTGCTTTCACAACCCTGTTTCCGTGGTTAGCCAGAAGTTCAGTAGAGTTGGGGCAGGTGGTTCGGTGTATTTTAATTCCTTCGTTTACCGTTACAAACCCAAATACATCATCGCCCGGAATTGGCGTGCAACATTTGGCAAGTTTATAATCTACGACATCCATATCCTCACCAATAAGCAAGATGTCGTCATATCTTCCTTTGGCTCTTGTTAGTTCTTGTTCAACAATTTTCGCATCAGAAATACGAACATTTGGTTTTGTTTTAAGAGGAGATTGCGGTTTGAAATCTTTAAACCGTTTAATGTCGGCAGAGGTAATAATGCCCTTACCTACCCGGTAATACAGGTCGATATGCGATGGTGCGTTGAAAAACTCGCGTAACTGTTCCAGCGCTGATTGAGTAGGATCTATTTTCATTTGCCGGAACTTCCGCAACACTATCTCCTTCCCATCTTCAGCAATCTTTTTCTTATCTTCCTTTAAAACATCTTTAATCCGGCTTTTTGCTTTTGACGTAACGGTAAAACGGAGCCAGTCTTCGTGAGGCTTTTGTTTTTGCGATGTCAGTATTTCAATCTGGTCGCCATTTTTCAATATATAATTAATGGGCACCAGTTTGTTATTCACTTTAGCCCCTATACATTTTGACCCTACCTGCGAGTGAATTTCAAATGCGAAATCGAGGGCGGTTGCACCATAGGGCAGCGTTTTAAGTTCGCCACGCGGGGTAAATACAAAAACCTCATCGCTGAAAAGGTTTCCTCTGAAATCGTTTACAAAATCAAGCGCAGAGTGGTCGTTCTGCTCAAGCGTATCGCGAACTTTCACTAACCATTTTTCAAGGTTTGATTCATGAGCGGATGCCGTTTCTTTATACTTCCAATGCGCAGCATAACCTTTTTCTGCAATCTCGTCCATGCGCTTTGTGCGTATCTGCACCTCAACCCATTGCCCGTTTCTTGCCATAACGGTTGTGTGCAGCGACTCGTAGCCGTTAGCCTTTGGTGTGCTTACCCAATCGCGAAGCCTATCGGGATTTGGTGTGTAGAAGTCGGTAACGATGGAGTAAACCTGCCAGCAAGCTGATTTTTCACTTTCAAGTGGCGTATCAATCGTAATACGAATAGCAAACAGGTCATACACTTCTTCAAATGGAATATTTTGTTTCCGCATTTTATTCCATATAGAATAAATTGACTTTGGCCTGCCTTTTATCTCATACTTTATTTTGTGCTTGTCAAGCTCTTCGCGAATGGGTTGCGTAAACGTTTTGATAAACTTATTTCGCGAGGCTCGTGTATCGTCAATATTCTGTGCTATAGATTCAAAAACCTGCTGGTCAGTAAACCGTAAATGCAAATCTTCCAATTCGCTTTTAATGGCGTTTAAGCCCAACCGGTGTGCAAGCGGTGCATAGAGGTAAATTGTTTCGGAGGCTATTTTCAGTTGCTTGTTACGGGGCATACTGTCGAGGGTACGCATATTGTGTAACCTATCGGCCAGTTTTATCAGTATCACCCGCACATCGTCAGCCAGGGTGAACAGCATCTTTCTGAAGTTTTCGGCCTGTTGGGATGTGCCGTGTTCAAAAACCCCTGAAACTTTTGTGAGGCCATCAATAATCCGTGCCACTTTATTGCCAAACATCCGCTCAATGTCCGACAGTTCAATGTCCGTATCTTCCACAACATCGTGCAACAAGGCCGCTATAATAGAGGTAGTTCCCAGCCCTATTTCCTCAACGCAAATCTGGGCAACAGCCAATGGGTGAAAAATATAGGGTTCACCCGATTTTCTCCGCATATCCTTATGTGCCTCTACCGATATGGTAAAAGCCTTTTTTATGCGTTTTGCATCGCCTTCCTTTAAAATAGGCTTGGCTCTGCGCAGCAACTTCCTGTACCGGTTAATAATCTCCCGTTTCTCCTGGTCTATGTCAATTACCATCTTTTTCCTTTGCCCCTAATTAACCCTTTAATTTAACACAAAATCGGACTTCTGAATTTCCGAATAATCTATAAATTTGCGCTCCTTTTAAATTAGGAGCCAGTAAATCGCGGATGTGGCGTAATTGGTAGCCGCGCCAGACTTAGGATCTGGTGCCGCGAGGCGTGGGGGTTCGAGTCCCTCCATCCGCACAGAACAGAACCCTTGATGTAAGTTAGCATCGAGGGTTCTTAATTTAGCAGAGATACACTAAAAAATTTACAGTTTTGGAAATTACACTGGACAAAAAGAACAACACCGAGGGGTTAATCAAGATTAAACTCGGCCAACCCGATTATCAGAACCAGGTTGACGAAAAAATAAGGGACTATGCCCGTAAAGCCAGCATTAAAGGTTTCCGCCCCGGCAAAGTGCCAAACGGGGTTATTAAGCGCATGTTTGGCACGTCTATTTTGGTTGAAGAAATCAACAGTATGCTTTCGCGAAACCTGAATGACTATATAAAAGATAACAACCTTAAAGTTATAGGCGAGCCGCTTCCGGTTGCCGACCAGGCAAAACAAATTGATTGGGAAACCCAAACGGATTTTGAATTTGATTACCAGATTGGTTTAGTTGACGATTTTACCTACGAGCTTTCGCAAAAGGTAAAGGTTAAATCGCACCCGATTACCGTTGATGACAAGGTGATTGAAGAAACCGTTCAGGATTTGAAAAAACGTTTCGGAAAAGTTAATTACCCCGAAACCAGTGAAGCCGGTGATACTATTTTTGGTTCGCTGAAGGCAGAAGATGGCGACTTCCAGAAGGAGTCTGTACTTATCCCTACTGATAAGGTGAGCAAAAAAGAACAGAAAAAGTTTGCCGGTCTGAAAAAGGAAGATGCCGTTACTTTCGATATCGAAAAGATTTTTGATGAACCCTCCGAGCTTGCACAAGCATTAGACGTATCCGTAGAAGAAGCCAAATCAATAAAAGGAAAACACACGCTTACTGTCAACAACATAAGCCGCACCGAGCCAGCCGAAATGGGGCAGGAATTGTTTGACCGGGTATTTGGCAAGGACACTGCGAAAAATGAAGAAGAGTTCATCCAAAAAATAAAGGAAACCATTCAGGAAAACTACAAGCGCGAAACAGAGCATTTCCTCGATCATTATATTGAAGATCACTTCATCAGCAACACAAAAATTTCCTTACCGGAAGATTTTTTGAAAACCTGGTTAAAGGCAACCAGCGAAGGCCAGCTTACTGATGAGGTAATCGCGAAAGAATTTGAAAGTTATGTTCGCTCCGTAAAGTGGGATTTGATCAAGAATAAGATTGCTGAAGATAACAACATTAAGGTTGAGGCAGATGATGTAAAAGCCAAAGCCCGCGAACTGATTATTTCGCAATTTGGCGGCCCGGCCATAGCCAGCCAATTGGCCGATCGCTTAGATGCGATTACGGATAACTACCTGTCGCACGAAAACGGCCAGAACTTTATGCGCCTGTTTAATCAGTTACGCCTTGAGCGCATTATGAAGGTGATTAAAGAGCACATCACCGTTCAGGAGAAGGAAGTAAGCTTAGATGAATTCAAAAAAATTGTAGAAGAACACAAGCATTAGACTAAAAACCGGCAAGTTCCGACAATGGTTTTGGGTGCCCCCGAAACCATTTTTTTTAATTTTTTGCCAATACCCGAAATATTTCTGCGGATTTTTGTGTTTCAATTTCCGTAAAAGCTATACTTTGTACATCTATCGAAACCATTACACAAAACTACTATGGATAAAACCAACGAATTCAGAAAATACGCAGTGCACCATTTAGGCATGAGCGGTAACACCATTGACGATTATGCGCATAAAATAGACAACATGACGCAATACGTTATCGAGGAACGCCCCGGTAACTTCCGCGCCATTGATGTATTTACCCGGTTAATTTCAGACCGCATTATCTTTTTAGGCATGGGTGTTGATGACCAGATTGCCAACCTGATTACAGCCCAGCTTTTGTTTTTGGAATCTGCCGATCCGAAGAAAGATATTATCATGTACATAAACAGTCCCGGAGGCTCGGTATATGCCGGCCTTGGCATTTATGATACCATGCAATATGTTAACCCCGATGTGTCCACTATTTGTACTGGTCTTGCCGCTTCTATGGCGGCCGTGCTGTTGTGTTCCGGTTCAGCAAAAAAACGCTCCGGCTTACCGCACTCGCGCATTATGATTCACCAGCCCATGAGCGGTATGCAGGGGCAGGTTGCCGATATGGAGATAACCCTGCGCCAAACCTTAGAGGTTAAAAAGGATCTTTACACCATAATTTCCAAACATAGCGGCCAACCATACGATAAAATCGAAAAAGATTCAGACCGCGATTACTGGATGCGGTCAGCTGAAGCCAAGGAATATGGCCTGATTGACGAGGTTTTGGAACGTAAGAAGTAAACTCCGGGTTATTCCCGTTTCCTGGAGGGTAATTTAGTGGGGTTAAATTGGTAACTTTACCCCCTGAATTGGCCTCCCGGCATATTTTAACCAAGTAACAATTATGGCTGAAGTAACCTGTTCCTTTTGTGGCAGAAACAAGAAAGATGTTGACCTGATGATATCGGGTATTCACGCCCATATTTGCGATAAATGTGTTACGCAGGCCAGCCAGATATTGCAGGAAGAAAAGAAGAGTAAAACCGAAGCGGGATTGACACCCAGCTTTAAACTGGTTAAGCCAAAAGAGATTAAGAAATTCTTAGACGAATATGTTATCGGGCAGGACGATGCCAAAAAGGTAATGTCTGTTGCGGTGTACAATCACTACAAGCGATTGACGCAACGCAAAGTTGATACCGATGACATAACCATAGAAAAATCCAACATTATAATGGTAGGCGAAACCGGTACAGGAAAAACGTACCTCGCCCGCACGTTGGCTAAATTACTGCAAGTTCCTTTTTGTATTGCCGATGCCACCGTTCTTACAGAAGCCGGATATGTTGGTGAAGATGTAGAAAGTATTTTAACGCGCCTGTTACAAGCTGCCGATTATAATGTTGAAGCCGCTGAACGCGGCATCGTTTACATTGATGAGATTGATAAGATTGCGCGCAAGTCTGATAACCCCTCCATAACCCGCGATGTTAGTGGTGAAGGTGTTCAGCAAGCCTTACTTAAACTATTGGAGGGAACATCAGTTAACGTTCCTCCCCAGGGTGGTCGCAAACATCCCGATCAAAAAATGATTAACGTAAACACCGAGAATATTCTGTTTATATGTGGTGGGGCATTTGAAGGAATTTCAAGATTTATTGCCAATAGGTTAAACACAAGGCCACTGGGTTTTGCTTCGTCATCCGGGCTTCATCCGGGAGATATTGATAAAGATAACCTGATTCAATTTGTTTCCGCGCAGGATTTGAAAAGCTTTGGGCTGATCCCGGAACTAATCGGGCGCTTACCCGTTGTATCATTCCTCAACCCGTTAGATCATAACGCCCTCCGGAAAATTTTAACTGAACCCAAAAATGCACTCACCAAGCAGTACAGGAAACTGTTTGAAATGGAAAGCATAGACCTTGAGTTTAAAGAGGGCGCTATCGAGTTTATTGTTGAAAAAGCTATGGAGTTTAAATTGGGCGCCCGTGGCTTGCGCAGTATCTGCGAAGCTATTATTAACGATGCCATGTTTGATTTACCCTCCGAAAAAACTGCTGACAAGCTTGTGATTACACGCGCGTATGCAGAAGAGAAGTTCAGCCGGTCGCAATACAGCAAGTTGAAAGTTGCTTAATTAATTTGAAAATTATTCGATTTGAAAATTTGAAGGCTGAAGGTAGCGCAACATCAACGTTGCGGTATTTTCAGAAGCTGATCCGGTATCTAAAACACGAATAATATTGTTATATCCCTCAATGACTTTATTTCTATGAGAAGAGTCGTTCAATAACATCTTCAGTTCGTCAGCAACTTCCTTTTCGTTAGCCCTGCCCTGAATAAGTTCCTTTACCACTTCGCGTCCTGCTATCAGGTTAACCAACGATATAAACGGAACCCTGATCAGGTTTTTGGCGATCATATAACTCAGGAAACTTGTTTTGTACACCACCACTTGCGGCACTTTAAAAAGAGCTGTCTCCAACGTTGCCGTACCGGAGGTAACAATCGCAGCACTTGCATTACTCAACAAATCATACGTTTCACCCTGAATGAAGGAAACATTGTTTAACTCACGTAGTGGTTGATAAAGTTGCTGATCAAGATTATCTACTGCTGCTACCACAAACTGTATTGTGCTTATTGTATGCGCCACTCTGGCCATTACAGGGATAATTTGTTTAAGTTCCTGCTTTCGGCTCCCGGGCAATAAGGCAACCAACGGTTTATCTGTACTTAGTCTACTCTTTGTCAAAAAATCTTTATCGCCCTGATGTGCCTTTACAGCATCCAGCACGGGGTTTCCTACGTAGTCAACTTTCCAGTTAAACTTTTCAAAAAATTCTGTCTCAAAAGGAAGGATAACAAACATCCGATCAATGTTTGCCTTTAATTTTTTTGCCCGGCTTTGATTCCACGCCCACACTTTAGGCGATATATACCAAAACACCTTGTAGCCATTTTCTTTAGCAAACTTTGCAATGCGCAGGTTAAACCCTGCATAGTCAACCAGCACAATAGCATCGGGCTTAACGCGCTCAATCTCCTGCTTGCACTGCCTGATTTTTTTTGAAATTGTACCCAGGTTGCTCAATACTTCGGCAAAGCCCATAAAAGCAAGCTCACGATAATGGGTAGTTACCTCCATACCCGCCTTCTGCATCTGCTCTCCGCCAAAACCCGTACACACAACATCAGGACAGCGCTTTTTCAGCGCGGCAATCAGGTTTCCGGCATGCAGATCACCCGACCGCTCACCAACAACAAAATATAATCTTAGTCCTTGTGGTAGTTTCACAATCGGAAGATAGTTCTATTCCCCAAAGTACTCAACATAATTTCGGGGTGTTTCGTACAATCGCAGGCTATGGAGTTTGCCGTATTTCGTTATAGAAGGAAGTTTTTCATCCAGAATTTTCCAGATTTCGACAACCAGGTTTTCGCAACTTGCCAGTTTGCCTTGCATAAAATCAACATCGAGATTTATGTTTTTATGATCCAGTTTGTCGATTATCTCCTTACGGATTAACGTACTCAATTTCTTCAAATCAACAACAAAACCGGTTTCCGGATCGGGTGTTCCTTTTACTGTAACAATTAAATCAAAGTTATGGCCGTGCCAGTTGTCGTTGGCACAAGGGCCAAATACCTCTATATTCTTCTCTTTCGTCCAGGCAGGGTTGTACAGCTTGTGTGCTGCGTTGAAGTGTTCTTTGCGGGAGATGTAGAGCATATTAGTGCAAAGATATCACTTACTCTTGTTATTGTCTACTATGAAAGAGTGCGTAGAACTACCAGGCACTCCATCCTTAGTAATTCCCTCAACAACAACTTCGTATTCTCCCTGAATATCAGAAGTATAAAACTGAACATTTGTGCCTTCTTTACCATCTACCGTAAGGGATGGGTTCCAATACAATAATGTTCGCTTGTCAGGAACCCGGATATTACGTGTCCGGGAAGCTCCACTATACAATGGCGAATAGAATTCCCTACGGCTTTGAAGCCCCTCATAATTTAAAGCCAAATTCTGAGTATCTATTTCAAAACCATCTAAATCACCTTTATAAGTATAAAAGTTTAGAATACCTGAAAATTCAAACGGGCCCAAATTATATTCACGACCTACAACCTCTATCTTTTTTATTTTAAGAGCACTGTACTCCAACAACTTATTGTTATCTAAAACCGGAACACCATCCAACAACACTAACGGCTCCTCTCGCATCATGGTATTGTTATTGACGTAGTCTAACAGCATAAAATGAAACTTATCTTTACGCTTACGAACAAAAACACCGGAGACGTATTCCCTGAGTACCTCTTCCAACAAAGGAAAACGAACATAGTCATCCAAATAATAAACTCTATCGGCCTTGCCGTAGAAAGGAATACTATCGACATCTGCTGTCTTAAACTGATTGATATGTTCAACGCTGTATGTGTTTTGTACTTGCATTGCAATACTCCTATTCAGTATTTGTTTCGAGAGTGAGGGGGAAAGTTGAAGTGATGGAATGCGAGTAGAAGCATATTGTGTAGAAAATGGGTTTTCTATCTTGACAGAGTATGCACTATCCAACCGGGAGGTTAAATGAACAAAAACTCTCCTTTCATCAAAAGAATCATTTACCTCAAAACGAACATCCCCAGCCTCATTACTACGCGAACCATAAAACCGGGTAAGTTCGTTTGGCCAGGAAAATGATGAGAGTACTCCGGCAACAGGGGAGCCATTAACATCGGTTATTTTTCCATGAATAAGGTGCCCACGGTATTCGGGTATGTATTTAAAATCAGGATTAAAATCTATAACATCATTCCAACGAAATCTTCTCCACCCATGCGTAAGCATTAGATTATCGAGCGCAATATTCGCTTCAGCATCAGCATGTTCAAAATAATACCCAGGGGCTTCTATCTCTCCTTTCAAATCGGAATTAAGCCACAAGTATTCAAAAATATTATGTCTGTCGTGAGATGGAATAGAGTCTTTATGGTAAATGGAAACAGAAACATCGGAAAAGGTATTGGTTTGCAGGGTCAGTTGAACAAGATCCCGGTTCATATATTTTTCCTGTGAAGAGCGAATGTCTATATCTAATCTGTTTTCAGGTCGCTTAAAAAACAGCCTTTCACACATCGGTTTAAGATACTGATCAAAGATTGTTAAATGTGTTATACCTTCTCCAAATTCGCTTTTAGAGATAGTAAACTGAACTCCTTCTTCCGGCAAAACCTTAGCTTCAGTTTTTATCACAGCCATTCGTGTATGTGCAAATAGGTAAACAATTGAAGCTTTTATACCATTACTTTTAACATCAATAGTAATGTGTGAACCGTTATCTGTAACTGACATAGCATAGCCAACATTCTCTATTTCAGGAAATGGATATTGATATATCCTTTCATTCTCATCAGAAATAATAACGCTATAGCCACTGCTTTCCGCTGGTTTGAAATAAAAATGACCGATACCAAAACGCAAAGGAGAAAAAATACTGACAGTGTCTCCCTTAGCATCAATTACAACTCCTTTAAACCTAATCCCTTTCCCAGAAGAATCAGTTACCCTAAATCCGATTTTGTTTTTTATTCCAACAACGGTATGGCCACCCTCCGGAAAAAACTGCACATCATAGACAGGCTTTTTATTATCGGAAGTCTGTTGTTGTTCTGATTTGATGAAAGGATTAATAATCGTAATGGGTTGATGAAAATAGAATTCGGGGCTAAAGTTTTTCATCCAGTGTGTGTACGCCCTGACTACGTAATTATCAGAGCTTAGTACAGCCGGAATAAACAAGGATCCGTATCCAGTACCATTGTTTAGTTCCACTTTTGTTTGCACAACGGCTTCGTTATTTCTATCAATGATTTCAACATAAGCAACTTTACTCATGTTCAGGGCTTTGTGCAACGTGCCGTCTACATAATACAATTTGAACCAAAGCAGTTCTCCGGTAAGGTATGAAGTACGATCTATGTGAGCGTATATCTTTTCTTGCAGAGTGTGCGTTCTATACTGATTGAACTTTGCAACAAGGGGGTCGATACCTTGTTGTGCATAAACCACACCGACTGTAAGAGAACAAGCGGTAAAAATTAATGTTCTGAAAAAACTCATCACGGCCAAAAATCAGGTTTTGTTAATACACCCTTTCCAATTACCCGGCAATCCACACAGGAAATAGGAGCAATAAAAATAGCTCCCATTAAATCATAAAGGGGTTGATAATGAGGTTGTAGAGCTTGTAGTGCTTCAACAGAGAAAACGGTATCCACAGAACATGAAAATGTTTGATAAGGCGGAAAGGCATGTGCAAGCTCTGCCCGTGTAATAAACAATCTCTTTTCTTGCACAGCCCCCCCCCTGAAATATCCAATTACAGGCTCTGAGCCATCGTTAACATTGTACATATTGCCTGTTACCTGCGAAGGCATTGGGTCAAACAATCCCCCCATTACTTCGGTTGTTCTCTGAAGTTGTTGGAGGTAATTATAAGCGTTTTCATCTAATGCGCGCTGTTGTACCAGAATACTATAACCCCTGGCGATTTTAACGGAATTTCTAGATATAAATTGAATAGGAAATTTATGTACAACATCGTTAGTCAGGTGCGTAGTCTGATTTATGAGAATTTTGTCAGATAGATCAGTCGCCCAACAAATATTAGTGAACTCATTATCATTTCGAATTCGAAGCTCTCCGTTTTCCAGGATAAATGAAGATATGAATTCTGTTGCATATTCCCAGGTTTCTGTAAATACCCACTGATAATACCGTGTCTTACTGGTTGGATCGTGCGCGTCAACATAAATTTGAATACCGTCATTGTCAGGAGAAATTTCCCACGTGATTTCATCTAATGAAGGAGAAGGTTTCAGTGTTATAAACTCTGAACGATATTCGCTTCCGGAACGGTTGACATAAAGACGATATTTTACAGATTCGTTCAGTGACAATTCGTCAAGACTATATTTGCCGTCCCCGTTGTTGTATAATAAAAAAGAACTTCCATCCTCCCCTTCTATGTTAACATCGGCATTTGTTACAGGTTCATAAGCATAGTCTTCCATAAGCGGAAGTGTACGAGACAAACTAACATTAACTGTGTTGGTAGTGGTATTTACAAACCCATCTACCACCAAGGCATTAATATCTTCTTCTATCATTTTTGGTTTGTATGGATCAATACACCCCACTAATATGAATGAGTAGAACAGAGTATGTTTTATATGGCGGAATTTTAAACGCATCCTTAAAATTTAAAATTATAGGTTATAGTAGGAATTGGCTGACCGAATACAGAAAGCTTATATCCCTTGATCTGGTTATTCTCAGAAACAAAAAAGACAGAATAGGCGTTTCTTCTTCCCGTTAGATTATATAAAGAAAATGTCCATGAGCTATGCGCCAGTTTCTTGATTTTGTGATTTCCCTCAATGTTTAAAGAAATGTCTGACCGGAAATAGTCAGGCACACGATATGCATTGCGTTCAGAATAATAAATCCGGTTCGCATTCTCAAGGTAATATTTAGCAACAGGCAACGTGATGGGCCGGCCTGTACTGTATATGAGATTTAACGAAAAATTAAATCTGCGGCTGAATTTGTAATTACTAATAAAATTTACGGCATGGGGTTTGTCATAATTGCTGGCATAATATTTACCATTGTTAATAGTTTCGGAAGAATGATTTCCTTTTGTACGCAAAAATGAACGGGAATATGTATAGCTGACCCAACCATTTACTTTTCCTGTTGGTTTCTTTAGAAGAAACTCAAAACCATAAGCCTTGCCTTGTGCGTGTAGAACATCTGTTTCGATATGATGGTTTAGTAACAAAACTGCACCATCTTTATAATCCAAACTGTTTATCATTGCTTTGTAGTACGTTTCTACCGAAATTTCAATGTTGCCCTTCAGGCTTTTATAATAACCTATCGATACCTGATCGCCAATTTGTGGATTGATATATGTATCACTGAGCTTCCAAATGTCTGTGGGGGTTATAGCTGTGGTATTTGACAGCATTTGTATGTATTGTCGCGTACGATTATAACTAAACTTCAGAGAGGAGTTATCAGACAACAAATAGCGCATAGCTAACCTGGGTTCAAGTCCGTGATAAAAGGAGATTGTTTTCCCTGCGCGATAGTGTACCGTGTCAGTAACAGCGTTTATATCCCGCACTTCATTGTTGCCATACACAAACACATCACGTTTACCTAAATACTGATATAGCGAATACCGAAGTCCAAGGTAAAACGATAACCGATCGTTCACTTTATAGTCATCGCCAATATATAAAGCGCTTTCCTGGCCTTGTTCTTTTTGTAGTTTATTATGCGCAACCAGAGATTCTCCGCCATGGGGTGACATGGTGCCAGGTGATAAATTATAGTTTGTTGTGATAACCCCTGCACTTAGCGAGTGGTTATCGTTTAGGGTGTATGAGAAATCCGTTTTAAACGTGAATTGCTTCACATTAAATCCCATACGGAAAGCATTAACCGGATTTCTTTCAGCTCCCATAGTATAAGAATACTGACTGAACGTGGCTGTGGCCATTCCAAATAACCTGGAATTAATGATTCTTTTCCACTTAATAGCTGTGTTGCGGTCGCTATAATTATAAGAAGAGTCTCCGCTCAATTTAAAATAATCGTTGCTTACGTAGCCTGAAGCTTGCAAACTATTGGTATCGTTAAATTTATGATTAATGTTAGCTGTAATATCATAAAACGAAGCCCTGCTGTCTTTAAAATCAGGATTCATTATTCGTTTTAATATCCAGTCAGAGTATGTTGAGCGTACGCCTACAATAAACGATGATTTTTCTTTTACGATAGGCCCCTCCAATGTCAGTCGTCCTGTAATAGGGCTAATACCACCACTACCCGTAAATTTTTTAAGATTTCCTTCCCGTGCCTGTACATCCAGTACAGAAGACAGACGACCTCCATAATCAGCCGTAATACCACTTTTGTAAAGTTCAGCGCTCTTTAGTACATCTGGGTTGAAAGTGGAGAAAAAACCAAACAAGTGTGATGGGTTGTACACAACGGCATCATTAAACAGAATAAGGTTTTGGTTTGTGGCCCCTCCCCTTACGTTTAATCCAACTGTGCCTTCTCCTACTGACTGTACGCCTGGCAATGCCAATACCACCTTCATAACATCAGGCTCCCCCAGAACGAGTGGAATTTGTTTCATCGTTTTAATATCCAGTTTTTCAGTACCCATCTGCATACTGGCAACTTTCACATCGCGGTCGGCTTGCACAAGTACTTCCTTAAGTGGAGTAATCGCCTCCTCCAATTCAATATCTAATTTACCATTGTTATACAAAATAATATGACGGTACGTAGTACGCATACCAACCGAGCGGATTTCCAGCACATGTTTTCCTTTTGGAAGTGCAATACTATAATGTCCGAAATGATCTGTGGAAGCACCTGTTGACGTTTCTTTATTATAAATCACAGCCCCTACCAGCGTTTCCCCTGTATAAATATCTTTAATGGTACCGGTAAGCGTAGCTTTACCGTCCATATTATTTGTTCTGGTTCCGATAAAATAGGTTTTCTCTTCCGCTATTTTTCTGGTTGTTTCCTGCTTTTCGTAGGCGCTGTAATCAAAAGGTACAGTATTTTCAGAGGTGACACCCTGATCAAAAAAATCATCGGGCAAAACAGTTAGTAAAGGCCTTTCTTTGGTGACGTAGATGTTTCTCTCATTAATGCTCATAAACAGATCCGTTCCTTCCAAGGCGCGTTCAAGTACCCGGATAACAGGCTCCTGTTGTGCAGATATAGTGACGAAAACGCTATCCGTCCAATCCGGCCGATAGAAGAACCGGTAAGGTATTTGACGTTCAATTACACGTACTAATTCTTGAAAAGGGGCCGAGTTTAAATTGACAGTAACAGAATCCTGTGCCCAACCAGAAAAGGATGTGCATAAAACAAAAACAAGGATAATCGGATATTTATATTTCATTTTGTGGCCTCGTGATGATCATAGATGCGAGCCATTTCACTAATAAAAAAAGCACGATTGTCTCTAAAAGATTTCAACCGCATGAGTTCCTTTAGTACGGCTCTTTGTTCCGATAATACTTTTAATACCGATGACTTACTTTTCACGGCATAATAATGATTACCCTTCTTAATGTAATAAAAGTTTTTTGTAACATATTTGTATGGAACGGTAGCGTTATTACCAACAGCACGTTCCATATTTTTTTTTGTACGTATATATACCGGAGTGGGGCCTGAATATGTAACCTCATAAAACCCTCCACCCATCGGCAGGCCTTCGTTTAACCTTACAAAGTGATGTTTGTTCAATGTAAACTGTTCCACCTTTTCTTTGACAAGCAAAATTTGTTTTTGCAGTGTTGTGTTGAACATAATTAAATTGTCAGAACTGACATCATATAAAAGCGAAGTTTCGTACCATTCCCCGTCATAAAGCACGGTACCTGGTATCCACTCGAATGTATAATAGGGATGAGCATCTTCTAAATGCGAACGGTTATTATGCAACAGTTGCACTCTGTTATAGCTGCTGCCATTAATTAACCGCGACTGTGCGGTCATTTGATTACCATAAAGGCTGACGGCATTCCTGATGGCTTCAGCAATAAAAATAGTATCATTTGGTTGTGCATATATACCATTTGTGAAGAACAGTGCTACAATAAAAAACCTCATAGAAAAAAATTGGCTTAAAGTTACAATAAATTAAACAGTATACTGCCCCATAAGGTTTGAAACGATCTGTAAAAAGATTTGATTAATTGTAGTTGCCACTCCTGCTTTTTCAAAAAACTATTCTTTCAACGGAGAAAAAATATAGTTAAGTGGAGAACAACAAAACCATATCAACAAAAAAGCTGCCCTTGCGAGCAGCTTTTTATTAACGAATAAATTTCAACTACTAAGGTACGGTAAAATCAACCGTAGAAGAAGCTCCAAAATCACCCACGTCACTGCCTAAAACAGTACCATCAGACAGCTTAAGCGTGAAAGAACCATCAAAAGGAAAACTTAAACCATCTCCCCAAGCATCATAGACAGTCAACGAATAGTCACCACTAGGAAGACATACTCCCTCAGTAGCATCAACTTGTCCATCTGTGTAAGTTCCAGCAGCTACCGACTTAACTGTAACACCCCCGCTGGTTGTAATTGTCCATGAGGTTTCACTTGCATAGCCATCAAATTCAAACTCGAGGATAACATTGGGGTCTTCACATAGCCCCAAAATATTAACTCGAATTGGCGGCCCTGCTATTGTTGATCCAATAGGTTCAACTCTCAGTAAAAGAAATGCATCGATGAATGATGCAGTAGCCCCTACAGTAAACGTACCTACATTGGTATTGGCTGGAATAACAACACTGGCAGGTACCGTATAATTTTCAGGGTTTGCTGTGGACGAAGGATCCACCACTAACGAAAACGTTCTATCGGAACCTGCCTTCGTTGTAGTATATACTTTGACTTCAACACTACTTGTACCCGGGATGGGAATTGACACTCCTACTGTAGCCCCCTGAAAAGAGATAAGATCTGCTCTTTCAAGTTCCTCAGTACATGCCGTAATAGCCAAGGCAGCTACTACAAACAAGGTTAAATTTTTAATATGCTTTATCATACTAAGCTTCTTTTAAAGGTTAATTATTTATTACCCTCAGTAATAAAAGGGTTGTTTTGAATCTCGTTCTGAGGTATGCTGTAAGTCAGCCTTGGATCATTGTAAGGCAGCGTAATGTTAGGTGAAAATAACCAGTTAGAACCACGCACCATATCGTATTTGTTGCGTTTCATAGCCAAATACGTTTTTCCTTCACCCCAAAGCTCGATACGGTTTTGCAGGTAAATCTCTTGTGCAAGACCATTACCACTCAACCCATCTATGTAAGAGACATCAGGAATACGGGCAGTCAACAATTCTTTAAGGCGTGTACGGGCTGTTCCCTCATCACCACTACGTGCAGCCACTTCGGCATTCAACAAGTACACTTCATCTATCCTCATATAGAGATAATCGGTAAGAATAAAACGCTGGTTACCTGCTATCCTGGCCGGGTCAAAGAATTTGTTGTAGGGAATCAACGCGAAATTACCGGCCCCCGGATTGAATTGTGTCTTCCTGATGTCATCAGCGGGAATCTGATCATAGAGCGCGCGGTCAATCGCTTTCACGTCTCCGAAAGCAGCATAGCTGTAGGTATAGTAATCGATTTGTCCCCACCAGGAAACCAGGTTAAGACCTTGATCGGATGTCAAATCCATGCCCCACATCCAACTCGGAGTGTTCACATTGTTAAAACCACTTCCTGCTCCGGGAAAGGCAAGTTGCTCGGCCGTAGTCAAAGGATAGCCTGCTGTGTTAATTACTTCGTTGGTCAAATCTTTAGCTCGCTGCAGATCGTTGCCCTGTGCTCTGAAGGCAAGCGCATAGGCTAATATTACCTTGGCAATATTAGCATCTACCTGAGTTTTTGAAGGCCGTACGTAGCCGTCCATCAAGTCAATAGCCTCTTCCAAATCATTTACAATCAGCTCAAAAACGTCAGATGCAGGGCTTTTGGGTGGATTTGGATCTATTGAATTGGTGTAAATAGGCAATATTTCTTGAGCAGCATCATACTCGTAGGTGAACAACTGTGTGAGATAAAAGTAAGAGTGCGCACGCATCGTTTTTGCCTGCCCCATGATATACTTGTTATCATCCAATTCGGGAATAGCCTCATTACCCCCCAACCCGTCAATCACCATATTGGCTGAACGAATAATACGATAGTAGTAACGCCACGGTTTATAGTGGAGAAACGTTGACGTAAAATCGTTCATCAACGTAAGTTGAGTTACATCTCTATACCAACCATACGTATTTACGGAAAGCGCCATATTACCACTCAGCATATCCAATTCGATGTCGTATGCTTTTTGACCAAAGTCAACGTGGTTACCAAGACCACCTGTACCGGTTTCGAACATTAAAGCGTAAATACCGGTCATAGTACCGGCAATTACCTCGGGGTTTAAAGCAGCTGCGTCTGTAAACTGATCCGAAGTAAGGAATTGCGAAGGTTCCTTTTCAAGGAATTCATCGCCACAACCTACCGCAAACAAAGTCAGAACAGACATTGCCGTGTATTTTATGATGTTTTTCATATCAATCATTTTTTTGTGTTTTTAATTAAAATGTTACTCTCAAACCGCCTGAAATCGTGGTCAGCGGAGAATATCTGTATGTGCTTGTAGCGCCTGTTTCATTTGTAGCGGGGTTAAACCCTGCTCTTGCACTTGCCAGGAATAAGTTGTCGCCCGACACCCACACGTTCAGTCCTTTTACATATAAGTTTCTCAACAAGTTTTGAGGAACAGTGTAACCAAGTCTTACGTTGTTTAACGCCAGGTAATCAGACTTAACAAGCCAACGAGTTGAACGGGATGCTACGTTTACATCCAACCCTTCTGTCAAACGGGGAACATCCGTGATATCACCCGGTTGCTGCCATCTGCCATGGATATCCTTATGCCAGTTGTTGTTGAGCGCCGTACCATTGTTCATCAAACTGGCATACGCTCCGTCATACGCATAACCACCAAAGCTATAGACGAACTGAACACCCAGATCAAAGCCTTTGTATGCTGCACTCAGGCGGAAACCACCTCTTAACTTAGGTATTGCTGATTTGCCTACAAAGTTTAGCGTAGCTTCGGAATATGTTTTGGTAACTGTTTTTTTCACGTTTAGGTTATCGGTTTCAGCATCAGACAAGGTAGACTTGTACAGAACCATATCCGTAATAGCTTCACCTGCATCCAGCACTCCGTTATCATTTATGTCATTAAAGTAGCGATACCACATTCCTCTGCCATCGGCAGGGTCAACACCAGCCCATTCATAGATGTAGTAATCAAAAATAGAGTGACCTTTCGCCCATCCATAACCGGTTGAGTTATCGTAAACCTTCGGTAATCCCGTAGCGGGGTCAATAGGCATTGTTTTGATAACGTTCGTGTTGAACGCACCGTTTACGCTAAGATCAAGTTTAAAGCCTGCTTTGTCAAGGATATGACCTGTCACATCAAACTCCACCCCTTTGTTCTCCAATATACCATCGTTTACTTTAATGATGGCAATACCCGCTGAAGGACCTACCCTGCGGTCGAAAATCAGGTTGTCGGTTGTTTTGTGGTAGTAGTCAACCAAACCTTCGATTCTTCCACCCAACAACTCGAATTCAACGCCTGCCTGCCACATTTTAGCTTTTTCCCAGGTAAGCTCAGGTTGGCCGTTATCTCTTGGCACAATGGAGTAGCCATCGTTCACGTTATCCATATCAAATGTGTTGTAACCCGGCCAGTACCCTACACCGGACTGCTCACCCGTGATACCATAGCTACCTTTTACTTTCAGGAAGTTAATAATGTTTTCAGGCAGAGATGCAAAGAACGATTCTTTGCTGACAATCCATGCACCCCCTACAGAGCCGAATGTTCCCCATTTGTAAGGGTCTATAAAGCGGGAGGAACCATCGCGTCTGACAGAACCTGTTAAGAAATAACGCTCCCCAAAGTTATAATTTACCTGACCGAAGTAACTTTCCAGTGCAGCACCATCTCTGTATCCCCATGGCTGTGAAGGCGCGATGATGTAGTTACTGAAATCATCGAGGTCATGGTGAACCGCTTTACGTTTAGTAGCACCGTTTACTTTGAAAGTGTAGTCGTTTGACTCGTGTGCCACCAACGCTTCAACCGTGTGATTGCCAAAATTCTTATTGAACTTCAGCATTTTGAGGAAGTTTTGTGTCATGGCCTCACTAACATTCCGGCTTAACGTTCCGCCTGCCGTAGCTCCGCTGCCATAGAAAGGGCTATTCATGCTGGTGTTATTGTTTAAAGCATATTGCACCCCATAGCGCGCCTCAAATGTCAGGTAATCGGTGAAATCAATATTGAAGGCAAGGTTACCCACTACCTCATTTCGTTTCGTATTTACTTTATTGATATGCGCATCGCTGATAGAATTGGTCCCTGCTCCAAAGTTTCTTCCCGTACCATAGTCATATTCAAACCCGCCATAGTATGGGTCAGCGATTTTGTTGCCATCCTCATCTCGCATAAAGAGAGGATACACCGAAGGAATGTTGTCAACAAACCAGAAAATGCTACCCGAGTCAGAAGACTGACCGTTTCTGTTTTGGTCAGATGAATTAAAAGCTACATTGGCTGAAGCCGAAAGCCACTTGGTAACCTGGTGCCTCAAATTAGTACGAAGATTGACACGGTTATAGTCAGAATTGATGATATAGCCCACATCGTTCAGATAACCCAGCGAAAGATAATGCTGACTCTTATCGCCACCACCCGACAGACGGACGTTGGCCTCCTGGCGCTGTGATGATTGGAAACCGTAGTCATTCCAGTTTTCAGGATCATATTTACGCGTAACACCCGCACGAACTTTACCAGTGGCCGGATCAATCAATTGAGAGCCATCGGTTACATTCCACATATTGTACGTTGCAATTCCGGTCAGGTTTGTATTTCCAAGCGCACCACCAGCCATCAAGCGGTTATTAGCAAAAATAGCTGCGGCATCGGAATCGAGTCCATTTTCATAAATGCCCCTGTTTCTCATACCTTCCCAGGTGAGGCCAATGTATTCTTCCGGTGATTTAATGACATCGTAACGGGGCAAGCCGTTAAAGTTTACACCCACGTTGTATTCTGCTTCAATAGAAGATTTTCCGCTTGAGCCACCTCTTGTTGTAATCACAATAACACCATTTGCACCACGCGCACCATAGATAGCGGTAGCGGTAGCGTCTTTTAATACAGTGTACGAAGTGATATCAGCATTGTTGATAGAGTTGAGGGAACTGGTATTTGTCAACGGTACACCATCCACTACATAAAGCGGGTCACGGCTACCGTTTACCGAACCAAAACCACGGATACGAACCGTAGCCACAGTGCCAGGCTGCCCCGAAGTGTTGATTACGGTTAATCCCGCCACCTCACCGGCCATTGCATTGGATATGTTGGTAAATGATTTGCCTTGGATGTTGGCCGCTGAAACACTTTTGGCAGTACCTACGAAAGATTCTTTCGTAGTAGTGCCATACCCAACAATAACAACTTCAGAAAGTTGTGTGGCATCCAACGCTAAAGAAACATCAATTGTACTCCTGTCACCGATAGCAATTTCTTGTGTTTGCAATCCGATGAAGGAGAATACTAGCGAACCTCCCGATGCCGGAACAGATAACGAATATCGCCCATCCGTATCAGTTGCTGTACCAATGGCTGTACCCTTAAGAACAACGTTTACGCCTGGCAGAGCAGAGCCATCCTCAGTAGACGTTACTTTACCTGTAACGGTACGATCTTGCGCCCAGGCAACCCCAAGCGGAAGAAGTAACGCTACGCACGTTAATTGTAGAATTCTCTTCATGTTATATTATTTAGGTTTTATGAATGCGTAATATTAATACATTACGGTATTGGTGAAAAGAAAATTGTGCAAAATAGACAGTATGTCTGCGCAATATGAAGGTTAAAAAAAGTTGCCTATTGAGAGGATATGCCAAATAAAATTTTGTTTATATATATTGTCCACTGATAATCAGTTGGTTATATAATCGCTATGGTGTCTGTCTCTGGCAAAGAGGGTACCTCTCGAATTGAGACGAAGCTCAATGCCAAACCGGAACAAGGGGGCGTTTCGGAGGCTTTATTCTATACTTTTAGCATGCTCAACCTCTACCACCTTTCGCCCCGAAACAAGTAAACCATCTTCTGTTACGCCTACAGCCTCAATAACGAGTTTACCAATTTCGTCTGATGTATAGAAAACAAGTTTAGAGGCTTCGCTATGCTGAACATTGTGGTTCCAGTAAAGCGTCCCCCTGAAATCGGGAATTGTTTCCTGGCTGGTTTTGCGATTGTAAGCGGCATTCTTAAAAACTGCGGGTTCATGAAACTCATCGTAAAGCTTTTTCAAACCAAGGTTTGCCCCCAGGCCACTTTTGGTATAAATGGCAAAAATGCCATTGTCGGCAAGAGCATTAACCCCCGCAGAGTTGATTGTGGGTAAACTCCAGGCAATTTCAATGCTCCTGATTTTATAAGGTTCTATGTTCAGCAGAAAATCAACATCATCCGTTATGTATCCATCGATAATAAACAACGGATTGTGCTCATAGAAAAATATATTTTGGCTGTTCTCGGAATTTCTGACCCGGATTATCTTCTTGCCTTTTCTTTTAAAAACTTTAGCCTGTGTGATTATTTCATCAATAAAGTCCTCCACTGTTTCTAAAACCTCAAAATCATCAGGAAAATAAAGTATGTCAGCAGGGAGCTTAAGGTACGAATAGCTAAAGGATCCGTCAGCAGTTTGATAAGATGTTTTTATTTGGTTGATGAGAATTTGTTCTTCATAAACCGGGTTGAATTCTATTGTTGATAGGTCATCGGAAACCAGCAGAGCAGAACTATAATCCTCAAGGGGGTGCAATGAATTAGCAGACACAGGATACACCAAACGCTCCTTACTGTATTTGACAGTGGGGGTTTGTTTTAATGTGTATCCTGTTTCTGATAAAATCGCTGGCCTGCTATGTATTGCTGAATCATTAAGCATACGAACAGAAACTGAAAAATTGCCATCAACAGATGCTTTGCTCCTGCCTTCTATTTTAATATTTACTTGAACCCGCTCCCGCGGAGCGTACTTTATTTTGTTTGTTTCAATAACAAGGCCGAAAGATCTTTCTGCGGCAGGTGGGCGTGAATAAAAACTTTTAATGGAATCAATAAGGGGGGCAGGGTCTGTCTGATCAAGAGTATTATAGATCAAAATTTGCTTGGTGAAATCGTAATCCCCACGTTCAACATTTTTCATCCATAGCGTGTAAGGCTTCAACGTGTAAATTCCTGTTGCCAGGCTCCCGGGCAATTCAATTTGTCCGTAAGAGCGTCCATCAATACATTTTAATTTTAGCCTCTTTAATACATTGTTCTCTGCATCAAGCAAGTCAAGATAGGCAATCACGCTAAACTCTTTCTCAACATAAGGCTGGTTGGTCAGGTAGAATTTAAACCAGATAACATCACCGGCCTGATAGAACATCTTATCGGTATGGATGAAAGGTGTTTCAAACCCGGACGAACTTGTTTGTTGGGCTACAGAAAACCCTCCGTTCAGAAAAATCAACAGGCTGAGGCTATATAGCATTTTTTTCATCATGGAAATCCCGGTGGTTTAATATTGGTTGCGTTTGGCTCATGATCTAAGCAGTTGCCCTCCTGCGGTAAAATGTTAGGCGAAGGGGAAACAAACCCGGAAGCGGGAAATCTGTTTATCAACACGGTTTCTTCAACCATGGAAGACGCCCCAAAGAATCCTAAAACAATCTCGTCTGGGTCATCAATATTATAGATATTCCCTTTGATTTGCGATGGAATGGGGTCGAAGATGCTACCCGTGTTTGTTTGCTGATCCTTTACCTTACTCCAAAATTCAAACGCTTCCCGTGTAAGGGCTTGTTGTTGTACGGTTACCTGATAATAGGTTGGCCTGTCGTAAGGTATAACGGCAATGGCTTCAATAAAGGTATTACCATTGGTATAGGCATCATCCATTACCTGAACAGTTGACTCCAGCCTGGCCACGGGCGCCCAGCATTGAAGGAATGTTTCGCCAACGAAACTGAAGAACTCAAAAATGCCACGGGCTTTCCACCTGTAATAGTTTCGTTCATCATCAGGATCGTCAACCTGTACCATAATCCTAAATCCAAACCTTCTTTCGGCTACCCAATTCCCTGAGATATTTTTTATTAATTCTTCATACGAATAGTATTCATAAAGCAGGCCGCCAATGGCCGGAACGTCAGGCATTGTTTCGGTAAAAGACTGGTATTGCTTACCATCTGATGTTTGAATATATATTGAATAGCTTGTTCCGACCGTGCCTGAAAAACCGGGCAATGGTTTATATACACCTGGTTCGGCCTCGGCTAATATCTCTTCTTCACCCAAATCGTTCTTTAGTATAACCGTGGCATCTCTTTCAGGAACAATATACCCTGCAACCAGTTGTGTGTTATCAAACGACAGGCTTCGGCTGAGCCTTACAACAGATTGGTCTGCTCTGTTTGTAACCAAGCCATCTACAACAAGGTTATCGGACTGATTGCCCGTTTGAAGAGGAAACGGATCAATACACGAAAGTGTAAATAAAAACAAGACCAGGATATACCATACTTTTTTCATACACTTAAAACTTAAAATTATAGCTCAAGGATGGAAAAATAGTTCCCAGAACAGCTAACCGGTATGCTTGCGGCAAAGACCCTTTGTAAGTAGGACTGAAAAAAACAGAGTATGGGTTTTTACGTCCATACAGGTTATACACAGAAAAAGCCCAACTACCTTTCCACCGTTTAGTCTGTTTCAGGGTTTTGTCAAAAATAAAGGAGACGTCCAGCCTGTGGTAATCAGGTATCCTGCCCTGATTTCTCTCGTCAAACTGTACGATGGAGTAGCCATCTACAATAAAAACAGCGCTGGGGTATGTGATGGGTCTGCCCGAATTGAAGGTAAAATTAGAGGAGATACTGAGCCTGCGGGTGAACCTGTAATTCATGGCCACAGTAAGGTCATGCGGTTTATCAAAATTAGATGGATAAAATTTTCCTCTGTTAATGGTTTCAGATTGTGAAGAGCCTTTAACCTGGCGCAGTGATCTCGAAAAAGTATATCCTGCCCAGCCCGTAAGCTTGCCATGGTTTTTACGCACCAGCACCTCAGCGCCATACGCTTTGCCAAAAGCTGGCAGCAGTTCCGACTCCAGGAATGGGTTCAGAAACAAATCAGCGCCATCTTTATATTCAACCATATTTTGAATTTCCTTGTAATAGAATTCAACAGATGTTTCAATGGCGTTGTCCTTCAGGTTTTTGAAATACCCCAAAGAGAGTTGCTGTCCTGTTTGCGGCTTAATGTAGTAATTGCTCGGTTTCCAGACGTCAACCGGGCTAATGGCAGTAGTATTAGAAATGAGGTGAAGGTACTGAATGGTTCGGTTGTAGCTTATCTTAACCGAGCTTTGGTCATCAAGAGTAATTCTTACCGATGATCTTGGTTCTAATCCTGAATATGTTTTTATACTACTGCCTGACCCAAACGAAAGCGTGTCGATTACAGATGAAGGCGATTTTGGAATACCCGGCTCATATAGTAAAATATCTTGTGGCCCTATGTTGGAATAGATGGAGTACCGCAAACCCGCCAGAATGCCTATGCGCGCATTGAGTTTAAATTCATTATTAATATATAGTCCGGACTCAATTGACCGTTCTTGCTGAAGCGACCTGTGATTAATTGATGAGCCTTCTGCCGGGTTTAATGCACCCGGATTAAAATCATAGAATGTTGTACTGACACCAAAATCGATCTTGTTCTCTAATGTAATAAAGTAAGAACCATCAACTTTTGCTCCGATATTCCTGATACCAAAATCTGTTTTGAATTCTGAATTATCACTTAATCCTTCTATGGAGTAAACATAGTTGCTGAAAAATGCAGAAGTGCTGAAAAATAGTTTCTTTGACACCAGCGAGTTCCACTTAATAATTGAATTGAACGTTGACCATCCAAATACGGTGTCTGCTGCAAACTTGAATCGATCAACACTATAATAAGAAGAATACCGGAGTGTATTTTTTTCGTTAATGTGATAATTCAATGTGGCATGTGCATCATAAAAATCTCCTTCGCTGTTTCGAATGCTATAATCGGGAACTTTCTTTAGTATCCAGTTTGGGTAGGCGTAACGCCCTCCCACAACAAAAGAAGCCTTGTCTTTAACAATAGGGCCTTCGAGTGAAAATTTACTGGAGATGGTTCCCACTCCACCGCTTCCTGTAAATTCCTTCAGGTTCCCATCCTTAAGCTTTATGTCAAGCACAGAAGATATGCGCCCCCCATACTGGGCAGGCATGCCTCCTTTATACAAGGCTACATCTTTTACAATATCCGTATTGACGGTTGAGAAAAAACCAAATAAATGAGATGTGTTAAAAACAGGAACATCATCAATTAAAACAAGGTTTTGATCTGTGTTACCCCCCCGTACATTAAAACCCCCTGCTCCTTCTCCAACGGTGCTCACCCCAGGCAATAGCGTAATACTTTTAATAATGTCAGCTTCCCCCAAAAAGGAAGGGATTGACTGCAACGTCTTTAAATCGAGTTTGACAAGTCCCATATCGATTGAAGATATGTTCTTGTCCATTGCCTCTCCTTTTACGATCACTTCGCTAAGTTGTGTTAGGTGGTCAAACAGATCAATATCCAATGATATATTCTTTTGTAAAATTACCCGGTGCGTTGCTGGCGCTTTACCAATGGCTGAAATTTGCAGCGTATAAATGCCCGATGGCACAGTGATGGAGTAACCTCCATAAACATCTGTGACAGTCCCTGTTTTTAGCTCTTCAATATAGATAGAAGCCCCAACAATACTTTCGCCAGAGTTTGCTTCTTTGACTTTCCCGCCCATACTGTACTCCTTGCCGTCAGGAACAAATGTCCGCTCGTCTATTTTACGTGCTCTGCCAGTAAAACGGTTTTGTAATGAATCCGGCAAATCATTAAAGAGTATCACATATTTTTTTTTATACAATACATACGAGAGGCTTGTGTTACTAAAGGCCTTGTCAAGAAATTCGGAGAGCGGAAGGGTTAGTGTTTCCTGATCTACGATAATGCCCTCAACCCACTCAGGTTGATAAAAAAATCTGACTTTCTTATTCTTTTGTAAATTATCAAACGCTTCTTGTAATGGAATTTCCTTTTGCTGTGCCTGGGCACCCAACCAGGAAAACAGGGCTATGAGAAAAGGTAAAACGCCTGACTTAAAGTTGTTAATATAGGGCCTGTTGAGCATACGTAATGGCTGCAAAGATAGAAGAAAATTGTCGGCTTGGACTGATTTGTTATAAATGGCTCAGCCATAGTGATAAAGTAAAAATTGAAACCGGATTTAACCGGCCTGGCTCACAGTCTGATTGCTACTCAGGAACATTTCGTTGCCAAAAACACATTCGTTAATCATCCGGCTATTGATCAAAAAAAGAGGCTATCTCAAAAGTGAGATAGCCTCTTAAAATTTACCATAGTGTTATTGCTCTTACCACCCAGGGTTTTGCTGTGCAGCTAACGTAGGATTAAGGTTAGTTTCACTATTTGGTATAGGCCACACAAACTCTTTGTTAGCATACGGTATTGCAGCATGCCTTTGAGCCGGATTAGCCATGATATCATCATTTGTTGCGGGATCGCCTGTGTAAAGAGGCCGAACATTCGTCATGTTAGAGGTTACTTTTGCAGGTATTCCGCCACCCCAGGTGTTGAATGTTGCGTCCTGAGCCAGGCGGTGAATATCACCCCAACGCAAACCTTCCTTAAGGAATTCTATTCTGCGCTCATTCAGGATTGAATGAACCAAATCGGTACCTGTTGCAAAATCGGTAATCTCATCGGTATCCGGATCACTTACTGATCTGGAGCGAACCGCATCGTACATTGCAAAGGCACGGGCATCCGGTGCTCCTCCCAAACCTGCCTGACGCTGTATAGCCTCAGCCATGTTTAACAGCACTTCTGCATAACGAATAACAGGAGCATTGTCTGAAAGAGTAGTGATATCCGTGTATTTTTTAGTAAACAAGCCACCTTTTCCGCCTGTGGTACCCGCAGGGTTTTCATCCCAGGAAACAAAGGTATCCGATTTACGAATATCAGTAGCTAAAAACCACGGTTGATTCCAGATTAACGGGCTGATTGCAACCAAAGCCCGGCCACCTGTGGGCGGAGCTGAAGTTGAATACATGGTTGGCAGACCTCCGTTAACACTGGCATTGTCGATAGCTGAGTTTTCTATAGAAAAAATTGACTCCGAGTTACTCTTACTTCCGGCAGTTGAAAATGCCGCATACGGATCAGTTGGAAGGTTTATACCGGCTGGTGTATAGGAGAACGGTGCAGCAGACTGGGAAGCTATTTTATTTCCCTCGGTAATAACGTTTGGCCAATCGCCCATGTGCAGATAAACACGTGTTTTCAAAGCAATGGCTGCCGCTTTTACTGCACGAGTGATCTTCATCCCTACGTTATCTCTTGTCTCGGGCAAAACACTCTCAGCATAATTCAAATCGGCCAGTACAAAAGCATAGGTTTCAGCTACAGTGCTTCTGCCTACCTCAACACCTGCTGCAGCGCTGCTTGCACCAGTAATAGGCTCTGTCCGGAGAGGCATTCCCCCTAACGGGGCATTCGGGTTATCGGAATACGGCCTGCAAAAATGCTTCAGCAATTCGTGATAGGCCAAAGCCCTCAAAAATCTAACTTCGCCTTTGTAACCATCAATAACTGTCTGTGTCATTGCCCCCTGAGGAGTGGCGCCATCCAAACCTGCCAGCACCACATTGATCCGGTTAATTAACCTGAACAATGTTTGGAAATGCCAGTCGTTGTTGGCAGTAGTGCCATCATAGGTAGCATGGTAGGTGATCAGGAAAAACGCCTGTGTATTAAATACATCTTCACCACGGGCATCTCCCTGCTCAACGTGTGCAGCGCCAAAAGGATAACCGCGTACTGCACCACCGGCATAGGTACCTGATTGCGCGGCATCATACACACCGGCAACTGTCAGGGCAATCCGTTCAGGAGTAGCAAAAGCTGTTGCATCCGAAAGAGCGGTTTTCGTTTGCAGGTCAAGCAAATCCTGGCATCCTACGCCAAGGATCAGAACCGCAACAGCCACAGCCCTAAACATTATTTTTGAAATGTTCTTTCTCATTTTTCTCAAAATTTTATAGTCCAACATTAATACCGAAGGTAAACGTACGGTTCATCGGGTTTGTGTTATTATCAAACCCTCCACCCAATTCAGGATCAAGCCCGGTATAACCAGTAAACGTAAAGGCATTCTGCACTTGTGCAAAAACGCGAACCCTGCTGATCTTGGAATCTGCAATACTATTCAGCACTTCTTTAGGCACGCTATAGCCCAACACGATATTCTGAATGCGTAGAAAATCACCTTTTTCAACAAATCGTGATGTAGCTAAACCGCTTTGATTAACCTGCGCGTTGCTTAAAATGTACATCTTCGGAATATCCGTGTTCGGGTTTTCCGGGGTCCAACTTCTTAATAAATCCCTTCCGGAATTCGTAAAGTCCTGGTTCAACAATACATCCTGTTTTGTTTGGTTGTACACATGGTTTCCTCCTGCAAATCTCATAAAGATTTCAAGCGAGAGGTTCTTATAATTAAATGTATTGGTTAACCCGCCATACCATTTTGGTAGAGTCTGCCCCAGGATTTGACGGTCGCCACCATCTGCAATATCCAATGTTGACAAACTTGCCGCTGTTGAAATATCAGCCGGATCAGCAGGATTATAAACATAATAATTACTTGCCGTAGCAACGTTACGCTGAATAATTGTTCCGTTGCCTTTCCGGTACATAGGGAAGCCGTTTGCCGGGTTAACACCAACATACTCATAGCCGTAAATTACACTTCTGGGCTGTCCCACACGCGCGGTGATGGAATAGTTACCTACACCAATCTGCTCCCAATCGCCTGCTGTATTTCTAAATGTTTCTATTACCTCATTTTTAACGGTAGTGAAATTGGCATTCACGTTCCAGGTAAAGCCACTCTTATTAAGCACGGTTGCATTTGCTGAAAACTCCACACCGCTGTTGCGCAAAACACCAATATTCTGCTGGATTGAGTTTCCGGGGATACCCAAAGAAGGAGGATAAGGAACACCCAGGATGTTTCCGTCAATATCGTTTACAAAATAATCAACAGTAAAACCGATTTTGTTGTTTAAAAAGCCAAAATCAGCGCCAATGTTCAGTTTTTTGGAGGTTTCCCATAGAAGGTCAGGGTTTCCTGCCTGAGAAAAAGCTATACCGTTCTGGCTGCCATATAGCGCAGAACCATACAAACTGGCATAGGGGAACAACCCAATATCGACATTACCAACCTGCGCATAACTTCCCCTTACTTTGATGTCATTTATGGTACTGGCCAAGCCGGAGTTCTTGTAGAAATCTTCCTCAGACAATCTGTATCCGACAGAACCGCCAAAGAAGGTACCGTACCTTACATCAGCATGAAGTCGGGAAATACCATCATTACGGGCACTGAATCCTAACAAGTACTTATCCTTGAACGAATAATTGATCCGGCCAAAATAGGAGGCAAAAGCCGCCTGGTTGTACGTACCGGATGACAACTGGGTGCCATACGTTTGGGAGATTAATGTATGCTGCATAAAGAATACATCTGAGAAGTCAGTACCGTTTCCGCTGAAAGACTCAAAGGTCTGCAACTGGTATTCAATACCACCCACTACATCTATACCATGATCTCCAAAATCTTTATTGTAATTCACAGTATTCTGCCAGTTCCAAAGTGTAACCTGTCTGAAGGTATTATGAACCCTTCCGTTTGCGCCTCTTCCATCACCATGAACGGGGCTATACACCAATAAACTCTTATTTCCTAACCAGTCCACACCATAGTATGTTTTGAAAGACAACCCGTCAGCAATATTAACCTGTCCGTAAATATTGGCCAGGATACGGTTAGTCGATTCTTCAAACCTGTTATGGTCAAGCACAAAAGCCTGGTTTGTCCAGCTACTGGTTATCGCACGGGTGTTGGCGCCTTGCCCCAACGCCTGGTTATCACCAGTCAGGTTATATCCAGTAGAATGGCTTGGGTTCATAACGGTAACGTTCGGGAATGCCCGAAGACCACCGGCCAAATTTCCAGATAGTGCGTTGGTTCCTGTATTTAAACCGCTGTTACCACCTCTTGTTAAGTTAATACCCGTTCCGATTTCAAACCATTTGTTGACTTTGTGGTCAACATTTGTCCGGAAAGTGAATCGCTCATAATGATTGTTAACAATGTTACTTTCCTGAAACTGGTACCCTACTGAGAAATAATAGTTTGTAGTTTCAGAAGCACCGCCCAGGTTAATGTTATAATTCGAGAAACGTCCTTTTCTCAGCAAAACATCCTGCCAGTCGGTTTCACCACTTCCAGGAACGCTGGTGTCAGTAAACGCAGAGGCTGCCTGACCTGCGTTTGCCAACTTCAGGTTAGCCACCTGTTCAAATTCGCGAGCATTTAAAAGGTCAAACCTGTTTACAGCTTCCAACCAACCTGTTGTGGCTGTAAAATCAAGTGTTGGCCTGCCTTTAGTTTTTGAGCCACGCTTGGTTGTTATAAGGATTACACCATTGGCAGCACGTGAACCATAAATAGCTGCCGCTGCACCATCCTTCAAAACTTCGTAAGATTCAATATCAGCAGGGTTAATATCTGCAAGCGGGTTAGTGTCCGCAGCAGCGCCCTGGTTTCCTGTAGTCATCGGGATTCCGTCAATTACCACTAACGGGAAAGAGCCCTGAGTAAGTGAGTTTACACCACGAATACGGATAGTTGGTGTTGTTCCGATGATACCGGAGTTAACCTGAATTTGCACACCTGCTGCCCGTCCTGCAAGCTGATCCACAAAACTGGGCGTTGCCAATTGTGCAATTTCATTACCTCCTACGGAGGAAATGGAGGTTGTTAGTTTTCTTTTTTCCTGAACACCGTAACCAACCACTACAACTTCACTCAGTTGAGTAGCATCAAGGGCAAGGGAAATGTCAACTGTGTTCCTGTCACCAATAGGAATCTCCTGCGTTTGTAAACCGATAAAGGAGAAAACAAGCGATCCTCCGGATGACGGAATAGACAGCGAGTACCTTCCATCGGAATCAGTTGCCGTACCAATGGTTGTGCCTTTCAGCACCACGTTCACACCCGGCAAGGCGGAACCGTCTTCGGTGGAGGTTACCCTACCGGAGACTGTGCGATCCTGCGCCAATACACTGCCAACGGCAAAGAATAGCGCCACGAAAATCGAGAGTAGAAGTCTCTTCATGTTTAAGAATTTAGGTTATTAATTGTTTAATTTTTAAGAATTTCAAACTTATTACAAAAACTTCATCTGAAAAAGGTAAGTGTGAAAGATTTTAGTTTTGCTTTGATTATCAGCAAACGATTGCAGGTTTTGTACTAACGCCAGTTAGCCTTATTTTATTTGGAATTCAATTCTCCTGTTTTCCTGCCTGCCTGCCTCCGTTTCGTTGGTTGATTTAGGGTTGACCTGACCATAACCTTTCCAGGAAAGTTTGTCTTCATTTATTCCATTGTTTATCAAGTAATTATAAACTGACAGAGCGCGTTTTTCTGAAAGTTGCTGGTTATAGGCCGGGTTGCCCACATTATCGGTATGACCGCCAATCTCTATTCGCACTAAGGGGTTCTCATTCAAAAACCGAATAATCTTCTGAAGCTCGGTTATCGATTTATCTTTCAAATCATACTTATCGGTATCAAAAAAAATGTTTTTAAGCACTACCGATGACCCTTTGGCGGCTTTCTCTAACGAAAAATCCATCTTGATAGGCTCAAAATCATCGCTTTCTGAATAATTGAAGTTGGAGCTGGTGAACAGGTAATCTTTTTTATTTACATACAAGGCATATTCGGCCCCCTGTGTTAACACCATTAAATACTGCCCGGTAATCGAATCCGACTCCACCAGGGCTTCCCGTTCGTTGGTTTCGAGGTTAAAAAGCTCAATCCTGGCCCGCAATGGCCTTTTTGTAAGTTTATCTGTTACAATGCCTTGCACATAGTTGCTTTTCGATTTGACCTGCTGGTCGGGGGGAATGGCTATTTCATAAAGCATGCTTTTTGTTCCTGATCCGGTCAATTCTTCATGCGAATAATAGCCTTTCTCGCCATCGGCAGTAATAAAGAAGGAGAACTGGTCTTCGTAATCGTTAACCGGTTTGCCCATGTTTACCGGGGATGTCCATGAATCTCCGGCTCGTTCCGAATAGAAAATATCGTAACCCCCAAAACCGGTATGGCCTTTCGAGGCGAAATAGAGCACTCTATTATTGGCATGGATAAAAGGAGAAATCTCATCATAAGGAGAATTAACAGGCGCACCCAGGTTCCGTGCTTTTGTCCACCGGCCTTGTTCATCCAGCGTTGTTACCCAAATGTCGCGTCTTCCGTAGCCACCCCTGCGGTCGGATACAAAATAGAGTGTGCGGCCATCGGCTGATAAAGCCGGTTGCGATTCCCACTCCGATGAATTGACCATCGGGCCGAGGTTTACCGGAACTGTCCATTCATCGCCAATCTTAACACTTTCATATAAATCGCAGCTTCCTAAGCTCTGCCGCCCTACACATGAAGTAAAAATCAATTTTCTTCCATCAGCCGATATTGTGCACGTTCCCTCATTTAAAATAGAGTTAATATTTTCTGAAATCGACTCCGGGGTCATCCAGTTACCAGATTTATCTTTTCTTGAGATTACGATGTCTTCATCATGTTCACCGCTTGTGCCTAATCTTCGTGTAAAAATCAACGCTTGCTGGTCTGCTGTAAGCACCGGGAAATATTGCATGGCAAAACTATTTACCGTGTCGCTCAAGGGTTTAAGTTTATATGCCGACCTGACTTCGGCATTTGCTTTTGCAAAGTTTGCGTTGTTCAAAAGCTGCCTTGCTCGTTCTGCTTTTTGAAAATTCTGTTTCTCGGCATCGATAAAACTATTCAGGTATTCTATGGCCTTATCGTACTTACCGGTAATGAGATACGCCTCACCCAAATCGAACCAATATACCTTTTGCTTACGCGAATCGTCTGTAAGGGACAGACCCTTTTCAAAATTTGAAATCGCTGTCGGGTAATTTTTAATGGTCATATACACCAATCCCAAACGGTAGTAGGCTTCAGCAAAATTTTTGTCTTTATCGATAGCCTGCTCCAATAAACTTATTGCCTGCGTATGCTGAAGCCGTACCCGGTAATTATCTGCTTCGTTATACAATTCAATTGCCTTTTTAGATTTTGTGCTTAACTGCGTTTGAGCTGTTGCGGTTAGCGAGAAACACAACAAAACAAGCACAACAAGTCCTTTACCAACATTCATATTATTTAACATCATACGCTAAAGCTAAAAAACAATCTGCGATACCGAAAGTTCAGGGACATCAAAACCCAATAACGCGTTAATTAGCCTGACTTTCTTAAACAACGAAATCTGCTCTACCCGGATTTCATCTTCAAAAATCGCACCGGTATCAAGCAAATACTGACGCATGGTGCCTGCCAACAATGGTTTTGCCGAAGTTATCCAACGTGCCCCATCAAAAAATACAACATTGCTATACGATGAATCTGTAACCAGTCCGTTTTTTATAATAAGAATATCATCGCAATCATTACGCTGACTGAACAGATTGTTTAAAACAGAGCGGTCTTCAAATTTGTACGCATATTCAATAGCATTATCATAAACGATTTTCAACGAAGTTATATTTTTCGCTTCATAAGGGTTTATGGTTATATCAACAATCTCTTTCTCCGTATACATTATCCTGCATTTGAATTTTCCTAAAGTCGAAAACTTGCAGTCTTGAAGAACGGAGTGTAAATCAATTGTATTCTTCTTTCTTGTAAGTGATACTATTGAACGGTCAATCCGCTGCTGATGATACTGAAGATTGAAGAATTTTCCATCTTCCAGTTTTATGGATTCAATCAATCGGGACATAAATCTTGTCGATAGTTTCTTCGTATTCTGAATGTACCTGACTTTGTGTGGTAATGCCTCCACCACTTCGATAGAAATATTGATTACCAGCTTTCTCAATATACCGTATCATAACACCGGTGTCGAGATTTGTTCCGTCAAAATAACCAACCACACCGGTATAGTATCCTCTCTCCTCTCCTTCAGCCTTTTGTATAACCTCTACTGTTTTCGGTTTGGGTGCACCGCTCACAGAACCCGCTGGCAATAATTTAATTAGTATATCGCCTAACGATTTATGAAAACCGACCGGAAGCGTGCCGGTAACTTCCGAACTTACCTGCAACAGGTTTTTATTGTTGGTTTTAATTTCTTCCAGGTACCTGAACCGCGAAACGGTAACTTGTTCTGCAACCTGGCTTATATCGTTGCGGATTAAATCAACAATCGTAACATGCTCCGCTTGTTCCTTCTTATCCTGTAAAATTATTTCTGCTGCGTTTGGAATCCGCGCGTCAATAGTTCCTTTCATGGGGAAAGAATAGATTTTATTTTCCCTGATTTGAACAAATGTTTCGGGAGAGAATACAAGAAATTGTTCGTTGAACCACAGCTTGTATTTGGCTTTGCTGATAGTAAATAGTTCACGAAGCGAATAGTTAATTTCAATGGGAGTTTTAACAGTGAGGTTAGTAAGAAAAGTATCGCCATACCCCAAATGATAGCTGACTTTGTTAAAGCGGTTCCTGTAATCGTCAAATGAAACTGGCGTTTTTTTTAATTCAACCGTTAAAGGTTTTCCTGAATATTCGGGGGCATTGGTAAACCCGTTCATAAAGAAAAGGATTTCGGAAGGGTTCACTTCATCCAACCGGAAAACTTTTGGTTTCTTCAATTCAAAATCAACAAAAAAGAAAAAGGGAACGCGGTTTTCTCCCCAGGCATTAAGTGTAGTGATGAACTGGTTCAGTGTCATTCCTTCATGGCGTTTATCTTCTTTTGCAATTCAGTAAGCCGTTTTATCAGTTCGCTAAAGTCTAACCGTTCACCATAAAGCATGCTTTCCCGCATATCCTGGTAATCTTTTTCCCAATGCAGCAATAAGTTATCAGGCGGAACAAACTTTATGTTTCCGGGTCTGTGGTTTGCATAGTCAATTCCTGAAATGGGCGTAAATTTGCTTCGATGCTTTACTATGGTGTTGTACAGGTCGGTATCCTGTAACGCTGTTTCAGCATATTCC
Source organism: Cyclobacteriaceae bacterium (assembly GCA_019638235.1). Lineage (GTDB taxonomy): Bacteria > Bacteroidota > Bacteroidia > Cytophagales > Cyclobacteriaceae > UBA2336. The sequence continues at coordinate 37,269 of JAHBUE010000005.1, forward strand.
GTTTGCATCAGTTTCTCAATATCGTAAAGATGCCGGCTAAGGCGTTCTACTCTTATTTTTTCAGGGTCTTTCTGAAATTCTTCATGCAACAGGAATATCTTTTCTAAAAATGTCCGTTCAGGATTTACTACAGGAATGGTTATCGGCTTGTCTGAAAACGGTCTGTCGGCAAAAACTTCTGATACGATTGAGCCAAAGCTCCGTTGTGTAAAAGGTTCCTTCAACGAACGGCTTCCGATTTCTACCAAAACACCAGGTTTCAGGTAGGTGTCTTTCTCCGTTAGTTTCGGGTAATAAATTTCAATAATTAAAGGGTCTTGGTCGTGATTTTCTACTTCGCGGTATTTTACCGTTACGCCTGATGCACCTTTAAAACCCAGTTCGGCAAACTTGTTTTTCAGTTCTCCGGTAAATGTTTCGGTAATAAACTGGTACGATTTTCTTCTCAGCCTGCGAATGTCGCCTTTCGTCAACTCGCCTGTGAAGCCAAGAGATTCCTTGTCTAATGCCAAATCAACATCTTCCGAAAAGCGTTGTATCAAATTCCAGCCTTTGCTTAACGAAGTTCCCCCTTTAAAAATTAAAGCTCTGGCACAATCCATTGAAAAAATAACGGACAGGGTATGCACTACCCACCAGTCTTTTTCTACTGCTGTTATGGGCAATTCTTTTTGATTGGCAACTTCCGCAAAAATTTCTTGCCTGTCTTGCTCCGACAATTGAAGCCAATATTGTATGCTATCCTTGTTCACTTTCCATTTGTTGCAAAACGGGTAACATTATCTCTCTTATCCAGGCTGGCGCAAGTCTTATGTCGTGTTCAAGCCGTGTTGGTTTTTCGTGCTTCAATAGTTCCTGAATGTGCCTTATTTCTTTGTCAAGAACTTTGTCTTTCCCGATTGCTTTCAATGCCTGAATTGCCAAGCTGCTTACTTCACCAACGCTGGCTACGTTTTTGGGGCTTGCTTTTTTAAAAGTAATACTTCGTTTTGCGATTTTAATTTTTCGTGCAGAGCCGTCTGTCAGATAAACAATGTTCATGGGCACTTGTGTGGAAAGCCCCAAACGGTTGAGTGCATAAGCGCCTGTCGGAACAATTCTTGCCCTATCCCTTTTGGCAATGGCAATGGCAACGGCTTCAAGGCTTGGTGTTAATTTGCCGATTAACTCGCTTATCGCAGGACGGTAATAAATTCCTGTGGTAAGCCGTTCCAACTCGCCCGCTTTTACCAGTCGTTCCAATGCTTTATTGGCAGCTTTGGCATTAGCTATTGTAACAAAGTTTTCTACAAAAAATAGCGAACCCCTCTTGGCTTTCTTAATCTTTTCAAGTATCTGATTTTCAATGCTTTTTAGCATTTTTAGTTCGATTTATTGTCGCAAATTTAGTAAATATTTGCGACAATAGTTGTTTGCCTGCCGGGGCTTTTCTTGTCACACATTTAGCAAATATTTGGGACGAAATGAGAGAAAACAAGAACAGGGGCTTTCTCCAAAAATATTAAGCGTAGTGATGAACTGGCTCAGTGTCATTATTTACCCACAACTTTTTAGACTTGCAGTTTGGTTTTAGTCCTCGCCAAAATAGTCACTGTCTATTTTTTTAAGTTCATAGGTCTGCTGTGTCGTACAACCAAGGTTATAATCAATCATTAGCTGTGCTAATTGTTCTCCGTCTATTAAAACTATTTTGGTTTCATTTCTCGGTGTATAGTCCAACGCTTCCTTTGTAAAATTTGAAGTCGTTATGAAAATCCCTTTTTTTGCTCCTTGTCCTGCAAGTGCCCCAACGAATTTTTGAAGCTCAGGTCTGCCTACTACATTACCGGGTTTCCATCTTTTTGCTTGTATATAAATAATATCAAGTCCTAGTTTGTCTTCTTTTATTGTTCCATCAATTCCCTCGTCTCCACTTTTTCCCATTGCTTTTCCTGCATCTTTTATTGAACCACCATATCCCATTTTTACCAATAATTCAACAACAAGTCTTTCGAAAAATGCTGGAGATAATTCAACGACCTTTGTCAAAATCTCATTCGCTAAAGTTTTCTTTAATCGTTGATATGCCTTGTCAAGATTCTCCTCGGGAGTATCAGTTGTTGTAATGTCAGTCGGATCAAAATTTGAATTAGGTCCGGGTACTTCAGATAGATTCTGCCCACTCATTAAGAGTGCAAGGTTTAACTCTTTAGGGTTTTGTTTTAAAACATCAATTCCTCTATTCGTTATTTTTGAAATACCTCTCTTTGGTGAGTCAATCAGTCCCGCTTTTTTTAAATAAGTTCTTGCCCAACCCACTCGGTTGTCAAATATTGGTTGTTGTCCACTTGGTAGTAATTCCTTTCTTTCATCATCTGTCAATTCAAACTCAACTGCCAATACTTCAATTAAGTTTCTAAAATGATGCTCTTCTTTGTCTGATAACTTCTTTAGTAAAGGGAGCATTATTGTTTGAAAATCAGGAATCATAATCTATTTCTTTCTTCAAAATTAACTTCCCTTCCGTATAATTCAAAAGTACACTGTGAGGGCTTTTGAATTACTTTCTTCCATTGGTTTTTGTTCGGTATCAGCCACATCAGTCAGCCGCATTTTGCTTGCATCTTCAAACCGTGAAGATTTGTCACGGTTTCATTCCCTTCTTTTTTCAGTCGCTGTTTCAGCTTTCTCCAATAGGCTTGCGGGTCAATACTATCAGTCAATACTTCAATTACATCAATTATGGATATATACCAAAGTTCCTTTTCCTCGTCCCAATGAGTGCGAACCTGCTTTTGTTCAAATATTTTTATCGTATTCTCTTTGCTCATTGTTATTACCTGGCCTTACGCAAACAATACCCGTCATTGCGAGCGGCAGCGAAGCAATCCCCGTTTCCGTGCTGAAAATCGGGATTGCTTCGGTCGTTCCTCCCTCGCAATGACGTACTAATTTTTGTTTTGCGTAACATCAGGTAGTAATATCCCGTAATTAAAAAACTCACGGCCAACTTACGGAATATTCATATACTTATGAACCTGGAGCGATATTCTCCAGCCGGGGTTTTTCTTTACGTAGTCAATAATCAACGGCAGCATTTCCTTTTCTTTCGACCACTCGGGCTGTAAAAACAATTTACATTCCGGCCTCACTTTCCCGGCAAACTCCTCCGCCCAGGCAAAATCACTCTTATTATATACAATAACTTTCAACTCATCGGCAAGCGGGTAAATAGATGAGTGTGGCACTTTGAATTTTTTCGGTGAAAAACATACCCAATCCCATGACCCGGTTAACGGATAAGCCCCTGAAGTTTCAATATGAGTTCGCAGGCCTTCTTCTTTCAATGATTTTGTGAGCACAGTAAGGTCATACGTAGCCGGCTCACCTCCTGTAATTACCACAATCTTACTTCCGCTGCTTTTCGCTTTACCAACCATTTCCTCAACGGAAACTTTTGGATGCTGGTCAGCATCCCACGATTCCTTTACATCGCACCACACACAACCTACATCACAGCCGCCAAGCCGGATAAAATACGCAGCACACCCCTGGTAAAAACCTTCACCCTGAATGGTGTAAAAATCTTCCATCAAAGGTAATTCCGAATTCAAAATTCCTGATTTCTGATTTGTTGCCATTGTTCTCACCTTGAGATTCTGAATTTTGAATTTGAAATCCTGATTAAGGATTCCGCAATTCTGTTGCACGCAGCGTATTGAGCAACAGCGATGCAATCGTCATTGGCCCTACGCCACCGGGTACGGGTGTTATCATGGAGCATTTAGGCGCTACGTTTTTAAAATCAACATCGCCTTTAATGGCGTAACCGTTTTTAAATTGCGACCCTTCAACACGGGTTGTGCCTACATCAATCACTACCGCACCCTCTTTCACCATCTCTTCCGTTATCAATCCGGGTTTTCCTACGGCAACAATCAATATGTCAGCTTGACGGGTAAAGCTTTTCAGGTCTTTGGTGTACTTATGACAAACCGTTACAGTGGCTCTGCCCTGCTCCACCAACATCATGCTTAAAGGTGCGCCCACCAACCGGCTTGCGCCCACTACAACACAATTCTTTCCTTCGGTGTCAACGTTATATCGCTTCAGCAATTCCATTACACCCAATGGCGTGGCTGGCATAAGCAACGGGTTCTTGGAAACAATGCTTCCGAAATTCCGGTTGGTAAAACCGTCCACATCTTTTTCGGGGCGAATATGTTCGGTAATTTTTTCTACGGATATGTGAGCAGGTAGCGGAAGCTGAACGATAAACCCGTCCACGTCAGAATCTTTATTAACCTGGTCGATATGTTTCAACAACTTGTCTTCGCTAATGGTGTCGGCAAAGCGCATCATGGTGTAGTGAAACCCCACTTCCTTACAGGCTTTTACTTTATGGTCAACATACGTTTGACTGGCCCCGTCATCGCCCACCAGAATAATCGCCAAATGCGGAATCTTTTTCTCCTCCTGTTTCAGTTCCTGAACACGCTGGGTAATCTCTTCCTTTATTTGCGTGGCGATTTTCCGGCCATCAATAAGTGTGTATGTTTTCTCGTCAACCATATAGTTGTTGTTTTAGTCAATCTTCAACACAGCCATAAACGCTTCCTGCGGAATTTCTACATTTCCAACCTGGCGCATACGCTTCTTTCCTTTCTTCTGTTTCTCCAACAGTTTGCGCTTACGCGAAATATCGCCACCGTAACATTTTGCCAACACATTTTTCCGCAATGCTTTTACCGTTTCGCGAGCAACGATTTTTTGTCCGATAGCTGCCTGTATGGCAATCTCGAACATTTGGCGGGGCAATAACTCACGCAGTTTTTCACACAATTTTTTACCCCACTCATACGCTTTGCTGCGATGCACAATAGCCGAGAGGGCATCTACTTTTTCACCGTTCAATTGAATATCCAACTTCACCATGTCCGATTCGCGGAAACCAATCAAATGATAATCTAACGAAGCATATCCTTTTGAAATGGTTTTCAGTTTATCAAAAAAGTCAAACACGATTTCGGCCAACGGCATTTCAAACGACATCTCAACGCGGTCGGTAGTTAAGTACGACTGGTTTTTTATTACCCCGCGCTTATCCATACATAATTTTATGATGCCACCAATAAATTCAGACTTGGTAATGATTTGCGCTTTAATGTAAGGCTCTTCAATGTGGTTAACCGTGTTGGGGTCGGGCATTTCAGACGGGGCGTTGATTTCAAACGTGGTACCGTCCGTTCTTACAGCAATAAACTGCACGGAAGGAACGGTAGTGATAACCGTCATATCGAACTCGCGCTCTAAACGTTCCTGTATAATTTCCATGTGGAGCATACCCAGGAAACCACAACGAAAACCAAAGCCAAGCGCTGCTGAAGTTTCAGGCTCCCACACTAATGAAGCATCGTTCAACTGAAGTTTTTCCATAGAAGCACGAAGCTCTTCAAACTCGGTTGTGTCAACCGGGTATATACCGGCAAACACCATCGGCTTCACATTTTCAAAACCTTTAACAGCTTCGCCTGGTGTATTGATATGCGTAATGGTATCACCCACCTTTACTTCTTTCGCTTCCTTAATACCCGAAATCAGGTAGCCCACATTGCCCGCACTAATCTCATTTTTAGGAAGCTTATTTATTTTCAACACACCAATTTCATCGGCTTCATACGTTTTGCCGGTGCTTACAAATTTTACTTTGTCGCCTTTTTTAATAGAGCCGTTAAAAACACGGAAATAAACTTCAATGCCTCTGAACGAGTTAAACACCGAATCAAAAATCATGGCCTGAAGCGGAGCTTTTAAATCGCCTTTGGGCGGCTTAATGCGATGAACAACCGCCTTCAGAATATCCTCAATCCCAATACCTTCTTTTGCGCTGGCGCGGATAACCTCTTCGGGCTTGCAACCAATCAGGTCAACAATCTCATCGGTTACTTCTTCGGGCATGGCATGAGGCAAATCAATCTTGTTCATTACCGGGATAATCTCCAGGTCGTGCTCAAGCGCGAGATATAGGTTTGAGATAGTCTGGGCTTCAATGCCCTGGCTGGCATCCACAATTAACAGGGCGCCTTCGCAAGCCGCAATAGATCGTGATACTTCGTACGAAAAGTCAACGTGGCCGGGCGTATCAATCAGGTTTAAGGTGTATTCCTTGCCCTCCAGTTTATAGTTCATTTGAATGGCATGAGCCTTTATGGTAATGCCCTTCTCACGCTCCAGGTCCATGTTATCCAATACCTGGGCCTGCATTTCGCGCTGCGTAAGGGTTCCCGTAAACTCCAACAGCCGGTCAGCTAAAGTGCTTTTTCCGTGGTCAATATGGGCTATTATGCAAAAATTGCGGATGTTTTCCATACCCGTCAGTTCCTCAAAATTTTAGAACTGCAAAAGTAGGAATTATTGCCTGAAATAAAGCGCGGGGCGTAGCTACCGCACAATCCGCTGATCAAGTTCCAATGGATAGGTTTTCCAGGACATCTTGTTGAAATTTTTATTGAGGGGATTGATAACAAAATTTATGGATGATTTATCGACCACCGAAGGAACCGCAAAACACAAATGACCAAGCGAGAACAATTCTACGCCAAACTCCTGCGATGCCCGCATAGGCGGTATGGCGTCCCACGCTGCCGGTAATGCTTTGGGCTGGTAAACAAGTTGGTCGGGGCAGGTAAATTCCATTATGGAATACAACACGTAGCGCTCTGCAGCAAAAAGTTCGGGGTCGATTGTTAGCCTCTCCAGCATGGCCGATGAAGCCGTGCCGCTTCCATACAAAGCCGGGTGGCCTGGCAAATTCCAACGCCCACCATACCGTTTGGCGCCTTCACCCGAAACATCGCAAAATTCATTTCTGGCCAACCGGTAGATAATCATATGGCAATGCCATGCTGAACACGCATGATTTCTGTTTTCAGAATATCAATGCCTTCTGAAACGGAAATAAGCTCAAGAGGCCGGATGTTTCCGATGCTGAAAAGCGGACGCTCCATCCAACGCCTGAAACCATCTTTACCAAAATAAGAAAGCCCCATAGCGTAAAGCCCGGCCAGTTCATACATTTTTTCGGATTGCACCACATCAAACACTACGGTGCGCTGAATGGTTTTGGCCGAAACCGCCAACGCAGAGGCTAAGGTTTCGTTATCGAGGCCTGTGGCTTCTTTGAGTGTATCGAAAGATTTTCTTTTAAAACCCTTACGAAAAGTTTCAACACGCGAAAGTGGCTCGCTAACCTGAACAGGGGCAACATCTAAGAGGTTGTGAACCAGCACCGGGGCACTGGAACTTGCATAGGATACCGCAGGCTCGTTTACCTTCGATGCTTTGTTTCTTATGGAGTAGGTGCGCTTTTTCATGAAACAGTCATTTGTCCATTAATTATACGCAATTTGTCCAATAATATTTAAACTATCAAGTATTTCTCAACATTTTCTTTAACCTACTCTACACCAGGCTGTTTCAGCACAAAACCGGTCTTTTCTTTTTCATCGGCTACGATTTTACGAACATCGGCCAACAGTTTCTTAGCATCATAAACAACGCCATCCTTAATAGTGTACCTCACGCCCCCAACACGAATGGCTTTATTATCATCCGAAAGTTTGATTGCACCTGTTCCGTACAGCACTTGTAAATTTTCCAACGGGTTCTGGTCAACAATTACAAAATCAGCCAACTTACCTACCTCAACGGAACCTAAGTCCTTTTCAACACCCAAAGCCTGCGCACCATAAAGTGTTGCCGACCGGATAACCTCCAATGGATGAAAACCTGCCTCCCGCAGCAACTCAAGTTCGCGGATGTAAGCAAACCCATACACCTGGAAAATAAAACCTGAATCGGAACCGGTAGTTACCCGTCCGCCCCGGTTTTTATATTCATTCACAAACTTCATCCACAACGCATAGTTCTCGCGCCAATTAACCTCCTGCTCCGTTCCCCAGGCAAACCAATACGAGCCATGCGCCCGCCTGTTCGGCTGAAAGAAACTCCAAAGTTGTGGTAACGTGTATTCTTCGTGCCACTCTGCCCTGCGTGCACGGTGCAAATCACGGCTGGCTTCATAAATATTAAAGGTAGGGTCTAATGTAAAATCAAGGGTTATCAGTTCATTCATCACATTATTCCAGTGGTCGGAATATGGAGCCGCTGCCTGCTTCCAAAGGTTGCCGGCATTTTCAAACCGGTGTTGTTCATTTTGATAATTATAATCTAACGGATAATTCTGAATGGTCCTATCCGTAAACAACGCTTCGGGCAAACCATACCAATGCTCCATGGATGTTAATCCGGCTTTGGCCGATTTAACCACGTTCCAACGGGCTACGTCCATTTGTGCATGATGACAGGCCGATCGTAAACCGAGCTTCTTGTTTTCATCTAATGCCGCTTGCATAATATCAGGTGCAGCACCAAAGAATTTAATTCCATCTGCCCCTTTTGCTTTATTAGACCTTACCCATTCGCGCGCCATTTCAGGTGTGCTGATTGGCTTTGCGCTGCCCTGCCCGAAAGAGGTATAAGCATGAATACGCGGAGCGGTTATCGAATTGGCAGCGCTTTTCTTTTTATGATCGAGCACCCAGTTCAGGCTATTGCCTGCCGAGGGGTCGCGGATTGTTGTAATGCCGTGCCCCATCCATAATTTAAATACATACTCGGCATTGGGCGCCTGCCCGCCACCAATATGTCCGTGCATATCAATAAACCCCGGCATCAGGTACATGCCCTCGGCATTTAACTCCTTGCCACCGGCTTCAAGTTTTGGTCTTCGTTCTTCTGCAACAGGAACACCAGGGTAGCCTACCGTAGCAATTCTTTCAATCCGGTTTTCACGCACTACTATATCAACCGGGCCGATAGGCGGAGCGCCCGTTCCATCAATTAATATTACACCCCGGATAATCAGTTGGGTAAACGGGCCATCGCCTTCTTTCACTACTGGTGCATCGGTAATGCGGCTCTGGCCTAATGCCAGGGTAGAAATCAATCCTGCGAGATAAAGGAGTTTTTTCATGCTTATCAGATTTTATGGTTGTCAAGCTAAGCAAGTTCAGATGAATTAAAAATGAAGGATTGACAGGCGGTGAGCCAGACGGTCTATATCTATTCAAAAAATCGAAAAATAGATATTCATTAATAAATGGTTAAATTTTTACCCTATTTCAATCGATTTCTATACTTTTTATTAAAAAATGGTTCATTTTTTACCCTACATGGTTGTAAAATTGAAGGTAAAATCAAAAACTAACTTTATGAACAAACCTAAACCCCGCTACATTATCATTTTCGGATTGATTATCCTGCTTCAGGTAATCGCATTATTCTCATCGTCTGGTAACTCCGCCTCAACAGAAACAGGAGAAATCAACCAGGCCGACACCGCCTGGATGATAGTAGCGGCCGCGTTTGTATTGTTTATGACACCCGGCCTTTCTTTTTTCTATGGCGGAATGGTGAGTTTCAAAAATGTAATCTCCACCATGTTGCAAAGTTTTATTGCACTTGGCGTGATAAGTCTGCTCTGGTACCTGGTTGGCTTTAGCCTTGCCTTTGGCGAGAGCTATCACGGACTTATCGGCAACCCTGCCACATTCTTTGCCTTTAAAAATGTGGGGCTTGCTCCTAACCCAGACTTTTCAGCTACTATACCTTTCCTCATTTTCAGTTTGTTTCAGTTAAAATTTGCCGTTATCACACCCGCACTGATTACCGGCAGTTTTGCCGAACGGGTAAAGTTTACTTCCTACCTGATTTTTATGTGCCTGTTTTCGCTGCTCATCTACACCCCGCTTGCACACTGGACGTGGCACCCGGAAGGTTTTCTCCGCAATTGGGGCGTTCTTGATTTTGCGGGCGGAACCGTAGTGCACATGTCGGCCGGGTTTGCCGCCCTTGCAGGAGCCGTTGTGTTGGGTAAACGCGAAACAAAAAATCATCAGCCGGCAAACATTCCATTTATCATTCTCGGCACGGCTATGCTCTGGTTCGGTTGGTTCGGTTTCAACGCAGGCTCTGCCCTGGCTGCTGACGGGCTGGCCGTTCAGGCCTTTGCCACCACCAACATGGCCACAGCCTCGGCCATGATTACCTGGGTTATGTTCGATGCCCTTGTAGGAAGAAAAATATCAGCCATGGGTGCGTGCATTGCTGCCGTTGTTGGTCTGGTTGCCATTACGCCTGCCGCAGGTTTTGTTACCATCGGACAAAGTATTTTTATCGGTTTTGCTGCGGCCATTGTAAGCAACCTGGCGGTGTACTATAAGCAACGTACTTCCATTGACGATACACTTGATGTTTTTCCGTGTCATGGTGTAGGCGGCATGGTAGGCATGATACTTACCGGTGTATTTGCTGCCGATGTTGGATTGATTTATGGAGAATCCACAACCTTTCTTTATCACCTGTTAGCGATGGTTATTGTAGGAGCATTTGCATTCTTTGGCTCGTTATTCATTTTCAATATCACCTCATGGATTACAAAACTTCGCGTAAGCAAAGATGAGGAAAGTATAGGATTGGATATTAGTCAACACGCGGAAACATTGGGCATAATGCCCGGTCAACACTAACGTGCTCGTTTAAGAAGATTCGTTTAGCTGATAGATGTACCGGGTTAACTCATGCTGAACCCGCTCCCTGTCCATCCACCAGTTGCGGCTGAATACGCGATGATACGTCCAGTGTTTTTGCTCAAGAAGTTGTGGTGTGTACACATGCGCATCTTTGATAGAATACATTTGTTCGTATAAAACATCATCGGTGAATAACATTCCTTCAGGCTTGTTGTTTCTGGTCAGGGTAATGTCTGCCGAAGGTAGACTTCCGGTTTCAAAAGTAAATGCTGTTTGCTCTGCAACCGACCACCGAACAATAGCCGAACGCAAATACCAGTCTGCATTATGCTGACTATGCTCAGGTTGTACCGGTTTGAATTTTCCTTCTGAAACCTCACGCGCATATTCGAGGTATTGCTTCAGCAGCTTTGGCCCGTCATTCTGAACTCCATCAACACGCAACTCTTCAGGCCAAATGCTGGAAACAATAATTATTTTTTCGCGGGCACGTGTTACCGCCACATTCAACCGGTTTTCGCCACCCGCAACATTAAGGCTGCCAAACTGCATACTCATCTTTTTACGTTTATCGGGCGCATACCCGATAGAAAAGATGATAATGTCTTTTTCATCGCCCTGAACATTTTCAATATTCTTAACAAACAACGATTTGGGAACAGAAAGACTGGCATTCATACAGGTTTCTTCCAGCAAATCCATAATCAGCATTTGCTGCGGAAGGTTAAAGGTAACAATGCCTATTTCCTTTTCGGGATAATCGCGCATATAGCCTAACACTAATTCCACAACCCGGATGACTTCTTCAAGATTGGTTTGATTTTCCCAAACACCATCTACTTTCATATATTCGATAGCCGGTTCGCGTAAGTCAAGCACACGCTTATCCGGCAACAACTGTAATTTGTTATTGTAAAAATGTTGATTTGAAAAATCAATCAGCTCCAGCGACTTGCTACGATAATGCCCCCTGAGGTATGTTGTTTCAAGATATTTTGATGAAAGCTCAAGCAACGAATCAACTTCCAGCTCAACACCTTCTGCATCTTCCTCCATCCGCGATTGGTACAATTCAAACGGGCGAAGCTGCTTATCATCTCCGGCTATCAACACCTGGTTACCCCGGCACAGTGCCGGAATACCCCGCTCCGCAAAACATTGCGAAGCCTCATCAAAAATCACCACATCAAAAAGTTGCTCCATCGGAAAAATAGCCGACACCGATTCGGGAGAGGCCATCCAACACGGCACAAGTTTAAACAACTCGGTATAGTATTCTGAAATGAGTTTGCGCACCGGCCATATTTTTTTCTTCTTGGTTACCTGATGATGAAGGTCGCGGTAGGTAACGCGGTTGTTCAGCCTGTTATACTCCATGCTTTCGCATATCCCTTCGCGGGCACGCAACAATAATATTTCTTTACTTAACGAAGTCTTCTCATCCGACAAGCGTTGCAACTCCGACTGCATGTCGTTCATCTTTAACGTAGATGCCGACCGCAGCACCGGATACTTCGTTTCAATGTGCTCTATCCAGGAAACACGCAAGCTGTTTTGAAACATCGAAATAAACGTGTCAACATCCCATCGTTGCACCTTATCGAACAACCTGTTTATAGTTTCCTTTTCATGCGGAAGCAGCCCTTCTTTAATCCGATCAAACTCACTCAGGTTATCGAAATCACGTTTGAGTATCGCGTTCCATTCATCCTTTTTATCGGGCTGATGAATAAGTTGCGTTATCTGATAAGGTGTTAAATATTTTTGCCAATGCTCACGATGTTCCTGAACAGGAGTAAGTATATCCATGATCTTCCAGATAAGCCGGATAAATTCATCGCGGTTATAATTTGCCGGATGAATACCATCGCGTACTTCGCGCAACTCACCCAACAACAGTTTGGCACGAACAGCTCCTTTTTGTTTTTCAAACCATTTCTTAAAACTTTTTTGTTGGTAGTCCTCCGGCATATCAATAAGCCAGGCTTTTTCTTTGAGTGCAGTAAGATGATGTTCTAAGTTAAGCCGGTTATCAATTCGTGCCTCAAGTGATTTAAGCCCTTTTTTGTTATACTCTAATCCGTTGGCAATCAACACACGCTTCAGAAAAAATTTATGATCCGAAAACATCTCCCAACGAATCCTCCTCACTAAACTTCTGCGCGCAACCATGCGCTGTTGCAATGCCCCCTGGCAAACACCAATCTGGTCGTTACGCAACGAAATCTCCACGCCATCGCCTGCAAAACAATTCATAACCAAGCGTTCCATATTCTGAAGCCACAGCAAACTGGTTTCGGCATCCGTTTCATCTATCATGGCTTTGAAGAAATGATACGAAATCTCATCCGCCAGCAGGGTTATCATTTCATCTACATCCGGTCTGCGCTTGCTTAAAACTTCGCAATCCTCTAAGTTAAGCGAAGCTCCTGTAACCGCCTCCAGTTGCACACTTACCGATGACTGAACTTCTGGCACATCATCTATACAGGTTGCAATTTTTTTCAGATCCGTAAGTGTAAATGACCCAAATGAAATGCGGTTTCTCCATGGGTAATCTTCCACTTCAAATAAAGCGGCATAACGAATATACTGCTTTAGCTTGTTTACAAAATCATTTACCACATCGAAATGAAATTGCTGATAGGATTGTGTGATATTAATACCCTCAACAGTTGGGTTGGAGGTCAGGTATAATTCTTTTGCGCTTAGTCCGCACTCGCTGTCATCAAACAAGGCTTTGCGAAACTCCTCCAGTTCTTCTGTAAGTTGATCTATACCCCGCGACACCTGGAAAAATTTGCGTTCTGTTTGAATGGCATCAATACCCCTGTTCAGCATTTTATATTCATCAACGCGGTCAATTTGTCGGGCTACTTTTTGATACAGCGCTTTGCGGTCATCGCGATGATCGTGTATCAAGCCAAGAAAATCACTCAACCCCACTTGCGACAACCGGTTGTACACCACATCCAACGCCACACGTTTCTGGCAAATCAATAACACACGCTTGCCTGCTGCAATGCAATCGGTTATCTGGTTGCCAATCAGTTGTGATTTGCCCGTGCCCGGAGGGCCCTGCACTACTAACGATCTGCCCAACTTAATTGATTTAATGGCGTGTTCCTGCCACGCATCCATCGGAAAAACGGTGTGAATTTTCTCTTCGCGCACCGCAAGGTTTACATTTACCGGGTTATCGAACAGCGGCCCTACCTGGGTTGGATTTCGTGAGGCAAACAGTGCATCAAAAGAACTGTATTGGTTTGTTTCAATTAATGTAAGATAGTCGGGAACAAGCTGCGAGCCGGCTTGCGGAAAAATACCCAACACGGCTTCCGGAAAAAGTTTAATCTCGCCTGTTTTTTGGTTTTGTTCAAATTCATCTTTCTTAAATTCCTGGAAAGAAAGAAGCTGGTCGGAAAACGTATCGGGATTAAAGTTTATCTCAATCCTGTCGCGCAGCAATTGATACAGTTGCGTTCTGAAAACAGTGCTGTCAGTATCAAAATCTTCAAAGTCGGTTTCCAATAATGTTTCATCCGGCCTGATGCCGTTAAAGTGCGCAAAGGCCAACAAAAAAGTTTTATTAAATGTGATGCCCGCATCTTTTCTCACTTTTAAAATCCAATCGGTTTTTCCGCGCTCAAGCGAAACAGGAAAAAAAAGTAGTGGCGCCCTAACCGGTGTTCCGTCTGCAAACTTGCCACGTGCAACAGGCCAACCAACGTGCAAATCGTACGAACCACGTTCTTCAAAAATAAAATTATCGATGCGGTGCAGTCGCTTCAATCGTTCGCTGGCGGTATTGGCTGCCTCCATGCGACTGTCCAACAACGGGCAAATCGGTTTTTCCTTACCGGCAATCAAGGCATTAATTATAGAGAATGCCGATTCGTTTTTAAGCTGGCTGAGTTGTTGCAAATCCATCAATTGTTCGCTGTGCAGCCGAAGCAACAACAACGAGCGATTGTTACCGCCCAGGTTGGTGAGGCGCCTCATGTAGGCTTTTAATATGGACTGCACGGAGTTAGTCAACGGTAAGATAGGGTTTCAATTTCTCAAGCTGTGCCGCATCAAGTTGCACAATTTTCCTAAGGTCATCAATGTGTTCATACCGGCCATGCTGAAATCGATAAGTGACAATGGCTGTGGCCATTCGCTTCGATATATATGGATGAACGACCAATTCGCCTTCTGTGGCCTGGTTAATATTTAACGTGCGCACCTGGAAATCGGGCTGAATAAACGAGGCGCTGTCTAAGCGAAGAACAACTGCCGAGTCAAGCCCATAAATTTCATACACTTGTTGCCTGCTGATAAAGCCGCCCATTGATTCGCGATAATTTACAATACGGGTTGAGATTTTTGAACCGATTCCATATATCGTTTTCAGCAAGGTTGTATCTGCACGGTTCAAATCAAACTTAACCGGGGCGGGTCTTTTCGTTCCGGGCGGCAAAGCAACCAATTTTTTCTCTTCTCTTGCAAGTGTTTCGGGAAGATTTATAAAAGGCACCAATATTTTATAGAAAGAAGAGTCCATACCATACAAACGAAGCAAATCCTGTTTTACCCTGAACTGCCCACCCTTATTCCGGTAGTTTATAAGCCGGTTTGTAAGCCCCGCAGAAAAGCCTAGTGCACGTAACTCATCCAACGATGCAGAATTGGGATTGAACTCAAACAACCTGACCGGCACCTCCTCCTCTACGGGCAGCGTGTTAACTTCGCTTGCCTGCCAGTTGGCCGTCAGGCTGTCTAATAAAATTCTTTCCTTAGAAAAATCGCGCGGTTGGCGGCTTATCCACCATTGGTAAACCGGTGCGGAAAAGATAAGCACCGCAAGCAACGGAAGCAGGATGATGAACCCGTTTGTCTGCGCACGGGAAAATCCAAAAAAAATCCTTATCCACTTTCTGGGGTTCATCGCACAAACTATACATTAACAAATTAAATATAAAACCTTGTGCGCGCTTTTTGGCTTTCTTTCCTGTAATTATCAACTTTAAGACCCGACTTACTCAAAACACAACCGTTGGCTGGAGAACAAGAACATTATTTTGTAAACCTGGTAAATGAACACCAGGGGCTGATTCATAAGGTTTGTAACCTGTATGAGTCAGACAGAGAGGCGCGCGATGACCTCTTTCAGGAAATTGTGCTGCAACTCTGGAAGTCGTTCCACACCTTCAGGGGCGAGGCAAAAATCACCACCTGGATGTACCGCATCGCATTAAATACCGCCATTTCGGGTTTGCGCAAACAAAAACGAGGGTTAAAAACCGAAGACCTGAATGAGCGACATTTTAACCTGTCGGATGTTTCATCGGATGACCAGGAAGAAAACCTGCAAAAGTTGCAGTGGAGCATCCGGCAACTATCAGAAATAGAACGGGCAATTATCATGATGGCGTTAGACGAAGTGCCGTATGATGAGATTGCCGAAACCATAGGCATTACACAAAACAATGTACGGGTGCGGATGAACCGCATACGCGAAAAACTTCGGAAACTTATGACCCCATAAGCATGGAAGAATTAGACGATTTAAAATCGATTTGGAAAAAGCAGGAACGCTTTGAAACCAAAAATGAAAATGAGTTGCTGCAAATGCTTGGGCGGAGCAGCAATACCATTGTCAGCAAGCTGAAACGAAACGTATGGATTGAACTCATCTTTACCGTAACCTATATGGCAGCGCTGGGCATCTATACCACCACTATACCGTATGGTTCACTTATGTGGACAATCCTCGCCTTGCTGGTGCTGTTTATTTCATATACACTTTATTATGTGAAAAAATTAGTGTTACTCAACAAGTACGATACATTAACGGATAACCTGAAAACCAACCTGCATCATTTACTCGAACGGCTCGATGCCTATCTGAAATTTTACAAGCGCAGTTACACTATACTATACCCGGTGTTTTTTATCCTCGGTATTCTGTTCGGCTCAATGGAAAGAGGCTTCGACAGATTCATATCTAAGTTTCAAGACCCGCTCTATACCGCTTCGTTCATACTCCTGTCTATCGTATTTATGGTTGGCATTTATACGATTACCGATTGGTACCTGAAAAAGCTGTATGGAAATCATATAGCAAAACTACGGGCATTGCTTGATGACCTGAAGAGTTGAAAAACTAACGATTAATTAAAGCGATTATAAACCAGCTTTACTTGTTTTTAAAGATATTTGCCCCGCTAAACTGATTTGCGTTATGAACCGATTGATTTTTACCGTACTGTTTTGTTCTGTTTCGTTCCTGTCGTGGGGATGGGGCGCCACCGGCCACCGCGCTACGGGTTATGTTGCCAATAAGTACCTGAACAAAAAAGCACGGAAAGCCATTGAACGAATTTTAAACGGGCAGTCGCTGGCTATGGCAAGCACCTGGATGGACGATATTAAGTCCGATTCAACATACAGGTTTATGGACGACTGGCATTGGGTTACTATACCCGATGGCATGAGCTACGAAGAAGCGGAGAAAAATCCGAAAGGAGATATTATTGCTACCCTTGAACGGGTAATTGCCGAACTCAAAAGCAAAAAATTAACCCCAGAAAAAGAGGCCGAGTATGTAAAAATTCTTATTCACTTAGTTGGCGACATACACCAACCCCTGCACGTGGGCAGGCCCGACCGGGGCGGAAATGACATAAAAATTATGTGGTTCCGCACCGACACCAATCTTCATACCGTTTGGGATAGCGATATGATTAACGGAACAAGGTTAAGCTACACCGAATTGGCCGAGTCGCTCGACAAGCCTTCAGTTGCACAACTTCAACAGTTGCAGAAAGCCTCCGTAAGAGATTGGGCGAAAGAGAGCGTAAGTTACCGGCCACAAATTTATACCTACGGCACCGGAAGAATAGGCTATGAATACCAGTACCGGAACTTTGACCTTGTTCGTGAGCGTTTGTTGCAGGCAGGCGTTCGGCTGGCCGGAGTGCTGAATGAGATTTATGGATAATTTTTAACTTTGCCACTTAAATTTTCTTTGGCCCCGTAGTTCAATGGATAGAATAGAAGTTTCCTAAACTTTAGATACAGGTTCGATTCCTGTCGGGGCTACCAAGACCTCTTACGCCTAAAAACTCTAAGCCATGAAAAATCTCGATTACGTCATGCCTTGTTTTATTAGCACAGACTTGAAAATTTCGGTTTCATTCTAGGTTGATAAACTTGGGTTTGAAATCCGGTATATCGGCCCGGATGAAAACCCATATTGGGCTATTGTTGGCCGCGATAATATTTCCATTATGCTTAAAGCTGTTGCACCCGGTATACAGCCTATTCCTAATCGTACACGCCACGAATGGGCACCCACGGATGCTTATATTTCCGTTGCCGCCCCCCTCCGGATCAGCAACATAAAAAAGGCCATTACCTTATTATACGCAGGTGCTCGATTTTAAACTGAAATACCCGGATACTCTACCGGATGAATGGGTAGTCGATCTGGTTAACGGAGATGCCGAACTTATGCTCACCAGCCTGGAAGGCGACCAACGCGCAGCCATTAATGTGTATGCGCTTGTGGATGATGTAGATACGCTGTTTCAAAAGTATCTGCAAAGAGGATTGAAGATACCGAACAAAAAGGATTCTCCTGTTCACCAAAGCCCGATAGACCAACCCTGGGGGATGAGAGAATTTTATGTAACGGATGAAGACGGCAACACCCTGCGGTTTGGCACACACATCAAATAAAAATTGGTTTAACCTTTAAACCTGCTCCGTTCTGAACGGTGCAAACTCATATCCGTCTTTCAAAAAGTTGGGAAAAATTTTAACGTGCTCTTTCTTCACCTCATCGAACAACAACTTTTTAAGCTCAACCATATTCTCACCTGTTTCGGCTGAAACGAAAATTACCTGCGCAAAGCCGTGGTCGTTATAATACCGCTTCATCGATTCGAGGTCTAACGGCTCTTCTGTTTGTTTCGCGTTAAGCAAATCAACTTTGTTCAATACCAGGATAACCGGAATTTGCGATGCGCCAATATCGGCCAATGTATTACTTACTACTTCAATATGACTTTCGTGGTAAGGATGCGAAACATCCACAACGTGCACTAAAATGTTAGCCTCCCGAACTTCATCCAACGTTGACTTAAATGATTCAATCAGGTGATGAGGCAGCTTTCGGATAAACCCTACCGTATCGGACAGCAAAAACGGAATGTTGCCAAACGTCACCTTTCGCACAGTGGCATCAACCGTAGCAAACAATTTGTTTTCGGCCAACACACCCGAACCCGACAGCACATTCATCAGCGTTGATTTACCGGCATTGGTATAACCCACTAATGCGACCCGCACAATGTTACTCCTGGACTTGCGCTGGGTTTTACGCTGCTTATCAATTTTCTCAAGTTCATCTTTCAATAAACTGATTCTATACCGGATATTCCTTCGGTCGGTTTCAATTTCGCGCTCACCGGCACCGCCACGGGTTCCTGTTCCACCGCGCTGGCGTTCAAGGTGCGTCCATAGGCGGGTTAATCGCGGAAGCAAGTATTGATTGCGTGCTAATTCTACCTGGGTGCGGGCCTGGGCAGTTTGTGCCCGCCTCAAAAAAATATCCAGTATCAGCAAACTCCGGTCATAGATTTTAACACCCTGCTCGCGGTCTTTCGGGTTCAGTTCTTTTTCTAAGTTGCGCAATTGCGAGGGCGAAAGGTCATCATCAAAAACAACGGTTGTAATGTTATTTTCAAACACATAGGCTTTCAGCTCCTCAATTTTTCCTTTTCCGATAAAGAAACGCGAATCGGGAGCCTTCAGGTTCTGAACCACCCTTTTAACCGTTATAATCCCTGCCGTTTCTGCCAAAAAAGCCAGTTCATCAAGATGCTCCGTTGTTAACTCTGGTTGGCGTGCATCGCCAATCGCCACCAAAACCGCTGTATGCCTGCTACTCATAAAGGTGCAAAGGTAGCACGATTAAACATTTTCTTCGTTAGGTTACTTTTGTGTAGCTTTGTCGATTAAAAACCGGTTTAATCGAGGGTAAAAACGTTTTATCCCGTATTCCGGAAGGCTTAATCAGATTCATGAAAGTTGCAATCGTCCTAAACACATCCTGGAACATCTACAATTTCAGGTTAAGCCTGATCCGGTCACTCCAGGAGCAAGGCCACGAAATTTACACCATCGCACCGGCAGACAGTTATACCTCATTTTTGGAAGAACAGGGGTGCAAACACTACGACCTGAAAATGGACAGCCGGGGGGCAAACCCAATAAAAGATGCTGCCCTTATTTTTGAATTGTATTCGATATACCGGAAAATCAGACCGGACGTAATTCTGCATTACACCATTAAGCCCAATGTTTACGGTACGCTGGCTGCTGCCTTACTGCGTATTCCGGTTGTGAACAATGTATGCGGCCTGGGCACGGTGTTCCTTAAAAACGGTCTGCTGTCCATTATGGCAAAGTTCCTGTACCGGTTAAGTTTCCGCTTTGCGCGAAAGGTGTTTTTCCAAAACCCGGACGATTTAAAACTTTTCTTAGATGAAAACCTGGTTAAAAAACAGGCCGTAGATTTAATTCCCGGATCTGGAATAGATTTAAAACGGTTCGCACCGGTAAACTACCAGCGCAATCCTAAATTTACATTTCTGCTCATCTCAAGGCTTATCACAGATAAGGGTATTCTTGAATACATTGATGCAGTTAAGAAATTGAAAGCTGAAGGCATAGAAGCAAAATTCCAGGTGCTTGGCGCGATGGACCCCGAACATAAGCGGGGCATTAATAAAGAGGTGATTCAATCCTGGATAAATTCTGGCACAATTGAATATCTCGGCACCACCGATGATGTGCGTCATTTTATTCAACAGGCGGATTGTGTGGTTCTCCCCTCGTATCGTGAAGGAACACCCCGCACCTTGCTTGAAGCTGCAAGCTCTTCTAAACCCATTATCGCTACCGATGTTCCGGGCTGCAACCAGGTTGTTGAACACCAGGTAAACGGATTGCTTTGCAAATTAAAAGATGCCGATGACCTGGCACACCAGATGCGCACACTGGCTGGTATGGATGATAATACACTCCAGGCTTTTGGAACCAATGGCCGCAAAAAAATGGAAGCGCAATTTGACGAGTCCATTGTTATTAACAAGTACCTGCACGCCATACACGAAGTAAGATAGATTCATGCAGGTTATTCAAACAGGTATTAAGGGCTTACTTGAAATTATTCCGCAGGTTTACCAGGATAACCGAGGTTGGTTTCTGGAATTTTATAAGGAAGAATCGTTTCATCCTGCAGGAATAACAGACCGTTTTACGCAGGAAAACTTATCCTTTTCTAAAAAGGGGGTAATACGCGGAATGCACTTTCAATACCCTCCTTTTGAGCAAGCGAAGCTGGTTTCGATATTAAAAGGCAGGGTGCTGGATGTTGTGATTGACCTTCGCAAAGGGTCTGAAACGTTTGGAAAGGTTTACAGTTGCGTATTGGATAGCGAACGCCATAACCTGCTGATGGTGCCCGAAGGGTTTGCCCATGGTTTTGCCGCGCTGGAAGACTCGCTCTTTTTATATAAGACATCCAACGCCTACAACCGCGAGGCTGAAGGCGGTATTGTGTGGAACGACCCTCAGCTTAATATCCAATGGCCCTTTACCGACCCGATTATCTCTGAAAAGGACAGGAACCTGCCCACACTCGAAGAGTTGTTAAGAAAATCGTTAATTTCACGGGATTAAACTCCTACAACATTGAAGTACACGTTTCGGATGATTTGTCAGTTCGTGCTGATGGCAGTTTTATTAGCCTCATGCGCCTCGTACAAACAAAATATCATGTTCAAAATCACCGACCCCTCGCAGGCAACAGGGTTAACCGCTGAAGCGGAGAAGAATTATATCATTCAAAAAAATGATATTCTAAAACTTAAAGTATTTACCAATCATGGCGAGCTGATTATTGACCCGGATTTGAAATTATTAAAGGAAATCCCTCCGCAAGTAGCCAATACACGCCCCGACCCGGATTACTTAGTTGATGTGAATGGCGTAACCAAATTTCCGATGATAGGAGAACTGAAACTTGAGGGCTTAACCATCCGCCAGGCCGAAGCTATTCTCCAAAAAGAATACGATAAATTTTTCACCGATTCGTTTGTAGTGCTTCAATATGCCAATAAACGGGTTTTTGTTCTTGGCGCCACCGGGGGGCAGGTAATACCACTCCTTAATGAAAATATGACTTTAATTGAAGTACTCGCGCTTTCAACCGGACTGAATAATGAGTCAAAGGCGCATAATATTCGTGTAATACGCGGGGAGCAAATTACAGTTGCTGATTTAAGTACTTTTGAAGGCTACAAAAAAAATAACATGATTATGCAGCCCGGAGATATTGTTTACGTTGAGCCTATCCGCAGGCCGGCCAGTGAGGCGTTGCGCGATTATGGCCCTGCTGTAAGCATAATCACCAGCCTTACGACATTAATTGTTGTACTTATAAGCCGATAGTCCAGTGAACGACCAAGCAAACTTCCATACGCAACGGCAGGCTTTTGAAGGCATAGACTTCAATAAACTAAGGAATATACTACGCCAAAACTGGGCGTGGATTATCCTGATAATATTTCTGACCAACCTGGGTGCTTATCTTGTTGTGCGCTACACCAAAGACCTGTATCAATCAGAGTCTGAAATAAAACTTGACATCAAACAAGATGCTTCCGAATTAGGGCTCCGTGATTTTATGCCCGACCGGCAACAGGCAAACGTTATTGCTGGTGAAATTGAAACCATTCAATCGAATTTATTTCTTAGCAAAGTAATCGATTCACTTAATCTTCATGTCAGCTATTTTAGCATGGGGCAGTTTTTAAATACTGAACTTTACCACGCTTCGCCATTTGTAGTGCAGTATAGCCTGAAGAGTCCGACCTATTACGACCAGCCGGTTTTTATTGAACCCTTACCGGATAATGCGTATGAACTGCAAATCGAAAAACAATCAAAGCAAGTAACCGGAACGTTTGACGAACCCCTGCAACTTGATGGGCTCACACTCATTATCAGCAAAAACAAAGATTCTCAATTCCAACCAGAAAACACCTACTCGTTTATTATTAACAGCAGAGAGGCATTGTTGAATTACTTTTCTAAAAACCTGTTGGTTGAACCGATAAAGTATGAGGCGAACACCATACGGGTATCTTTCAAAGACAGCAACCCCAACAAAGCACGCGATGTTGTAAACGGTATAGATTCGCTTTATTTGATTTTCAGTAATGAACAAAAAAACCAGGCGAACAAGCAAAAAATTACCTGGCTAAGTAATGAACTTAACACCATCGAAAAACAGATGGAGGAATACGAAACTTACTTCGAGAATTTTACGCTTACAAACAAAACCAGCGACCTGGAAACCGACCTGAGAAAAACCATTGAACAAATAAATAAAATCGACTCGCAGCGTTTTGAGGTTAGCAAACGGCTCAATGCGCTTAACGAGGTAACAGATAAGTTAGAAAGTTCAGATTTTATAATCACCGTTGTACAACAA
Source organism: Cyclobacteriaceae bacterium (assembly GCA_019638235.1). Lineage (GTDB taxonomy): Bacteria > Bacteroidota > Bacteroidia > Cytophagales > Cyclobacteriaceae > UBA2336. Next base: position 60,390 of record JAHBUE010000005.1, read on the forward strand.
CCGTTTTTCCCGGCCTTCCTGAATACCAACCTTGAAAAGTTACAGGAGTTATATTTAGAGATGGATAAAATCAAATTATCCTACAATGAAAAAACTTTTGCCTTCCGGCAGAAACAAAGCGAAATTGATATGCTTCGCAATAAGACAGTTGGCCATCTTACAGAAATAAAATCGAATTTATTAAAGCGGCAACAGGAATTAAACCAGGCAAAGGCAACGCTGGAAAACAACTTTGCGAGTATGCCCGATAAAAACACGCAGTTCACAAAAAAGCAACGCTTCTATAAACTTTACGAAGAGTTTTATCTTACGCTGATGCAAAACAAATCGCAGTTTGAAATTGCTCAAGCCGGAAGCACACCCGATTTTAAAATTTTATCTACTGCCAATTTGCCTACCGAACCCATATCTCCGAACAAGCCCATTATCTTCGGAATTGGTATCGTGGCGGGATTTGTGCTAAGTATTTTCTTTGTGGGGATTTTGTATCTCGCCAACAATAAAATCAACAGCATTTACGAAGTAGAAAAACTTCAGGCGCCCTTGCTTGGCGCTATTCCGGTATTGCGACATTCGGGGGGAGATGGTCTTTATATTTTCGAGCAGCCCAAATCGATGGTGAGTGAAGCCATGCGCACGCTGCGCACAAACCTGGATTTCTTCAACATCAATTCTTCAAAAAAAATCATTGCTATATCTTCAACCGTTTCGGGAGAAGGCAAATCGTTCGTTGCCCTTAACTTAGGCGGGGTAATGGCGCTGTCGAAAAAGAAAGTATTGCTGGTTGACTTAGACATGCGCAAACCGAAAAGCGTGAAGTATTTTGAAGGAGCCGACCGCAACAAAGGTGTGAGCACGGTGCTTATCCGCAAAAACAGTTGGGAAGAGTGTGTTGTCAGTTCTTCCCTTGAAGGTTTTGATTTTCTCCCGGCAGGGCCGCATCCGCCAAACCCGTCAGAGTTGTTGCTGAATGGAGAATTTTCGCAATTACTGGCCGACTTAAAAAAACGCTACGATTACATTGTGCTCGACACACCGCCCGTAGGTATTGTTACAGATGGCATTATGGCTATGAAACATGCCGACATAACGCTGTACATCTTCCGGGCGAATTATTCCAAACGCAATTTTATGGATACGCTGAATCGCATTATCCGTATCAACAAGTTTGAGAACATCACCACAATCCTGAACGCGCTGCCCGCCACTTCTGAAACCGCCTATGGTTACGGGTATTATGAAGACAGGAAAAAAAGTTTGATTGATTCAATTGTAAAGCGCGGTGCTTAACTGGTTCAGAAAAAAGAAAGCTATTGTACAACATCCTGTCTGGACAGATATTCATTCGCACCTGTTGCCCGGATTAGATGACGGTGTTAAATCTTTTGAAGATGCCGAGAAAATTATCCTGCGCTTCATTGCAGCCGGGTACAAAAAACTGATTACTACTCCGCACATTATGAGCGATGCCTACCGCAATACCCCGGAAGGAATCCGTACGAAACTCAACGAATTAAAAGAATATCTGCACACCAAAAATATTTCCATTGAACTTGAAGCAGCAGCAGAATATTACCTCGATGAAGTATTCATCAAGAATGTAGAACAAGACAGAGAGCTTCTTACGTTCGGAAAGCGCTTTTTGTTATTTGAAACAAATTTCATGACGGAGCCTCTTCATCTAAAAGAATTTATTTTCATGGCTACCACTAATGGGCACCAGCTTGTGCTGGCTCACCCCGAACGATACATTTTCTTACAGAATGATTTTACCAAAGCCGAAGACTTGATTAACCGGGGCGTATATTTTCAAATAAACATAGCTTCGTTAACCGGTTACTATTCGCGCGAAGCGCAACGAACAGCATTTAAACTGATTGACAAAGGTTGGGTACACTTCCTGGGTAGTGATTGCCATTCGCTTCAACATATCCGGCTTTTGGAAGAAGCCCAGGCAGGACGTTACTACCAAAAAGCCTTATCTTTACCCTTGTTAAACAATACACTCTAAATGATAGCAATAACTGGCGCTAACGGATTGCTCGGTAGCTTTGTGGTTAGAAAACTCCATGAAGCGAACGTTCCTGTAATTGCTATAAAAAGAGCCGGCAGCAATACTTCACAACTTGCTGACCTGCCACTTACCTGGCGAACGGCAGACATTCTCGACCCGCTATCCTTGCAAGAAGCGTTTCAGGGTGTAACCGGTGTAATACATTGTGCAGCCGTAGTTTCGTTCAGTCCGCGCGATAAGGAAAAACTGATGACTGTAAACGTAGCGGGAACAAAAAATGTAGTGGATGCTTGCCTTGTGTCAGGCGTTACACGGGTGCTGCACGTTAGTTCGGTTGCGGCATTGGGCAGGCAAAAAAATGAAATGTTGGTTAATGAGTCGAGCGCCTGGGTGGACTCGCCTTATAACTCGGCCTATGGTTTATCCAAATACAAAGCCGAACTGGAAGTATTTCGCGGACAGGAAGAAGGACTCAAAACCGTTATTATTAATCCCTCGGTTATTCTATCGCAAGGCAATTGGAACCGCAGCAGCGCGCAACTTTTTAAATATGCCTGGCGGCAGCGACCGTTCTATTCTGACGGCTCCTTTAATTATGTTGATGTGCGCGATGTGGCGCAACACATACAGCAATTGTATTTTTCTGAACTGCAGGGCGAGCGCTTTATTTCAAACGCGGGCGCGATAAGCATAAAAGATTTCTTTCAAAAAGTGGCAACACTTTTTAACAAAAGAGCGCCCTATATTAAGGTTTCAAAGCCGGTATTAAAGGCCCTTGCTATGGCAGAATTGTGGCGGTCATATCTGACAGGCTCAACACCGCTGATAACGCGCGAAACAGCCCGTACTGCCGGCACGCACTTTAGCTATACCAGCGATAAAATTAAAAGAACCATACAGGCTGAATTTCAAACCATTGACGAAACATTGGCCTGGTGCGCTGAATTTTATAGAAAACAAATGGAATTAAAAAATTAAAATTGGTCGTAGTTTTAAGCCAATTTATTGTCTACCTTAGACAAACCCATTAAGCACATGGCGAAAGAATTCCGTAAACGAGAGGACGAAAGCAATGAGTTAATCAAGCGGTTTGAGGACTTCCTGAAAAAGAGAAAATCCGATTTTTTTGACCTTGACGCCTACGAAGAAATAATTGATTTCTACATGCTGCGTGGCAAATACAGCAAGGCGCTCCAGGCTGTAAACCATGCTATCAATCAATACCCGTATTCTATTGAGTTAATCATCATCAAGGCGCAAATTCTTTCGCACCTCGAAGAGTACCCTGCCGCATTGGAGCTATTGGAGCAGGCCGAAAATCTTCAGCCAAACGATACCGAAATTTTATTTACACGCGGTTCTATTTTTTCGGTTCAGGGAAAATACAAAGAAGCCATAGAATGTTACGAGCGTGTGTTGCATCTTACAGAAGACAAAGACGAAGTGTATTACAACATAGGGCTGGCGTGGCAAAATCTTGAACAACACAACAAGGCAATTGATGCCTATAAAAATGCCATTGAAAATAACCTTAACCACGAAGGTGCACTTTACGAATTAGCCTATTGCCTTGACGTAACCGGGCAGTTGGAGAGCAGCGTTTCGTACTATAAAAAATTTATTGACGAAGACCCCTACTCTGCCGCAGCATGGTATAACCTCGGTATTGTCTATAATAAATTAGGGCAGTTCGACCAGGCGCTTATCGCGTATGATTACGCCATAACCATTGACGATACGTTTGCTTCGGCCTATTTCAACATGGGCAACACCTACATGAATCTCGGTGAATATACCAAAGCATTGGATTCATTCAAAAAAACAATTGACCTCGAAGGCCCAAGCGCTGAAGTATATTGCTCCATTGGCGCTGCCTACGAAAGTTTAGAGCAATTCGACCTGGGATTAAAATATTATCAAAAAGCCGCCAAGCTCGACAACATGTATGATGAAGCCTGGTTTGGAGCCGGTGTTTGCCTTGAAAAGCAGGAAAAATGGTACCAGGCTCTTCACTTTTACAACAAGGCGCTGAAACTTCATGTTGAAAACCCCGAATACTGGAAAGCCATTGCCCATGCCGAGTTTAAAGTGGGCAACATTGTTTCCAGCTTAGATGCTTATGAAGAAGCCAGCAAACTCGACCCGCAAGACAAGGAAATCTGGTTAAACTGGTCGTTTATCTATTATGAGCAAGGCGATTACGATAAAGCCGTTGACATACTGGCGCATGGCTTTGACGAAATAGCGGCTGATGCCGAATTGTTCTACCGGATGACCGTTTACCTGATTGAGGCCGGCCGGTTTAAAGAAGCCTTTAATTATTTAGAAAATGCACTAATTTTGGACTTTGACGCACACGCCTCGTTGTATGAGTTTTTCCCCCAGCTCGAAACCCGAAAGGCGTTGTTCAAAATTATTGAACAGTTTAGAAAAGAAAACAACTGACATAACCCTTAATCAAACTTTTACTCCATTGCCCTCCAATGGAAATTTTTAAACTTAAAACTCAATTGCGCTTTCAATGAATTACGAATTGAAGAATTTGCCTGAACGCACCAAGAAACCCAGGCAATACGGTTTTACTATGGCTATGGATAAAGGCCTTAGTGTTCGCGAAGCAGAAGACTTTGTTTCAAACTGTGGCGACCATGTTGATATTGTTAAATTAGGTTGGGCGACTTCGTATGTTACACCAAACCTGAAAGAAAAACTGAAGGTGTATAAAGATGCCGGTATCCCCACGTATTTTGGAGGAACCCTGTTTGAAGCCTTCATCATCCGCGACCAGTTTGATGATTACCGGAAGGTGCTTGATAAATACGATATGGGCTTTGCGGAAGTAAGCGATGGCTCCATTGACCTGGATCACGACAAAAAATGCGACTACATCAGCAAACTGTCCGAACAGGTTACGGTATTATCTGAAGTAGGCTCAAAAGATGCCGATAAGATTATCCCGCCCTATATGTGGATTGACCTGATGCAAAAAGAATTAGATGCCGGTTCATGGAAAGTAATTGGCGAAGCGCGCGAAAGCGGTAATGTAGGATTGTTCCGTTCTACCGGTGAAGTACGCTCCGGCCTTGTGCAGGAAATCCTTACCAAAATTCCATTTGAAAAAATTATTTGGGAAGCGCCACAAAAAGCGCAGCAGGTTTGGTTTATTAAATTGCTTGGCGCCAATGTAAACCTCGGTAACATTGCGCCCAATGAAGTTATTCCGCTGGAAACAATACGGTTAGGATTGCGGGGCGATACCTTCCTCCACTTTCTTGGTATTGAAAGAAAGATTGACAAGACAACACCTCCCTTTCACGTAGACTAACAAAAAATTGAGGCGGACTAAAGACTATATTATACTGTATCTCAAGGGGCTTTCCATGGGTGCCGTAGAGGTAATTCCCGGTGTATCAAGCGGTACAGTGGCATTCATAACGGGAATTTACGAAGAGTTGCTTAACACCATTAAATCGGTTGACATTGAAGCGCTTAAATTATTAGGCGCTTTCCGGTTTGCCGACTTCTGGAAAAAAATAAACGGAAATTTTATAACCGTACTGTTAGCAGGCATTCTCACCAGCCTGTTTTCAATTGCCAAACTCATGACCTGGCTCATGAACGCTTACCCGATACAGGTTTGGTCGTTCTTCTTCGGGCTGATCCTGATCTCCTCGCCTATTATAATGCGCGAAATAAAAAAATGGCATGGCGGTATAATTCTCGCTTTCGTGTTTGGTATTGCAGCGGGTTATATCATCACCATTCTATCGCCAACACAAACCCCCGATGCACTCTGGTTTATTTTTATAGCCGGAGTCATTGCCATTTCGGCTATGATTTCGCCCGGCATTTCCGGTGCGTTTATCCTGTTGCTCTTAGGCAAATACGAGTACATGATAACCGCGCTCACCAATCTTGAAATAATCGTTATTCTTGTTTTTGCAGCGGGCTGCGTTGTCGGCATCATCAGTTTTTCGCGTGTATTAAGTTGGATATTGAGCAACTACCGATACCCGACAATAGCATTGTTGGGCGGCTTCATGCTTGGCTCGCTCAACAAGGCGTGGCCCTGGAAAGAGGTCATCTCCTTCCGTATTGACCATTCAGGGAAACAGGTTCCCGCAATTGATAAAAGTGTATTACCTTGGGATTTTCTTGAAAAAACCGGCAACGACCCTCTGATTATCCAGGCCATTGTAATGATGGCGCTGGGTGTTTTTATAGTTGTTTTAATCGAAAAGATTGCTGAAAGACTAAAAACCAACAACTGATCATGGAAAAAATCTTTGGGCTTATCGGGGCAACCGTTAGCCACTCGTTCTCTAAATCGTATTTTGATGAAAAATTTTTTCGCGAAGGATTACGCGATCATCATTATGAATTATTCCCACTCGAAAAAATTCAGGATGTTGAAGGACTACTGAAAGACACCAAAGGATTAAGCGGGCTTAATGTAACGCTTCCTTACAAAGAACAAATTCTGAAATACCTCGATGAAGTTGACCCGGCTGCCAATCAAATAGGGGCGGTAAACGTTGTAAAGATAGAAGAGGGAAAGATAAAAGGATACAACACCGACTCGGCTGCCTTTTTAGAAACTATTGAAAAATGGCTTCCGAAAGACCAACAGTTTAAAGCTGTTGTGCTGGGCACGGGGGGTTCATCAAAAGCAGTGCGCCAGGCGTTAACCAAACTGAACATAGAATTCAAAACAATTTCGCGCGATAAAGACAAGGGCGATTACACGTATGACGACCTCAAATCAAACCCGGCCTTGCTGAAAGAATCGTTGCTCGTTGTTAATACTACCCCGTTGGGTATGCACCCGCAAACCGACCAGGTTCCGCCCATTCCATACGAATGCCTCACCAAAAATCATTACGTATACGATTTAATTTACAACCCTGCCCGCACCATGTTTTTACAAAAAGCCGAAATGCGTGGCGCCATGATTAAAAACGGACTTGAAATGCTGCATGTTCAGGCCGAAAAATCGTGGCAGATATGGAATAATTAACACCCGTTTTGTTATCGGTTAATGGTTGTTCGCCTTATGTACTATATTACAGGCAACTAACCGATAGCAACTTTGGATTTTAAACTCGTTAGCGAATACGAACCTACTGGCGACCAGCCCCAGGCTATTAAACAGCTTACCGAAGGTGTTGAGCGTGGCGAGCCGCACCAGGCCCTGTTAGGCGTTACCGGCTCCGGCAAAACGTTTACTATGGCCAATGTTATCGCCAATGTGCAGCGCCCTACATTGGTGCTTAGTCATAACAAAACATTAGCCGCCCAACTTTATGGCGAATTCAAAAACTTCTTCCCGGATAATGCGGTAGAGTATTTCATATCTTATTACGATTACTATCAGCCCGAAGCCTACATTCCTTCATCCAATCTTTATATTGAAAAAGACCTTTCCATCAATGAAGAAATTGAGAAACTTAGATTAAGCGCAACCAGTTCATTACTTACCGGTAGAAGAGATGTATTGGTAGTGGCATCTGTTTCGTGTATTTATGGTATCGGTAACCCGGAAGAGTTTGGAAAAAATGTAGTTAAACTAAAGGTTAACGAAACCATTGCACGCAACAAACTTCTGTTTGCGTTGGTGGATATTTTGTACAGTCGCACGGAAGCAGATTTTAAACGCGGCAACTTCCGGGTTAAAGGCGATACGGTAGATATTTTCCTGGCCTATGCCGATTATGCCATCCGCATTTATTTCTGGGGCGATGAAATAGAGTCCATCCAACGGATTGACCCCGCTACGGGAAAAAAAATATCGGATGAAAAAGTTGTTACCATTTTCCCGGCTAACCTGTTCGTTACCGGAAAAGACTCGCTCCAGTTAGCCATTCGCGAGATACAGGACGACATGATGATACAGGTGGAAATGTTTGAATCGGAAAAACGACACCTCGAAGCCAAACGCCTGAAAGAACGCACCGAGTTTGACCTGGAAATGATGCGCGAACTCGGGTATTGTTCCGGCATTGAAAACTACTCGCGGTATTTCGACCGAAGAAACCCGGGCGCGCGTCCTTTCTGTTTGTTGGATTATTTCCCTGACGACTTCCTCATGATTATTGATGAAAGTCACGTAACCGTGCCACAAATAAGGGCTATGTGGGGTGGCGACCGTTCACGAAAAGTAAATCTTGTTGACTTTGGTTTCCGACTGCCTTCAGCTTTGGATAACCGGCCGCTCACGTTCAACGAATTTGAATCCATTGTAAACCAGGTTGTGTACGTTAGCGCAACACCCGCTGAATACGAATTAAGAAAATCGGAAGGCGTTGTGGTGGAACAATTAATCAGGCCGACAGGATTGCTCGACCCCGAAATTGATGTTCGGCCAAGTTGCAACCAGATTGACGACCTGTTGGAAGAAATTGATGAGCGTGTAAAGAAAAATGAACGTGTGTTGGTAACCACACTTACCAAGCGCATGGCCGAAGAGCTGACCAAATTCATGGAACGTGCAGCTATCAAATGCCGGTACATTCATTCAGAAGTAGATACACTTGACCGCGTTGAAATTTTACGTGAACTGCGACTTGGTGTTTTTGATGTGCTGGTGGGTGTAAACTTACTGCGCGAAGGGCTTGACCTGCCCGAAGTTTCATTAGTGGCCATACTCGATGCCGACAAAGAAGGCTTCCTGCGCAATCAGCGCTCGTTGGTACAAACTATTGGCCGTGCAGCCCGCAACGAAAACGGCCGCGTAATTATGTATGCCGATAAGGTAACGGAATCTATGCAACTTGCCATTGACGAGACCAACCGGAGAAGAAAAATACAGGCGGATTATAACCAGGTGCATGGCATAACGCCAAAAACCATTATGCGTTCTAAAGAATCAATCTTGAGTCAGACAAAAGTGGTGGACTCGAAAAAAACTACCCGCAATTATTATATCGAAAATGAAGAAACCAGCCTGGCAGCCGACCCGGTGGTGGCCTACCTAAGCAAAGACGAACTACTTAAAATGGCCGACCGCACCCGCAAGGCTATGGATAAAGCTGCAAAAGAATTAGAGTTTATAGAAGCCGCCCGGCTCCGCGATGAATACCTTGCCCTCCAAAAAATGATAGACGGGAAAAAGTAAAACTGCTTGTTATGTTTTGAAAAATCCAGCCCTTCCGTCACAGCAGGGTCTTGCGTGTGATGCCTGAGGGATACGCAGGGTCGCTCCGCAGACCCGTGGACAAAAAGTAGGCTTCATACAAATAATTGATTGTTTCTTTCTCTCTATGGACAAGAAAAACCATTATATTAGCTTCATATTTTAATCACCTAAACAAAAAAGTTTTGAAAAATTTACATCTGTCATTCGTTTTTGTACTTGGTATTTTAGGAACGGCCATAGCCCTACCTAAGACAACGATTTCAGGAAAAAATTCAGTATGCCCTAGTGAAGAAACCACATATACTGCTTCGATGAATGTTAACACTTTTAAAAGATGCTATTTTAAAGTGACGGATGGTATCATTTTAGAGAATAATTCGACCGAAATAACGATATACGCGCCTAATGGATACTTCACTTACCATGACTATCCAACAATTACAATAAGGTGGACTAACCAGCGAGGAACTGTTGGGAGTGTAAAGGCAATTGGTTACTATGATATTATTTTCATTGAAGCGGGGGACTCAGAGAAAAAGGACGTAATTGTTGGATCCCCTATCATTGGACAGTTTACAGGTTCTTATGTCGCTTCCTGTGGAGAAGATGTTTCAGCATTTACTATTGCTCCTGTGCTGGGCGCAACATCGTATCAGTGGAATAATACATTAGGCTGGACAACATCAAGTTCGGGAACAACCGGTTCATTTAGCTCAACAACTTCAACGACTTCTGGTACAGTATCAGTTACTGCGATTAATGCCAACTGTCCTTCAACCAACTCAACACGAACCTTATCTGTAAACAGGAGTCCATCTATTCCCTTTATCTCTGGCCCTGAAGTTGTCCTCCCAAACTATAATAGTGATTTTAATACTGTTAGAGGAAGTAATTTTAATTGGACACCTCCTTCCGGATGGCAAAACTTAGGTTCTCAGGGTAATTACTATATGCAGATAAAAGCGCCTCCGTACAGTTCATCCGGTTATATAAATGTAACTTACACAGATGCTTGTGGTGTTGCGGGGTCGGCTTCAAAATTTGTCTCAACAGAAGAATATATGCCTGAATTCACTGATCTGGGCGATGAAATTTTCAAAATCTATCCCAACCCTGCATCTAATGAGTTATTTATTAATACCGACACTAAACCTGATTTTATAGTTTCAATTAGGAATGATTATGGTGAATTAATTCATACCTCAAGACATTCTTCAAATAATAATACTCTTGACATCAGAAAGCTAAATGAAGGGGGTTATTTTATTTTGATCACTCACGACAAAAAAACATATACTCAAAGATTAATTGTTAAAAAGAGATAAGCACCGATTAATATATTTTTACTTGATTCTTGTGTGGTGTTCTTATGGCTGAAATTGGATATGAAGTTTTTTGTAAAATGGTGTGCTGTGACTATATTGTACAGTTTTGTTATAATTGCCGCTGAATGTCAAAGTACAGTACAAGTCAATGCAAAATTTATTAACCGATTGATATCTGCAACGCCTAACTTTTCTGGAGGAGGTACATTTGGTTTTATGCAGGAATGGTGCAGTTACAATAAGCATTTCAGTATTAATTTTTCGGGCGATTATGAGACAAGAATAAATATATTTCACACTACCCGTATCAGGTATAATGCATATTATTTTAGACCGGGCATTCGGTATTATTACAAGAAGAATAATACTGGGTTTTTTCATGGAGCTTCAGTCTTAGTAGCTTACGAAAAATATCCAATGCCATGGAAATCTGCTTTAGGCTTTGCCCCAGGCTTATCATACGTTGGGTATAGATACGTATTTAAAAATGGAATTATACTTGAGGCTGACGGCTTTGCTGGCTTCGGCATGGCTCACATAACAGAATACAATAATGACCAATTTCTTCAGGAGAGATATTATTTTATCTCCAACATACGAATTGGTTATCGATTTAATACAAAACATTAAAAGGTAACTCAGCCCTCGATTGGTCTTCCTGACCATAGTCGTTAACTTAAGGAAAAGCATTTAAAGAATGAAGGATTTGGTAATGAGTTTGTTTATTGGCTGGTGGTTCACATCTTGTGTTTTCGATAAGAGGTAAGAATGTACGGTTCAGCCAGTTTTTGAGACTGATTCGCCTCAGCCTTTGCGGGTGTTCTTCACCCGCAAAACTGCGCTCAAAAATAACAGGCAAATCGTTGCCTTTATTAACTATGGAGTCATTTACCAAACAGCATCCTGATTTTATTACAATAACATGAAAAAGATTGGGATTTTTTGATGCATATTGACGGGTAAGTATTCTCCACAAAAGTTCTTGTTCGTGGGGTATCCAAATATGCAGGTTTGTTGGTGAGCCATCCCGCGAAGCCTTCGCGCAACATCAACAACGGCTGAAGACAAAATTATTAATACTCTTTAACAAGAGTTTCAAGTGGAATATTCAGCCGATCGTGAAGCCTACGCACCATGCCCAGGTTCAGCTTTCGGTGCTTATTAAAAATATCCGTAACCCGGCTTTTAAAGCCCAGTATACCAGCCAGATCGCTGTTGGTAAGTCCCTGCTGCTCCATCCGGTACCGGATGGCTTCCAGCGGATCGGGCGCTTCAATTACAAAATTCTTTTCTTCGTATTCTTTCAGCAGCAGCGAAAGCACATCGGCTTCGTCACTTTCCGATGATCCCGGCTTTGCCTGAAATATCTCCTCGAAGCGTTCAAGGGCAGCCTGGTAATCTTTTTTGGTTTTCAGTATTTTCAGTTTCATCACTTTCTCTTTTTAGGTTTAAACATATTCACCGTTTCCGCGTCCACTTTATCATATTCGGCATGTGTGCCGATAAACTTTACAAACACCCAGGCTTTCGCGTAGTTTATCTCCGCGATCAGGCGGTAATTATTATGATTGATCTCAAAAATGGCGCGGTTGTTTTTAATGGTACGTGCGGTATTAAAATCGCGCGTAACATCGTTCGGTTTTTTCCAATTTTTTGATTCAACATCATGGTACCATTTTTCTAACGTGTCCTGGCAATCGGGGTGCTTTCGATAAAAGGCGGTAAGCGAGCTCCGGTTGTAGATATTCATACCCAAAGAAACAAAAAAGTAACCAAATTGGTTACTTTTTTAAAAATAAATTTACAACCCCGGTTTTCAATCCTGTATAACCGACATACCCTTCCCCTCCATAAAAAGCAAAGGACAACTTTTCCTGCCTGCACGCTGACTCCGTTTCACTACGGCAGACAAGTACGTTACGGCAGACAGGTACACCGCCCCTTGCTAACCACCTAAACTCTACTCTATTATCATTTTATCCTGCACACTCGTTGTTGGTTAGGAAGACCAACAACGGCAAGCAGTACGGGGTATCGACAAGAGAGTTTTTTTATAAAACGAAGTTCTCTTATCTTTGCAGAACGATTCTAAAATGATATGAAGATTCTATTAGAAATACCAGACAACAAATCCGGCTTTTTTATGGAAGTGCTTAGAAATTTGTCTTTTGTAAAAAAAACCACGCTGCTGTCTGATGCCAAAGCAGAGTTGATGCAGGATATCAGGGAAGCGGTTGAAGAAATGAAACTAATCCGGGCAGGAAAGTTAAAAGGAATACCTGCCAAAGATTTACTTGATGAGCTATAATATTATAGCTATTCCCAAGTTCAAAAAAGAACTTAAGAAGCTGGCTAAAAAATATGCTTCTCTAAAGAATGATTTAACGGCTTTGTTTGAGAGCCTGGAGGCTAACCCCAGGCAAGGTACTCCACTGGGGAACAACTGCTACAAAATACGGCTGGCCATTACTTCCAAAAGTAAAGGGAAATCTGGTGGAGCAAGAGTAATTACTAATGTTATCGTTACGGTCAATACTGTTTACCTGCTTTCCATTTACGACAAGTCTAACAAGGAAACCCTCTCGGATAAAGAATTAAGCGAACTCTTAAAATTTATTCCTGAATAACTTTCAACAAGTTGCATTACACACAAGCAACTTATTATACCAAAAAAAAGAGCAGCTTTTCATACCGCCCCTTGCTAACCTAAATATAAACCTAAACTCTACTCTATTATCATTTTATCCTGCACACTCGTTGTTGGTCAGGAAGACCAACGGCAAGAAAGCTATAAAGCGTGCCGGCAGACCAAATTAATAATTAATCATCAAACTCTGCCGGCATGATTTATATGCATTGTTGTGGGCTGTTGCGATTAGTCGGCCTCTAAAAAATTCTCCCAGTAATCAATATCTGAATATGAATTATTCTTTTTAATCCTAGCAAGGAATTGTTTTTTCTCATTGTCTGAAATTGGATTTTCTTCTAAGTCCACCGGAGTTGACCGATTAACTGAATTTTTTTTCAATTCGATAATTATGTATGCAAAAGAATCCAATGTGTCCGCTATTGGTATTGGTTCCCATTCTCCTTCCCCATGAGCCGCTGTCAGTACTTGTAGTTGCTTGGAACTTGTATCGACAAAAATTGGGTCCTCGATTAAACCGTCAACTCCAATCACTAGCCATTCCTCTTTCCAATCTCCTTCTTGTCCTGTTATTAGTGAATTGTTGTTGTCGTCAACGCTATATCCAACTTGTTCTTCGTCTAATTCGTCAACAGCAAAAAAGGTTATCTCATTATAACCAATTGAAATCTCGGAATTGTCTTGTAGAAATTTTCTTATTTTCTCTAAAATTGTCATATCTCAGTTAGCAATTACCTACAACGTTTTGTGTTTATTTAGTTGCGGGAGTAGGAGGGCTTGGCAATGAAGCGAAGCGGAATGCCAAGACCGACCAAGTTGAAATCTGTCCCACGTTGTGGGATCAAATTAAGAAACGAAATTGAATAAGGACAGAAAACCCCGCAATTACTTAAACACGGTGTGCTTGTTGCACAACTATCATTTCAAAGTGTTTCATTCACTTTCACTCTTAAAATCACTCAAATTTCGAAGATTATTTTTCTGTAAATGAGCAGTCTCTTAGTTGTGCAACAGCCACCGGTGTTGTGTGGCGTTTGCATTACTCCAATATTGTAAAGAAGGTCTTAAAACGATACGAAGTTTCACTTGTCTTAGTCCTGATAAGGTCATACCTAATCTTGTAAACACACTTGATTTTTATACCGTCTTTTAGACCTGGTAACCATTTGGAATTAGTAGCTGTGACTAATCTAGTCATCTCATCCCTTAAAACTTTACTTTCTGTGTTTGAGTTTACGTTGATGTCCTCAATGTCACCTTGCTCATTAATTTTGAATGTAATAAGAGCATTTGTCGAATCCCCTTTAACTTTACTCATTATCGGAGGAAGATTTATGTTATTATGTAAAAAGCTGGATAGACATACCTGTCCACCAATAAACAAAGGTTTTCTATTCAAATTATATACAAGAGAGTCTTTAATTGAAGAGTCAAACATAAGATTAGATGTCGTGAAGTTATATTTTTGCGCCATTTCACCCAGATAGTTGAATGAAGTCCATTCTCCCACTCTTTTGTCATTAAGATACATTCCAGCGGTCATTAGTTTTGCTGATTGTTGGTCTATATATATGTTTAATGAGTCTATTTTTCTTTTATTTCCAAACTTCTCTGATTTTACAATTTCTGGTATTGTATCTAAATAATAAGAAGTCCAAATTCCGTTTTTCTTACCATTAACGTAATTCCCTTTTTCCTTAATGCTATTTCTGGAATGCTTGGTTGGAATGTCATAGAAGTATTGCCACAAGCCATTTTTTTCCCCATCGTTATATTCACCAGACTCCAGAATTTGAACCCCATTGAATGTATTTCTATACTTTACATAAGTCCCGTGTTTTACATCTTTGTCATTTTTGAGCACATAGAATTCTTCGATGAATTCCGTCTTGTTTTTTAGAACAAATTTTGTCTCTTGTGAAAAGCCTTGTTCATGATACAATAAAATGTAAACTATCAAAATTAAATATCTCATTCCTCTCTTTTTGTCTTTACAATTACCGCCAACGTTTTGTGTTTATTTAGTTGCGGGATTAGGAGGGTTTAAAAATGAAGCGCAGCGGAATGTTAAACCCGACCTGCTGCAAAATTGCCCCCCGTGACCGAACTGCATTTGAAACATACACTTAAATTTAACACTACACCCCGGCATTGCATAAGCATTTTGTTGCCGCCTGTGCTTTGTCACCTGTTTTTTTTTACACCTTTTTTAATTTTAGTGTGATTTCCTTTTTATCGGAATTAATACTTGTCTCATCTCTGTCAGTTACTACAGTATTAATCTCATTGTTTTTAAATCTAAATATTACAACCTCTCCAACTTGTGGGTTTGTTGGTGCATAGGAATTAAAGTCCTTTAGTTTAAAGGTTAATTTGTCTAGCTGTAGTAAATTGAAATAATCTTCTTCTTTGATGTCTATTATAGTCCCCATAACTCTTTTATTTAATGAATCGAAAAATTTATGAAGAATGAACGCCTGTCAAGGATGGAAAGTTTTGTCCTTGTTTGTTTTTTTAATTAGGAATTGTCAGACAGTTCATTTTTCACGAAATAATTCTGAAATGAGTTTAGGGAAATCAATTCTTATTACCTGTTTATTACGTAATTTGTCAGTGAACTCCTTATTATAATATTCAGATGCACTATCACACTCAGCTCCTTCAAAGCATAACCAAAATCTTACAGCACTAATGTTTATTTCTTTTAATCTATTTACTTCTGACTCTGTTAGATTATATTGTCCAAACAGTTCATCATTTACTTTCCATTGGACTCCTCTATCTAGTAGAGTAATAATTGAACCATCATCAAGATAGATAAATACTTTTCCTCTAAATTTTTGTGTGTTTAAGGTGTTTGGTTCTTTTAGTATTAAAAATCCTGATTTTCCATTTTTGGCTATTGCGATTTCTGGCCCAAAGTTAGAGCCAGTACTTTCTTTTGTAAGTCTTTCAAAGCAAGTCGCATTGTAATTGCCTGATTTCGTTGTCAGTCGACATTGTCCAAATGAATGAATTGTCAGAATAATTAATATACTTACAAGTCCTAGTGTTTTCATGGTCACATCTTTTTTTAAAGCATTGGCGGCAACGTTTTGGGTATTGCCGAAGGCGGGGATTTTTAGCACAAAAGTTCAATCGAAGAACTAATGTTGAGCCTTGCACAAATGTTTAATCGAAGCAGTTCAGCCCCGCTTTTGGCAATACCGTGTTAGCGGTTCGGCTATTTCTACTTTCATTCGTTTTTATTGTCTTTAGTTTTATTTGAAAGTCCAATAATCAAAAATGCAACGCATAAAATCAGGACAAATGCTTTAAACCACGTTGGACTTTTATAAACATCAGTAAATTGCGATATGAGAAATACCACAAAGAAGAATCCTGATAGGAAGTAGTAATTGGTTTGTTTATTCATAACAGCTTTATTTATGTTTTAGGTCAAGTAATTTTAAAATATTCTTTGTACCATTCTATTTCGTGGTGGTCAATTTTGGTTTTGTCAATTAGGTGTGTCGGGTCAATTTTTGAATACAAAATTTCAAGCGAAGCATAATCTCTTTGGCTTATCACTTTAAATCCGTTTCTTATTAATTGTGCAGCCGCCACACCCGCTCCAATTTGATACACTTTATTTTCGGAAAATCTATTGCCGTCATAAATTACTTGACTACCGCAAGCTGCGCTAATGTCCATTAACACGGCAAGTTCAATATTTTCTCTTTTTGCAATTTCAAGCATTTTTTCAGAGGCTTTAATCATTCCTTCTGTCCAATCTTTTCCGCTTTCCGTTAAAACTTTTGCCTTACCTTCCAAAACGTCAAATCCGGTACCACCGTGAATGTCGCACATTTCTCTCGGTGTTCCGTAAGAAAAATCTTCTGGGCAAAATTTTATGACTTTAACTGTGTCGTAGTTTAAAATTTTCAACGCAGTAGGGTATTCGCCATTTGCAGTACTGTCATAACCGCAAGTAATTCCCGACAAACAAGCACTCATTAAAATTCTAAGCGGATTTTCTTTTGTCGGTATTCTTAATTGTTTTAAGTATTCTCTGTCTGTCATAGTTTCCTGTGCGGGTTTTTTAGCTGACCGC
>JAHBUE010000006.1 GCA_019638235.1 Cyclobacteriaceae bacterium
CCCTGACTGTCTAAGGACTGCAGGGTTTTTTTGTTTTATAACAAACCTCAAAGCTCCCAGGCATAATTCTACGTTACTCTCTCCGGGTTTTGTTTACTTTTGTGGGGTAAGTTGATAACTAATCGGAAACCCATAGTTCCATAGTGAAAAGAGCGCCTCTATTCTTAACCTTATTTATCGTTTTAGGTGTAGCCGGATTTTTTTTCTATAAAGGCTATTTCAATAAGCGCATCATTACCATCTGGGAAATAATAGCTGAACAGACAGTTTTGGTTTATGAAGCCGGTGAGTGTACGGAATGCCTGAGCCAGATTCAAAAAACTCCGTTCTGGTCTGCAATTCAGAAAAGCATTGCAGATGTAGCTGATAATGGTACATCAAAAGGATTGCTGGATGCTATAGTAAAAGCTGGGGATAAGTTGTTTGTGTCGCTTCACGTTATCAAGAAGGATGATTTTGATCTTGTTTATTACTTACCTCTTAACAAAGCAAAAGAGGTTGATGCTATGTTGAGTTCCTTACCGGAGAAGGGATATAAAATATCACAGCGGGAATTAAGTGGTGTACAAATCAATGAAGTGAAATTAGGCGAGCAGATGTTTTCGTGGACATCTTTTGAAGATGTTTGGGTTGCCAGTTTTACACCTTTTTTGATTGAAGATGTAATCCGGACGTATAAATCTGATCAAAAGAAAAATTTTAACGCAACGTTATCAGGCGTTCAGCAATTTCCGAAAGTAAAAAACGATGCCGGAAATATTTATGTAAACCTTAAAGGGGTATCGCAATGGTTAGCCACTTTTTTGCAGGAAGGTGAGATTCATGGTTCAGGTCAGGCTTCGTTACTTGATGTAAAGTTGAATTCAGGTAATATTATTCTTAACGGATTCAGTTCGGCTGGTGAAGGCAAAACGGATGAGTTGCTGTCGTATTTCTACGATCAATCGCCTGCTCCGTTTACACTAAAGCAATATGTTCCGGTAAGGGCGCTTGCCGTAACCAGTTTTGGTGTGACTGACGGAAAGAAACTGTTTACTAAACTGCCCATAAGCAAGAATAATGTTTTCCTGGATTCTATTCGTGTGTTAGGAGAAATCGATCCTGAGGAACTCTATTCAGGTATTGATAAGGAACTTGCTGTTTGCTATTTTGAAGACAGAGGTGATAAGCTTTCAAACGTGTTTTTATTGAATACGAAAAACACTCCGCAGTGGCTAACTACTTTTGAACGTCTTGCGCAAGCCACGGAAAAAGAAGATACGTTATATGTTGAACGATACTCGGGTTATGAAATCAGGGAGATTGACCTGGTGAATTTACCTGAGAAATTGTTTAAACCTTTGGTTCATGGATTTGAAAGAACCTACTACACTTCGTTGGCTAATACAATAATTATTGCCGACAAAGTTGAGAGCCTTCGGAAGTTTTTGGATGACATTGATCGTGAAGATACCTGGGGTAAATCGGTCATGTTTAATCAATACCTCGAATCAACGTTGTTGGAATCCAATCTTAGTATATATATAAATTCTTCGCGGGCATACGGGCATCTGCAAAAGAAACTAAATGCAAAATGGAGTAATCGGCTAACGAAACCTTTAAGAGGCGAGCTAACTACGTTAAGCTTTGCTGCCGTTCAATTCAGTACACTGAATAATAATTTTTACACCAATGTGTCATTTATTCTTAACGAAGATAAAGCCATTACTCCGGAACAAACACAACGCATTCGGGCAAACTTAGATCATCGGATAATCAGTGGGCCTTTTGTGGTTAAAAATCATGTTACCAAACGAAACGAAATAGTTGTGCAGGATTCCACCTATGCGCTTCATTATTTTGCGTTGGATGGCAAGCGCCTTTGGAAACGAAATCTCCAGGGAAAAATAATTCATAACGTTTATCAGGTTGATTACCTGAGTAACAACAAGCTTCAATTATTCTTGTTGGCAAATGGCAAACTGGAAATTATCGATCGTCTTGGTAATCCGGTTTCGCCTTTCCCGGTAACGGCCCCGAACCAACCGGTTGATTTTGTTCAGGTTGTTGATTACGATAACAGTAAACGTTATCGGTATTTGTTAACTGAAAAATCGGGTAAGCTATGGATGCTTGATAAAGAAGGGAAAAGCCTTGATGGCTGGAAGCCCCGGGTTGTTGACGGCCCTTTGCTGGTGCCGGCCCGGCATCATCGTATTCGTGGAAAGGATTTTATCCTGGCAATCAGGAAAGATGGAATTGTTCATTTGTTTAGCAGGCGGGGCGAAGACATTAAAGGTTTTCCGCTTAACCTTGAGAACAAACCTGGCGGCAGTTATTTTCTTGAAGAAGGAAATGCCATAGCCTCAACCAACTTTGTGATGGTTACAAAGGATGGTGATAAAATTAAGCTCAATGTTGAAGGAAGAATTGTTAGTCGTGAGCCACTTGTCAGAACTGCAATTGATGATGTGTTTGCACTTGTGCCGGAGCATTCGGGTAAATCATATACTATTGCCCGGCAAAACTCAAAACAATTTGAGCTGTTGAATGAGCAAGGAAACCGTATTCTTATAAATGATTTTTCAGGAAAAAGTAATATTCACGCCCAATACTACGACTTTGGTTCTGGCCGGGTTTACTATGTATTGGTAGATGAAAGCCAGGAACTTGCCTATATTTATGATGCTGCCGGCCAGTTGTTAACACCCGTACCCATTGAAGCTGAACATATTGAGTTGTTCATTGACGGCAATAATATTTATTATACAGTAAGTTTTGAGCATCAGCTTGCTATACACCCACTTGTAAATTTTTAAACAGATGAACTACAACATTATACCTGCTCTTGTACTTCTTGCCATGCTTTCTTCTTGCGTGGTTACCAAAAAGAAGTACGATGATATTCTCGCGCAGAAAGTAAGGCTTGAGGCCGATCTGGCTGATAAGGAGAGCCAACTTGAAAAGGCTAATGAATCATTAGAACAGTTAGATGAACGCGTGAAGAAACTGGTATCGGATACAACCGCTATGGCTGAAACGCTTCGCGCCCGCGAAGCAAGGCTTAACGAACTCGACCAGGAGTACACCGAGTTAAATGCGTATTATAAAAACCTTCTTACCAGTAGCGGAAAACTCAATCGCGATTTGGCGCAGCAACAAGAACAACTATTGGCTATTCAGACTAACCTTGAGCGAACCCGCAGAATGAATGATTCGCTTAATGTGAGCCTTACCGAGCGTGAAAAAAAAGTGCAGGAGTTGGAGAGTGTGCTGGCGGCAAAAGATAAAGCAGTGAATGATCTGAAAAATAAAATATCGAATGCGTTATTGAATTTTAAGGAAAACGACCTTACCGTAAATGTTAAAAACGGAAAGGTGTATGTTTCATTGGCTGAACAACTCCTGTTTGCATCGGGAAGTACGGAAGTTGATGGAAAAGGTGTTACAGCCTTGCAGCAATTGGCGAAAGCACTGAAAGATCAAAACGATATTAATATTTCAGTAGAAGGTCATACAGATAATGTACCTATATCCAGAAAATCGCAGTACATGAATGATAACTGGGATCTTAGCGTGATGCGGGCAACAGCAATCACAAAAATTTTAACGAAGGCCGGAGTATCACCCAGGCAAATTACGGCATCGGGGCGTGGCGAGTTTACACCATTAGCTGCCAACGATACGCCACAGAATAAACAGAAAAACAGGAGAACGGAAATTATCATCACCCCGAATCTTGATGAGTTATTCAGGATTTTGGAATCAAATTAGTATTGGTAATTCTGTTTTATAGATAAGCGCCTAAAGCGCAGGGAAACTCACGGTAAACGTTGTGCCCTCGTCAAGTTTGGATGAAACACTGATTTCGCCTTTTAGTTTTTCCATTGTTTCGCTAACAATATATAAACCAAGGCCTGACCCCTTTATAGTTTCGTTGGCGCGGTAAAACATCTTGAATATATTCAGTAAGTGATTTTCGGCAATCCCTGCCCCGTTATCAATTACCCGAACTATAGCCTGGCTATCGTCATAATCAACTCTTACCTCTATAAATGGATTTTCTTTTCGCAGGTTATGATATTTAATGGCATTAGAGATCAGGTTTGAAAGAATAATTTTTAACCTTCTTGGATCTGTATAAAATGTACCAGTACCATTCACGGTTACGATTCTTCGTATCAGGCTCTTTTCATCCAAGTACCGGAGGTCATCCAACACGTCATATATAATGGTTTTAAATGAAACCTCTTCCCGGATAATTTCTAAGCGTGCGTTGCGCGAGAAGTCGATAATGTCGCGGATGAATCCATCTAACCGTTGAATGCTCTTTTCGATCAGGTCGAGATAAAGCGGTATATCTTTCCCATCACTTAGTCGCGCAACATTTACCAACCCGAGAACTGACGCCAACGGTGCGCGCAAATCGTGCGAGGCGCTGTAAACAAATTTATCTAATTCACTGTTTACTTTTCTTAGCTCGCTGTTTCGCTTTTCAATATCGGCTATTCTCCATTTGTATATACCAAGGAGCGAAGCGACCAAAAGCACCGCCAACAGTATGTAAAACCAGGTGGTTTCATAAAAGAATGGTCTTACCCGGAAATGAAATTCAGCGCCCGTTGTGTTCCAGAGTTCGTCATTGTTGGACGCTGTTACTTTAAACGTGTATTCGCCAGGCGAAAGGTTGGTGTAAGAAGTTTCACGCTCCAACCCGCCATCAATCCATTGCTTGTCGAAGCCTTCGAGCATAAATTTGAACTGATTTTGACCTGGTGCCACAAGACTAAGGCTTGTGAACTGAAACGTGTAGCGGATATTATCTGATTTGATATAGGCCTCTTCGCTTGTTAGAAATTCCTGTTCGTCTGTAATTAATCTGGTGATGTACACGGGCGGTACAACCGGATTTTCGATAATCTGGTTGGGATGGATTACGGAAGCGCCACCGATGGTTGGTATCCATAGCTCACCGGTCGATGCAAGGGTTGCCCGTGTTGCTCCCGTGCATTCTTTGTTCTTCATGCCATCGTAGTTGTTATAAACTTTGGTCTTAATCCGGGTATCGCGATTTTGTATATTAGCTATAACATCAGCTTTTAGCAAACGCAGTATGCCTTTGTTTGTGGTTATCCATATATTACCGGCACTGTCTTCAACCCAATCGAAATAACTTTCGCCCTTAACACGATGCTCAAGTTCAAGCTTTGTAAAATTTTCGCCATCAAAATAAAACATGCCGGTATTGGCCACCAACCAAACGCTGCCTTGTTCGTCAATGTGCGTATTAAAGACTAATATGCCGGAATCATCATCTGTAATAGAATGGGTTGTTACCTTTCCTGTAGGATCGATTAATGATAGCCCTCCACCATTTGTGCCGATATAAATTGTTCCGTTGTTATCTTGTTCAACAGAAAGTACATAATTGGAACCGAGGCCATTATCTCTGTTGTATGTGGCTTTAATGTTTCCTTCCGAAAAAACAATTGCTCCACTGCCGCGTGTGGCCAACCACAAGTTGCCGTCTTTGTCTTCCAGAATTCGCCTGATGTCTTGTGCGGGCATTCCGGTTGAAATATTGTAAACCGTTTCCTGATTGCCTTGTTTGCGCAGCAGTCCGCTGTACGAACCAATCCAAAGAACATTATTTCTGTCGATGCAAATATCGCGGATGCCGATGTTGTGCAGTGGATGCGCTAATGTAAGCTTCGATAATTTTCCGTTGGCGAAAACATCAATAGTGCCACCATCGGTGCCGATGTATAATTCGCCTTTCTTTCCCTCGGTAATAATGTTTACCAGATCCATCGAAAGCCCGTTTGATTCAGAATAGGTAATGATGCCGGTATCTTTTAACCGAAGCAACCCGGCCTTACTGGTTCCGAGCCAGAGGCTCCCTTCCTTGTCGAACGTAATCGAGGTAAGCTCAAGTGTTGGTAAGCCTTGTGGTTTTGAAAACAGTTCGGCTGTGCCTGCGGTTTCGTTTATCCTGGCTAAGCCGCGTTCAGTGGCTGCCCATATTGAACCGTAACTGTCCATCGTTAGCGCATTAACCTGTATGTTTTGCAACAAGCTAACAGGCGTAATGCGGCCATCATCTAAAATATCTAATCCGGAAGTAGAGCCAACCAGTACACGCCCATCAGCAGCCGCATACAAAGCATTGATTACATCGCCCGACAGCCCGTTTTTTGAAGTGTAGTGCGAGAATACTCCATTGCTGATTTTAACAACACCATTGCCATTGGTGCCTACCCATATCGATTTGTGCGCATCTTGCACAACTGCCATGATGCTGGTATTGTTTATCGGCTCATATTCCGGTTTTGAAACTTTTTCATCCTGTAAAAGGTATAGCCCGTTATTGTTTGAGCCAACAAGCATAACGCTGTCGGTTATCAGCAGGCATCGTATTGAACTTGGCAATGTTCCTTCCTTAGGCTTATAGGGTTTCAGGATGTTGTTCTCATACACGATAATGCCACTGGCCTGGGTTGTCAGCCATAGTTTGTCCCCTTCTTTTACGGTTTGATAGAAGGCGTCTGATTGAAGAAAAGGTGTATTCTCCCGATCGAACAATTCAAACCTGTACCCATCAAAGCGTAACAATCCATTGAAAGCCGTAACCCATAAAAAGCCATCGTTACCTTGAATTACGCTTGTCAGGTTGTTGGATACAAGCCCGTCATCGCCTGTCCACTGATCGATTGAACTTTGCGAAAGCGGTTTAGTAGGCGGAAATGAACCCGGTCTTTGCTGTGCCCATACCGTTACGGTAGCCAGCAATAGTTGGGCGAGCACAAACCAAAAGCGATACACCTTCATTTCAGAAAGTAAATTATAAAAAACCTGTGGAAAAATAGGATTGATTGCAAATATGTTTCTGCGATAAGCAACTTTTTATCTAATGACAAGTAAAGATTTTGCACTTACAAAGTATTTTTTGACTTTGCCTGTTCAATACCATGCTCTATGAAGGACGGAGACTTTAAGAAGCTGTTCAGTATTCCGGTTATTGTTGCCGCCCTCGGCTATTTTGTAGATATCTATGATTTGCTGCTTTTTAGTATTGTGCGCATACCAAGTTTGAGTGGGTTGGGTGTGCCTGATGCAGAGCTTTTTGACCAGGGCGAATTTTTACTTCGTGTACAGATGGGAGGCCTGTTGGTGGGCGGAATTATCTGGGGTATTATGGGCGATAAGCGTGGCCGGTTGTCAGTGTTATTTGGATCAATTCTATTGTATTCACTGGCAAATATTGCAAATGGGTTTGTAACCTCCGTTGACCAGTATGCGTGGCTGCGGTTTATTGCGGGCATTGGCCTGGCAGGCGAACTGGGCGCAGGAATAACCTTAGTTTCAGAAGTGTTGCCAACACGCTTACGCGGATATGGAACTACGCTGGTGGCCAGTGTAGGCTTGTTAGGAGCCGTGTTGGCTAATGTAGTGGCCAAGCATTTTGATTGGCAGGTTGCCTATTTTATTGGTGGCGGATTGGGTTTGTTGTTATTGCTGGCACGGGTAAGTGTTTTTGAATCGGGTATGTTTTTAACAGTAAAACAACAAACCATTGAACGGGGCAACTTTATTTCCTTATTCACTTCGTTCGACAGGTTTAAGCGTTTTATGAATTGCATTCTTATCGGCCTGCCTATATGGTTCACCATTGGCATACTGATAACATTCTCCCCCGAATTTTCAAAAGAGCTTGGTGTTCTTAATCCAATTGTGGCAGGCGATGCGGTAATGTTCAGCTACTTAGGCTTAGTGGCCGGTGATATGAGCAGTGGCTTGTTAAGTCAATGGTTCCGATCGCGAAAGAAAATTGTATTTGTATTCATTCTTTTAACGTTAGCATTTATTCTGCTGTACTTGTATCCGCCCTTCACAACCAACACATTTTTTTACATCACCTGTTTTTGCCTCGGCTTTGGCGTGGGGTATTGGGCGTTGTTCGTAACCATTGCTGCGGAGCAATTTGGTACAAATTTGCGTTCAACTGTGGCAACTACCGTTCCGAACTTTATTCGTGGAACAGTGGTGCCGCTAACGTTTGCCTTTAAACTGCTGCGTGAAGATGCAGGCATAATTACAGGAGCGCTCATTGTAGGAGTTGCAACAATTCTTATCGCGTTAGTTGCGCTTCGGTCGTTGCAGGAAACCTTTGGGCGGGAGTTAAACTTTACAGAAGATTGACCGGTGAATACTCGCTAACTGCTATATTTGCAGTTGTAAATCTTTCTTAATTTGCCCATGTATGAAAAGAGCTGGAGGTATTTTTGTTGTTTTTATTCTTCTGGCCGTTTTCAATAACCAGGCACACGGACAAAATATTTCGCTTTTAGACAGCCTGCACCAACAACTTAAAACGGCAGCCGGTGCAACACGATTTCAACTACTAAACGATATCGGATTTGAATACCGGCTTTCTTACCCGGATAGCACAATTTACTATTGCAGCAAAGCCTATACACTGGGCCTCGAATTAAAAATTGAAAAGGAACTCTCAAAGCCATTAAGTTTTATCGGGTTGGCCAATGCCTATAGAGGCGACTATAAGACTTCGTTTGATTTTCATTTAAAATCGGTAGAGGTAGCCCAGGAACAGAATGACTCTGTACAATTGGCTTTTTGCTATAACAACCTGGGGCGTTTGTTTTACGATCAGGGCGATATGACCCGCGCTTACGATAATCTTATCAAGAGCCAGGTTATATTTGAAAAATTAGATGACCCGGTTGGCCTTGCGTATGTGTTCAGGAGTTTGAGTAATATTCATCGCTCACAGCAAGACTATTCAAAAGCGCTGGAAATGGCACTTAAAGCCCACCAGTTGCGCAAGGAAATTGGTGAATCAAGAGGGCTTTTATCGGCATTGATGGAACTGGGTATAATATACAGTGAAATGAAGAGTTCGCTCGATGCAAACAAGAGCTTTGAACAGGCAGACTCTATTGCGGTTAACATAAACGATCACATAAGTCTTGCCGAGATTAAATTAGGTTGGGGAGAATTTCTGTCGGCCAGCGATAACATGGAGCGTTCTGCAGAACTGGCTGATGAGGCGTACAACATTATTATTAAAACAGATAACATACGGTTGCTGCCACGAGCGAACCTGCTGAAAGGGATTGTGTACTATAAATTGAATGACTTTAAGCAGTCGAGAGTTTTTTTGTATAGAGTTGTTGGTATTAAGAACCAGACACACCTTGACTTACAGCGCGATGCAAATTTTTATTTGAGTAAGATAAATGAGCGTGAAGGCCGGTTGGCAGAGGCTACTGCATACACTAATAAATATTTGATTTTGAAAGAATCGCTGCAAAGCATTGAGTTAGCACGGCAGATAGAGAAGCTTCAGTTTCAATTGGAAATTGAAAAAAAAGAGCGTGAGAACGAAATGCTGAAAGTGAAACAGGGCGAGGCAGACGCACTGGTTCGGCAGAAGCAGTTGGAGAACATTATCCTGATCGTTATTATCGGATTCGTCACCACATTATTCATCCTGCAGTGGCGCAATAGCAGAAAGCGACAGGCTGCAAATATTAAACTGGCCAATCAAAACGAAAAAATTGAAAGGCAACGCCATGAAATCTTTGTTCAGAATGAAAAATTAGAAAAAAGAAACACGGAGCTTTCAGAAATAAATCATGAAAAAGATACCCTGATGAATATCGTGGCGCACGATTTAAAATCGCCACTCAACCGGATAAAGGGCTTGTCGGATTTGATTGAAATGGAGGGAGAGCTTAATACGAACCAGCGTAAGTATCTTGGGTTGATAAAAGACTCAACCCGTTCCGGGTTGGATTTGATTATAAATTTGCTGGATGTCAATGCACTTGAAATCAATCGTGAACCGGATTATTCAGTATTTAACCTGAACACATTTTTAACTGAGCGCGCCAACGCTTATCGCCTCAGCGCCTCGGCTAAAGAAATTGAAATAGAACTTGAGCAACATGTTAATGAACCGGTAGAGTCTGACCAGGAATATTTATCACGCATACTCGATAACCTGATATCAAATGCTATTAAGTTTTCTCCGCGTAATACCGTTATTTCAATAGCTACGGAAATGAAGCGAGATGGCTTTTTAATTTCTGTTAAAGATCAAGGCCCCGGATTTAGCTCCAATGACCTGAAGTTCCTCTATCAGAAATTCAGAAAACTTTCGGCCCGCCCAACAGGTGGCGAAAGTTCCAATGGATTAGGGTTAGCCATTGTAAAAATTCTTGTGGATCGGTTAGGCGGAAAAATCGAGTTGAAAACGGAAACCGGAAACGGAAGTACATTTGAAATACTATTCCCGTTGCGGTCGATTGTTTAAGTTACACGCGATTCAAGGCTTGCCCCAGGTCATGTATTAAATCCTCGCCATCTTCAATGCCAATGCTCAGGCGGATAAGTGAATCAACCAACCCGTTTTTAATTCGTTCCTCTTTTGGTATGCTGGCGTGCGTCATAGATGCCGGGTGGTTAATCAGCGATTCAACACCGCCCAATGATTCGGCCAATGAAAACAACTGTACACTTTTCATTAACGTAAAAGCTTTTTCTAAGCTATCATCTTTCAATGTGAATGAGAGCATGCCGCCAAAGTTGCGCATTTGTTTTTTTGCAATGCCGTGATTAGGGTGGTCGCTGAAGCCTGGCCAATATACCTTACCAACTTTCGGATGATTCTTTAAGTATTCAGCCACAAGGCGTCCGTTCTGACAGTGGCGTTCCATGCGTAGGTGCAGCGTTTTAATTCCGCGCAATACTAAAAACGAATCTTGCGGCCCGGGCACGGCTCCACACGAATTTTGAAGGAAAGCCAATTCCTGAAAAAGTTTTTCATTGTTTGTAGCCAGCGCTCCCATAATTACATCCGAATGGCCACTTAAATATTTGGTTACGGAATGCATCACAATATCAGCGCCCAGGTCAAGCGGGTTTTGTAAGTAAGGCGATGCGAAGGTATTATCAACAGCAACAAGCAGGTTATTCTCTTTAGCAATAGCCACACATGCTTCAATGTCAATGATATTCATTAACGGATTGCTTGGCGTTTCTAACCAGATCAAACGTGTTTTGTCGTTTATATGCTGATTAATAGTTGAGGCATGTGTCAGATCAATGAAATGAAATTTTATACCCAACCGCTCATATACTTTTTTGAACATACGATACGAGCCGCCATACAAATCATTGGAAGTGATAACCTCATCGCCTTGATTGAGCAGTTTGATTACAGTATCCGTAGCGCCCATTCCTGATGAAAAACACAATGCGAAACCTGCGTTTTCCAACGCGGCAATACTTTTCTGAAGTGCATTGCGTGTGGGGTTGGCTCCGCGTGCGTATGCATATCCTTTATGGTTGGCAGGTTCTTCCTGCACATACGTTGATGTCTGGAAAATGGGGGTCATAATGGCCCCGGTAGAAGGGTCAGGCTCAACGCCTGCGTGAACTGCTTTTGTGCCGAATTTCATGGTTTATGGCAGGTTTTAAATTTAGTTGCTAAAGTAACATTGTTTACCCATCAATTTTTGTAGATTACTTCAATAATCCTCTGCCACTTATGAAAAAGTACACCCTCTCATGGCTGTTTTGCAGCACCTTACTATTGTTTTTGGTAGTCAACCGGGCTAATGGCCAGGTTGGTATCGGAGTAGAGAACCCTAATCCACGGGCAGTGCTCGAACTCCGGTCGCCCAACAATAACCAGGGGTTTCTTGTACCTCGTTTAACTACACCGCAGCGAACAGCAGCAGCATTTGTATCATCACTTACTAATGCCGATAAGGGATTGCTTGTGTTTGATTCTGATACCGATAAGTTTTACTACTGGGCAGGTTCATCCTGGACAGCCATTGAAGATGGCAGTGGCGGCAGCCAAAACCTTTCCTATAATCCAGCTACAGGATCGCTAAGTATTTCGGGCGGTAACGATGTAAATCTTTCAGGAACACCGCCTGGAGGAACAGCAAGCGGAGATTTAACGGGCACTTATCCAAGCCCGCTTGTAGCCAACAATGCAATTACTTCGGCTAAAATTGCGGATGGTACTATCCTCACAGCCGATCTGGCTGATAACGCGGTAAGCACAGCAAAGATCAACAACAGCGCGGTTACAGATGCTAAAATTGCCGGGGTAACTCCCGGTAAAATAGCGCAGGCAGGCGCCACCACCGGGCAGGTATTGAAGTGGAACGGTACAGCCTGGGTACCTCAGGCAGATAACACAGGCGGAACAGGAACGGTTACAAGTATTGCAACCGGAACCGGCCTTACCGGTGGGCCGGTTACGTCAACGGGTACGATTGGTTTAGCTAACACAACTGTTACTGCGGGTTCTTATGGCAGTACAACCCAGGTAGGAACATTTACTGTAGATGCGCAAGGCAGGCTTACCGCAGCAGGCAATACAACCATTGCAGGAGTAGTACCAGGCGGAACAGCAGGAGGTGATTTAACCGGAACATATCCTTCTCCTGCTATTGCAACGGGGGCTGGCAGCAATGTGGTATCAGCCGTTAACAATGCCGCCACTACCGGAACTATAAACACAAACCGGTTGAATGCCGCAGTCGTATTAGATACCGAATCACCGGCAGCAGGAAATGTAACCGGCACATTTAGTACCGGTCTGAACCTGGCGAATACAACCGTCACGGCCGGATCGTATGGATCGGCCACGCAAGTGCCTAACTTTACAGTAAATGCGCAAGGCAGACTTACCTCTGCGGGTAATACTACCATTACCGGAGTTGCCCCAGGCGGAGCAGCAGGAGGTGATTTGACCGGTACATATCCCAACCCGACAGTTGCAAATAATGCAATCACGTCAGCAAAAATTTCGGATGGAACAATTGTAAATGCTGACATCAGCAATACTGCTGCGATTGACGTAACAAAACTATCACCCGGAATTAACAGTCAGGTGTTGGTTACTGCCGGAGGTGTTCCGCAATGGGGCAGCCCAAGTGCAACTACATTAATCAACAACACCGGAACAAGAAATCTGTTTGCGGGCGATCAGGTATCGGCAACCGGAACAGACAATGCTTTTTTTGGCTGGCGTGCAGGCGCATCCAACACATCCGGAAATTACAATGTGTTTATGGGTACACGGGCAGCAGAGGCGCATTCATCGAATGGCCTGAGTGTAATTATTGGTTGGCATACTGGTCGTGTAGGGAACCACCAGGGAAATACATTTGTGGGTGCTCAGGCGGGAGAAGCAGTCACGACTATGAACGTAAGCACTTTTCTTGGTGAGAAAGCCGGTTGGAACATGACTACAGGAACCAGCAATGTGATAATCGGCCAGCGGGCGAGTGAGAATTCAACTACCGGATTTTCAAATGTTCTTATAGGAACGCGCACTGCTGCTGCTAACGCTACAGGCACACGGTTAACAATAGTGGGCGTTGACGCAAACGTAAGTGCCGGAAACCTAAACAACGCAACAGCCATTGGCGAAGGCGCTATTGTTAATGCCAGTAACAAGGTACGAATCGGGAATGCAACCGTGGACGTGATTGAAGGCCAGGTTAATTTTACGGCAGCATCAGACAAGAGATTAAAATCAGAAATAAAAACGCTTAATGTTGGTCTTGATTTTATCATGCAGTTAAACCCGGTGAGTTACTACATGAAAAACTTTAATGATGGAAAATTAAACTGGGGTTTTATTGCTCAGGATGTTGAAGAACTTGTAGGTGAAAAGAATGCTATTCTTACAGTTGGAGGCGATTCAGAACACACACTCGGCCTTCGCTATACTGATTTTATTGCGCCCATGGTAAAGGCAGTTCAGGAGCAGCAAAAAATCATTGAGGAACTTAAAGTCCGGTTGGCAGAAACACAATCGCAAATTGATGCATTAAAGGCTTCTGTGGCGGATTTAGAAGCTGAAAATGCTGAACCGGCTAAAAATAAGCCTGTAGCAAGGAATTGAAGGATATACTACTTGTTGCATAGAGCTGAAAAGACGTGTTACTATTTGAAAGAAAATGAAATGAATAAACTGTAAATTAGAATCCTCAAAAACGGTTGGAAATCATGAAAAACTTTCTTTTACCGACATTTCTTTGCCTTTTTAGCTTAGTCAGCTATGCCCAGGTGGGCATTGGCACAGAGAACCCCAATCCGCGTTCTGTACTTGACCTCCGGTCGCCCGGCAATAACCAGGGCTTTCTGGTGCCACGAGTAACAACCGCTCAGCGTACAGCCATCTCAGGTTTAACCGCTAATGAGAAAGGTCTTTTGATTTTTGATATAGATACCAATAAATTTTATTACTGGGGTGGCACAAACTGGATTGTGATAGAAGACAGTACCGGCACGGATAATCAAACATTATCGTACAACCCTGCTACCGGTCAGCTTACCATAACCGGGGGTAACAACGTAAACCTTGCAGGAACTTCTCCTGGCGGAAATGCCGGTGGCGATTTAACAGGCACATATCCCAACCCGACAGTTGCCAACAACGCCATTACTTCGGCTAAGATTTTAGACGGCACAATAGCCACAGCCGATATAGCCAACAATGCCATTACATCAGCGAAGATTGCTGACGGTACTATCGTTACGGCAGACTTAGCCAATAACTCCGTAAACACAGCGCAGATAGTTAACAGTGCTGTTACAGATGCTAAAATTGCCAATGTTGCTCCAGGGAAAATTACGCAAGCCGGTGCAACTACCGGGCAGGTACTTAAATGGAATGGCACAGCCTGGGTTCCGCAAAATGAAACAACAGGCGGTACCGGAACAGTTACTAACGTTGCCACAGGCACAGGACTAACAGGTGGCCCGATAACATCAACCGGAACAATTGCCATAGCAACAGGCGGAGTTACCAGCGCCTTGCTGGCCGATAATGCTGTTACAGCAACCAAGATCAGCAACGGTGCGGTTACGGCAGCCAAGCTTGCCAACACAGCCGTAACAGCCGGGTCTTACGGAACAAGCACACAGGTTCCTCAACTTACCGTAGATGCACAAGGCAGGATTACTGCCGCAACCAACGTAACCATAACAGGTGCAGCCCCGACAGGCGCTGCCGGTGGCGATTTAACGGGCAACTACCCGAACCCTACCGTAGCCAACAATGCCATAACATCGGCCAAGATTTTAGACGGCACAATAGCCACAGCCGATATAGCGAACAATGCTATTACCTCTGTTAAGATTGCCGATGGTGCTGTTGCCACCGCTGACATTGCAAACCTTGCTGTTACCGATGCAAAAATCGCTAACGGCATAAGCGTATCCAAAATAACACCCTCAGCAACCAACGGACAGGTGCTCACTACCGTAGCCGGAGCTACACAATGGGCAAATGCGCCTGCACCCGGTGGCGCGGCTGGCGGTAATCTTGGCGGTACATATCCTAACCCTACGGTGGTTCAAATACAAAGCAGGCCCGTAGCAAATACAGCCCCTACTACCGGGCAGGTGTTAAAATGGAATGGAACAGCGTGGACACCGCAAGCTGATATTACAGGTGTTGCTCAAGGCCTGGCATCGGTGTTGGCAACAGGTAGCGATGCAGGTGGTAATGGAGCAGTGAACTTGGGGGCCGTTGCTATAGGAACAAACGACCCCAGAGCCAACTTTCACGCTTTAGGCTCGCAAGCTGTAGGTTTTTTTGTGCCAACCACAAGCGCTTACATAGTCAATAAAGATGATTATGTGATTGTAACAACAGAAGTAACTAATGATGTATTCCTTCCTGAAGCAGCAGAAGCTCCGGGCAGGATTTTGATAATCCGGACAACAGCCGCTAAAGCCTTAGGGATACGACCAGTAAATGGTAAAGACCCTATTGAGGGACAACTCTTATTTCAGATAGCGTATGTACCCGGTCAAGCCATCTTTGGTGTAACGCTTATTTCGTTAGGCGATCGATGGATGATATTAAGCACTGCCAGATGATAATGATTATGAAACCAATATTTGTTATACTTCTATTTGTATGGGCGCTAACCGGATACGGTCAGAACCTCCACAACCACGCAACCATTTACATTGGCGCTTCAGGGGTACTATATGTAAGTGGTGATCTGACAAACAACGGCCTGATTGTCAACAATGGCGATATGCAGGTTGGCGGAGCATGGACCAACAACAACCAGTATGATGCCGGTACCGGAAAAATTACTTTTAATAGCAACCTGCCTCAAATTGTAAACCACAACGACCAATCCTTTAGTCGCCTGACTATTAGCGGAGGTGGGCAAAAATTCTTTTTGGCAAACATTACCATTGAAGATGAACTTGTGCTGAACTCAGGCACACTTGTTTCGCAGAATGATGCAATACTCTTTTTTTCTGATGGTGTAACAATATCAGATGCTTCCGATCAATCGCATATTGTTGGCCCTGTTCAACATTCAGGATCGGGCAATAAGTTATTCCCGATAGGCAATGGTTCGGTGTATTTGCCGGTGCAGGTAAACAGCATTCCATCCAATGCCGAAGTACGTGTTTCAACTACTGAATTGAACGGAAGCACAACCCTGTTGAAGTCAAATTCATTGAAAAATATTTCCGACCAACGTTATTTTACTTTGAATGTAATCAGCGGGTCGCTTGGCGATGCTACGTTAACCTTGCCCGTAAAGAATGAGAACAGCTTATCGGATATGCAGTCGTTGGTGGTGGCGCAGGCTTTAGCATTACATGATCCGTTCGCCAGTTTGGGTAAGTCTTCCGTTTCCGGTTCACTATCAGACGGAAGCGTTACCAGCGAATTGCCGCTTACGGGAATTTTGTTTGCCATTGCCAGCGCTGACCTTTCGGGGATTATGGTGTTTAATGCAGTAGCGCCAAATGGCCATGAGCCTAACCGGTATATGCGCATTGCCAATTTACCCGCACCCAACAAGGTTTCTGTTTATAATCGCTGGGGCGATAAAGTATATGAAATTGAAAACTATGACGACACCATCTCCGGCAAACGATTTGAGGGCATAGCCACAAATGGAAATGAATTGCCGCCCGGTAATTATTTCTATAAGATAGAGATTGGTAACTCAAGCCCGATAACCGGGTTCCTTTCGCTCAGACGTTAAACCGTTTTATCAACGTCAAACTTCTCTAAGTAATCGGCCACACGCCTTACAAAACTTCCGCCTAATGAGCCATCTACCACACGGTGATCGTATGAGTGCGATAAAAACATTTTATGGCGGATAGCAATTACATCACCATAAGGGGTTTCCAATACCGCTGGTTTCTTTTGAATGGCGCCAACCGCCATAATGCCTACCTGGGGCTGCATGATGATGGGCGTACCCATTACATTACCGAAAGAACCTACATTTGAAATAGTGTACGTTCCTCCCGATAGCTCATCGGGTTTAAGTTTATTGTCGCGGGAGCGGGCGGCAAGATCGTTTACAATTTTAGCAAGACCTGTAAGACTGTACTGGTCGGCATTTTTAATTACCGGAACAATCAGGTTGCCGGAAGGTAAGGCCACTGCCATACCAATGTTAATATCTTTCTTTTTAACGATTCGGTCGCCATCTACCTGTATGTTTATCATGGGCAAATCTTTAATGGCCTGAACAAGGGCTTCGATAAAGATTGGCGTGAAGGTGAGCGCCTCGTTGTATCGTTTTTGAAATTCACCTTTCATTTTATTTCGCCAAAATACCACATTGGTAACATCGGCTTCAACGAACGATGTAACGTGCGGTGAAATACGTTTTGAATCGACCATGCGCTCGGCAATCATCTTGCGCATCCTGTCCATCTGGATAATTTCATCGCCTGCACTTACCGATACCGGCATACCTTGAGGTGCGTTGTAAGTCTGTACGGTTTGAATGCTCTTGCCAAGCTTACGGTTTTCCATGTAGGCAAGAATATCTTTTTTGGTTACGCGCCCTTCCATACCTGTACCCGGTATAGCTTCAAGTTCGGCAACAGCTATGTTTTCTTCTTTGGCAATATTTTTAACTAACGGAGAATAAAAACGCGAAGCCGACTTAAAATCTGAAACCTGGTGTGTTGCCCCATTTCCGTTTACGGGTTGACTAACAACCACTGTTTCCTTTTTGGTTTCAGGTTCGGTTTGTTTGGGCTTGTCTTTTACGGGTTCACTGGTTGTAACCACATCGCTTTCTGTTGTGATGATAGCAATGGGTTTACCCACCTTCACCACTTCACCCTCTTTGGCCAGGATTTCTTTCAGCACACCGGCATGGGTAGAGGGGACTTCGGTATCTACCTTATCGGTTGCCACCTCCAGCACCGACTCATCTTGTTCAATTTTGTCACCGGGCTTTTTCAGCCAGGCCAAAATTGTTGCTTCCATAATACTTTCGCCCATTTTAGGCATAATCAGCTCAACAAGCGCCATAATTCAATCGTTTACAGGGGCAAAGTTAGCATTTTTGACGGGTTAAAGAACAGGGGAATTATTTCACGTTCTTTTTTGCATTTTTAGGATATAAACTGTTTGGCAATATGACGCTTACGAAAATTTATAAGGTAGAAGACAATAAGGTAATCATAAACTTGCCTGCTGAATTCAGGAATAAGAAAAAATTACTGATTACAGTAAATGATATAGATGACAGCAAAAACTCGAAACTTAGCGTATTGAAACAAGCCGTGAAAGACCCACTTTTTCTTTCCGATAACGAAATCCGTGCTGAAATTATTGAAGCCCTTCGCTTTCAATTAGGTGTATGATGAATAAAAAACTATTCAGGCATACCGTCTTACCCTAAAACAGTTTCCATTTTTTTGTATTAGAAAATTTCTCACAATTGAGGCCAGAACGCTGTTGAAACACGGGTAATATTTTTTGCAATCACCTTACTGCCTGATTTTAATCGCATTAGAAAATGACTATTGTCATTCTATAATACTATAAGGCAGGGTAGCTTCAAACACATTAAACGTAATACTTATGGATACCCTGATAGCGGAAATGCCTGCCGGAAAGGCAGCGCAAAAAAAATCAAAAGTAAATCCTGAGATCAAGTATGTATATGCCTTTCAGGATGGTGACGGAAAAAATAAAAAGTTGCTGGGCGGCAAAGGCGCCAACTTGTGCGAGATGACCCGCATTGGCCTGAATGTGCCACCCGGATTTGTAGTAACTACGGAAGCGTGTTTAACCTATCTCGATTCGGGCAAGCAATTACCTGACGGACTGATGAACCAGGTTCATGAAAACATGAGCCGGTTAGAAGAAGCCACCGGTAAGAAATTTGGTGATGGAAAAAATCCATTGCTTGTTTCTGTACGGTCGGGTTCGGCCATGTCGATGCCGGGTATGATGGACACCATTCTTAACCTCGGACTGAACTCGGTTACATTGCAAGGATTAATCCGCCAAACCGGCAACGAACGGTTCGGTTATGATGCTTACCGCAGATTTATTCAATTGTTCGGTAAAGTTGCGTTGGGTGTGCCCGATGAAAAATTTGACCACCACTTTGAGGTGATAAAGAAACGCGCAGGCGTTAAGGTAGATGTTGGGTTGAGCACGGATGATTTAAAAGAAATTGCCGACTTGTTTTTACAAGTTGTTAAAGACCACACAGGAAGACCTTTCCCCGAAGATGTTTTTGAACAACTTGAGCTTGCTACCAAAGCGGTATTCAATTCGTGGATGGGTAAGCGCGCAGTAGATTACCGCAGAGAATTTAAAATTACCCCCGACATGGCCAACGGTACTGCTGTAAACGTAGTAACGATGGTGTTTGGTAACATGGGTAATGATTGCGCCACCGGTGTTGGCTTTACGCGCGACCCCGGTACTGGCGAAAACGTAATGTATGGCGAGTACCTTACCAATGCACAAGGCGAAGACGTAGTGGCGGGTATCAGAACACCAAAGCCTGTTGCCCAGCTTGCAACAGAAATGCCCGAACAGTACCGGCAGTTGGAAGAATTGCGGAGGAAACTTGAATCGCATTATAAAGAAGTTCAGGATTTTGAATACACCATTGAGAAAGGCGTGTTGTATTGCCTGCAAACCCGCAATGGAAAAATGAACACGACTGCGTTGGTGCGCACGTCAGTAGAAATGGTAAACGAAAACCTGATTAGTAAAGAACAAGCCTTGCTTCGTATAAAGCCCGACATGCTGGAGCAATTACTGCACCCACGCCTCGATAGTTCCAATAAAGAAGAAGCATTGGCACAAGGACTTCCGGCTTCACCGGGTGCGGCATCGGGGCATATTGTGTTTGATGCCGACCGTGCCGAGTTGCTGGGGCGTGCAGGCGAAAAAGTGATTTTGGTGCGCGAAGAAACCAAGCCCGAAGATATTCACGGTTTCTTTGCTTCGCAGGGCATTCTTACCAGTCGTGGAGGAAAAACTTCGCACGCTGCCGTTGTGGCACGTGGTATGGGCAAGCCGTGTGTGGCTGGTGCCGAAGGCATTCATGTAGATGTGAAACTCCGCCAGGCTGTTATTGGCGATAAAGTGTTGCACGAAGGCGATTACATTACCATTGATGGCGGAACAGGCCGGGTTTACAAAGGCATGATTCCGATGGTTGAGCCGACATTTTCGCAAGAATTGAAAACATTGCTCTCGTGGGCCGATGAAATAGCTACGCTCAAGGTTATGGCTAATGCCGATACGCCCGAAGCGGCTGCAAAGGCGTTGAGCTTTGGCGCTATGGGTATTGGCCTGTGCCGTACAGAGCGTATGTTCAACGATGTGGACAGGTTGCCGATTGTGGTGGAGATGATTCTTGCCTCAACACCTGAAGAACGTGAAACTGCATTGAACAAACTGAAGGAAATGCAGCGCAAAGATTTTGAGGAAATCTTTACCACTATGGCTCCACGACCTGTAACGGTACGGTTGTTAGACCCGCCCATTCACGAATTTTTACCAACTGAAGAGATGTTGAAAGATGAACTCAATCACTTAGTGCACCTGAAAGAAACGGTAAGTGGTGTAAACAATTTATTTAGCAGCCTTCGTTTGCTTCATGCCGATTTGAAGATTGCCGAAAACGCTTCACACCCGTTCAATGCTCCCGGTGCAGAGTTGGTAGAGCAGGCTATCCAGAAAAAAGAACAGATGCTGCGGAAAGTGAAAGAACTGCATGAAGTAAACCCGATGCTGGGGCATCGCGGGGTGCGGTTGGGTATCACTTATCCTGAAATTTATAAAATGCAGATTCAGGCCATACTGGAAGCTACCGCAGATTGCCAGTTGAAAAGCATTGATGTGAAACCTGAAATTATGGTGCCGCAGGTTGTGGCTGCCGAAGAGTTGAACACGATTTCGGGTTTTGTGCGAGAGATTAAAGAAAAACTGGAGCAAGAAAGAAACGTGAAGCTGCAATTTAAGTTCGGTACTATGGTTGAGGCGGTGCGCGCCTGCCTGCAAGCAGAAGAGTTAGCGGTAACCGCAGACTTCTTCTCCTTCGGCACAAACGACCTCACGCAGGCAACGTTCTCGTTCTCTCGTGAGGATGCCGAAAATAAATTTTTGCCGTATTACACTACTAACGGAATTCTGAAGGAAAACCCGTTTGAGGTGTTAGACAGCAAAGCAATGGGCAAACTGATGCGCATGGCCGTGGAAGATGGTCGCAAAGGAAACCCTGAACTGAAGATTGGTATTTGTGGTGAGCATGGCGGCCACCCGGAATCTATCAGGTTTTGCCACGAGATCGGGCTGAACTATGTTTCATGCTCCGGCCCACGTGTGCCCGTAGCACGATTAGCGATAGCCCACGCGAAACTGTCGGAATAATACCGGCTGAACGTGTTGGTTAAAAAAACAGGGGCCATGTTGCCCCTGTTTTTGATTATGGAATTTTACTTCCCGACTTGTTTCAATAAATCCTTTTTTAGTTTGTCGGGAAGGTCGTTCCAATGCAGGTCGAGTAATGCTCCTTGCAAAGAATAGAGATAATAGCAAACCGGAATTGTTTTGTCTTGATGTTGTTTGCAAATTTCCTGATACGCTTTTACAGGTGTCATTTCCGATAGGTCGGCAAGTGAGAAAACTCCTATTTCATTTAGGCGTTTTTCAATAGTAGCCCCAATATTTTTTGCTCCTTTCAACTTGTTTTTCATTAGTCTTGCGGTGGCGAATATTTTACAATATCAATACCTACAACGTTTGGGTCTTGAATAGCAAAATGCCTGTCGCCCCACGGCTCGTTTCGAATGTTAATTTTGATTTCAACACCCTTTTGTTTCAGTTCCTGGTAAATGCTGTCCACATCATCCACTTCAATGGTCAGGTAAACACCTTGATTTTGGAAAGGCGATTGAAAAAGCGGTTGCTGACTTGGATGATTTGGTAGTAAAAAGCTGACTTCCGCTTCGTGATTGGGTGTGTGCAACAAAAGGTAAAACTCGTTTTCAAACGTTACGCCAAAGCCCAATGTTTTGGTATAGAACTCTTTTGTTTCCGCTAATTTTTGTGTTACGATACCTGCATTTAATTTCATCTTGTTTTGATTTTTAATTGTTGAACTTGTTTGTGCAAATACATTTGCCATTAAGCAAAATGTAGCCATGATTAAAACTATTCGCCTCATTGTTTTTGTATTTGATTAACAATACAAAATTTGTACAAGTGAAATATATAGAATAGTATAAATCGGACAAGTTCACCTGCCAAACGTTTTGGATTTGTTTAGTGGCGGATAAATCCAACGGATTTGTCCGCCTACACGAATATAAATAAACTTGCCGACACTACGGGTGACTGTGTCGACCGCCATTAAACAAACCCGGTGTTGTGGGCTGGCGAGCACACTCTACTTTATTCGCTCAGTCTGCGTTTAATACTTTTTACAATATCAAATGGTTCATGTCCAAGATACTTTAGTCCCATAAGTCCGTGAACCAAGTCGTTGTAGTTTGAATAGTAAAAACTCGAAATTTTCCCAAATCTCTTTGTCCCCTTAGTCAAAAACGTAACTTCATAATTACCGCTGTGTCCGCCTTGATTTTCTGTCACATAGCCATCTAAGTCTTTAAAGTCGAATGTCTTTGTTTTTCCAGTCAACCAGTTTTTATAAGTCACTTTGTCAATGTCAACTGTTATTACTTGTGTGTCATTAAGAAGAATGTGTAACGTAAAGGCGAAGAAGCTTAACATGGCTATTGCAAAACTCCAGTCATTCATTGTCACATTGTCTTTGAATAGTATTTCCCAAAGTTTTCCAAACATTAATGTCAACGAGAATAAATTAAGTCCCGTCATTAAAGCTGTCCCGAAGAATTTTGGTCTTGATTTTATCATAAGTCAATTCTGTCCAGCGCGCTTGCCCACAACGCTTTACTTGGTGTAACACCATAAAAATTTTTGAACTCTTTTATAAAGTGCGATTGGTCGTAATAACCCACATCAAAGAATAATTTATTTTGTCGCAGACTTTGGCTTGACGGTTTGGCTTTGAGAATATTTTGAAAACGGACAATCTTACTGAATGTTTTGGCTGTATCACCAATGTAAAATTCAAAAAGTCTGCGAAGTTGCCTTGTGCTGATACCTGTGTCTAAATCTTTTTCAATATCAAGCACCCCAAAATTTTTCAGAATAATTTCCACTGCTCCGTATAATCGGCTGTCGTTGTCAAATGTTGTTTTAGCAATAAGGTCAAGAAAATAGTTGTTGAACAAAATTTTTATTTCTTCTTGCGATTGAAATTCATTGAAATTGTTCGCAATAAAATCGGACAAATGCGGTGCAACCGAATGTAAATGTTCGTAACGGTTGCTTAATTCCATTGCGCTTATTTTAAAAAGTTGCGGAAACATTGTCGGTAAAAACCGAACACCAACATAGTTGAAAGTATTGTCAAGCCGAAATTCTGTAAACTTTTTACAGAAACCCATTATATAATTTTCTTTCGGCTTGTTGAGTTCAAAGTAAATGTCCATGCAACCGTCAGCCACAACACGGTAGCTGAATTGTTCTGAAAGTTGCTGTGTTGTTTTCAGTTGCCAATAACAATAAATGAACGGTTGAAGTCTGATGTCAGTCAGAAATTCCGTGTAGGTTACATTGTCAGCCGACTGTCTGACTGTCGGTTGGATAGGGTTGTAGAGCGTTCTTATTTCTGTTGTAATGTTCACTTTCGATGTTGAATTAAAATGCTCATAACTCACAGAGGTTATTCTATTATCTAAAGGTAATAACTTTTAAAACAACCTTCTCACCCCACCACACTCAACCGTATTAAATTCAATACCGCAACAGCCGATAGCCGGATGTTAAGTGCGCGGTCTTGTGTAAGTTGAAGTTTTTTGGTTATGGTTTGATGCTTGTCGGAATAAGCAATCCAAACCGTGCCTACGGGCTTGTCGGGTGTGGCTCCACCAGGCCCGGCAATGCCGCTGGTAGCCACGCCAATGTCGGTATTGAATTTTGCGCGCACAATGTTAGCCATTTCAATAATGGTAGGTTCGCTCACGGCTCCGTATTTTTCAAGTGTTTCGGGTTTTACACCAAGTTGGCGCATTTTAATTTCGTAGGCGTATGGTATCATGCTTCCTAAAAAATAATCGGAACTGCCGGGTATGCTGGTAATTAAATGCGAGAGGTATCCGCCCGTGCAGCTTTCGGCTATGGAGAGTGTAAGTTTTTTGTCGCGCAACAGTTGCCCGATAACTTCTTCGAGCGATTGCTCGCCATACGTGTAAATATAGTTGACGGCCAACGGTTTTAGTTTGTCAACCCATGTTGCTATTTCTTTTTCCAGCGCATCGCGCGATTGCCCGAAAGCGGTAAGCCTTAACTTTACTTCGCCCAGACTTGGCAGGTAGGCTAACTTAATGTGTGGGGGCAGGGATTTTTCCCACGAAGAAATTTTATCAGCTAAGAAAGATTCGCCTATGCCAACTGTTTTTATGATTTGGTGATGAATAACTGGCGTTTGATATTTTTCAAGAAGCCGTGGAATGACGGTGTCATTCATCATTTTCTTCATTTCGTACGGCACGCCCGGCATAGACACAAACACCTTATTGTTACGGTCGAACCACATGCCGGGTGCAGTGCCTATAGTGTTTCGCACGGCAGTGCAGCATTCGGGCAACTCGGCTTGCAGGCGGTTAAGTTCGGTAAGTTCTTTTCCACGCCTTGCAAAAAATTCGGTTATATCGCGTAGCGCATCTTCAAACATTACCATGTTGCAATTGAAATATGTTGCCAGGCAGGGCTTGGTCAGGTCATCGCTGGTAGGGCCAAGTCCACCGGTAATGAGCACAATATCGGCACGCGCTTCAGCTTCCGCGAAAGCGGTAAGGATTTCTTCTTCGCGGTCGCCAATGGTTGTTCTTCTTATCACCTTAATGCCAACTTTGTCCAGCTCACCGCTTATCCAGTGCGAGTTGGTATCCAGCGTTTGCCCGAACAAAAGTTCATCGCCAATGGCTAATATTTCTGCCTGTATTTTTTTCATAACAAGGGGTTGGCCTCAAATATCAGGTAAAAATTAATTTTGTTTTTACAATTACCTGTATTTTGGAAGTAAATATCACGCTATGGATAATTCAGCGCTTAATTGGCAAAAGAAAATCTACTTAGAAGGCTTTGCCGGCAAGCTTCCGAAAGTAAGCATTGACATGCAGCACCTCGAAAAAGCCGCCCGGCAGGGCATGTCGCCACGTGCGTATGCCTACATTGCCGGAGGCGCGGGCGTGGAGAGTACGATGCGGGCAAACCGGAGCGCTTTTGAAGCGTACAAAATCATTCCGCGTATGCTGAAAGATGTTGGCACGCGCGATACAAGCATAGCGTTGTTTGGCCAAAAACTTCCTTCCCCGTTTTTGTTGTCGCCTATTGGCGTGTTGGAAATGGTGCACAAGCATGCTGATGTAGCGGTAGGTAAGGCCGCTGCACGGTTGGGCGTGCCCTATATTTTTTCAAACCAGGCTTCGCGCCCGATGGAAGAAGTGGCATCAGCTATGGGGAACTCGCCTCATTGGTTTCAGTTGTATTGGAGTAAGTCGAATGAGTTGGTAAAAAGTTTTGTGCAACGTGCAGAGCAATGCAGATGTCAGGCAATTGTGGTTACGTTAGATACTACCATGCTTGGCTGGCGCACACGCGACCTTGAAATAGCGTATCTTCCTTTTTTGGAAGGAAAGGGAATTGCGCAATATACTTCCGACCCGGTTTTTCAACGCATGATGGATGAGCCTGACGACCAGGAGAAGCCAAAGCGCGAAATCACCTTACAAACAATTCGCGGCTTAGTGAGCATGGTAAACAACTATCCCGGCAACGGATTTTTTAAAAAACTAAAATCGGGCAGGCCGGTTAAAGCTGTTCAGAAATTTATCAGCACATACTCAAACCCATGCACTACATGGGAAGATTTAAAATTTTTACGCGAGCAAACCAAACTTCCTATTCTGTTAAAAGGCATTCTGCATGATGATGATGCACGCAAGGCTGTTGATTATGGAATGGATGGTGTGATTATTTCCAATCATGGCGGCAGGCAGGTTGATGGTGCGGTTTCTACGTTTGAGGTGCTGCCCGGTATTGTAAAAGCGGTTAACGGACGAGTTCCGGTTTTGTTGGATAGCGGTGTGCGTGGAGGTGCCGATGCTTTTAAGGCAATAGCGCTGGGTGCGCGGGCGGTGTGTATTGGCAGGCCGTATGTGTATGGGCTTACCCTTGCGGGCGAAGAAGGCGTGTACGATGTGCTGCGTAATTTTATGGCCGATTTTGAACTGACGATGGGTTTAGCCGGATGTAAAAATGTTTCAGAGATAACACGCGAAACACTGCGTCAAAACCCTGTGGGTTTTTGAGAATAGTTTAGGTAATTTGGTGCCCTTAAATGGTGAAAATATGAGGTATTTTTTATGGATTTCTGCATTTGTGCTGGGGGCTTGCACCACCGCACAAATTAACCAGGCGTTGGGCGACCTGAATAAATCGCTTGGCGGAAACGAACTGACAACAGCCGAAGTAGGCGAGGGACTGAAAGAGGCGTTGATTAAAGGCATATCTACCGGTTCCGACCAGGCTTCGCAAGTAGATGGCTTCTTTAAAAATCCGCAGATTAAAATTCCTTTCCCACCAGATGTAAAAAAGGTAGAAGATAAATTACGGCAGATTGGACTGGGCGGAGAAGTGGATAAGTTTGTTATGGCATTAAATCGTGGAGCTGAAGATGCTGCGAAGGAAGCAAAGCCCATTTTTATAAGCGCCATAAAACAAATGACCATACAAGATGCCTGGGGAATTTTAAAAGGCGAGGAAAATGCCGCTACCGAATACCTGAAACGCACCACGTCAGCGCAGCTTCGCGAAAAATTTGAGCCGGTTATCGGCAGTTCGCTTAATAAAGTGAATGCAACAAAATATTATGGCGATAT
The DNA here is from genome assembly GCA_019638235.1 of Cyclobacteriaceae bacterium. GTDB lineage: Bacteria > Bacteroidota > Bacteroidia > Cytophagales > Cyclobacteriaceae > UBA2336. The sequence continues at coordinate 27,325 of JAHBUE010000006.1, forward strand.
AATCTCTACATACAATAAAATTCCGTTGGTAGAAAAAGTAAACCCCGATTTGAACGACTACGCCACAACCAAAGCTATGGATGGTTTGTTTTTACTGATAGCGGGCGAGGAGAAAAAAATAAGACAAGACCCTGTAGCGCGTACTACGGAGTTATTGAAAAAGGTTTTTGGATTTAAAGAATAGTTGTATGAAAAATATTACAAAGAGAGATGTCAAGATTTTTATCTTGGGAATGTTAACAATGATTATGATTGAGTTTATCACTGATTGGAGTAGCCATGTGCAAGCAGCTAAAAGAGGCTTTAATGATGGTTTTAATGAACGTAAGGATTAATTTTTAAACTGTATTTCAGGTATGAGCCTTTTCGAAAAACATAATGCCACATTAAGCAAAGCCATTGAAGCCTTGCACAACAGAACTTTCTTTGCGGCTTACCCCGAACATCCTTCGCCAACTGTTTATGGCGAAACAGCCGATGCAGACGGGCAGGCAAAATTTAAAGCCGCACTTGGGAATAAATTTTCTGAACTAAAACAAACCGGTGCTGACGGATGGGCAGGGCAGGAAGAGTCGCCTTACCTGCAAGAGCCGCTGAATATTTCCTATCCGGTTTTTTCTGTGCAGACATTGATAAGTAATTCAAAAAATACTTTTCATACATGGCGCAGCGTAAAGGCAGATGACCGTGCCGGTATGTTGATAGAATCGCTTGAACGCATAAAGGCACGCTTTTTTGAAATTGCGTATGCCACTATGCACACAACAGGGCAGGGCTATATGATGGCCTTTCAGGCATCAGGCCCACATGCGGCCGACCGTGCGCTGGAAGCAATTGCTGCGGGCTATGAAGAATTGCAACGCTTTCCGGCATCTACCCTTTGGGATAAACCAATGGGTAAGTTTAACATTCAACTCAATAAAGAATGGCGTGCCGTGCCCAAAGGCATATCAGTGGTAATTGGCTGTTCAACATTTCCTACCTGGAATTCCGTTACCGGAATTTACGGAAGTTTGATTACCGGCAACCCGGTAATTGTAAAGCCGCACCCCGGGGCGATACTCCCCATTGCTATTGTTGTAGCCGAAATTCAGAAAGTTTTAACCGAGAATAACCTTGATGCGAACATTTGCCAACTTGCTGTTGACACTTACGATAAGATGATTACGAAAGAATTGGCCGAACACCCCGATGTGAAGCTGATTGATTTTACCGGCAATGCTGTTTTTGGAAGCTATCTTGAAGCGCTGCCCGGTAAAACCGTGTTCACCGAAAAAACCGGTGTTAATTCCGTTATACTTGATTCTGTTCAGGATATAGATAAGGTTGCCGCTAACCTTGCGTTCTCGGTAAATCTATACAGTGGGCAGATGTGTACAGCCCCGCAGAATTTCTACATTCCTGAAAGTGGTATTAAAACACCAAACGGAGTTGTTAGCTTTGATGAGTTTGCGCAGAAGTTTGTTGATAACATTAATAGTTTGGTGGACAACCCGAAAGCCGGCCCGTTTGTGCTGGGTGCGGTGCAGAGTAAAAAAACAAGCGAGCGTGTTGCAGAGGCAGGCAACCTTCCCGGAAAAGTATGGTTGAAATCGCGTTCGTTTGAAAACCCGATGTTTAAAAATGCGCGTGTGGCCACACCTGTTGTTATAGAAGTAGATGCTTCCAAAAAAGATATTTACAGCAAAGAGCTGTTTGGCCCGATTGCCCTGCTGATTAAAACAAAAGATACAGACCAATCTGTTCAGTTAGCGCAGGAGATGGCCATGCAGCACGGAGCAATTTCGTGTGGCGCCTACACGACTGATGCGGATACGAAAGAAAAAATTGCTGATGCTATGGCGCTTGCCGCTACACCGGTGTCGTTTAATTTAACGGGCGGCATTTACATGAACCAGAATGCTGCGTTTTCTGATTTTCATGTTACGGGCGGAAACCCTTCCGGCAATGCTTCCTTTACCAATCCTGAATATGTGGTGAAACGTTTTACGTGGGTAGGGCATCGTGAGCCTGCGTTGGGCTAAGTTGTTTATAACCAGTAAGAAGTTAAGAAACATTAAGATTTCACTATCTCTTAACTACCCTTAACTTCTTAATGGTTTTTATAAAAAGCTAAAAAAATTCTGAAGGTTTTGCGTGGTGTAGTGCATCGTGGGTATGTATTGGTTTAAACCCGTTTTTACTCTTGATTTTTCTTATCAGTAAATGAATAGGTAAAATGTCTTGCCAATAGTTCATTGCTGAACCTGGTCTTTTTGTAAAAATTGATTGCGTCTAAGTCGTCATTTTCTGCTTCAACGTAGGCTTCTTCAAATCCGTTTTTGTTGCAGAACGCGCAGACTTCTTCCATTAATTTTTTGCCCAACCCCTGCCCCTGAAAGTTTGGTGAAATGCCAACATCATAAATGTAGGCTAAAGGCTTTACGTTATAATATTGATGCAAAACATACAGCGTTAAACCGCCAACAACGTTGTTGTTTAGTTTAACAACAAAAACCATAAAATCAGGATTAGCGAGCAACTTACCCAAGTGTTCATCACCAGGTATCCCGACATTGTTTTCAAAAACCTCATTGAAAATCTCAATCAAGATTTTGAAATCCGCAGTTTCATTTTGGTTGAGTCGTTTAATTTCCATTGTTAGTGTGCACAGAACCGTACAATAGAATAGTTTATAGTTACATTGAATTGAATGAGTTCCCCCTGTCTTTGATTTTTTTAAGTTGCAGGAGCACCATTATACTAATGTTGCTTTTATTTATTTTCTCGAAGTCCTTATTTGTTAATGAAATGTTATACCCGTAAACTATTTTAAAACTGCTGAGTCCAAATCCTATGATGCGTTTCATTTTTTTAGTGTTGAATATATTTCCACTGCAATATTTTATCAAAATCCAACTTAAATTGTTGCCACCAACGCCTCAGCAAACATTTCTGCGGCAGGCGGGTGCTTTCTGAACCACAACTCCGGCTCAATCAATTCCAATTCAGAAACACAAAGTTCACCACGATTATTCCAGATGCAATCTACGCGGGCATAAACCGGGGCGGGTTGGCAATAGGCCACTACGCTTTCGGCAAACTCAATCTCTTTCGTTGTAGGGTTGTACTCATGCACGCTTCCGCCAAAATCATCCTGTACACGGAAGTCGCCAGGCCGGGCTTTCTTTAATACTGCATGGCTGAACTTTCCGCCAAAGAGCATGTAGGCAACTTCGCCTTTTTCCAACACAGATTTCTGAAACTCCTGCAACAGCATGGCTTCGTTGGCAATCAGTTGCCGGAAGGTTTCTTCGTGCGCTAAAAGATTTTCGCTGTTCAGCCTGTACGTATGCCGCGCTGAACCTGAAATGGCAGGTTTGAGAATACAATCTGACCATTTCGTTTCAGTAACAATTTCTGTTAAAAATTTTGTCTCACCCTGTTTAATGAAAACAGTGGGCGGAATACGGATGCCCTGTTGCTCAAGGTCGCGGAGGTAATGCTTGTCGATATTCCAGCGCACAAGGGGTAGTGGATTTATCAGTTGTGTTTGTGTGGTTACATGATTTAACCAATGTGAAAATTCGTGAAAACGTTCAAAGTAATCCCATGTGGTTCTGAAAATCGCAAAGCGTGTTTGTGTCCAGTCGTAGTTGGGGTTGTCCCAGTTGGTGCGTGCAACGGTAAGCCCTTTTCGTTCAAGCGCTTCGCACACAAGTTTGTCGTCATCAAGAATATTTTGCTTATACCAATCGGGGTTAACCGGGTTAACGTAGCGTGCATCGGTAAGCAAGGTAATGTCTGTCATCAGAAAAATTACAAGGATGCTTAACGTACCTGTGCCTTGCGAATTATTCGTGCCAACAGGTTGGGAAAGAAACGCTTTAGAAAAACAGCCGTAGATTCTTTCATGCCTGCTATGTACACTTCGTTCTTTTTTGCTTCAATGGCACGCACCATTTTTCGGGCCAGCACTTCGGGCGGCAAGCCTGCTGCTGTGGTCGGGTCCATTTTTTGATTAATGGAACCATCGCCAACCAAGGCATTTACCGAAACGTTGGTGCGTATCCAACCCGGGCAAACTAAGGTTACATAAATGTCGGGGCTTTCATTCCATAATTCGGCACGCAACGCATCAAAAAATCCGTGCAGGGCATGTTTTGCTGCCGCGTAACCCGTGCGATAAGGCGTGCCTACTTTTCCGGTAATGCTGGTAATGGTTACATAGTGTCCTTGTTTGCGTTCAATGAAATGCGGTATAAGACTTTTCGTCAACGCAATCTGACCAAAGTAATCCACTTCCATTACTCTGCGGTCAACATCAAGAATAGTATCTTTTGCGAGGCTTCGTTGGCTGATGCCGCCATTGTTCACCAACACATCCACATGACCGAATAACTGAATGGCCGCTTCTGCGGATAATTGTAATGTTGACGATTCACTTAAATCAAGCGGAAGAATGCGAATGTCGGCCTGGGCTTCTGCCGGACAGTTTCCTTTTACGCGCTCCAGTTCTTCTTTTCTGCGCGAAGAGAGGATGAGTTTGTTTTTACGTTTGGCTAATTCGTAGGTAAGCGCTTCGCCAATGCCGGAGGATGCCCCGGTTATCCAGATTACTTTGCCTGTTAGTTTTGTCATAGGTGTGTAAGGTACGCGAATTTTATTTTTTATTACTCTCGGCATAAACCCAAATAGTGTATATACCTAATGCTGTGCCGATTGGAAACGAAAACAATTTGAAGCAACCCATAACCAACAACAGCGTTAGCGCCCACGATTTGTGTTGAAGCAAAGCAATGCCACCGATGATTGAAGGAACGGCAAACAAGAGTATGATTACCCAGAATAAACCGGGTATGGCCCAGGCTAACAATTCTAAAATCCAGGCACCGTCTTGCCCGGCCTCCTCGGCTATTAACGGAAATAAGGCCGACAGGAAAAGCGAGAGTCCGCCAAGAATCAGCAATTGAAACGAACCGGAAACAATGTGAAGGATAGCCAATATGCGTTTATGCGAGTCCATAGTTTTATGTGTTTATTTTTTCATAGATAACAAAATCGAAAGCAAACCGATGCCGGTCGTCAGCCGGATGGTGTACCCTTGACGTTTCCTTCCAGGCTGTTTTATCTACATCAGGAAAAAAGGTGTCGCCAATTACGGTACCCTTAATTTCAGTGAGGTATAGTCTGGTTGCTTTGGGCATTCCCTGACGGTAGATTTCAGCGCCTCCTATAATAAAAATTTCATCGGGCGCTAAGTTGGTTGCTTCGTCTATGGCTTCATTCAACGAATGTGTAACGATGCAGCCTTCGGCAACAAAATCTTTTTGGCGTGTTACTACAATGTTGGTGCGGTTTGGCAGCGGTTTAAATTTTTCAGGAATGGAGTCGTAATTTTTCCTGCCCATAATTACCGGGTGTCCTTTAGTGGTTTGCATGAAATACTTCATGTCATCGGGCAGATGCCAGGGCAGGTCGTTGTCTTTACCGATTACGCGGTTTTCTGTAAGGGCGGCTATGAGGGATATGGTCATCCGGGTTGTGGGATTCAGGTTACGAGGTTCGGTTTACCTGCCGAAGCAAAGCGAAGGCAGGGTTTCAAGTTAGGCAAATTGGTTGAGTTAAATTTTATTGCCTCTCAAAAATTCTTCTACACTCATCCGTTTTTTTCCTTCCGGTTGAAATTCAAGAATGTTTATCCAGCCATCGGCTGTCCGGATTTTTAGTCCATTGTCTATATCCCATTGTCCGGTTGCTATGGACTCTGTACTATCGACTATCGACTGTTCACACTTAAAAATCTTACACGTCTTCCCATTCAACACTGTCCACGCTCCCGGGTACGGGCTTAATCCACGAACAAAATCTATTACTTGCTTTGAAGATTGGTTCCAGTTTATCTTGCACGTTTCTTTAAAAATCTTAGGTGCGTGTTTGATTTCTGCGCTTACATCTTGTGGAACGGAAGGGTAGTTCCCGGCTTCAATGGCTTTTACAGTTTTTAAAACAAGTTGTGCGCCTTTGTGCATCAATCGTTCGTAAAGCGTACCAACATTGTCGGTTTCATTAATCGTTTCTTTTTCCTGAAAAATAATACTGCCTGTATCAATTTCATGTTTCAGGAAAAAAGTAGTTACGCCCGTTTCTTTTTCACCGTTAATAATTGCCCAGTTAATAGGCGCAGCGCCCCGGTATTGCGGCAGGAGGGAAGCGTGAAGGTTAAAGGTTCCATACTCCGGCATTGCCCAAACCACTTCCGGCAGCATACGGAAGGCCACTACAATTTGCAGATTGGCGTTATATGATTTTAACTCTTCGATAAATTCCGGGGCTTTTAAATTCACGGGCTGTAAAACCGGAATGTTATGTTTTAACGCATATTCTTTTACGGGCGAGTAGGTAATCTTTTGCCCGCGTCCCTGCGGCTTGTCAGGTGCGGTGATTACCGCGACTATGTTGAATTTGTTTTCAACTAATATTTCAAGTCCTGGCACGGCAAATTCAGGTGTGCCCATAAAGATGATGCGGAGGTTGTTCATTTCTGGTTCATCATTTTTATTAATCGTTCATCAAACACCAACGGCTGTTTCTTTTCAACTTTCACGTTGTTTAAATCTTTATGATTTGGGTTGATAAGATAATTAAAGGTATTGTTCATTAGGGCCGAAGGCACTTTCATCAAAAGAAATTCATTGGCTTTCAAAAAATTATCGCCCACGGATTGCGCATAGTTTTTGTTTGTGTTCCAATGTTTAGAAAGTTTCGGAATGAAAATTTTTGGCGAATCGGGCACAACGATAGAAACCATAATGTAATCGGCACTAATTTTTGTTAGTGGGATGCGCACGGCCACTTCGAGCACTGCTAACAAATTGCTTTCGGAAGTGTAAATCGCGTGACGGCCTTTTGAATTCCAACGTCCACCATATAAAAATGCACCTTGCCCGCTCAGGTCTTTCCACCATTTGCTTTGTGTACACCGGTATAAAATCATGCGAGGATGCCGTGTTCAATCCTTCCTAAAATTTCGAGCAGGTTGTCAATGCCCTTTCTCGACTGGATTTGTTCAATGGGTCTTTCGCCATTCAAATCAATGGACGGAAGGTTAAGCCATTCAGTAAAACTATCAATGCTTTTGAAAATCTCTCCTCCTTTTGCATAGAGTTCGGCCAAGTGAATGAGCCTGTCGGAGATATAAAGGCGCATACGTTCTTCTGGTTTGTAATTGTCCAGCGTGCGTTTGGTTACGTCAAGGTACCGAAAAATTCTTTTTTCATCCAGCCGACTTTTGCTGAGAAAAAACATTAACGCCTGTTTGGGCAGCCCTTTTTCCGCTATGTGCGAAAGGCTTTTTTCTTTACCTAAAATTCCTTGCCCACCCAACAGTTTAATGGTTTCTTGATCGTGCATATTCTGAAAATTTTCTATAAACATACGAAAATTTTCCAAAAAAAGCATCTAATCACGCAACTCTTTCCGCATATACTTCTTACAAATCGGGCATTCTTTCCAGTTGTGCCCACGAGCCGGGCAATATTCACGCCCGAAATATATAATCTGTAAATGCGCCTTGTTCCATTTTTTTTCAGGAATAAGGCGCTTTAAATCTTTCTCGGTTTGTTCAACACTTTTGCCGTTGCTTAATCCCCAGCGGTAGGCGAGCCGGTGAATGTGGGTGTCCACCGGGAAAGCCGGGATGCCAAACCATTGTGTCATCACTACCGAAGCAGTCTTGTGCCCCACAGCCGGGAGTGCTTCCAGCGCTTCAAAAGTATTGGGTACTTCACCATTATATTTTTCTACTAATATTTTTGACAGTCCGTAAATGCCCTTTGACTTCATGGGTGACAGTCCGCAAGGTTTGATAATCTCACGGATTTCGTCAACCGAAAGTTTAATCATATCAAACGGATTGTCAGCCAGTTTAAATAATGTGGGCGTGGTTTTGTTTACACGCACATCGGTGCATTGTGCCGAAAGCAATACGGCAATTAATAGTGTATAGGCATCTTTGTGGTTAAGCGGTATGGGCGGATTGGGATAGAGCTTGTCAAGAGTTTTAAGGATGTCGGTAACTTTTTCGGATTTGGTCATAGATAGCTTCAAACTGTTAGCTTCAAGCCTCAAACCTTGTTGCTGCCCGCCTTAGCTTGCAGCTTGTGGCCTGAGGCTTGTAACTTATTAATACAATAAATATTTCGTTCTGATTGCCTTATATCTTTCTAAATCATCTTGCCAGCTTACCCGTATTTGTTCTTCGTTAAGCCCGTCTTTAACCTGTTGTTTGAGTTTGGGGGTTCCGGCCAGCAAATCGAAATACGGAATGAAAAACTTTTCTTTATCGGGATAGAGGGAATACATTTTTAACAAGTACGACAAATCGATTTTACGCGCAGGTGTATCGTTACGCAAATCAATGCCATAGCATAATTTGTTTTCGTGAGGAGGCTTAACGGCTACGCCTGTAATGGTAACGGGTGTAAACGTGAACGAAAGTTCTTTCAATTCGGGTGCACCCAACACCTGAAACGGATAAGGTGTGCCGCGTCCCAAGCTAATGTTGGTTCCTTCAAACAAGCAGAGCGATGGGTATAACTGAATAGCCTGATTGTTGGGCAAGTTGGGCGAGGGGTTAATAGGTAACAGGTAAGGCTCACCGTGTTTCCAGTTTTTGAGTTTAATAATTTCAATATCGCATTTTACGTTATTCAACAGCCAGCCTTCACCGTTAATCATCTGCGCAAGCTCGCCTACGGTTAAGCCATGTGCAATGGGTATGGTGTGCATGGCCACGAACGATTTCAGAGGTTTGTCATTTACAGGGCCGTCCACAAAATCGTTGGGGTTGGGGCGGTCGAGGATAATCATTTTTTTGTTCGACTCCGCGCAGGCTTCCATCACGTAGTGCATCGTTCCGATATAGGTATAGAAACGCGTGCCTACATCCTGAATGTCGAAAATCACTACATCAACATCGGCTAATTGTTGAGGTGTTGGCTTTTTGTTTTTCCCGTAAAGGGATATGGCCGGAATGCCGGTTTTAGCGTCAACACTATCGCTTACATGTTGGCCGTCAGCAGCATTTCCGCGAAAGCCATGTTCGGGGCCAAATATTTTAACAATGTTAATGCTGTAGCTTTTTAGCGTATCGACTATGTGCGTTTTGCCAACCAATGAGGTATGATTGACCACAAGCCCTACTGTTTTGCCTGCCAGTTTGGGCAACAGCACATCGAGTTGCATAGCACCTGTAACCACTTCGGTTGCCATGGAGGGGGCGGTTTCAGGGGTAACAGGAGTTGACGGCTGCGCTTTGCAGGCCAAACACCATAAAAGAAGCGGTAAAAATTTTATCTTGCCCACGCGTAAAAAGTTTATTATCCCAAAGTTGAATTTCTCTTACTTCATATCCAAACGAATAAACCGCGAAACCGGTGAAGGGTTCTCGTCAACCATCCATAAAATAGCCGTTGCCAGCATTGGTATTGGCCTGGGGGCGGCTATAATTTCCTTCCTGATTATGCACGGATTTCAGGACACGGTAAAAAACAAGATTTACAGTTTTAGCGGGCACATGCTGGTAACGAAGTTTAGCATGAATAACTCTATGGAGGAAACTCCCATGTATTTTAATATTGACTTATATGAAAATTACAGCCGGTATCCGGGCATAAAACACGTGCAGGAGTTTGCACACAAAGCCGGGCTTATTAAAACCGATGAAGAGGTGCTGGGTGTGGTGGTAAAAGGCATCGGTAAATCGTACGACTCAACAATATTTTTAGACAATATGGTGGCCGGCAGGTTTCTTCATCTGCCCGATAGCGGCTATGCCAACGAGGTTATGCTTAGCTCGGCTATTGCCCGAAAGATAAAAACTGAAGTAGGCGACCAGGTAATCGTTCATTTTTTTCAGAACCCCCCGCGCTTCAGACGGTTGAATGTGGTGGGCATTTATGAAACTAATTTGTCTGAATATTTTGATGATAAAATTATACTTGGTGATATCCGGCTGATTGCCCGCCTGAACGGGTGGGCCGATAGCGTAGCGGGTGGAGTTGAAGTGTTCGTTCATGATATAAACAGGGTTGAAGACATTGCGCAGTCGGTTGGAGAAACAATTGATTTTGACCAGAACGTACAACCCGTAAGCGATAAATATATACAGGTGTTTGAATGGCTGAACCTGTTAAGCCGGCAAGTGAGCATTTTGTTGGTGATAATCCTTACCGTTGTTTGTGTGAACATGATTTCGGTAATTCTGATATTGGTTATGGAACGAACGCAGATGATTGGTATGCTGAAAGCATTAGGTGCAAACAACCGGATTATCCGAAACATTTTTATGTACAACGGTGTGAACCTTGTTGTGAAAGGATTGTTGTTGGGTAACCTGATTGGGTTGGGCTTTTGTTTTCTGCAAGACCGTTTCAAATGGATTAAACTCAATCCGCACGATTATTACATGAGCTTTGTGCCTGTTAGCTGGCATTGGGAAATGGTGCTGATTTTAAACCTGCTCACGTTTTTGATTGTAACCGTTGTGTTATTGCTGCCCACTGCAATCATTGCCAGCATTAATCCCATTAAGGCAATACGGTTTGATTAATGAGGTTGATTAGTTGCTTCCACTGCAAACTCAACCAGTTGCCAATATGGTGGCCGATAGCCGTTTTTCTGAGTAAAGGTAGTTACTTTTTCTTCTGTGCCTGATCGCACCGCCTGATACATTTCAACAAATGAATTGTTTTTCAATGCCTGTGTTGCGCTCATCCCTTCCGGGATAATGCCAGGTTTGTCAAAAGCATTCTGCAACATCGAGTAACCTTTCACAACACGGGCTATCGGCAAAAGCCAAACCGAATATTCAATCTCTTTTCCGACATTCGCCTGTTCCAATAAGGCATCCATTACTGCATTATCGATATGGTCTTTTAATAGTGTTTCAGGGTCGCACCACTCGGCAACAATTGAAAGTTGCGGATCATATTCTAAGTCGGAGGGCATTTGGGTTACAAAATTTTCTACACCAAATGCGCCAAGCCAGCGTGCTGTACCTGCCGATGATATGGTGGACTCTGCCTGCCAGAGTTGTATGCCGTGTTTTTTATAAGCATACGACCCTACTTCCGAACAGAACATGGTGGTGGAATCGTAAAAATTCATCTTGAAGTCGTATGGAATATGGCGTTTTTCTGATTCCTGTTTGGCATACAAAGCCGCCAGGTGGGGCAGCATGGGGTTTGCTTTTAGTTGCGATAAACCGGCACGAGGCCGCAATACCATGAAACGCAATTTTTTATCTTTCATGTATTCATCTGCGGAAGCAATGGCAACGCCTTTTTCAATATGCGCTTCAATAAATTCGGGTTGACCGGTTTCAGAAATATACAGCAAGGCTACATGCGAAAAATTTCCGGGGTAATCGTTGCCACGCGAAATAAAAGCCGATACTTCTGCACCTCCTCGCGAAAGCAGCAAATCGCCACTATGCACGCGAATGCCTTGCAGCATGGCAGAGGGCGTTTCAGAGGATTCGTCAGTTACATACTGTACGGCATTGAAGTTTACCGTGTCGGCCTGCAACAACACTTCCTCTATGGCAGCACGCATTCCGTAAAGAAGTGCGTAGATGCTGTTGCGTTGTTCGCTGCTGTTTAAATCCCAATGTTGCGATTGACGCTTGACCAACTTTCGGGCGGTGTTATAGAGCGCGAGGTATTCGGTAGCATGTTGTGTGGCTGCCGCTAACGGAGTTGCTTCAAAAAATGAATCCAGCATCTGAAGCAATCGTGCATCGTTGTAGTGAACAACGCTATCTTCTAACAGAAGATTAAGCTGCGCTTGTAATGTTGTATGATGAGATTGGTACAGCGAATCAAGGGAAGGTTTATTTAGTTTTTTTAATCGTGTAAATTCTGTTTCAAGATTTTTCCAGCGTTCGTCCATGTTCCAGACGAAAGCGTTTGCCTCTGCAATCTTTACGTGCGATGAATTACTATCGGGAATAAGGAGAACGAGGTAAATTCCCGCTAAAGGAAGTAAACCATAGTTGATAAGTTTTTTTACTATCATGTTACCGTCAGGCTTTGTATTTACGAAACCAGCTTCCGATTTCTAATTGCACCACACCAACGAAGGCTTCTTTAAAAATTCCGGGTGTCATTTTCGATTGCCCCCGTGTGCGTTCTGTAAAAATGATGGGCACTTCTTTTAATTTGAAGCCATATTTCCAGGCTTTAAATTTTAATTCAATCTGGAACGCATAGCCCACAAATTTTATTTCATCCAACGGAATGGTTTCCAACACTTTTCTGCGGTAGCAAATAAATCCGGCTGTGGTGTCGAACACTGGCATAGAAGTAATAAACCGTACATACCTGCTGGCAAACCACGAGAGCAGCACCCGCCCCATAGGCCAGTTTACCACGTTTACTCCCGTTACATAGCGCGAGCCGATGGCCATGTCGGTAGCCCCGGTTTCGCAGGCATCGATTAACCGCACCAGGTCGTTTGGGTCGTGCGAAAAATCGGCATCCATTTCAAGAATAAACGTATAGCCTTTTTCGAGTGCGTACTTAAACCCGGCAATGTAAGCCGTGCCAAGCCCCTGCTTTCCGGCACGTTGCATCAGGTGTAACCGGGCGCCTGATTGGTTAATTTCCCGTTGCAGGACTTCAACAATAGCAGCCGTGCCGTCCGGTGAGTTATCGTCCACAATAAGGATGTCCACCTGGCGAGGCAACGCCAATACAGCCTGTATGATAAGCGCTACGTTTTCGCGCTCGTTATAGGTAGGAATGATGACTATGGCGTTGCTCAAAATTACTCCTGATTAAGGGGCAAAACTAAGAAAAAAAGACCTTGCCGGAAGCCTGATTTTTGGGTGAATGGTGCTGATGGTTTTACCCACTCTTTTTTCTTCTATTATAATAATAGAATCTCTTATCGATGGTTTCAGGGTCGGCTATGTCGCCAGTCTTGTATGTAATTATTTTGTTTTTTGAAAGCCGCGCACTAATTGGCCTGAATCTTTTATCAATGGCGTCTTGCAGAATGATTCCAGAAGTTTATTCCTTCCGAATTACATTGTTGGTCGAACATGTCTGAAAGATATTCAAAAAATAAAGAGTCGCCTCTCAATTCAAATCTTCCGCACGCTACATCCCATTGTAAATCTCGTCCGAATCCATACTTAAAGGTCTTGTCAGAATTAATTATCAAGTAGCATGTTGGAAAGTCAGCACAAGCGTATTTTCCTTCAATGTTTTTTTGCCCCCGACCTGTTACAGTGAGAAATGCCGTCAGTGTTAGTAATAGTATTTTTATCATGCTGTTACTAGTTCTAATCTGTTCGAAGGAATGCCGTCTTGACAGATAAAATTACTCTAATTTACATATTTCTGTACCAGCGCACACGTTTGCGATGTAAGCTAATCGTCCAGGCATGACAAACCGCGCCTTTCCTGATGACTAAAATCAACCTGTTTGCTGACAGCAATCAGCCGCAAGCCCGAATTGCGCCTATACTTTTATGGTATAAAACAAACACAACTGTTATGAACACAAACCAGAAAAATCCGCTACTAATCCTTGTGATTGTGTTTTTGCTGCCGTTTGCGGCATTAGCCCAAACGACCTATTCTATAAAAGAATATAAAATGACCGTACAAGGAAGCTCCTCGCTCCACGAATGGGAGTCGGACGTCACTAAAGCAGAAGCCCGTGCCAATGTTACCATTCAGGATAAACAACTGAAAGAGATTAAGGATGTAACTGTAAAAATTCCTGTTACCGGTATTAAGAGTACAAAAGGCAAAACTATGGACAACAAAACCTATGAAGCCTTTGACTCTGGTAAAAACCCGAACATCCAGTATAAACTAACATCAGCTAAAATTACAGCCAGCGGAGCCGAATACACTATTGTGGCCAACGGCAACCTTACTATGGCCGGCACAACCAAACCGGTTGAGCTAACCGCAAAAGCAAAAGTGCTTGCCAATGGCGATGTTCAGATTACCGGGTTAAGAAAATTGAATATGAAAGACTTCAACATGGTGCCGCCTACCGCTGTGATGGGTACTATTAAAGTGGGCGAAGAAGTAACTGTAAATTTTAACATAACACTAACCAATTCATCAAGCAATTTGTAGTAAGTAAAGTAAACTCAAATCCTTATTTAAAATTTTATGAAAACAATATCAAACACATTAAGACTGCTGGGCATGGTTATACTTGTGGTCTTTACTATGGAAGCGTCAGCGCAACAGCCTTGGCTGAAAAACTTCCGGACTTATGATAAAAACGGACTTAATGTTTTCGAGCCAGTAAAAGATACCACGAGTACTTCGAACGAAGTTGAAGTAAAAATCGGATCGGCTTTCGCGTTGCAGTTCCAGGCATTGGATCATGAAAACTCAAACCCAAACAATATTCCGGGTAATGAATTAGTCGCTATGGGAAACAACTTCAACCTGGCTACTGCCAACCTCGATTTTGACGTAAAGCTTTACAACGGTGTAAACTTGCACCTGAGAACTTACCTCTCTTCACGCCATCACCCTGAGCCGTATGTGAAAGGCGGTTACATTACCATCGATAAACTTGACTTTATCCGCCCTGGCTTTTTGGAAAATATCATGAACAAGGTGACATTCAAATTCGGCCACATGGAAAATAACTACGGTGACGCTCACTTCAGAAGGTCGGATAATGCCCTTGCCATCTACAACCCGTTTGTGGAAAACTTCCTGATGGATGCCTTTACCACTGAAGTAGGCGCTGAGATTTATTATCAAAGCAACGGATGGATTGCCATGGGTGGAATTACCAACGGTAAACTAAATCAGACAGCCGTTAAAACCCCAACATCTCCTTCTTTCATTGGAAAAATTGGATACGACAAACAAATCACTGATGATTTCAGATTCAGATTAACAGGTTCATTTTACTACACACACCGTTCTGCCAACCAATATTTGTACAGGGCAGACCGTGCCGGTTCACGTTATTATTTTGTAACAGAGGCTGTGGGCGCTTCTTCCTCCGCCCAATATGCTTCCGGACGTTTTGAGCCTGGATTCCGCAATGAGGTTACCTCCATTATGATTAACCCGTTTGTTAAATACAATGGTCTGGAGTTTTTTGGCTTGTATGAAATTTCATCTGGAAAGGCCACTGCTGAAACAGACACAAGAAGTGTAAACCACATCGGTGCAGAACTGCTGTATCGCTTTGGCGCAAATGAAAACTTCTATATCGGTGGAAGATATAATACCGTAACAGGTGAAATTGCCAGTGCAGGACTGGAAGGAACTGAAGGGGATGTAACCCGTATCAACCTGGGCGGTGGCTGGTTTATGACCAAAAACATTATGGTAAAACTTGATTATGTAAACCAGAAATATGACGGATACAACAATACCAACAGATTTCATGGAATGAAATTTAGTGGAGCAGTGCTGGAAGCTGTGATTTCTTTCTAAGCTTGCTGCGAATGTAAATAACAAGAGGCCGCCTGAAAAGGCGGCCTCTTTGCTTTTAGATAGTCACAAAATTTATTTTATCGGATACCCCAACACGTTCAACATGCTTTCCTGCGTTTGTTCAGGCGCAAATAATTGCGTGGTTATTTCTCCGTCTTCGTTTCGGTCAATCAGTACATGCTTGGGGGCGGGTATCAAACAATGCTGAATGCCGCCATAGCCGCCAAGCGATTCCTGGTAGGCGCCCGTATGAAAGAAACCGATGTATAACGGTTCTTCATCGTTAATCATCGGTAAAAACACCTCGCCTGTATGCGCTTCTGAATTATAGTAATCGTGACTATCGCAGGTAAGGCCGCCCATGTTTATTTTATGGAAAGGGTCATCCCATTTGTTAACGGCAAGTAAAATGTATTTCTGATTCAAGCCCCACGCATCGGGCAGGTGCGTGATGAACGAGCCATCAATCATATACCAAAGCTCCTTGTCGTTTTGAAGTTTTTGATCTACTACCTGGTATAATACAGCACCACTCTCGCCAACAGTATAACTGCCAAACTCGGTAAAGATGTTGGGAACCGGTACATTATTCTTTTCGCAAATCCATTTAATATTTTCTACAATCTGCTCGATCATGTATTTATAATCGTACCGGAAGGTGAGTGATGTTTTGATTGGAAAACCGCCACCAATGTCGATAGAATCTAATGTTGGACATAGTTTTTTCAGTTCGCAATATTTAAAAATAAACCGGCTGAGTTCGCTCCAGTAGTAGGCGGTATCTTTAATACCCGTATTGATGAAGAAGTGCAGCATCTTCAACGATGCTTTTTCACTTTTCTCAATTTTATCTTTATAGAAACTGTTTATATCGCTGTAACGGATGCCGAGGCGCGAAGTATAAAACTCAAACTTGGGCTCTTCATCTGCGGCCACGCGAATGCCCACCTGGTAAGGTTGGTTTACGTTAGCTTCGTAATGATCGATTTCGCTAAGGTTATCGAGTATGGGAACGCAGTTTTTAAAATCATCGTTTAGCAACTCGGTAATGTATTGCCGATACAGCGGCATTTTAAAACCGTTGCAAATAATGTAGGTGTCTTTAGAAATTTTTCCACGCTCATACAAACTGCGCACAATCGGAATATCAAACGAAGAAGAAGTTTCGATATGTATATCGTTTTTCAAGGCTTCTTCGAGGATGAAAGAAAAGTGCGAGGATTTGGTGCAGTAGCAATACGTGTACTTTCCGTTATACCTGAAACGCTCCATGGCAGCGTTAAACGTGGCCTGAGCAAAGCGAATGTTCTCGCTGATGCGGGGCAGGTACGTTAACTTTAACGGAGTGCCATATTGTTTGATGATGTCCATAAGCGGAACATCATTAAAGAGTAATTCATTGTCGCGCACCTTAAATTCCTTTTGCGGAAATTCAAAGGTTTGTTCAATTAATTCGCGGTAACTCTTCATTTTTTATGTGGTGATGTGGGTTTGGAATATTTAGTTTGATTTAAGAACAAGGATTAACGATTTTTGAGGTGTTTCTGGTTATTTCTTTACACTGTCTTAATCTTTAATTCAAAGAGCCTCCGGAGGCTTATTTAAAACACAAAGCATGTTAAAAAGGTGTGCAATATTGGCATAAATTTACCATCTTTGCAATGTGTTTACCGCTATGAAAAGCCTGAATTTCAATGCCCGTTTTGCCGAAGTCTATTGCGGCACTTTTGCCTTGCCCGACTACTAAGTCAGGCCGGGTTTCGTCTTTTTTTTGCGTTGAATTGTCTTTTTTAAAAATCTGTTAATTTTCCAGTATTGTGAAGGGATTAAAAATCATAGAAGTAAAATCTGAAATAGGGGCAGGTACCCGTGGCGCCAGTATGGGTGTGGAGGCGTTAAAAATTGCCAGCCTCGACCTCAAGTCTGACTTTTTTAAACAGCACGAATCTGTTGAAGTTGAAAATGTAAACGAGTTGTTGTTTGATGGGGCTAAGCACTCCTACGCCAAGTTCATTGATGGTGTAATGATTATGGAAGAGCGCGTGTGCCTGGAAGTGTACGAAACGATTTGGGATGATTACTTTCCCTTCGTCATAGCCGGTGACCACAGTACGGCTTATGGTACCATTGCCGGAATAAAAAAATCGAACCCCGGTGCGCGCCTTGGGGTGATATGGATTGACGCCCATGCCGATATTCACACACCATACACCACACCATCCGGTAATATGCACGGCATGCCGCTATCTATGGCGTGTGGGTTAGATAATTTAGAATGTAAAGTGAATGACCCGCGTGGCGAAACGCTTGAGTATTGGGAACAAATTAAAAATGTGGGGATGCCAGGGGCAAAAATCTATCCTGAAGATATTGTGTACATAGCCGTGCGCGACCTGGAGAAGCCAGAAAATTATCTTATCAACAAACACAACATTAACTTTATCGAAACCGAAGAAGTGAAAAAGTTTGGAGCTTCGGCAATTGCAGCTAAAGCCTTACAAATGCTTGAGCACTGCGACCATATTTATGTTTCGTTTGATGTAGATAGTTTAGACAGTCGCATTTCGGAGGGAACGGGTACACCCGTGCCCAATGGCTTAACAGTTGATGAAGCCAAAACACTTAACGTTGAACTTGCCAAAAGCCCCAAGCTGGTAGCGTGGGAAATTGTAGAGGTAAACCCAACACTCGACAGCCAGAATCAAATGGCAGAAAATGCGTTTGAGATATTGGAGGCTACGGCAAAATCGATTACAGAAAGGCCGGTTGTTGTGGAATAAACCGGGCATTCTTCGGTCGCCTGATAATAAGGTTGGCAGCCTTTTGTTTCCCGGAAAAAAGGTTGTCAACCTTTTATCAGGTTTGTGTATTTTCGCCCAAAATTTGAAAGAATCATGAGCCAAAACAGACCCATTTCTGCCTTTATTGAAAAGAATTTCCTGCACTTTAACGCTGCCGCGCTGGTAGATGCCGCCAAAGGCTATAAAAAGCACATTGCCGAAGGCAAAAAGATGTTGGTTTCGTTGGCCGGAGCCATGAGCACGGGCGAGCTGGGTATCAGTTTTGCCGAGATGATACGCCACGATAAGGTACATATTATTTCGTGTACGGGCGCTAACCTCGAAGAGGATATTATGAACCTGGTGGCGCACTCGCATTATAAAAGAATTCCGAACTACCGCGACCTCACTCCGCAAGACGAATGGGATTTGCTGGGCAATCATTTGAACCGTGTAACGGATACGTGCATTCCTGAAGAGGAGGCGTTTAGAAGATTACAGTCGCACTTGTTTAAGGTGTGGAAAGATGCCGAAGACAAAGGCGAGCGGTTGTTTCCGCACGAGTTTATGTTCCGTATGATTAACAGTGGCGACCTGAAACAATATTATGAGATCGACCCGAAAAACAGTTGGATGATTGCCGCAGCCGAGCGTAATATGCCAATGGTAGTGCCGGGCTGGGAAGACAGCACGATGGGGAATATTTTTGCTTCGTATGTGCTTACAGGCGAACTGAAAGCGAGCACGATGAAGAGTGGTATTGAATACATGGTGTGGCTTGCCGACTGGTACACCGAGAACGCGGGCAAAGACGGCATTGGCTTCTTCCAGATTGGCGGAGGCATAGCCGGTGATTTCCCGATTTGCGTAGTGCCGATGCTGCACCAGGATCTGGAACGTGATGGTGTTCCGTTCTGGAGTTACTTCTGCCAGATTAGTGATAGCACGACTTCGTATGGTTCGTATTCGGGTGCTGTGCCCAACGAAAAAATTACGTGGGGTAAACTGAGCATTGAAACTCCGAAGTTTATTGTAGAAAGCGATGCGACTATTGTAGCGCCTTTGATGTTTGCGTATATACTTGAAATGTAAAAATTAACCGCAGAGGTCGCGGAGATCCGCAAAGAGGTTAGGAAAAGTTAGATCAAACCTTTGCGCACCTCAGCGTTCTTTGCGGTTAAATTGAATAAACCGTAAAGTTCTTTTCTTGGCTAAAAATGAGAATTAGATTTTTGCGTACCTCAGCGTTCTTAGCGGTTAAGTAGAATAAACCGCAGAGTTCGCGGAGAATCGCAGAGATTTGTTGAAGAATACCAGAACCATTGAATCCTTTGCGTATCTCAGCGTTCTTTGCGGTTAGATAGCGATTAAAAATAATATGACAGAAAATCAAATTTCAGAGAAGATCATTGGCTGTGCCATTCAGGTTCATCGTGAACTTGGGCCTGGCTTATTGGAATCTTCTTATGAGGAATGCCTTTATTATGAATTAACCCAATCTGGATTATTGGTTGAAAAACAAAAGCCGCTACCTTTGGTTTATAAGGAGGTAAGATTGGATTGTGGTTACAGAATTGACCTGATGATTGAAGGAAAAGTTATCGTAGAGGTTAAGGCTGTGGAGTCTTTAAATGACATCCATATGGCTCAAATACTTACATATCTTAAACTTTCAAAAGTCAGACTTGGCTTGCTTATGAATTTTAACGTTACCTTACTGAAATCTGGCATCAAGCGCGTAGTAAACAACTTATAACAACTCTGCGCTACTTAGCGCCCTCTGCGGTTAAACAATGAATTTAGACAATCAATTAAGAATCGAAATACAAAAAGCCATTAGGGCTCTTTTTAACCAATCGGTGGAGCAGCTACAACTGCAACCTACCAATGCCGAGTTTGAAGGCTCGCATACATTAGTGTGCTTTCCGCTTACGCGGATTTCAAAGCTAAAGCCGGAAGAAACAGCTAACGCTATTGGGAATTACTTGGTGGAGCACTCCGGTATTGTGAGTCGCTTTAACGTAGTGAAGGGTTTTTTAAACTTAGTGATTGCCGATAAGGTGTGGGCTGAAGTATTTGCATCTATCTATGCGAATAAAAATTATGGCTCTCTTCCGGATAACGGAAAGGAGATCATGATTGAATACTCATCGCCCAACACCAACAAGCCGTTGCACTTAGGGCATTTGCGTAATAATTTTTTGGGCTACAGTGTAGCCGAACTTTATAAAGCCGTTGGCTATACCGTACACAAGGTGCAAATCATCAACGATCGTGGCATACACATCTGCAAAAGCATGGCTGCATGGAAGTTGTTTGGAAATGGTGAAACACCGGAAAGCAGCGGCCTGAAAGGTGATAAGCTGGTAGGTAAATATTATGTAGAGTTTGATAAGCACTACAAAGCGCAGGTAAAAGAATTAGAGGAGCAAGGCGTAAGCAAAGAGGAAGCAGAAAAGCAGGCACCTGTTATGAAGTTGGCGGTTGATATGCTGCAAAAGTGGGAGGCCAAAGATGCTGAAATCGTTCAGCTTTGGAAAACCATGAACGGCTGGGTGTATAACGGCTTTGATGTTACCTACAAACGCATGGGCGTTGACTTCGATAAGCTGTATTACGAATCTGATACCTATTTACTTGGTAAAGACGAAGTATTAAAAGGAGTAGAGAAAGGCATCTTCTTTAAAAAAGACGATGGCTCGGTGTGGGTTGATCTTACTGCTGATGGATTAGATCAAAAGGTATTGTTGCGTGCAGACGGAACTTCGGTGTATATGACACAAGATATTGGTACCGCCATTTTGCGCTTCCGCGATTTCCCGAAAATTGAAGGACAAATTTATACCGTAGGCAACGAGCAGGAATATCACTTTAAAGTATTGTTCCTCATTCTCGGCAAGCTTGGCTATGAGTGGGCGAAGCAGTGTTATCACCTATCGTATGGTATGGTTGATCTGCCGTCTGGTAAAATGAAAAGCCGCGAGGGTACGGTAGTAGATGCCGATGATCTGATGCAGGAAATGGTTGATGCCGCACGTCAGCAAACGGAAGCATTGGGCAAAGTGGATGAAATGAGTGCAGAAGAAATTGATGCGCTTGCAGAGATGATTGGCCTGAGCGCGTTAAAATTTTTCTTGCTGAAAGTCGATCCGAAAAAGCGCATGATGTTCGACCCGAACGAGTCGATACAGTTGCAGGGGCACACCGGGCCATTTATTCAATACACGCACGCACGTATTAAAGCTATTTTGCGTAAAGCCGCGAGCATGAACATTACGGTGTCGGCAGATGACCTTAAAGCCATTGCTTCGCTTGAACCGGTTGAACGGGAAGCGCTTTATTTGTTGAGTACGTTTGAGGCAAAACTGAAAGAGGCCGCAAAAGAATACTCACCCGCTGTAATCGCCAACTATGCTTACGATCTGGCAAAACAGTACAACCAGTTTTACCAGAACATCCCGATTTTCAACGAAGCCGACCAGGCCAAACTGCGGTTCCGCATTGCCTTATCCGAAAGCATTGCGACAGCCATTAAAAAGTCGATGAGGATGTTGGGTATTGACGTGCCGGAAAGGATGTGATTGTTAGCTTACAGATGCAAAAAAGTCGCGCGTATGCGCGACAGGCCGCAAAAGCGGGTGGGGTGGTTGTTCTGGTTTTTTTATAACGTCTGTGTTTATGCAGTGCGGGGAATAGGAGCGCAAAAAAATGGAGCGCAGCGAAATGTTAAGCCCGACTTGCTCCGTAACTGTCCGCCTACAGCGGACTAAATTAAGAAACCAATTTGAATAAGGACACAAAACCCCGCAATTAAATAAACACGGTGTTAGCGGTTGTGTTTTTGTCACTCGTACCATGGTAAATACTTTCTCCTCTGTGCTCGTAGTGTATCATTATAAAAGTTCACCGTCCAAAGATTCATTGTCTTGTCTGTCAAATTAATAGTCAATGGTTTTCCATTATTTTTTCTTATTTCAATTTTGTCAACTGAATTAATGTCATAATGTGCCATGTCGGCAACTCCAATTGAATTGTCGGTCAATAAATACAGTGTCTGCGGTTTATTATTATTAACCTTAATGTCTACCGTGTCTGATTTGAAATCAGTTTCGAAGAAAATGTATAGTGTGTCACGGCTAAGTAATCTTTCTGTTCTCCTTTGTTCTTTTTCAGGGTTATGATATTCATTGTTGTCATTATAGAATACAGCTATTGAATATTTCTCTCCACCTTTAATCTCTTGTCTGCCTGTACATGAGATAATAAGTAGTCCCGTCATTAAAATTATATTCTTAATTGCGTTACTCATCATTGTCCGAAAAACATAACCGCTAACGTTTGTGTTTATGACGTTGTGTTGTTAAAAATAATAAACGTCAGACCGATAACACAATGGCATAAACACTTTGTGCTTGTTGCACAACTACCATTTTGATGCTGTATGCACTTTGCAACCTTTGAATTTCTTCAAATTTCAAAGATTATTTTTCTGTAAATGGGTAGTTTCTTAGTTGTGCAACAGCCACCTTTGTTGGCAGCAGTTTTCTTGTCCCGCGTTATATTGGTCAACCGTAAATTATTGCTAACAGAAACGGAATTGTAATAATGATTGAAATAATTAGTGGTTTCCAAATCGGTTTTGCTCTGTACTTAGTTTCCTTTCCAACATACTTGTCCCAGAAAGTCGATGTTAGTCCCAGTCCACCAGCTGTGTTGAGTAGAAGTACGTAAAAAGTGTTTGGCGGAATTAAATTCAGTATTATGATTGATACAGTCGTATAGATTATACCAAAACCAATCACTATCCACTTTCTTTTAGTGTCATTGATATTAGACGACAAAAGGACTGCGCCAAATATTGTGCTAAAGAAAAGTGAAAAAGCTGTAATCGCACCCTTTGAATAAAATAAAGGGGCATTTGGGTCTGTAACTACACTTTGTTTCCAGGCGTTGTTAGGTGCAAATAGCGTGTCCTCTTCACTCTCGGCTTTGGTTCTTTTTTCAATTTTTATGTTTATTTCTTTTAATTCTTCATCGTTAAAATTCCGACCTCGGCTTTTTAATTCGTCAACCACAGTCCTTATTGCTTCGGGTGTATATTTTTGAAAATTGTCTAAATAGTCCATCAGTCCTTCGTCTGACTTTCCATTCATTACTTCTCTTAAACTCTTTGCCATGAAATCAATCTATTTTTATTCTTTTACTTAGTTGTCTGTATTGTCCCGGAAAATTGCTGCCAACGTTTTGCTATTTGCTGTGGCGGGTTTTTGAAACGAGGTGCTTTCCCCCGTTACCAAACGCAATATAAAAAACTAAACTACAAATTTACACCGAACCTCGCCATTGCAAATAGCTTTTGTTAGCGGCTGGCGATTAGTCAGTCGTCCAATTTACTTTTTTTTCTTAATCGTTTTAAATTCCTTTTTGATTGTCCGAACATGTCTTGCAATTTCTGCCTTTGAAATTGTCTCACCTGTCTCAATGTATCGTGCAACTCGTTCTTTACATTCAGTACATTGTCCCACGAAAATTATGTCATCAAGTTTGTTCAAATAAATCTTGTAGTTCTCAATTGTCCCGTTGTAACTATTTTTACAATGAGAGCAGTAAACGTTATTAAGTAGTCTGTCCAGATGTATAAAGTCGTCACCCATTATAATCTCCACATCCTCAATATGAATTTCAATTTCTCCCGGTTGTTTTTTTCTCTCTTTGTTAATCATGTCCTAATTGTCAACTACCGCTTGCTGCATAACGTTTTGGGTTTGTTTAGTGGCGGATAAATCCAACGGATTTGTCTGCCTACTGTCCCCAAACTGTCACCGAAGTGATTAAGAATATTAGTATCGTTTTCATTTCTCTCATCGGCAATACCTTGTTATGCACCGTTCTTCTATTTTTCATTCTCATCAATCAGTTCAAAAATTAATTCTGTCAAAGTCTTTACCTCACTTTCAATTGCTCCTTTCATATATCGTTCGTAAACACTTTTGTTGTCTGGTGGGTTGAGATTTAGCGTTAAGCCTTTTTCCAATGCCAACAGTCTTAAAAATTCTCTTTGCGTTCTTCCGTTTCCTTCTCTGAATGGGTGTAAGTAGTTTACGTTGTCTAAAATTTCTGCTAATTTATCGGCTAACTGATTTTTATTCTCTCTCGGAATTTTCTTGAAATCGGCAATTAATTGGTCAATGTATCTGAAAGCATTGTCAAAGTGTGAAGTCGGGAAAAATTGTTTCCCATCTTTGCTTATTTCAACAATTCGTTTCTTCCCTGCCCAAGCGTAGATATCTTGAAACAAGTGCCTATGAATTTCAAAAAGGCTGTCAGTACCCTTTATTTTTATTGGTTTCTCATAAAGTTCTTGAAGTCGTTTTGTAACCGCACCACTCTCAACAAAGAGTAATACGTCAGGGTCTGTAATGTCTTGTAAGTTCTTTAAAAGTCCTGTCTTGGGGTCTGTGTACGTGAAGTCAGGGTCTATGTATTTGTAGGAATTAGACATAGGCTTTTTGTTTGGCAAATATGACAAGTTCTGTTAGTGATATTTTTCCTGTCACATAGTCCCTTATAATTTCAATTCCTTTTGGTGTCGGTTTAAAGCCTTCAAACATATTACTGCCCAAAGCGTTTGCAGTGCTTTCAAGAGTTTTTATGTCTGAAAATTTTATCCCCATAATTGTCAGGTTATTTCTGTCTATTTCAATTGTGTTGAACATATTTTTCAGTCTTAATTCAGTTTTCAAATTTACAAAATTTTCACGTCAAATCGCTCGCTTTCTGTCGTTTTAGAATGGTGCATAACGTTTTTCGGCTTTGCGTTCGGGCGGGATTAGAAGCACAAACTTTCAACCTTGCACCAAAGTTAGTAAAAAGCACTAACGTTCAATCTACCACGTCAGCCCGCCTGACGCAAAACCGATGTTGGTGGCTGGCATTCTTATCTCCATACTACTGTCAGTTTAGCGTTGTCTTTGGTAAAATAGCTTGATGTATTTTTAAATGTAATTTCTGCCATTGACTTTGGGATGAAATTGCTGAAAGTTGCATATTTTTCAACAGGATTTTTTTCGCTGTCAAAATCAAGCTCATAATTTTTGTTTTCGTCTATTAGGGCTATCATTGCATATTTGCCGTTTTTCAAGCCGTAAATGTGTCTGGTAGCCGTGCCAATTACTGTTGTCCCTTCAAGATAACCACCTGTTACCGCTACTTTTTTATTAAAATTCTTTTCACTGTCCATAACCGAAAAAATCAAGGATTTACCTGCTTCTGCCATAGGAATATTAATGTCGAAGTGAAAATAATTTTGAGAAAAATAGGATTGTGTTACCAATTTTTGATTGAATTGATGTTCGCTTATTTCTTTGCTCAAACCCATATCAAATCCTAAATGTGTCAGCGATGCTGAAACCATTTCAAAATTTACCTTTTCTGAAAAAGGTTGTAGTTTGTTGTCTAACAGCGTTTCTTTATTTTGATTGATATTGAAGCAACGTAAACCTTGTTCAAAGTCAATGTTATTCAAATTGATTTGCTTAATTTCTTTGTTTTTGTGAGAATAAAAAGCAATGCTTTTGGTTTCAATGTTGTACACAATAGACCATACCGTTTTAAAGTCGCCTTTGGGAATACTTACACTTTCTAATAACTGAAATGCAGTTTTTTCCGAATAATTACTTGGGTTTTGCAGTTTCTTTATTTGGTTTTCAAGTTGATGGTAACGGTAAATTTCCGATGTGTTGTTTTGGCGAATACCTTGAATATTATCAATATACTTTTCTGAAAACGCCACCGATTTGTTGGTTATCGCCTGACAAGCGTTGGCTTCTTTTTCGTAAACCATAGGTTTGCCGTCCAAATATTCTATGATTACCGATTTTCCGTAAGTGTCTGCCAATATATAATGGATTTTTCCTTTAATCGGATATATTTTTAGCGTTTCAACATTGGCGATAACTTCGTCAACGGTTTGAAAATTGTCCAACTGATATTGTATCCATTCCAATTCGTTCAGGTATGTTTTGTCTTCCGAAATATTAAAACGGGTATCTTCCAACCAAAGCATTTCCACTACAAGCCCTTTTTCATTCATTCCACCATAAGGCATTTCTTTTCCGTTTTGGTTGAACGTAATACTACCGTATTTACTTGTCCAACTTGCAGGTGTTCCGTTATGTGTGAAGTACGCAACTTTGGTTGTGTTCTTTAAATTTTTGATGATATAACCTTTGTCAAAAGTCCAATCGAAATTTTTGCCCAACAGGATTGTCTTTCCATTTTTTAGAACGAATGACGAACAAGGATATGCCGATTGCATTATTGTCGTCAAGAATAGAAGTGTCCAAAAATATTTTTTCATTCTTTCTGTCGTTTTGGGTTGTCGTTTATGCTTGCCACCAACGTTTCTCAGCTATACGCAGGCAGGGATTTTAACCACTGAACTTCCTACGAAGAACTGAACTTCAAATTTACCACTTTCCTGTCTTACGAAGCACGAAC